>JBKJKE010000185.1:0-6308 GCA_046597605.1 Limisphaerales bacterium | reverse complement strand
CCAGGGAACGCCCAGATTCTTCCTCTCCGATCGCCTTCGTTCCCGGGTTTGGGGAGGTTTTACTCCTCCGATTACCTTCATTCGGCGGATTGCCCATCTTTTTGGCCGGAGAATGGGCGTAATTTTGATAATCCAAGAGATCCGTTTCTTATGCCGGAAGGGATAATAACCCTCGCGGCAGTATCATACCTGGGTTAAGCCGTTTTGAGCATTTGCCGGACATTCTGACCAAGCGTGGCGATCGAGCGCTCAATCGCTCCGTTCACCGGATATCCGCAATTAAGCCGAATATAATTTCTAAAACAGCCGTCCGGGGAGAATAACGGCCCGGGCGCGATCGTGATTCCGGCGGCGCGCGCACGTTGGAACAGTTCCAATGAGTCAATCGCTTTGGGCAATTCGCACCAGAGCACGAATCCGCCTTTCGGACGTGACATGCAGATTTCCGCGGGAAAGTGTTGCACCACAAGTTCCCGCATCTGTTCTACCTGGTTGCGATAGGCGTGTCGCACCGAGCGCAGATAACGGTCGTAACCGCCGTTCTTCAAAAACTCCGCGACAGCGAGGTTTGCGAGGGTGGAACCTCCGAGAGTGCTGGTGCGCTTGAGAGCAAGCACCCGGTCATGCCAACGACCAGCCACGATGTAACCCACACGATATCCCGGTGCCAAAGTCTTGGAATAGGAGCTGCAGAGAATGACCGATCCATCGGGATCGAACGCTTTAACGCAGCGGGGGCGAACTCCTTCGTGCTGCAGGTCGCCATAGGCGTCATCTTCGATGATTGGGATTCCGCGACTGGAAAGGATTTGGAAGAGCCTCAGCTTGTTAGCATCCGGCATGGCGAATCCTACCGGGTTGTGGAATGTGGGAATGACCACACACGCGGCCACTCGTTTTGTCCGAAGAACATTCTCCAGGAGATCGAGATTGATGCCGGAGTTCGCATCCACCGGCAACGGCAATGCCTTCAACTTGAGATCACGCAATGCCCGGGCCAGGCCAAAATAAGTGGGGGACTCTACGATGACGGTATCTCCTGGTTTGCAGGTGGCGCGCAATGCGAGGGAGACCGCTTCAGTTGCACCCACCGTGATGATGAATTCGCTGGCTTGGAGAGCGCACCCCCACTCCAGCGAACGCCGCGCGATCTCGGCTCGAAGAACCTCGCTGCCAGGGGCGGTGTCATATCCAATACTGTTAGCTCCCAACCGTCGGCCAATAGTGGAAAGAATGCGCATCAGTTTCTCGCCCGGCATTAAACTTGGACAGGGTAAGGCCGCTCCCAGCGGAATCATTTTCGGATTATTATGCTCGGCGAGCAGAGATTCGAAGGGGTCCGTGTTGGCGAAATCCGTGACTTTGGAAACCCTCAGCTGTTCCCTTGGTTGGGGGATGGAATCTGACAAACGGGGCCGCACAAAGAAGCCGGACTTGGGTCGCGCCTCAATCAATCCGCGTGTTTCCAGCGTGACGTAGGCTTGCAGCGCAGTGGGAACGCTGACCCGTTGTTGTGCGCTGAATTGCCGCACGGAAGGAACGCGGTCTCCGGGCCGCAACGATCGGCTCCGAATCATTTCGTCCAGTTGCGCCGCCAGTTGTTCATACAGTGGTTCTTTTTTCATGCCGCGGATTGCTCAATCTCTTATAAAAGCATCCAATTGAACAGATACAGATGGGCTTGAATACAACCTGTACAGTTGCATCTGTTAAAGGGGAAAACATAGTCAGGTGTATCTGTTAAAGTAAGGACGATGGCGCATTGTAGTTTGCATGAAGTCGAACTTTTTGGTTACGCAGGGGAGCAGCGGAACACTGAGAGAGAAGTTGCTCACCGCTTATCAAACGTTTAACCGGAAGGTCCAGGCAATGAACACTGATTTGCTTTCGCTCTATAATACTTTTGCACGTGCAGGCTCTGGTGGGCCGTTGAACCGTCGCGAGCAGATTACACTGGAGGAGGGGAAAATTTTCACGGTGCAAAAGCGTTTTCGTATCCAAGGAGTCTATTTGCAGGAAGGTTCTCTCTGGCTAACCATACCAGGAGAATCGAGAGATATCCTGTTACAATCCGGTGAAACCCTTTCCTTCGGCCAAGGCTGGCCCGTCGTGATTGAGGCATTAAGTGACAGCGAAGCATTTCTGCTTCTAGAATGACCAGGAAAGCCTACCAGGCGACATCCGCGGCGCCCACTTAAGCCTATTCTCTGGCGCGGTAAAAACCTTTGGTTCGGTTGGTCGCAGTGCCGTCGATGAATTCGAACGTGCCGTTTGTGTTCAACACGTTGGTCAATGGCTCCCAGTCCACGAGATTGGTCGTGAGATCGATCCAATACAAAATTCCGTTGTCGCCCGAGACAGACAAATCGATTCGCCCATCCGGCAGGCGAGTAATGGATTGAAATTGCGGTGGAGTCGGCAACAGGACATTAAGCAAGGCGTTGGAACTCACTACGAATCCGCCTCCGTTTGCCACCAGAACAGAATAAGCCCCAGCATGATTCGTCTGCACATTTGAGCGAGTGAAACTACTTTGGGTCGCGGACGGAATATTGTCTCCCCCAAATCTCCATTGATAACCGAGTGGCGTGGAACTTGTCGCGGCAACATTGAAAGTGACGTTCGTCCCTACTCGGGCCGATTGACTTTGCGGATGCACGTTGATGGAGGGCGGAGGAAGCGCGCCGATATACAAAAAGCGGACGGCATCGGCCAACACGACGCTGGGAGAGGCCCCCACCGTGGACAATTGGACATACCCGTCTGTCCCGTTCAAAAACGGTTTAGCCGAAGAGATCAAAAACCATTGGCCGCCGTTGATCTGTTGATTGACCGGAACCGTAACGCTGCCACCGTAATAGGAAACCGTCCACGGCGCGTTATTCGCGCGATTGCTACCTTGGGGATACCAGATGTAAACATCGTAGTTACCGGCTACGGCTATGTTGGGACGGTATACCACATTGAAAATGCCTCCACTCGTGGTGGAAGCAAACCGGTAATCCGCACCGAATTTTCCATTACCCGTGCCGGTTTGCCAGACACCGCTGAAGGTCACGTCCGGATCCGGATTGTCGATAATGATATCTACGGAAACAAAATTGGCGACGACGCTTTTGTTGGTGGTCAAGGTGACATTCAACGGGTTGCTTGTTCCGCTCGCATCGCCCGTCCAACCACTGAAAGCGAAACCCGGAGTTCCAGTGGCGGTCAGCGTCACCACCGAACCAGGCGCATAGCTCGACTGGTCAGGGCTTTTCGAAACCGAACCGCCCACGCTTGCGTTTACCGCCAGAGAGAAATGAACCGTGAGCATGGCGTTGCTGCTGGTCGCCGAACCCAGTGAGTTGGAAACAATTACAGAATACGGCCCCGCATCGCTGAGTTGCACATTGCTTCGCGTGTAAGCGCTATTAGTCGCGCCAGGAATAGATGAGGAATTAAAGCGCCATTGATAAGTCGGTAACGGCGATGCCGCAGCGTTAACTGAGAAAGTGGCATTGCCTCCTGCAATTGCAGTCTGACTTTGCGGCTGCGTATTGATAATGGGCGCAGTCGGTACGCCCGATGTTGTCGTGGCACTGGCTTGCGCAGAATTCGCCGACGCCCCAAGAATGTTGGTTGCTTTGACTACATAAAAATAAGTCGTCAACGACGACAGATTGGTATCCGTGTAGCTCGTGGAGTTGGCACCGGACGTGGCGATAAGGTTGTAAGGCCCACCGGAAACCGTGCTGCGCGAGATTATAAAATTTGATTCGTTCGTCGATGTATCATTCCAGTTCAGATTAATTTGCGATGAGCCAATTGCGATGGCGGTTAATCCGTTTGGAGCAGAGGGAATGGATGTGGGGGGCGCATAAACCAGTTTTAATCCGTCAACGATTGCAATGCTCGCGGGATCAGAAAAATTGTCCATTACACGTATAGTCGCATTCGTCCCGGCATTGAAATTAAAACGTCCGAGCAAAGTCCAGTTGCCGTCGTTGGTTTGTTGGTTGGCAAATACCGTGTTCGTTCCCGTGGCGTGAGCAATCAGGAAGGGCACGTCCGTCGCCGCATCCTGCCGAAAAACATGCCATTGGTAGACGTCGTATTCGCCAGCCTTCTGGATATTGGGACGAAATTGCATATAGGCGGAGCCGGTTCCCTGCGCTTTCGTCCAGTAATTGGTTCCAAACGAATTGGTGTCCGTCCCGGTCGCGCCATAGTAGGTCGGAGTTGTGGTGGTGGAACCAAAAACTTTTACCGCTGTCCAGGTTCCGACACGGGTCGCCTGGGCATCATCGATAACGATGTTGTTTACGATATTTGAAAAATTGCCGCTCGAACCGGCGGCGATGTTTGCGAATTGACCGGCGCTGTGCAAATCGGCGCGCCAGAAATTAACTCCTTTGTAGCCGCCCGCCGTCGCTGTGTTTGGATCTGCGGCGGCGTAATCAATAAATTCCATCACGTCCCGATCGGGATACGCAATGGTGGTGCCATTGCACCGGCCGACGGCGTTGCCGGGATCGCCATAAACATCTTGAACCGGTATGATGGGCTTGATGGAATTCGTCCAATAAATGGTTTGCCCGTCAATGACGCTGCTGGTGCCAATCAACGAATTTTGCCAGGTGCGATAATTGACATCCATCCAGTTCATCACAGCGCTCGGTGATTCTTTCAATCCCGCGCTGGAAAGATGGTAAACCTGCGGCATAACGGCGTCGCACCAATAGCCAAATTCTTTATAAGGAAAAGATGAATGGAAATAGATCACCGGAAAAGGGGCGTGGGCGATAAACTTGGTTGGCCAGTTTGAGCGGACAATCTGACCCAACTGCCAGGCGAGCGCCGGTCCATTGGTTCCAATCCAGGCCCGGGAACTCTCCCATTCGGCTTCGGCATCGAAAATGAATCCGTCTGCTCCATTGTTGAATACCGAATCAACCAGCGCGGCCTCCCCGGCGATGTTGCTGCCGTAAGAACGGGTGTAACCGAAAACCCAGACGCCATTGGTGCGGGCGATATTGCAAAGATTAGCCGTGACCTGATGGGGAGTCGCGTAACAACCGCTGTAATTAGTCGAACCGGTTCCCATTTTGATCATGACGTATTTGACCCCAATTTTTTTGTAATACTGGAAAAGGCTGGCTTCGTTCGTAACGCTGTTGATGTGTCCGCCCAGGCGATTCGTTGCGTCTTTGAAAGAATAAATCCATTCGCCTTTGCCGAGGTTGGCTGGGTCAATCCCGCCATCGCGAATGACGCCGGAGGCAGAGTGCGCGAAAGCAATAGCGATGAAAACCAGAAGCGCGATGCGCCCTGCCCGGTTGAAAAATGAAATAATAAAGTGGATCCTAGAGCTTACCTCCTGGGCGGAAAGTGCGTCAACATTATAGAGCGACTCTCGCAATGGAATTTGGAAGACCATTTTTGTCCTTTTTCTGCCCTTTGATTCGGCATTTGCTTTTGTAATGCCCGCTGCACACTCAATTCGTCGAACCCTCCGCAGGAGGAAAGGTGCGTCGTATTATGCGGCTAAAGAATCTGTATGGACTCCACACCGACAACGGATCAGAACTCACAATGGTTGCAAGTGTGTCTGAGAGATTCGTGAATCGGAGGTAAATTATTCTATTTCCGTCACCTCGGCAGCTTCCGGTTGCGGTGACTGTTTCGGCTGTTTGGACTTAGAGAAAAATGAGATGCACAGTGCCACGATTAGGAAAACAATGATGCCGATGCCCACAAAGACGAAAGCCATGCTCGGTTTTGGCCGTGCAATTTGGTCGGGGATAGCGTCCGAAGTGATCGAACAGGGTCGCTCACCGCTGCCCGAAAGCTGCTGTTCCAGGCGTTGAATCGCCTCAACACGTTCAAGCGCGCGCTCTGCCTGCGTCTTCCGACGTTCCATACCACATCCTAACCGAACCGCCGCCTGTTATCCAGAAGTGAAAAGGTCGTCGCCTCCTGAGCGCGAAACAACTTCGTGATCCGTTTTATGCCGCAAAGCCATCGTTAGAATCCGGACCTCTTCCGCGAAGTTCGGAGGTGCCGGGATCATTTTTTCACGTGCAGCGACGTGTCACTGGCAGTGAAACAATTCTTTCAGGTGCAGCGACGATGTAAAAACGGCTGAAATAATTTTCTTGGTATCAGCGAATTCCTAACCAGAGGCGAGACAATCCATTACTTGGGGTTCCTCGCTGTTTTCGGTGGAATTAAATGTGAAAGTATTAGAAAGAAGGCTCGCCCTCATCCAAACCCCAAAGCCTTCGAAAAAGCGTTGCAACCCTGTTGCGGAGGATTTTCGAAGCGTT
>JBKJKE010000085.1:0-15761 GCA_046597605.1 Limisphaerales bacterium | reverse complement strand
AGCATTCGGAAGAGCCCGGACATAATTTCACGGTCAGCCGAAGCATTCGGAAGAGTCCGGACATAATTTCGCGGTCAGCCGAAGCAATTGAAAGTCCGCCGCAACGCGTTTCCGGGGGTTTTCGAAGCATTTTAAAGTCTCCGGAAACGTGCATATCGCCCCATTCGCAGGGTAGGAACGTTTAGCCGTAAACGTCCCTGATTTCTGCCTTCGCCCGCAATGAACTGTGCCGCGGCGAACCCGGAGAAGGCCAGGATGAGGGCGAGCCTCACTTCTATTCCACCGAAAACAGCGAGGAACCCGTTTGCACCTTTTGCGGCGGCGTCTGGCTGGATCACGGCGAGATGGAACAAATTCTCAATAAACAGGATCATTGGAAAACGGCTTTGCATGGCTCAAAGGTGAATGAAGGAAACGTATTTCATGTAATCGATACCGCAGGGACGTGTGTGGAAATTGGTTTGGACCTCGTGCCGGACGAAGCTATCACGGGGGGACTTGAAGTCATTGGCCAGTTCATTGCGGAGGCACTTTCCGGATTTTAAAACGGTGCATCATTTGTTCCGCGTTTCGATCCATTGACGATGATGGACGGAGTATCTATAACAGGCGCATGAAAGCCCTGTATCTTACGCCTTCGATCGCCCTCTTCGCGATAACTCTCTGTGGAATAGCCAAGGAACTTCCCGCTCCAATTGTTGAGCCGAAAATGGTCAATTCCGGACCGCCGCCCTCTGATGCGGTCGTTCTCTTCGATGGAAAAGATCTATCCAAGTGGCAAAGCAAGGACGGTGGAGAAGCCAAATGGGATGTGAAGGATGGAGTCACCACGGTTACGCAGACGGGGCCAATCCAGACGAAGGACGGTTTCGGTGATTGCCAGTTGCACATCGAATGGGCCAGCCCCGCCGTTGTAAAAGGTGAAGGGCAGGGGCGGGGTAACAGTGGAATCTACTTCCAGGGGAAGTATGAAGTTCAGGTGTTGGATTCTTACGACAACAAAACCTACTTCGACGGACAGGCCGCCTCGATTTACAAGCAGCATGTCCCATTGGTGAACGCATCAAAAAAGCCGGGCGAATGGCAGGCTTACGACATCATCTTCCACGCGCCGAAGTTCAATGGAGATGGAAGTGTTAAAGCGCCGGGTCGCTTCACGGTGTTGCATAACGGAATCCTCGTGCAGGATCATGTTGAGATTTTGGGAGGCACGGGCCCTGCCGGTCCGAGCAAATATGAAAAGCATCCAGATAAATTGCCGCTCATGTTGCAGGATCATGGGGATTCAGTCCGCTATCGTAACATTTGGTTGCGGGCATTGTGACCGGATGGCGGTGACGCGCGGCGAAGACCCGGGAAGGTAGCGCTTGGGCTGCGCCGCCTCCGGTCGGGTTTCGCCGCCCCGTTCTTTCCCTTCCCGCATCCACATCAACACCACCTTACTTGCCTCAGCCGGTGCCGTTCCCAAGACATTATGATCCGCCGTAAAGATCATCTTTGATTCCGTGAAGCCCGGACAATTCCGGTTGAGCCAATATTTCGTGAGCAGTCGTGGCACAATCGGATCCCAAAAACCGGCCAAAGCAAATACCGGCTCCTGAGTCGCCCGAGCGATGGGGCGGAGATCGTTGTCTGATATCAGATTTAACCGATGCGTCATCGCCTTCCGGTCGGGCAGGGTGCGGCGTTCCATGAATTCAGCGATGCTTGCGAGCGTTTCAGGCGCATGCCGATGTCGGAACCGGGCGTACTTGGAGTAGACGCGCATGCAACCCCTGAACCATGAATGTGGAAGTTTCTCCGTGAATTGTTTGGCGATGAAGATGCCGAGTTGTTTGGATGCTTCACAAATCCCCCGGCCAGAATGATTCCCTCAATATCTAATTCCGGTTTCATCGATTGCTCCTTCACGAGAGTCCACGCCACCTGTGACCCAAAAGACTCCGCCAGGATCCATCCTTCCGTGATTCCATTTTCCAGCAGAGCGCTTGCCACCGCCTGTGCGTACTCCCCTAACGACCAGGTAACTGTGCGCGGATAAGTGAACTCAACAAATCGAACGTGGTTGGTGATTTCATGTCGAAAACTGCTCACAAGCGGCCAATCGCCATGGAGCCCAGGCAGATAGATAAGCGTCGGCTTCGAAGCATCATCTCCGTGTATTCGGACCTTTAACGTTTCCGTATCAGCTGACATAGGGGCGACCAGGGTTAAGTAGGCGATGAACGCAGTAAGCTGAACCATTCTTTTCATGCTTCAGAAATCATCTTCTGGAGTTCACGATGATTCACTTTGCCCGTGCCAAGTTTCGGAATATCCCGAACTGCCTTGATCTCCCGGGGCACGCACAGATTGGTCAGGCCTTTGGCTTTGATGGCCACTCGGACCTCTTCCATCGTGAGCTTCGGTTCATTCGTAACCGCGATTAGTTTCTCTCCTTTGTCCACGTCCGGTTGCGAAACCACGGCGATTTGGCAGCGCATCCCATACTGAGGGAAGGCTCCTGCCAATGCATCTTCCACGGCGGTTAAACTCACCATTTCGCCGCTGATCTTCGCGAAGCGCTTCATTCGTCCGAGGATCTGGACAAACCCTTCGGCATCGACATTGACGATGTCGCCGGTGTCATACCATCCACCGAGCGCCTTGAATTTTTCATTGGCGTCCGGGTTCAAATAACCCTTCATAACGTTCGGCCCACGCACGAACAGGCGCCCGCCCGCATCGACCCCTTCGATGGACTCGAGTTTGTATTCCATCCCCGGCATGAGACGTCCGGCTGTGCCGGCCTTTGGATCGAGTGGGGTATTCAAGCTGACGCAAGGACTGCATTCAGTGGCTCCATAACCTTCGAGAATGCGAACACCAAACTTCTGCGCCCAGACAGTGGCGGTCGTTTCCTGGAGTTTCTCCGCACCGGAGTATAGATACCGGAGACTGCGGAAATCGTACGGATTTGCCTTCCGGGCGTAGCCGTTGAGGAAGGTATTTGTTCCAAGCATGACAGTGGAGTTGGTGTCGTAATACACGGTGGGCACCACTCGAAAATGGAGAGGTGACGGGTAAAGAAACACAAACATCCCGCGCACCAAAGAGAGCAGGGTTCCTACAGTGAGCCCGAAACTATGAAACAGGGGCAGGGCATTAAAGACGCGATCGGAATCTTGCAGATCGGTAATGGCCAGCATCTGGCGAATGTTCGCCAGAATGTTGCGATGCGTTAGCTCCACTCCTTTTGGAATGCCTTCTGAACCGCTGGTGAATAGAACCGCCGCAGTGTTTTCTGGAGACACACCTTTCCAAGGCTGCTTCGTGGTGATGCCAAATTGGTGTTTCAGCAGATTCGTTAGCTTTTCGCTCCCGGTGATTTTTGGTCGAATATCCTCCAGGAAAATAATCTCGATTTTAGCTGTGTGAAAATGGGAGAGATCGATCTTACCCTTCTCCACGAAAACACGGGACGAAATGATCTTTTTTAACCCGGCCAGTTGCGCACAAGCCAACATTATCGCAGGGCCGGTGGAAAAGTTCAGAATCGCTGGAATTTTTCCGAGTCGCCAGAGAGCTAAGAGCGTTACGGGTGTGCCGTTCACGTTTGGCAGGAGGACTCCCACCTTTTCGGATTCTCCCAGGAGCGGCTGGAGTTTGTTCGCGATGAGATCCACTCCGACCATGAGTTTTCGGTAAGTTAACGGCTTGCGAGAGACATCTTCCAGAACCGGATGTTTCGGTCGATCTCCTGCAGTCAAAGCCACGGCACCATAGATATTGTCCGCGCCAAACGTCATCTCGGTTTCGAACTGTTGACTGATCATCTGATCGCGGAGCCAACGGGTGAGTTGGCTTCGTGCCAGGGTCGTGCTGACGTTCTCTGGATGTGGTGGTGTAATCACATCGCTGAAGTGAACGGACACCGAAGGAAAAAGCTTTTTCCATCCACCGTGGGGCGAGAGCCAAAAACGGTTGGCTCCACGCAAGTAACAGGTGATTACTTTCGCACGGGTTTTGAAAAGCAGAAATCCTGTGCCGTCGAACAGCTTCATCAATGAACCGGTTTGGGAAAGACGCCCTTCGGGGAAGAGCACCATTCGGCCGCCGTTCATCAAAAACTCCGCCATGTGTTTCACCGCGTAAGGGGACTCGGTTTCGACCGGAAAGGTGAACCGATTGATCATTACTTTGCGATGAACCCAACTGGTTTGGGCGGTGGTGCTGGAGGTAACAAACTTCCAGTCGTCCTCCAGGTAGACGGCGATGAATAGCCAATCGAACCAGGAGAGGTGATTGGGCAGGAGCAGGATGGGCCCCGGAGCATTGAGCGCCTCCGCATTGTGAGCGCGGAGCCGAAACAGCAGACGGAGAATAAAGCGGAGAAACGATTTCATGCGGGTTAGTTCTTGATCACCTTCGGACCACGACGGAGCACTTTGATAATGAGGGCCAGAGCAGTGAGGATCGTAATGAAGACAGACACGGGAGCAAGCCAGTGATCCAACGGAAGACGGCCCTTGCGTCCGAGTTCCAGCTTTCCCCCGAGCATCTTATTCTCCCCAGGAAACGGAGCGGAAGCGGCCACAAATCCATTGCGATCGACAAATTGTGAGATACCTGAACTGCAGACGCGAAAGAAGGGTATGGCGAATTCGGCGGCGCGGATCGGAGCGACGCGCCCGTGGAGCTTATGTTGGCGCTCGCCCCAGCTCATCACATCCATGGTCGGGACGATGATCGCCTGGGCACCTTGCCGAACGAGTTCATCCACGACCCTGCGATAGCTTAGATCGTAGCAGACGCATAGCCCAATTTTTCCCCAAGGCGAATTCCAGAGTTTCTGCTCTCGGGCCGGCAAGCCATCGGCAAAGAATTGAATTGGGACACTTTTCCCCTGTTTGAATTCGATTTCACCACCGGGACCAATCACGAAAGCGGTGTTGTAGAAGTTGGCTCCTGCGACTTCTTTGCCCCCGACGATCAAGTAACGTTCATTCGCTTTGCACCAAAGCTTCACCGCTTCGGGAATTGGTCCCATGAAGGTGTATTCGCTGAGCACGAGAAGCCGAGCCGAGGGATAGTGCCTTATGAGGGTGTCCAGGGCTTTCAGAACATCGGGTTCGTCGGGAAACTCCATTTGCACCCCCGCAATGCTGATAGTCTTTTCATCTGTTGCGCTGCTCGAAGTAGGTAAATTTTCCAGCACCGCGATGAATAACGCTGCGATGGTAAGGGTGATGATGGCACGCCTGCGAGAAAGGTTCGTGGCGAACGAAGCGATCCCTGCGAGGATGAGCCCAATACCATACACCCCGAGAAACCCGAACCACGAGCTAAAGTGCGATTGG
The DNA here is from genome assembly GCA_046597605.1 of Limisphaerales bacterium. Classification (GTDB taxonomy): domain Bacteria; phylum Verrucomicrobiota; class Verrucomicrobiia; order Limisphaerales; family JACDHS01; genus JACDHS01. Next base: position 10,422 of record JBKJKE010000085.1, on the reverse strand, counting down.
AACACGAACCCGGTGTTCAGCCACGAAAACCGCAGGTAATAGAGTTCGCTGCGGAAATACTCCAGGCCCGTCCACAAAAACGGGAGCAGCAACGCAGCGGTCAAAGAACCGAATCTCTTGGTGGCGGAATTGGCCATGAGAAGAAACAACGCCAGCCAAAATGCCAGGACCAGCCAGAGTGCAATGGCTGCGCGGCCAAACAGAGTCAAAAAAAAGCTCAAATGCGGACCATAGATTGCGAACCCGAGAGCCAGCCCGATGTAGAAGCTTTTACGGGTGGTGTTCAGGTGGCTTAACTGAAACAAACAATGGAGGAACAGCAGAATGGCAAAGTTCAGCGCCTGAAAGCTGTAGGCGAGGTGAAACGAGATGGCAGCTCCCAACGCCCACAGCAGTCCTTCTTTGCCACTAATGGTTTTGTTTGGTTGTGACGGATTCATAAGCTGGCTCCGATTGTTTTGGGATCTTCAAACCGAGAGTGCAAAGCAGCACGGTCGCGCCGAGCCCAAGGAAAACACCCTGCGGGTCTATTCCCTTTTTGATCCCGATCGACAGAAGCGCGCCGATCGCCAGCATAGCTGCATTGTCGATGAGGTTCTGTGCTGCGATCGTTTTGCCCAATTGATCAGGATGGCTTTCTGCCTGCAGTGCAGCGTTGAGCGGAATGAGAAACAGACCGGCCGCCGTTCCGATCAAGATCAACAATGGAACTGCGAGAATTGGAGTAGGAACGAGGCTCAGGCTCATGATCAGCGCCGCAAGCATGGATCCATAAACCCGCGTTTTGCGAACGTCACCCACTTTGTGCAATTGTCCCGCAAGAATGCTGCCCGCCATCACTCCCAACCCTAGCCAGAGACCGAGAAGAGCAATTTGTTTGTTGTTTTTATACTTTAGAATTTCCAGGCCCCAGGGCTGGAAATTCATCTTCATCGCCGCACCGGCTATCCAAAAAACTCCTGTTCCCAGGAGGATTCGAAGTAACCGCGGGGAACGCGCCAGGCTCATGAAGTTCGAGGTAAAGGCCTTGTAGCTTGTCCGCAAACGAATCGTGGGATCGTGAGGTGTCTGGGTCATGAGTAGATTCAAGCCGAGCGATAGCGCGAAAATCCCGATCAGGACGACATAACAAATCAGCACAGGGAGTCGATCGACCATGATGGCACCCGTTATGGGGCCTGTAAGAATCGCTATGAGTGTAAGCAATTCAACCGTTCCATTGGCTTTAACGAGTCTTTCGGTAGGAAGGATTTCAGGAAGAATACCGTATTTTGCTGGGGAATAGACGCACGCTCCCACTCCGACAATCAGGTAACCAAGAGCTTGCCATTGATATCCCCACCAGACACTAAGAGCGGCGATAATCGTGCCGCATGCCTTGATTACATTGCCTCCCAGTAACCAGCGTGTCTTGGCGAATCTATCGTTCAAGTACCCCGCAATCGGTGCGAGAAAAATGTAGGGCAAGAAAAACAGGACGGTATATCGAACATTGTAATCGCGGAGTTGTTCCGAGGTAATCTCCATCCTCTGCTGCATGAATGTGAGTTGCCCGAGGATGACTGCGAGAATCACGGCGTCAGCGAAGGCGCTGAGAAACTGGCTGGCGAGCAGCAGGGGATAGTTGCGCCTGGTATTCATTTCGACTCCATCGTTGCAGAAAATCTTTGAACCCCCGCACACAAGGAGGCGAGATCGACGGTAAGCTCTTTTGTGCGGACAACCGGGAAGTCGCCCCAGATTTCTTCCGCCGCCCGGTAATAGTCAGGAAGGATTTTCTCGATCAGCTTGCGACCTGCTGAAGTCAGGACCACTCGATGAGCCCGTCGGTCTTCGGAATTCGGCTTGCGTTGAATAAGTTTCCGTTCCTCCAGTCGATCAACGAGGCCAGTCACATTCGAACGGTGCATGATCAAGAGTCTGCTTAGTTCGACCTGGGTCAGTCCCTCCGGTTGATCGGTCAACACATTTAGCACGTTGAACTGGCTGGCGCTGATATCCCATTTTCCAAAAAAAACACGGCTGGCATTCCAAAGAGTTTCTGACGTGCGAAGGAGTTGGAGTAATGCCTGGTAGCGGGGGCCACTCGGGACGGGAGCCTTGCTCATGTCCGAATGTCTATAGGTAGATTGTCTATGTGTCAACTAATTCTGACGCCCGATGCCTTGCAGAGCTTTCGTACTAAGGGCAGTCCCACTTATTGCCCGAACCTGCATGCCTGACTTTTTAAGTTCAAACGTCACCGCGCCGGAATCCCGCGTGAATACCACCGGGATTCCACTGCTGTGCAAACGTTCGCGAAGCTTTGGTGAAGCGCGATCGGTGGCAGGGAATTCTGCGTCCGTGATGATGATTAATTTTGGTTTCAATAACTCGATCAGAGCGTTGCACACCGCTTCTCCGTCCCGGGGCAGTCCGGAAACGACAATATCAGTCCGCAGCTCCGGGTATCGTTCCATGAGAAGATCCTGACCGATGCGCCCGAGGTCGGATAGAAACAGGAATGTTTTGCCGTGGATTGTTTTCTTCAGGACGAGTGGACCGTCATCCGCCTGTGAAAACCTATCTCCTTTGGCAGGATGCAGGACCTGCCAACCCGCCAGGGTCGCGTCCTGGGCAACTTCTGACCTTAATTCAGGTGTTGCATCCAGTTCTGCCAGGAGTGTGCGGTAGGGAATTGATCTGAATCGCATTGGGCTCGTGAAAACCCGGTCAAATGAAAAGGCGGCGAGGACACTGTTGGCACCGCCCACGTGTCGAACGTCTCCATGACTGAGGAGCATGTTCGGCAAGTGATTCACCCCCTGGGCTTCAAGGTACGGTTGCACCAGGAACCCCGCGGAGCGGGCATCGCCGCAATCGATCAGCAAATCATCCTGCTTGCGAGGAGCATCGACAAAAATGGAATCACCTCCACCGAGTGGCAGGATAGTGATCTTCCAGGTTTGTTGTTCCGCAAGGTATCCAGCGACCCAGCAGATGGAAAGTATGCCCATGGCAGAAAGCGCCCATTTCTTATGACGCGTTTTAAAGATCCAACCTGTGCAAAGTGAGAACACCACCGAATAGAACAGCAAGAACTCCACGAAGGACGGTGTTCGGACATTCATGTAAGCACCGGGGAGTTCTGTCGCTCTGTCACTGAGCCAAACCATGCTCGTCATGAAAAACCAACTGGCGTGATTGAAGAGTTCCGCGAAGAACGGGCAGAAGTTAACCACCAGCAGGCTCCCAAGATTTCCCATCAGCGCGAGGCTTGAAATAGGAACCACCGCAAGGTTCGCGAGGAGACTGACCGGCGTCAGGAGGTGAAAATAATGCGCTGAGATGGGGAGAGACCCCAGCCAGGCCGCGACCGAGGTGATGAAGCTTATTGAGACAAACCGGATTGGCAGGTCAAGCCAACGATGCCATGCCGGTCTGAGTTCAGCCGGGAGCAAGGGATCGTGCTGTAGCAAATTTTGTCTCAGCTTTTCAAATGGAGGCATCAGTAATGCAATGCTCAACACCACGAAGAACGACAGTTGAAAGCTCGCTTGAAAGAGTTGCGATGGTTGCCAAAGTAGAATGATAAACGCGGCAGCTGCGAGGGAGTTCACCAGATCGCTCGGTCGCTTTAATGACCAGCCCACAATTACGATCGTCATCATGATGCTGGAGCGGACAGCGGACGGTTGCCATCCGGTCGCCGCCGTATAGAACCATAGGATCGGGATGGCGATCCATCCACACCATTTCCTGGGAACTCGTGCCGCCCGCATCAGGGCAATCAGCATTCCCGCAATCAATGCAATGTGCAGTCCGGATATTGCGAAAATATGCATTGTTCCAGATCGCATGAATGTCTGAGACGTTTCGGGGTCGAGCGCTGTTTTCCACCCGAGAGTCATTGCATATAGTAGATGCAACGATTGATCTTCTTCAGGTAAGCCGCGTTTTAATGTGTATTGCGCCCAGTTCAGAAATTGCTCTGGTATTCCTGCGGACGACGGAGTGGAAACCATCTGCCAATCCTTTTCGTTGCGAGCCGACAATTGAAAATAGATTCCTTGCCGACGCAAAAAGGTGCGGTAGTCAAACAACCCTTCGGCAATGGGCGCCGGTGGAGGTTGGATAACCCCGCTGATTTCGACTTCCTCGCCTTTTCGGAATTCTGCTTGAAGCGGTCCGTAAGTGGTCACCTGGATGTCACCATGGGCGGGTTCCCACGCTTCTTTCCTTCGGAAGGAAGTTGCGCGCACGAGTGCAATTGAACGCGAGCTTGTCTCTCCGTCATCACCCTCCGAAAGTTTAATGCGAGGAGATTCGATCAAGGTGCCTCGGACGGAAACAAGGTGTGGCATTTCGTCGAAATGCTGTCGCAAGTCATTTGGAGAGATCAGGGCTGATTGGACAATTGCATTGGTCCAACCAGTCAGGAATAGGACAGCCATCAATGAAGGGACCCGGAACTTCTCCAGGCCTACTGCTATGCCGAGTAGCAGCATGGAACAGCAAAGAAAGATCCAGACCGGAAAATGAACGTATTCAGCGGTAACGATTCCCCCTGCATAAAGCAGCGCTAAAAGATTAAACGGACGTTTCATCACTCACGTTTACGCCATCGCCAAAAAGCCCAGATGGCTAGAATACCCAGCGTCGCACCAAGAGTGTCCAGCAGGACGTCCCACGGGCTACCTTGCCTTGACGGCACAAAAGACTGGTGAAGTTCATCGGTCATTGCATAAAGAGCGGCAATGCCAATGGCGAAAATTGCGTCTGACCGAATCCATTTGCCCCCAATAAGTGTTGGTTTACGCCGTGCACGCCAGAGCAGGGCAGCGAGCAGGGCATATTCTCCCATATGCGCCGTTTTTCGAATCCCGAACTGGATAGCTTCAACCGTTTCCTCACTCGTCTCCGGATTAAACCAGCGCAGAATGGGCCCAATGAACCGCGAAGTCTTTTGACTGGATCCCGCACCAGTCGAGGCCGAAAAGATGATTGCCATCCAGACGAGCACCGGCAGCCAATATTTTATAAAACGCCAACCTGACACCCGCGTATTTGTTCAATGCTTGTGCCATTCACGCAAGTCTGAACACTGCCAACCTTCTTCGACCTGAAAAATCTGTCACTCACTCCTGGATGATTTAATCTGCGGAATGGTTGCTTCGTCCCCACCCGAAATCTCTTTTGTCGTTCCGGCGCATAACGAAGAAGCGTTGGTAGGCAAATGTGTCGAGACCATTCAAGGGGCGATGCGTCTCGTCGCCATTCCTTATGAAATTATTGTTGTAGACGACTCCTCCACGGACAACACAGCCGCGATTGCCAGAGAGTTGGGAACGCGCGTTCTGAGAGTGGAACATCGTCAGATTGCGGCAACTCGCAACGCAGGAGGGCGCGCAGCTCTGGGTGAGGTTTTATTTTTCGTCGACGCGGACACGTTCATCAATGAGCGGATCGTGAAGGGTGCATTGAAGGTGCTTGGCATGGGGAAGAGTGGGGGAGGTTGCGTACCTCGGTTCGATGGACAATTACCCCTTTGGTTCAAGCTCGTCTATCCAGTCTTTGAGTTGGCAATGAGAATATTTGGCCAGCCTGGTGGCTCCTGCCTGTTCTGCACTCCCGAAGCTTTTCGGGCGATCGAAGGATTCAGCGAGGCGCACTATGCCACCGAAGATGCTGTGTTTGTGACTGCTCTAAAAAGGCATGGTGGCTTCAAAGTATTGCCAGGCGTCGTCGTTACCTCCGGGCGCAAGCTTCGATCGTTCTCGTTCTGGACTTTCCTCAAGTTGGTCTTCCGACTCACTCTCTGCGGCCCTGATGGCTTCCGGAAACGAGAGGGTCTCGATATGTGGTACGGAGTGCGCAAGTAGGCGGTGGCGAGATAACGGTGCAATTTGGGATTTGCCCATCCGGGTTCCAGACTTATTGTTCCGCTACTAAGTCGCATGACACATTCTATATCGAACGAAGAACTGCCGGCCATTCCCCGGGGAGTTAAAGTCTGTAATCTGGATAATGGCCTTACGATCATCGTGAGGGAGGACCACAGCGCACCCGTAGTTTCCGCGCAAGCTTGGTGCAAGGCCGGCAGCATCAACGAAGGAACATGGATTGGCGCCGGTTTGTCACATGTGCTGGAGCACATGCTGTTCAAAGGAACAACCACTCGCCCGGGAAGTCGAATCGACCAGGAAATTCAGGACGCTGGCGGTTACATGAACGCTTACACGTCGTTTGATCGCACGGTTTATTGGATCAACGTCCCCAACACCGGTGGGACCATCGCCATCGATATTCTCTGCGATATCATGCAGAACGCGAGTTTGCCGGCGGAAGACCTTGCGAAAGAGCTGGATGTCATCCGTCGGGAAATGGACATGAACCAGGATGACCCGGGTCGTCGAGCCAGCCGTCGTTTGTTCGAGACCGCCTATACCCGTAGCCCATATCGTTACACGGTGATTGGCTATCGGGACGTCTTTGATCGGTTGCAACCGGAGGACATCAAGACCTACTACCGGGAGAAGTATGCCCCCAATAACACTTTCTTTGTAGTCGTTGGTGACATCAAAGCGGACGAGGTAATCGCCCAGATTAAAACGGCGTATGCCCAGAATAAAGCGAAGCCGCTGCCCCCGACAGTTCTACCCGAAGAACCCACCCAGGCCGCGCCTCGCGAGATCATTGAAGAAGCAGCGATCGAACTCGCGCACTTCCATTATTCATGGCACATCCCCGACATTCGTCATCCGGATGTCCCCGTGTTGGATGTCCTTGCCACGTTGCTCGGGAACGGTCGCAGCTCCCGCTTGTTTCAGAATGTGCGTGAGCGCAAAGCTCTGGTTACTTCCGCGGATGCCTGGACCTATAATCCCGGGAACCGCGGACTGTTCGGCATGAGCGGAACATCTGAAGCAGAAAAGTTTCATGAAGCACGCGCGGCTCTGCTGGAGGAGCTGGAACAACTCAAACAGGAACCGGTTCCCGCCGAGGAACTATCAAAAGTCATCAAACAATTTATCGCTGGTACCCTTTCCAGTCGCAAAACGATGCAGGGCCAGGCGCAGGATCTGGGTGGAAGCTGGATTGCAGCGGATGATTTGAATTTTTCGGAACGCTATTTGAATGCGGTCAAACGGGTTACCGCCGCGGATATTCAACGGGTTGCGCGTGAATATCTGAAACCGGAGAACAGAACCCTCTATGCTCTTCTCCCCGAAGGCACCATCTCCCAGGTAGTATCTGATGTTGAAGAAACTATTGTCGGGAGCATTCAGAAATTTGATCTCCCAAACGGATTGCGCTTGCTGGTGAAAGAAGATCACCGTCTCCCGTTTGTGGAGTACCGCGCCGTCTTCAAAGGAGGCGTCATCGTCGAAGATCTTAAGACCAATGGCATTACTCAGCTTGCGGCGAAAATGTTGTTGAAAGGGACGCAGAAACGTTCGGCTTCACAGATCGTGACCGAAATTGAATCACTCGGCGGCAGTATCGATACCTTTGGGGGCAACAATAGTTTTGGTCTGACCTCCGAACTCCTGAGCAGCGATTTTGAGATCGGATTGGTTCTGATTGGTGACGTTTTATTGAATCCTACTTTCCCAGCGGACGCATTGGAACGCGAGAAAGAGATTCAACTTGCCCACATCCGCGCCCAGCGCGACCACATGTTGCAGAGTGGAGGACGTGCTATGCGCCGCGCTTTGTTCGGCGAAACGGCGTATGGACTGGACGGTCTTGGCACTGAAGAAAGTGTCTCCGCGATTGGCAAAAATGAAGTAGCTGATTTCTATTCTCGTCTTGCCTCTCCGAATAATTGTGTTCTTACGATCTTCGGCGATGTGAAGGTGGAGCAGGTGAAAGCTGCTGTTGAACGTCTTTTCGGCAATTGGAAGAAACGGGAGCTGCTGCCCACCCCTGTATTTACATTCAACTTGAAAGAACCGAAGCGGGTCATGGAAACGCGGGACAAAAAGCAAGCGGTCGTGCTTGTGGGTTTCCCTGGCTTGGATTTATTCCATCCGGACCGATACGCCCTTGAGCTCTTGCAGGAATCTTGCAGCGATCTGGGATCACGTCTTTTTCTGCGGGTGCGCGAGAAAATGGGGCTCGCCTATTACGTTGGTGCTCAACATTTCATGGGATTACAGCCCGGCTACTTTGCTTTTTACTGCGGGACAGCTCCCGAGAAAGTGGACCTGGTTGAACAGGAATTTTTCAACGAAGTCGAGTTGTTGAGGAATGAAGGGTTGACGGAGGAGGAACTGCGCCGTTCGAAAGCAAAGATCAGCGGACAAAAGAAAATCGCGCGCCAGGACCTCGGCACTCACGCCACCGGAGCGGCCCTGGATGAACTCTATGGGTTAGGCTTTGATTTTGGCGATCGTGAAGATCAGCACTTCGAAGCAGTTACTTTGGAACAAATAAAAGCCGCTGCTCAGAAGTATCTGCGTAGCGACCTTTTTGTGACTGCCGTGGTGCGTCCGGAATAGCAAAAGTGCTCAACTGGCCCCGAAGACGTCTATGTTTTGCGGGGCCAGCCAAGCGAATCGATTTCCTCGCCGCCCCATGCGGCGGGTGCTACCTCGGGCTCGCGCGCCCAGGTGTTGTGACAATCCTCACAATAAAACCGGCGCTTCATGCCGGGGGCCATCACCGTGAAAATCTCAATCAAAGTTGGCGTCATGAATTTGCGTGTGAACTGAGGATATTCTACACGGCCCGACCCACACTCCGGGCAATGAATAGCTCCATCGCAGGGAGTATCAGTAGCGTCAAAGGCCTTTAGTACTTCACGAGCTCGTTCGTAATCTTCTTCGGCTACCCGCACTTTTTCGGCTGCGTGCGGTTTCGATAAGAACCAAAATTTTTGGACGTTGGACTCATCGTATAGCTCGGCTTTGATGCCCGCTTCTTCGAGACGTCTTCTTATTTCGTCAGCTTTGGCTTTTTCATCAAAAGAGGCGACGGTCATTTTCATGTGGGAACGTACGCTGTACTGCCATGAAGAACAACTTTGAGCAGAGCGTCGGTGGATCCCCTTACTGGTTGTCTCATCGCTATCCTGGCATCTCATCATGTTTTAGCGGGCTTTCATTCCCCAATTGATCTTGCCGAGGAAATGAACAGCAGTGCGGTTGCTGCACGAGGCGAAGGTAGCATGCGGAAGCTCAGACAGACTCGAAGGAATGAAAATGAGGCTGGCTGGAAGTTTAACGCGGGTCAGGTTGGTGCAATATTCAAAAGCAAGTGGTCCGATTTCTGATAAGGAATATCAATACTGCGGAGGCCGGTGGGTGGAAATGCGTAGTATCCAATCTGGGTGATGGTGGGGGGCAGTGTGACATTCGTCAGGCCGCTACAATTTCTGAACAGCCCGTATTCAATATTCGAAACGCCCACAGAAATTGTTGATTGATCAAGTAGCCCCGCCTCCTGTCGGCTCGCGGGCCTCTCGAACGAGACCCGCGCACCAGCATTTACACCGTTGCAAGCGCTGCGCGACCTCGGCAGCGTTCTGAGGAGCCAATTATTCAGGCTCTGTAACCGTGTTCATCTGCAAGGTCACTGCCGTCTGGGCCATCGCTCTGCCGATCAACCTTGCGCCCGTCTTCATCTCAATGCCTGTGGCACACAATATAATTCTGTGGACGTCTGCTGTCGTTCCAAGGCTTGTTTGGCCGGCCACTTGCCAGAAAATATTTTTGGACTGTGCGCCGCCCGCCAGTGTAATCGCAGCACCATTGCCGACGCTTAGAGTTTGCGCTATTTGGAAGATCCAAATCGCATTCGGATCTCCCTGGGCGTCGAGTGTGATACCCGTAGGGATTACAACCGGCGATCCCCATTTATAGAGGCCAGGAATGAGGATCATGCCGTCAATGTATCCTGCCCCCAGGTCAATCGCGTCGGGCAAAATTCGTCCTGCGGCGTCAGTGTAGGCAGTTTCCATGTCGCTGATTGCCGCAGTCAGTTCCACGGGAGATGTTACCCTGCAAGCAGGACCGGCTGCATCGACTGTGAAGATTGTTCCTGTGACCTCGACACAGTCTAATCCGGTAATAGCGGCACCCGTAATTGGACTCGTTCCGATATCTCCAGTGATCGCAGAAGCCGGGACATCGGTGATGCCTGATTTCGATAGAATCGCAAAATGGCTTGCTGATCTCAGATCGATGGGCGTTTGCCCAGCCTTCACTTCCTGGTGCAGGAATATAGACGCAACTGCGAGGCTAAGGGTGATTACCTGGCCTCGGATTGTTTTATTTTTATTAGTAGATGTATTTATCATTAGTTCTCTTTCGTTCCGGTGGCTAACTAGTGTCTGGCCGGAAACTCGTGTTTTTCAGCGAGGGGCGGCGGAATGGGTTGATGTCTTATGGCAGGTGTGTCCGATTTTTCCAGTATTTGGGTGTATTCCGCCTCAATAAC
>JBKJKE010000079.1:0-18698 GCA_046597605.1 Limisphaerales bacterium | reverse complement strand
GCAGCACGTTGCATCGGTAGTCAGCCTCGATCACTCCTATCTCCCACCCCGTTTCCATCCGCTGCGGCTGGTGCTTCGCACACAACCGCAGTCCGTCCTTGCGGCTACGCCGCGCTGGGTTCATCCGTGTCTATCCGTTGTTAAAATTCCGTTTTGTCGGAAACAGAGATTTTGCCAAAGGGGCTCCTTCTGGTAATCCTATGAAAGGATGAATTCCTTCGTTCAACGCAGTGACCTCCGCGATCTCTACGACAAAGTAGCCGCAAGTGAACGCATTTCTGAAGCAGATGCACTGCGTCTTTTTGAATCCCGCGATTTGAATGCACTCGGTGCGATTGCGGATATCGTGCGCAAGCGGAAGAACGAAAACCGCGCCAGCTACATTATCAATCGGTATATCAACTATTCGAACTACTGCATCCTTAGTTGTCAGTTCTGCGCCTTCTCCAAAAAGAAACGGGATAAAGATGGCTTCGAACTGAGCGTTGAACAGATTGTGCAAAAGGCGCGGGAAGCGTTGGCGATTGGAATTACGGAACTGCACATCGTCGGTGGTCTGCATCCTTCGCTCCCGTTCAGTTACTATGTAGATATGTTGCGCGCTTTGAAGCAGCTCGATCCTCGCCTGCAGTTGAAATGTTTCACGGCGATCGAGATTCTGCATCTTGCGTGGTTGGGGAAAAGGACGGTCCGTGACACGCTGATTGAGTTGAAGAGCTGTGGATTGGACTCTTTAACCGGCGGCGGTGCGGAAATCTTTCGCAAGGAAGTTCGTTCGCAGATTGCGAAAGGAAAAGAATCCGCCGAGGAATACCTGGATGTCCATCGCACCTGGCATCAACTCGGGGGGCGCAGCACCTGCACCATGTTGTTTGGTCACATGGAGACATTGGCCGATCGCGTGGATCATCTCCGGCAACTGCGTAATCTGCAGGATGAGACGAAGGGATTCACTGGGTTCATTGCGCTACCGTTCCAGCCCGACAACAACTTCATGGAAGTGAAGAACGCTCCCAGCGGGTTCGATTCCCTTCGCACCATCGCCGTCAGCCGAATTTACCTGGATAACTTTCCTCACATTACGGCGTATTGGGTGGGAATGGGGATGAAGCTCGCGCAGGTTGCGCTCAGTTACGGCGCGGATGACATCCATGGCACCATCATTGAAGAACACATCTTCCACATGGCGGGTGCGAAGTCGCCCCAGCTTCAAACCGAGACAGATATGATAAAAGCGATTCGTGAAGCGGGCAGAACACCCGTGCAGCGGAATACTTTTTATGAACCTCTGAAAGTGTGGGAGGCGCAGTCTGACCCGATGAGTGAAGAGAGCTCCTCAGTCAAGTCCCGCTTGCTGGAAGGTAATCTAGCCAGCGCCTAACCCTTTATTTCCAAACAAAACAGCCCGGGCATTTCTGCCCGGGCTGTTTCGTTTTATAAAGCTAAGAACTCAATCCCAGCGTACCGCATCGGCCATGATGACGAAGCCGGTTGTGGTCCAGCAGGAGAGCTTCACGTTTTGAGCGCCGCCCATGCTCCAGCTCCCGAGCAGGTTCCATTGCCCCCCGTTCAGTTGCTGGTTTACGTTGACGGTGCTTGTGCCTGCGCCGTGTGAAATAATATAGGGTGCCGATGCGGCACGATTTGCTCCGGCAGGCCACCATGCCCGGACATTCCAGGTGGCTGTTGTGTTCAATGTTGTGGTCCACTGCGCGGGCTCACTCACTGCGGCAGTGCTGCGGAATCTGTAGTCAGCACCAAACTTGTCGGTTGAGGCAGTGCCTGCGGACCATGTGCCTACGACACTGAATCCCGCGCTGCTATTATCGACATCGCGTGCTGTCTTGCCATTGGTACGGCGGGTGGCAATTCCGGTGCGCATTTCACCTCCGCTGAAATTGGAGGTGATGTATTTGGAAATGATGACGTCGCCCGGGCAGGCGGTTGATCCACAACCAGTGCTGGTGGCGGCTCCGACCCATTGATGGGTGTCGAGCGGTGCACCGGTTCCGTTGAGGCTCCCTGCATAACTTGTTCGCGCACCATAAGGTGTCCATCCGGACGGCATGCGCCAGGCGATCACGCTGTACATGGCGTTGCGCATCACGACTGGCGGGTCCTGGTTGTAGGGCGGATGGAAGTAACCCAGGAAAGTGAAACCAAACGAGTTCACGTTGCCACAGCCTGCGTGACTTCCCTTGATCAGACTTGTCATGGCGCCTTCGCGACCTTCGAAGATATGTCCGCTGGCGGAAACGAGGAAGTGATAGCCAATATCGCACCAGGCTTTGCTATCCATGTGATAGTTTTGCGTGGCTCGCATGCGTGCTTTGGCGTTTTCGTAATCGGTCGTGAAATCACCCGTGCTGGCGGTGTGATGGATGATGGCTCGGCTTAAGCCTGTCATTAACGTTGTGCAACTGCCGTTGCGAGCACCCCAACATGCACGAGTGCAGATGGTGGGTTGTGGCGCAGGGATAGTTTGAGCAAGCACGCTCGAGACGCTGCCGAGGAGTAGGGCAAGAACGATTGTTTTCTTCATAGGTATTCCGTGAGTGTTTGATGTGTTGCTTGGGCAGACAACCAGGAGGGATTTCCACCTTTTTAAGCTCGGCGAACTTTTTTGTCTATAAGGGGAAAGAGGAACAGAGCTAGTGCTCCGGTCATCTCTAGATTTGTCGTCTCTGCACATCGTGCGAAGTCGTCATTTCTCGACTTCGGCGCGTTGTAAGTGGCTGAAGCAGAGTCATCTGCTTCCGCGGATGCCTTCGGTTTACCACTCAATGAGGTTTGCTCTATTGAAAAAACTCCACCGCAGCCTGGGAGCTGATTTGTGACAAAAACGGTGTCGGATCGGCCTTGGCATTATCTTCAGAAGTGATCTCCACCAAGCCACGAGCGAAGTTGAACAGTTTCCTGGCCTTCTTAGGTTCCGTGACGATTCCAGCAAGACCGATACAGGGTACCTTATGCTTACGGCAGAGCAGGGCGATCTGGCCGACCCCTTTACCCATGAGCGTTTGCTGATCGAGGGCGCCTTCGCCGGTGAGGACCAGGTCAGTTTGCCGAAGACGCTTCTCCAATCCCGCATTTTCGGCAAAGATGTCGAAGCCAGGTTTGGGTGTTGCACCGAGGAACGCCATTAAGGCAAAACCAAGTCCACCGGCGGCACCTGCTCCGGGGATTTTTGCGAAGTCCCGCTTAAGCTTCTTTCGAACGATCAGGGCCAACTGTTTCAAGGCCGCTTCGGCAGGTGCGAAGTTCTCTAGCTTCAACCCTTTTTGAGGACCGTAGATGCGTGAACACCCTTTAGGTCCGAGCAGCGGGTTTTTTACATCCACTGCGACAATCACTTTGCGAAAGAGTTTTTTCCGCCGAGGGGCAACGATATCGACGAGGGAAGTGAGAGAGGTCCATTGCGTTATTTCGGCTCCATCCTTGTTGAGGAATTTCCACCCCAGCGCGCGGGCCATGCCGAAGCCACCATCGTTGGTGGCACTACCTCCGATACCCACGTAACAAGTGTTCGCTCCTTTGTTTGCCGCAGCCTGAATCATTTCCCCAAGACCTGCTGTGTCCAGATGGAATGGATGAAACTTCCCGGGTGGGAGCATAGCCAGGCCAATGACCAATGCAGATTCGATGATCGCGGTATTGGATTCTTCCTGCCACCACCAGGTGCTGGAGACCTTTTCATGGGCGGCGTTGATAGTGCGCATCCGTTGTGGGCGAGCTTTTATAGATTTCGCCACGATGCTTCCAAAACCATCGCCTCCATCACTCATCGGCAGGAGTTCCAGGATATCCTTTGGACGAACCTTTCTCCATCCAGCGGCCATCGCCCTGGCGGCAGCCTCGGCCGAAAGCGTTCCTTTAAACTTATCGGGAACAATCAGGATGCGGAGTGACACGCGGCTGAGATTAAGCGGATCAATCTATCCGTCCAGTATGGATTGTGGCAGGCGGCTGCCGGGGGTGCGATTTTTTCCGGGTGAGATGGAGGGCTTTCTGAAGACCCACTACGTTGCCAACCTCACCTGTTAGATCACCCTCCCTGAGCTGGCCACTTCATTACGTCGTGATTCCGGACGACCTGAATGCAGCCGAAACAGGGAGGAAACAGCCGTTAACGTGAAAACTCCTGCAAATCAGGGGTCAATAACCCTTCCCGACGTGCAGAATGTGGGGTCGAACCAATCGCGTTCGCTATACCATTCCCGAGAATGTGGGGTCGAACCAATCGTGTTCGCCATACCATTCTCGGGAATGTGGGGTCGAACCAATCGTGTTTGCCATACCATTCCCGGGAATGTGGGGTCGAACCAATCGTGTTTGCCATGCCATTTCCGGCAAATAGCCCGGTTCCAATCGGGGCGTCTAATTTCAAGCGGCTGAGATAGGGGCGTTGTCCGGGCACAACCCGAGGGACCTACGGCACCATCTCACCCGGTTAAAATCACACCCGGCTGCCGGCTTCCTTAAGACTGCACGGACAATTGCTCCGAGACAGGGAGGGAGAGCGTGAAGGAAGCCCCTTTTTCCGGGCCATCGCTCTGGACGGTGAGGGTGCCACCCAATTCCTTGGCTGCCAGGGCACTGCTGTGCAGTCCGAAACCATGTCCCCCTTTGCGGGTAGTGAATCCGTGCGCGAAAATTTGCACCATGTTTTCGGCCGCTATGCCCACACCATTATCAATGACGGAGATCTGCACAAATTTTCCTTCCGAACCGATCTTAATGGTAACGCTCTTTACAGGGCGCTCGGTGCTATTTACTGCCTGTCGCGCGTTGCGGATGAGATTCACCAGGATCTGTAGCACCTTATGCTTGTCCACCAACACGGGCGGGACATCTGAATACTCGCGAAGCAAAGATACCTGCTGACGCTCCATTCCATCGTTATTCATGCGAAGTGCATCTTCGACAAGATCCTCCACTTTGAAGACATCAAGGACTCCAGAGATGCGTGCGTACTGCTGTTGCATGGCGACGATCTCATTGATGTGTTCAACATTTTTCCTGAGAGATTCATTTTCCAGCAACAGCTTCTCTTTTTCATTGGCCAGATGCTGGGTGAGAGCCGTAAGAAAGGGCAGCACCTGTTTGCCTTTAGCATTCGCGAAGAAGCCCGGCAAATCATCCGCATGTTCCTGCAACAGGGTTAGCATACGCTCGAGGTTGGGAAGCTTGGAACTACGAATGTTATTGGAAATGATCGCACTTGAAACATTGACGCTGTTGAGCACGTTGCCGACGTTATGCAGCACGTTAGTGGCAACTTCTGCCATTCCCGCCTGACGCGAGGCATTCAGGAGTTGTGAATGCATGGTTTTTAATTCCTCCTCCGCGCGTCGTCGTTCCGTGACATTCCGAAAACTCCAAACGCGCCCAACATGTTTGTTTCCGACTTTCTGAGGTTTGGAATGACGTTCGAAAACTTTGCCATCTTGCAGCTCAAGCGTGTCAAAACTTTCTTCCTCAGGACGGCCATAGAGTTCCTGCACTCTTGAGACAAAAACGACCGGATCTTTTAATTGCGGGAGGACAGCATCGATCAGGAGCCGGTCTTCCTGAGTGGCTCTGGCAAGTTCGGGAGGAATCTGCCACATGGAAAGGAATTTCTCGTTGAAATTGGTCACTGTTCCGCTGCAATCAGTGACAAGAATTCCATCCGCGGTGGACTCCAGGGTGGCATGCAGGAGCGAAAGGGAGTTCGCTAACTCCGCAGTCCGCTCTGCCACTCGTTTTTCGAGTTCTGTCTGTGCTTTTTGCAAGGCCGCATCTCTGGCCTGGATCTGGGCGAGCATGCCGTTGAAACCCTCTATTAATACCCCCAGCTCGTCGTCGTTGTGGCGGGGCACGCGCAACGAGTAATCTTCGTTTTGCGTTACTGTTCGCGTGGTTCGCACCAGTTCAAGGATCGGCTCGCAAATGACTCCCTGCAAACTTGCTGAAATAAAGTAGGCCACCAGCAAGGCGAGGATGAGGACGGTGACAACAATCAATGCGTACCGGAAGAGCCGGTCGTAAAGTGATTGCAGGTCCGCTTTCAGGTAAACAGCCCCGATCGTCTCACCTTTTTGCACGATGGGACGAAAGAGTCCCAGATGTTGTTCCCCAAAATAATGCCCGCTCCACCGAACCGGAGGCGGTTCAAAGGCTTCCTGAATTCCGGGGCGGATGTATACAACGAATGGAGTGCCATCCTTTAGGTAAAGGCAGGCCGCAACGATGTCAGGTTCGGCGCGCAGTGCGGAGATAGTCTCCTGCGCGACCTCTTTGTCATTGAAATCGAGGGCGGCTGAACTGTTATTGCCAATAATTTCAGCGTGCGTGGTGAGATTTGCGACCATGCTCTTCCGGAAAGTAAGGATCTCATAAACCACGAAGGCCGCGCAAACCAGCAGCAGTGCAACCCCGGTAGTCAGCATGATGATTGCAGTCTGCTTGTGGCGGATCGAAGCTTTCTTAAAGAATTGCATGTGAACGGTTACTGCTTCCCTTTCACTGAATCCGCCACGCTTAACAGTTTCGAACTAATTTGCAGTTTCGCTTTACGGGCATGCTGTAGATCGATTTCCAATCGAATTTTTTGCTCTTTTTTCAAGAACCGGATGATTCCACCTTGCTCGGTAAATTGATCTATCTCGGAAACGGTCAACACCGGCGAGGCTCGAACCTGCTCAAGGATTTCGTTTAATCGTTTTTTCTCTGACGCGCTGATGAACAGGATATGGCATGTTTGCCAGTCAGAATCCTGCAGGATGGCGCGAATAATTATTTTTCGCCCGCCTACATTTTTATTTTTTACCGTGTTCTCGAGGTTTGTTCCGAATTTGTTTTCCCCGAGGACGCCAATCACGATAGGCGCTTCGCTCGTGTTGAAAGCTTCGGATGGCCAGTCCACGTACTTTGCGAAGTTCAGGAGAAAGACGGATTTAAGCTGGTATTCCGGTACGGAGGCCTCGTCGGCTTTCCCGCGGTCTGCCGATATGGAGAAAATGAGCAGCGCGCAAAAAAGAATCACCGTTCGCAACAGGTATGTCTGCGCGCCAACACAATAGGACATCCCGCCTTTATTCCGTCGTGCGAACGTCATCAATCCTTTTGGGTTTGGGATTGCATGATGCTTAGAATCGGAAGGTGACTTTTCCGAGTACGCTACGGGGGATTTCCGTCACGACTCGTGTTCGAATGGTGGAAATTTCCGGGTGGCTGTCCTCCAGGAGGTTTTGTCCCCAGATTCCGAACTCCCACGATTCATTGGGTCTCCATACCAGGCCGATGTCCAACCGGACATACGAGTCAATGTTGAGTCCAGGGAGGTTATCCACGTAGTAAGCCGCAGCGTTGAGTTGCAGATTGTGAGGAAGGTCCCAGTAAGACCGGAGACTAAACTGGTTTTGCGCGTTTTCCCCGGCGGTCCGTTCCAAGGGGTTATCCATATGCATATGCAACCAGGTGTAGTTGGCCATCAATCTCCATGAATCCGTGACCATCCAGCGTGCGGATATTTCGGTTCCGTAGGTGTTTGCTGCAAGGCTGTTCTGAAATTGGAAAGGAACCTCCACATGAGGTGTAGGCGTCCCCTGGAAGAAGGGAGTGCCCGGTTCGACTCTTCGCAGATTGTCGTAAACATTGTAGAATGCCGCCAAATCAAACGAAAGCCGAGGGGTGGGATCAATTCGATACCCCAGTTCGTAGGCGATAACTTGTTCCGATTCCAACTTTGGATTGCCCGAAAGTACGGCACGACCCGGCAAACCTGTATTAGGCTCCGGGAAGGTGCTAAGGATGACTCTCGAGCCTCGATCGACCTGTGAGGGGATTCGGACGGCGCGTGAAACCGCCGACCAAACCGTTTGCTTTTCAGTCGGCCTCCAAAGCAGGCGTCCGCTGGGCTCGTATTCAAAGCCAGTGAAATCGTGATGTTCCACCTTGGTCCCCAGCGTCAAAGCCAGTCGATCCTCCACGACGGATATTTCGTCCTGGATAAAAGCATTGTAGAGATGGCCTTCATGTTCTGATGGAACAAACGAGACGAATACATTCGGCGATTGCGAATAAGGGAAATAGCGGTAACCCGTTCCCCAAACAATGTCATGGCGTTCCCCCAACTTGAAACGGTGTTGGAGATCGAAGTCATACACGTTCAGCGTGCCTTTGGCCCCCATGTCCTGGTTTACCACATGATCGAAATAAAACTGGGCGGTGAGCTGTGATGTTTCAGAAAAGTCATGCGTCCAGCGCCCGATAACATTGCCGCCGTAGTTGTTGTTATCCCCTTCGTAATCCATGGAGAAAGGCGGACTCAGGATCGCATTTTGGGTTCCCTGGCCGAAGTCACCATTATAGTAGTCACCTTGAAGGGTAAAATGATCGTCCTCAGTCGGGTGCCAATCCAATCGCACGCCACCCCGTAGCGCATTCCAGTCATCCGGTCGTGCATTGCCGAATGAATCAGAGAAATTGTCGTGGTTGATCTGTTTTACATACGCCCGATAGAAAAGATTAGTGCCGAGCTGGCCACCGTAACGCAAACTGCTGGAAGGCTGTTCCAATGTTCCCATCGAGGTGGAGACAAGCAGGCCCTGGGTATCCCGGGCGCTCTTGGTAATGATGTTGATCACCCCGTTGACGGCGTTGGCCCCCCAAAGAGTTGCTCCTGGTCCGCGAATCACCTCGATCCGGTCGAGGTCTTCCATCAAGACATCCTGCGCGTTCCAGTAGACGCCGCCGAAACTTGGATTATACACCGTTCGCCCGTCGATTAGGACGAGCAACTTATTGCCATATTGCTCATTGAAGCCGCGTGAAGAAATCGCCCATTCGCTTGCGTTGATTCGAGCTACGTTCAGCCCGGGAACCATTCGCAGCGCCTCAGGAATACTGGAAAGGCCGGACCTTTGAATGTCTTCCTGTGTAATCACGGAGATGGCAGCGGCGGAATGCTGCAGCATCGTTTCTTTCTTACTGACCGATGTCACCCGGATGTTGATCAAGTCCTCAAGGCTGATATCGGCGATGTCGCTGGAGGGATCCGAACGCGCCTCGATACCGGCAACTTCGGCACCGGCGGTGACGCCGGACGCAACTAGAATCGCGGGAATGACGACTCGTTTGAAACAATCCGTGAGGCACATCATGATGTGGTTGTGGGAATGGGTTGTCTTCATTTAGGCGCTCCAAAGGTCATGTTCCAGGTGTCAGGCCCGTGAAGCGGAGAAGCGAACGGGAAAAAGGGAAATGCAGAAACAGCCAAATGGTATTGGCTGCGCTTTCCCCAATATCTCGTGAATTTCCGTTGCACAGTGTCATTTCAGGACAATAAGTACCGTTCCAGCTACATAGCATGTTGGACGCCAAACCTTGGAAACGGTCTTCCCCCATTCCCCGTTCGAAGTTTCGGCTTGGATCCCGTGCTTGTTGCCTCAAATACGGAATGACCTGTAGAAAAATGAAGCGTTCGGCACGCTCGACTCTGTTAGGCAACAGTTTTTCCGTGAATCCGCATTAACTTCCTGGAAGGTAAAACTTTGCGCGGAAACAAAAAACGATTTCTAGCAGGTAATAACTCCGGAAGGAATCCGCAAACGGCCTTTAGGAAGGCAAAGGGTGTGATTTTTTCCGGGTGAGATAGTAGGAGCGCGGCTATACAAAATAGAGTGGGGCGTAACGCAGAATAAGCGCGTAGAGCTGGCGTGAAATCTCACCGGTGTTAGATGTCATGCGCACCGGAGATTCAAAGACTCTACCGAACCGTAAAGCTCCGCCGGAGATTCAGAAATGACTTTACGGCATTGTAAAGCTCCGCCGGAGACTCAGAAATGACTTTATGGCATTGTAAAGCCCCGCCGGAGATTCAGAAATGACTTTATGGCATTGTAAAGCTCCGCCGGAGACTCAGAAATGACTTTACGGCATTGTAAAGCCCCGCCGGAGATTCAGAAACGACTTTACGGTGCCGTAAAGCTCCAGCGGAGATTCAGAAAACAATACTCGCAATCGTGGTTTCCCCGAACTTCATATTGCGGGAGGGGGGTTCTTCCGTTAGTTTTCGCCCACTTTTATGACGTTGACCGAAAAGATTCTGGCTCGCGCGGCAGGCAAAGCTCAAGTGCAGGCGGGCGACAACATCTGGGTAAATGCAGATGTTTTAATGACTCACGATGTTTGCGGACCCGGCACCATCGGCGTTTTCAAACGTGAGTTTGGTAAAACTGCCAAGGTTTGGGATCGCAACCGCGTTGTGATCATCCCTGACCACTACATTTTCACGGCGGACTCAAAGTCGAACCGCAATGTCGACATCCTGCGGGAGTTCGTCAAAGAACAGCAGCTTCCTTATTTTTACGACGTGATCGATGACCCGGACGGTAACTGGGTTTACGACGCGACCAAAGGCAACCTGAAGCGCCAATACGGTTCCCGCTACGCCGGGGTGTGTCATACCGCTTTGCCGCAGAAGGGGCATACGCGTCCGGGTGAAATCCTTTTCGGCACCGATTCACATACCTGTATGGCCGGGGCGTTCAACGAATTCGCCACGGGTATCGGCAACACCGATGCTGGTTTCGTGCTCGGCACGGGCAAATTGCTGATCAAGGTTCCTGAAACCATGCATTTCCGTTTTGAAGGTGCATTGCAACCGGGTGTGATGGCGAAAGACATCATCCTGCATGTCATCGGCGAAATCGGATTCGATGGAGCGACCTACCGCGCCATGCAGTTCGATGGACCCGGAGTGGCCAGTCTTTCGATCGATGATCGTATGACCATCGCCAACATGGCAATCGAAGCAGGTGGCAAGAACGGCATTTTTGAATTCGACGCACGCACAAAGGAGTACGTCGATCAGCGCTGCCAGTTGAACAACACCAAAGCGACTTACAATCCAGTGGAACGTGATCGCGACGAGAAGTTCGTCTACGACATGGTGATCGATCTTTCCAAGCTTGAGCCCACAGTGGCTTGCCATCCTGATCCGGGCCAACGCAAGAAGGCCAAGGACATGGACATGAAACTGGATCGCGCTTACATCGGTTCCTGCACCGGCGGCAAGACGAGTGACTTCGTGGAATTCGCTCGCGTCCTCCAGGGTAAGAAGGTGGTGATCGATACGTTCGGCGTTCCAGCCACTCCCGAGATTGTTCACGATTTACAAGTGACCCGTTGGGGTGACAAAACCATCTGGCAGATCTTGATCGATGCGGGTGTGCGTATGACGGAAAATGCCGGTTGCGCCGCTTGCCTCGGTGGACCTGTGGATACATTTGGTCGTATCAATCAGCCCGGTTTGAAATGCATCAGTGCCACGAATCGCAACTTCCCTGGTCGTATGGGTGACAAGGAATCGCAAGTGTTTCTCGCCTCTCCTGCAACGGTCGCTGCCAGTGCGTTGACCGGAAGGATCACCGATCCACGGACTTTGCTGAGCTGAAAAAATTCCATGTAGTTTGCGAGAACCGGTTTGTATCCCAGGAACAAACCGGTTCTACTTTGTACGGATGCTTCTATCGATGAAGCAGCGAAAACGTAAATGTCTGACCTGAATAAAAGTGTTCTGGATTGATCATGAATCGCACGCAAGCAGATCGATGGTGTGAGCGCGGCATACTGGGGCTGGTCCTGGCGATCCTGGTTTTTGCACCACTGGCGATGGGTGCAGTGCGCCCGTTCGAATTCCTCGTGGTTCAGGCATTAACGATCGGTGTGGGGGCGGTGTGGCTGCTTCGTTTGTGGCTTTCTCCGGATTCAAAGATCTTCTGGCCTCCCATCTCATGGGCAGTGTCGGCTTTCGTGCTTTATGCCGTTTGGCAGTATGTGAATGCGGACATTGAGTATGCAGCTCGTCAGGAACTCATTCGGGTGCTGATCTATGCGTTTCTCTTTTTCGCGATCATTAATAATGTGGGTAAAGCGGAATCGGCGCAGGTCATTTCAGTCGTTTTGATCGTCCTGGCGTGTGCGCTTGCCAGCTACGGGCTGTTTCAGTTCATGACGAAGGGGACGCACGTTTGGACCTATCTTCGTCCATTGCAATACTATACGCGAGGGAGCGGGACATTCATCAACCCCAATCATTTCTCCGGGTTCCTGGAGATGATCCTGCCGCTCGGCATCGCCTATACTCTCCTGGGCAGGTTGAATCATGTGTTCAAGATTTTCCTGGGCTATGCAACTTGTGTCATTTTGGCTGGCATTGCTGTCTCGCTCTCCCGGGGAGGGTGGATTGCTACGGCGTTGCTTTTGATCGGGATTCCCGTGTTGCTTTTGACTCAACGGAGTTTTCGTCTGAAGGCGGTCTTTCTGATTGGAATTGCGGTTTGCGCCATAGTGATCTTTTTGAATACCTCTTGGTTTCAACAGAGAATGCAAGCCTCGCACGGGAACCTGGGGCAGTTCTTTGATCAACGGCCTCTTTTTTGGAAGTCCGCCATCCACATGTGGAAAGAGAACCCCTGGACGGGCGCAGGTCCAGGGCATTTCGACTATCGGTATGGACAGTTCCGCGCCGAGGATCTGGAGGCTCAGTTTCGTCCGCAATATGTCCATAATGATTATCTGAACGCATTGGCAGACTGGGGCACGGTGGGTTCAGGGATAATACTCGCCGCCTTAATCCTGCTTGCTGTCGGTGTCGTGAGAACCTGGAAGCAGATCAAAACAGGGCAAAACGATATCGGCAAAAAGCGAAGCAATCGACAGGCGCTGGTGGTGGGAGCTGGCTTCGGTGTGGTTGTGATCCTCCTTCACTCGGTGGTGGATTTCAATTTGCAGATTCCCTCCAATGCGATCGTGTTTGTCACGTTGATGGCTTTGCTAACAGGCTTTCGCCGCTATGAAGCCGAATCTTTTTTTCGTTCGTTGCGGCTTCCTGGAAAAATTGGATTTACCGCCGTGCTACTGATTCCGATGCTTTACCTGTCCGTGCAGGGGACCAAAAAGTTTTACGAGCAACGGTGGATTGCAAAATCCGAGAAGCTGACAGATCAACCCGTGGCGCAGGTGGCTGCATTGAAGGAAGCATATGCGGTGGAGCCGATGAATTTCGAAACCACGTATATGATTGGGGAATTGATTCGCCTGCAGAGCTTCACGGGAGATGGGCCGTATCGGGAACAAGCTTTGGAAGCGATGCGTTGGTTTGTGCGCGGCATGGATTTGAACCGCTACTCGGCATACAATTTTCTGCGTCACGGAATGTGCCTTGATTGGCTGGGCGAACATGAAAAGGCGTTCGCCTTTTTTGAGAAATCCATCCAGCTGGAACCTAACAGTTATTACTTCGCGACCTACATGGGCTGGCACTTCATGCAGACTGAAGATTACGTCAGTGCAAAGAAATGGTTCGAGCGTTCGTTGGGATTGTATAACAACTACATGAACCGCAACCCGAGGCCTGCCATCTACCTGCAAATTATTGAGCGACGCCTCGCCGAGAGTTCGGCTCCTGCCGAGTTAATTATTCCCCCGAAGCCGTAAACATTCGGTTTTAAAGGGCTTTTGCATAGAATGGAATTGACATGAGAATCTTCACGTTGTGTCATGTCGCGCACCACAGGCCTGCTTCTTGGAAAGAAAGCGGTGTCTAATTCACGAAAATTCATGAGTGATCGAAAACTGAATATTGCCATTGTTGGACTCGGATTCGGGGCGGAGTTCATCCCCATTTACAAAAAACATCCTTTCACCCGGATGTATGCCATCTGCCAGCGGGACGAGAAGAAGCTGAAAACGATCGGTGATGCTTTTGATGTGCAGGCTCGCTACAGCGATTACCGCGCACTTCTAAAAGATCCGGAGGTTCACGCGGTTCATATCAATTCTCCCATTCCCGATCATGCCTGGATGAGCATTGAAGCGCTCAAGGCAGGGAAACATGTCGCCTGCACCGTCCCCATGGCCACCAGCATCGAAGACTGCAAGAAAATCGTCGACCTGGTGAAGAAGACCGGCCTCACCTACATGATGATGGAAACGGTCGTCTATGCTCGCGAATATCTTTACATGAAGGAACTGCTGGATACCGGCAAGCTGGGCAAGCTGCAGTTCGTCCAGGCAAGTCATCAGCAGGACATGGATGGTTGGCCAAACTATTGGCCTGGTTTGCCGCCGATGTGGTATGCAACCCATTGCGTAGGTCCGGTGGCTGGAATGGTAGGCAAGCCTGCTGAATATGTGAGCTGTTTCGGAAGCGGAACCATTCGCAAAGAACTCACCGCCAAATATGGCAGTTCATTCGCGGTGGAGACTGCTCATGTGAAGTTCAAAGACTCCGATGTGAGCGCGCGTATCATTCGAAGCTTGTTCGATACGGCGCGTCAGTATCGCGAAAGCATCGACGTCTATGGCAGCAAAGCGTCCGTGGAATGGCCATTGGTCGAACACGAGCCGCTTGTGATGCACACGGCGAAGTTACCGGAGCCGAAGATTCCCAAGACCGTAAAAACACCTGACTTCGCGAAGCGCCTGCCCAAAGCGATTCAACCTTTTACGACCAAAGGTGTGTACGATATCGGTAAGAAGACTCACCTCAGTTTCACGCAGGGCGCAGGCCATGGCGGTTCGCATCCGCACCTGGTGAATGAGTTCGTTATGTCCCTGGTCGAAGACCGTCAGCCGTTCCCGAACGCAAAACAATCTGCAAACTGGACCTGTGTCGGTCTCTGTGCGCATCAATCCGCCCTGAAGGGTGGAGCGATTGTGAAATTGCCGTCCTTTACCATTTAAACCGAAAACTAACACACAGTAGAAAACACAAGTATGTCAGCAAAAACTGAAGGTATCGCACCAAACGCCAGCCGATTATTATGGGCTGGATTCATGGCCATTCTTGCCGCCGGCATGGGCTTTGCCATCCGCGGTGGTATTTTTGACAATTGGGGCAAGGAGTTCGGATTCACGGGCGCACAGCTTGGTTCCATCGGGGGTGCTGGCCTTTCCGGATTTTGCTTCGGCATCATTATTGGCGGGGTTATTTGCGATAAGATCGGCTATGGCAAACTAGTCATCACCGCGTTCCTGTTACACATCGTCTCGGCGTTCGTCACTTTCGCCGCAGTTCCTGGAGATGGGAGTGAGGCGGCCAAACTTCTAGCCTATAAGTTCCTTTTCGGAGGTATGTTCATTTTTGCCTTCGCGAATGGAACGCTGGAGGCGGTCGCAAATCCGCTTGTGGCAACTCTCTTCCCCAAAAACCGGACACACTACCTGAACATTCTCCATGCCTCATGGCCGCTCGGTATGATCATCGGTGCATCACTCGGCTGGGTCCTTGATGACAAGATGCACCTCTCATGGAAGATGCAGTTGGCTCTGTATCTCATTCCTACAGTGATTTATGGCATCATGTTCATGGGCCAACATTTTCCGAAGTCAGAAGCTTCTGAGAAGGGTGCAAGTCTCGGCGAGATGTTCAAGGACGTTGGCATTCTCGGAACACTCGTCGTTGCTGCGTTACTCGTGCTGTTCTGCGGTGGTTTCCTCCCTCTCTTTGGATTGTCGCCCGACGTTTCTGAGAAAATTGGTTACGTTGTCGGTGGCTTGGCAGTGATTGCGGTTGGATTCATCACGAAATTCTCGATGGGTTCCCTTTTGCTGTTTGTGCTTTTTGTTACGCACGCCCTCATCGGTTCAGTCGAGCTTGGAACGGACCAGTGGATTCAGTTCATTACTGGAAACCTCTTCACTTCCGAGCAGGGTAAATACCTGTTCCTCTGGACTTCTGTGATCATGTTTTGTCTTCGCTTTTCCGCTCATTGGATCGAGAATACGCTCAAGATCTCGCCCATTGCTCTGCTGTTGATCTGCTCGGTTCTGGGTTTTGTCGGTCTTCGGATGGCGAGCAGCATGACGACCTTCACTGCCGCGCTTTTGGCATTAGGCATTTATGCGGTTGGTAAAACGTTTTTCTGGCCCACCATGCTCGCTGTTGCCTCCGATCGTTTCCCAAGAACCGGTGCCATCGCGATATCAATCATGGGCGGCATTGGAATGCTTTCGGTTGGAACGATCGGCGGTCCAGGCCTTGGTTATTTGAAAGACCGTTACGCAGGTGAGTCGCTTCAGGCACAGAGCCCAGCGCTGTATGCGGAATACAAAGCGGATAAACCGAGTACCTTTCTTGGGATCAAAAAGATGGAAGCTTTCGGCTTGGACGGCAAAAAGCTAGGTGAAGCGAAAGACGCTAAAGAAAAAACCGCGGATCAAAAAATCGTCGTCGCCGCTGACCAACAAGGTGATCGCAAAACCTTGAAAACGGATTCTTACATTCCGGCGATAATGGCGTTTATCTATCTGGGGATTCTTCTCTACTTCAAGTCTATTGGTGGTTACAAGACGGTGCATCTTGAGGGCACCAGGGCAGCTGCCAAAGATGCATCAGCCGAAAAGATAAGTGCTTAAACTAATCCTGGATTAATCACATAGGCGGTCTCGCAAGAGACCGCCTTTTTTGTTTTTTTAATGTGTTCGGAAGCAACGTTCACTTCCATGCTGCGGTGGCTCAACTCTTCACTTCGATCGATGCAAACAGGCTTTCGAGATTGTTGAGGCCAGCCTCTTTCTTGGGAGTCGGACTCAAGACCTGACGGAGGTATTGGATCGCTTCGGGAATGCTTTTGACGGAACGCGGCAAAGTGGCACCACAGGCATTGGCGTGGCCGCCGCCTTGCAGTTTCTCTGCAATCTTAATTGCTTCACCATTCTTGCTTCGCAAACTGACCACAATGGCATTGTTCGCTTTCCGGAACATCGTGAGCAGCACCGGATAAGGAGTAGCCTGTTTTTCCAGTAGCTGGTGCACGATCAAATTGGTGTTCCCGACGACGGTGTCGACAAAGCCGAGGGTAGGGCAGATCTCACGGATATTTTTGCGACTCCATTCGAAACCGATCGGATCTTCAATCTTACGTTTCACCGACATCACTTCCAACAGGGGATGATCCAGGAGACGCTCCAATTTGCCATCGATCAAGGAATGCAGGTTCCAGAAACCATAGGTCTTCACCAGGTTGGCGTAATCGTTGGCGATGACGAAGTCGGCTTCGTCTTCGAGGAAAAGGTCGGAAACGTTATTGAGATGCACCAGGCGATCCAGTTCCGGGTTGTTCAATTCCGTTTCCCGGCAAAGCTCGTAGCAGAGTGTCCCGGCAGACTTCGTGACGTCGTGGATCAAGCGTGCCTGCTTCGGAGCACCTTCGGTCGTGTGATGGTCAATAACTGTCCAGTTCGGCTTATCGAGACGGGCTTCGAAGCTGAAGTCGGTTACCCAGGCCGTTTTCTCGCGGAGTTCCCGCAGTTTCCAAGCCTGGTAATGATACGCTTCAAGTCTGACCTCCACATCAAAGAGCCGTTTTGCGAGGCGTTGCAAAAGTAAGCCTGCCACGAAGCCGTCGAGATCGCTTTCGTGAGTTAAAATGATATCGGGTTTGAGCAACGGATGCATTGAAACCAAACCTATCGCAAGAGAAACGAAGTGACTAGCGGCAATTCAATTCTGCGGCAGATCCCATGCATTTCGGTGAAATGCACCCATAGTCCCCTCGGGAAATGACCCAATTGTCATGCGCAAAATTTTTGCCGATGTTTGTGCATAGGAGATTACTTATGCGCTACATCACATTGTTTTTCAGCAGTTTATCATTGTTGGTGCTGGCGGGTTGCGCCACACCGACGCAAGTCGCTCAATCCGAAGGCAAAGGCCGGGTGCAAGTCTACGATGCCCCTTATGAAGATGTCTGGAACGCCGCGGTGGACGCAGCTCAGACCGGCGACCTCGAAGTCCGGAACGCTGATAAGGCACAAGGCTACATAGCCACTGGACGAGGAATAAAACTACACACCTTTGGCGAAAACGTCGGCATTTGGGTCCGAGAAGTCGCCCCACGCCAGACTCAAGTGGAAATCGTCAGCCGACAGGCCGGTCCTCCGAAGTTCTGGTTTAAGAATTGGCAGGATAAGATTTTCGCAAGCATCTCAGCTAATCTCAGCCGGGACGTAGGACATCCCCGGTCGCGGATGAAGGATCCTGCAGGAACTCAGAATTACCGGGAGGAGTCGTACATTGTTGATCCCGTTCCGGTTTCTCCGGCACCTCCAGTTTATCAAAGGTATCCGTGATTTCTCAATGGGAAGTCCCTGTGTGGTGAGGGGGCAATTCACGCCAGAAGCTCGCAGGATTTTCCTGGAACAGGGGTCGAAACGCGTCGCGCGGAGTGGGCTGTACCGGTACAGACGTCTCTGCACGCCGCGTTTCGAGGTCTGTACTGGTACAGGGCTCGCTGCACGCGGTGTTTTGACCAAAAAACCGCGTACAGCCTACGCTGCGACGTCTGTACCGAATCACACGCCATTGTAAGTCGTTCTGAATGAGGGGTTTGGCATGAATCGGGCGGTTCCTCGCTGTTTTCGGTGGAATAGAAGTGAGGCTCGCCCTCATCCTGGCCTTCTCCGGGTACGCCGCGGCACAGTTCATTCCGAGGCGAAGGCAGAAATCGGGGACGTTTACGGCTAAACGTTCCTACCCTGCGAATGGGGCGATGTGCACGTTTCCGGAGATTTTAAAATGCTTCGAAAAACCCCGGAAACGCGTTGCGGCGGACTTTCAATTGCTTCGGCTGACCGCGAAATTATGTCCGGACTCTTCCGAATGCTTCGGCTGACCGTGAAATTATGTCCGGGCTCTTCCGAATGCT
>JBKJKE010000130.1:0-8375 GCA_046597605.1 Limisphaerales bacterium | reverse complement strand
CGCAATTGCGCGGGCAGTCCGTAGACCCTACGACGAGGCCGCGCAATTGCGCGGGCACTCCGTAGACCCTACGACGAGGCCGCGCAATTGCGCGGGCAGTCCGCAGACCCTGCGACGAGGCTGGGCAACTGCGCGGGCAGTCCGCAGACCCTGCGACGAGGCCGCGCAACCCGGGCACCATTTACTTGAGGCGAAAGACGAAGAAACTTTGCGAAAATCAGCGGTGGACCTCTTCTCCATCATCTGCGCTGGAGGAGAAAACGAGATGGATGAGGCTTTTCTCGAAAAATCAAGGCGGACGGATTGATCAATACCCGTTCTCCATTGCCCTAAACGGAATGGCAGCCACAAGGAGTAAATAGCAGAACGTGGGAGAAGGAATGGTCGGGGCGACAGGATTCGAACCTGCGACCTCTTGTACCCGAAACAAGCGCGCTACCAGGCTACGCTACGCCCCGACTCAGGGGTGGAAAGTTGCCCATTGTCGTTCCATTTGCAAAGGTTTTTTGACCGGCAATTTCATGCTCTTTAGAGAACTCGGAGAAAAGCTAGCATTCCAATAGGGGTTTCTGCTATAAGGGACCAGGTCCGATTCCATCCCAAATGTTATTTTCCCGGTTGAGTATGTTGCCTGAAGCTATTGCGTCGTGGGACTTTGTAGTCCAGGCGTCGCTCGTTGGCGTTATTCTCTACCTGATCTACAAGTATCGTGATCAACAGGCGCGGATCCAGACCCAGTTGCTGAAGCGGTTGATTTTTTCAAAGTTAGGGCACCAGTTGAACAATGCGGTGACCACAAGGGATGCGGCACGTACTATCACTGACACTGCCCATGACCTGTTTGGGTGGGATGCTGCCACTTTGCAATTGTATGATCCGGAACGGCACATTGCAGAATCAGTTCTGAATTTTGATACCATCGACGGTAAAATTCAGGAGCTTCCGGCACCACTGACCTGGGATCAGATCATCACTCCTATGATGCAGAAGGTCTTGAGCGAAGGCCCTCAGTTGATTCTCCGCAAGAAAGCAGAGCTGCAGAAAAACGCCTTTCAAACCGTTGCCTTTGGCAACGAGCGTCGTTGCGCGTCCTTGATGTATGTTCCGATCCGGAACGGTTCCAAGGCTATAGGGATGTTGTCGATCCAGAGTTACAGCGAGGAGGCCTATAATCACCACGACCTGGAAACTTTGCAGAGTCTGGCCGACTATTGTGCGGGGGCCTTGGAGCGGATTCGCGCCATTGCGCAGGTGGTTGCCGCCCACTCTGAGATGGAAAGGCGGGTGGAGGAGAGGACGACGGAATTAGCGCAAACAAACAAACTGCTGTCCGAGGAGATTGAAAAGCACACCCGGACAGAAATTGAATTATCCAAGGAGCGCGATCTATTGGCGAGCTTCATTGAGACCGTGCCTGACAGTATTTACTTCAAAGATAAGGCTGGCTGCTTCTTTCGTGTAAACAAAGAAAAGTTACGCCGCAGTGGCTTGTCGGATGTCTCTCAGATTCTAGGCAAAACGGATCACGATCTTTTTACCCCGGAGTTCGCGCGGCAAACCGGGTTGGATGAAGCAGAGATACTCAAGACTGGTCTTCCGGTAATCGGTAAGGAAGAAAAGATCATTCTTCCAGGGGGGAGGGTCGCCTGGATGCTCACGACCAAAATGCCGTTACGGGATCAAAACGGAAATGTAGAGGGAACCTACGGCATCACCCGCGATATCACGCGGCAGAAGAATGCTGAACAAGCACTGATTCAAAGCCAGCACCTGCTGGAGACCATCATGAATCACGTGCCGGATTATATTTACTTCAAGGACCTGGAGGGAAAATTCACCCGCGTCAATCGTGCGTTTGCC
Source organism: Limisphaerales bacterium (assembly GCA_046597605.1). Lineage (GTDB taxonomy): Bacteria > Verrucomicrobiota > Verrucomicrobiia > Limisphaerales > JACDHS01 > JACDHS01. The sequence continues at coordinate 6,515 of JBKJKE010000130.1, read as the reverse complement.
AGCCAGTTTGGCAATTGCGAGCCGGAAGGAATTACGGGCAAATCGGATTTCGACTACCTCGGAAAGCAAGCTGCCGAGGAGTCTCAAGAGGACGAAAGAAATATAATCCGGACCGGCCAGCCATTGATCGGAAAAGAAGAACACGAGATCTGGCTGGACGGGGGTGAGTGGTGGGTCCTGACCAGCAAAATGCCGTTCCGTGATGAAGAAGGAAAAATCATCGGCATTTGTGGAATTACCCGTGACATCACCCAGCGCAAAAAGGCGGAAGACGCATTACAAAATGCTCACAGCCAACTGGAGAAACGGGTTCAGGATCGCACTGCAGAATTATCTCAAGCCAACCAGAGATTGTTGGCAGAAATTGTAGAAAGGAAACAGGCAGAGCTGCGCAGTTCGAGTTTTTCCAAACTGGGCTATTGGCTGGGGCAGGCACATTCGCGTGAGGAGGCGGCGCAGATCATCCTCGAGGTAGCGGATCAGTTGGTCGGGTGGGAAGCGGCCTACCTGCAATTATATTCGCCGGATTTCACAAGGGTCTTGCCGGTCCTGGCGGCTGACCTGGTTGAAGGCAAGAGAGTGATTAGTGGCAATTACCTGAGGGACGACCAACCGACCGATCGCGACCGGCGCATCATTTCGTTTGGAGCGGAGTTGGTGCTCCGAAGCGAAGAAGACGTCCAGACTCATTTGGGCACAAAATTCGGTGATCAAAACAGGCCGTCGCGATCATTGATGTATGCTCCGGTGCGGAATGGTTCGCGAGTGATTGGGGCATTTTCCATTCAAAGTTACGCACCGGAAATTTATACCCGAAAAGATCTGGAGACTCTTCAGGCGCTCGCCGATTTTTGTGCGGGAACCCTGGAACGAATTGAGGCAGCGGAGTCATTGCGCAAATCGGAGGAACGCTTCTCCAAAGCGTTCATGTCCAGTCCGGTGCCGATGTCGCTCAGCACATTGCGGGAGGGGCGCTACGTGGATGTTAACGATAGCATGTTGCAACTGACTGGTTTCACGAGGGAGGAAATGCTCAATCGCACCTCCACAGAGCTTAAGATTTGGCCCACGCCGGAAAGTCGTGCGCGAGTCATTGACGCAGTGCTCAAACAGAGATCCGTCCGGGACATGGAATGCGACTTGCAAACCAAGGGCGGACAATTACGAAACGCTTTGCTTTCCGTGGAGCTGATGGACTTTGGCGGCGAACCCATCATCCTGGTGAGCGCTCACGACATTACAGAACGGCGCAACCTGGAGGAGCGATTGCGGCATTCGCAAAAGATGGAAGCGATCGGTCAGCTCGCCGCGGGGGTGGCGCACGATTTCAATAACATTCTGACCGTGATCCAGGGTCATACCCTGCTGCTGCTTCATTCGGGGATGTTTGAAGCATCTACAGCGGATTCATTGAGGCAAGTGGATATGGCAGCAGAGCGCGCTGCTAACTTAACCCGGCAACTTTTGGCGTTCAGCCGCAAGCAGGTAATGCAGACCCGTCCCATCGATCTGAACGAGGTGATCACGGTGACGCTCAAGATGTTGCGTCGCCTGCTGGGCGAATCGGTTGCATTGCAGTGCAACTATTCGGCCACGCTCCCCACCATTCACGCGGATTCCGGAATGATCGAACAGATCCTGATGAACCTCGCGGTGAATGCAAGGGACGCCATGCCCGATGGTGGAAAATTGGTTATCAGCACAGAATTGATCGACATCGAGGCCACCCACGTTCAAACGCATCCGGAGGCGCAATTGGGACGTCATATCTGCCTCAGCTTTAGTGATACCGGCACAGGAATATCGCCGGAAATTATGGCCCGAATTTTTGAACCGTTCTTCACTACCAAGGAGATCGGCAAAGGAACCGGACTTGGGTTGGCCACTGTTTACGGAATCGTTCAGCAGCACAAAGGCTGGGTGGAAGTGTCGAGTGTTCCGGGAGCAGGCACTTGTTTCCAAATCTATTTCCCAGCGACGGACGGTGTAGCCGTTTCCCTAACAGCGGATACCTCTCAACTACCGAAAGTAACCGGCGGCAATGAAACGCTGTTGATCGTGGAGGATGAGACTGCGTTGCGTGACCTGGTTCGCGGAATTCTGGAAATGTATGGCTACAAAATTTATACCGCGGCGCACGGAAAAGAAGCGGTTCAGGTGTTCGAGCAGCATCGAGATGAGATTCAGCTCGTGCTCACTGACATGGTAATGCCGGAGGGCCTGTCAGGCTTTGAACTGGCCACTATACTTAAAACGCAAAATCCGGAATTAAAGGTGATTTATACCAGCGGCTATTCCGTGGATATTTTCAATCACAAGGAACATCTCATCGATGGGTTCAACTTCATGGCTAAACCCTACCAGCCCCGTTTACTGGCCCAGGCCATTCGCAAAAACCTGGATCACGAAAACTGAGCGCAGGAATGATTCGGGGCAGGCTACTTTCCTCCTGCCCATTTCGGCTGCTGTCTGAGGTGGTATAGCATTTCGCCGGCTTTGCGAACCAGGAGAATGCCTTCGTCCTCGCGATTCGCATACTCTTCCACATTGATGCTCGTGGGATCCCGGTAGCCCATATTGATCGCGGTGCAGACTTCTTCAGGGATCTGCGTGGCGAGGGTCACCTTTGCCCTGCATTTTTCCACCCCGTTTTCGAAGGTGCCAATTCCGCGGACATGAGTGGAATGAGCAATAACCCCCCATGGATAGTTTTGGAATTTATCCCACTGCTTCAGGAAGTAATCCCGACAGTGATAACCAATTTCGGAAATGGTTTTGTGGTGGGTGACGCAGATATCGGAGACATGCGGAGCATAGATGATGAGTTCCCCGCCATCGGCCAGCACTGGTTCCAACTTGTACATGCACTTTCCGGCGGTCCAGATTTCATCATACATCTTTGGCGCACAGGAAAGAATGGTATGAAATGGTTTATCCTTATAAAGGATGTGCCGCTGGCGGGAGACTTCACTCGCCTGGTCCCAGGCGGACTCGGGAGAACCGGCGAAGACGCCAGCGAGCTCTTTTCCGTCTACAACAAGGGCGAAGCAGAGCTTGGGAATGGTAACCATGGCGCCAGCGCGGTCGACAACAGCTCGGACCGGTGTCCACTTGTTTCCGATGATCATCGGGTTCGTCACAACTGCGCCGAGCCAATGAAAGAAATTCAAAATTTCCGGGCCACTGATGCCGGGGAAGAGATATTTATTTCCGCCGGAGAACCCAACTACTTCGTGTGGAAACACAGGACCGATAATGATGAGTTGATCGTAATCGTAAACCAACTTGTTGATTTCCACGGGGACATCCATGGCAAACAACCCACCGGACAATTTTGAAATTTCTTCGGCTGGAATTGTGCCAATATTACGCAGAGCTTCCGGGTTATCCCAGGCGTGATTGAAGAAGCGCACCTTCCGATATTTATCCCGGCGATCCCCCTCCGAAATTTCCAGCCGTTCGCAGATAGCTGCTTCGCTCATCGGCTGATGCGTCCCCAGGGCGATGAGCACATCCATGTTCCGTGTGACTTCGCCGATCTGCTCAAACAAGGCCTGGAAGACGAGTCCGATCGGGGCTGTTCGTGTCCCGTCAGGAACGATCAATAAGACTTTTTTATCCCGATAATCTTTGGCGGGGCAGGTGGAGGCTACGAGTTCGACCACTTTGTCAGGAGAGACAGCATTCATGTTCAAGGTAAACTGAGAAACATCGGAGCGTAAAACAGAGAACTCCATATTCCAAACACTGCAAATGTCTTTTTGGAATTGCCAATTTTCAATCCTCAATTTTAATGGGAGCTGCAACGTTCCCTCCCCGGGGTCCCACAACAACCAACATTCCGAGAAGCTCCAATCAATGAAACGCCTGATTTTCCTTTGCCTTTTCCTGGTGGTCTCCTACGTGGATTTGCACTCGATGCAAGCGGTGTCGTCAGGGAGTTGTGAATCCTGCGAGGAGTCTATCGTGGGGACACAAGTGTTAACAGCGTATGATGGGAGTTTTACCAAACGTGTCTGTGCGGATTGCAATCGCTACGCTCGCCGCTGTTGGGTGTGCCTTCTTCCCTCTCACATTAAATCCAGATCGCATGACGACGGTCGATTATTCTGCGATCGAGACTTTGCTGCCGCGATCTTCGAACCATCCGAAATGGGGCGACTGACTCAGCCTGTGACACAAGGGCTGGAACGCGCCCTTTGGCGGTTTGGTATGAAGTTTCCAGTTGCCAACGTTACCGTTTCACTGGTGAGTTGCGCTTCTCTTTATGACCTGTTGAAGGTTCCCTTTGATCCGGAATCTGTCGGCTTGGTGGGGCTTACGAAAACAACGTGCTACGATGACGCTGGCAAAGAGGTGAAACTTGATGAAAGACACAAGCAGCCGGTTGGCGCTCAACTGCGCTATGAACATTCCATTTACCTGGCGAATGGTTTGCCGGAGCTTCGATTGCAGGGGGTGCTTGCGCACGAGTTATCTCATGTCTGGGTGCATGAAAACCTGCCTTTTGAACGTCTTAACGGGCTGGATCGGGACACGGTCGAAGGCTTTTGCGAATTCGTCGCTTACCAGTTGATGGAACAGGACGCTTCTCCTCACGGCAAATTCGCTATCCGCAACAATCTTTACACCATGGGTCAACAAACCATGCTCCTGGAGATTGACCAGGGTTATGGTTTTGATCGGATTCTAAAATGGTTCCAGTATGGAATCGGACGCCGATTGCAGAATGCAGATCAGATTCGGCAGGTGGTAGAAAAGCCTGCGGGCCAGCGCGTGCAGGCAGCGCCAAATGCAACTGCCTCCACCAATTGGGGAACAAACGCGGCAATTCAGGTGGACTCCGCGCCTCCTCCAATCCTTCTCTCTAAAGAGATTGTTTTAAAGGGGGTAATGTTCGGGAAGAACAAAAGCGCTTTGGTCAACGGGCTCACCTTTATGGTCGGCGACGAACAGAAGGTGAAGCTGGCTGATGGACCGGTTGTGGTTAAATGTCTGGAAATCAAAGAAGCATCTGCGCTTCTTTCCGTAAACGGCGAAACGAAGGAGTTCTTCGTGGGCCCGAACTTAAAGTAAGCCGGCCCCAAAAACGTGGAGCCCGGCTTGATTGAATCAGGCCGGGCTCGTTAAAGAGTAAGGTGGCTTTACGCAGCCAACTTTTCGCTAATCGTTACCTGGTAGCCAGTAGGTTTGCCAAAATTCGGTCGACCGTCGTTGTGCCAATTAAATTTCTGAGCGTGAACGCGTCGATCCAACCAACCATCGCTGTGATCGGTTTTGGCATGGAACAGGATCCAATCCTCGGTCTGGCAGGTTGATTTCACAAAGGAGCAGTGGCCCACGCCCCAAAAATGTTCGTTCTTTTCAAATACCGGCCCGACTTTGTGCCAGGAAGCGCTGTCCAGAGGATTGCTTCCGGTCAGTTCCAACATTCCGAGACAGTAGTGTACCGTCCAGCTGGCACTGGCAGAGTAGATGACAAAGAGTTTACCATCCCGTCGAAGCACCTGGGGGCCTTCGTTGATCGCCATCTCGTAACGTTCCCATTGTTCGGTGGGTTCGGAGATCAAACTGCGCTTTTCCGAAAGAGTGTACGGATTGTGCATGGGTGCCACATAGAGATTCTGTTGGCCATCCACTTTCCCGGGCCATCCTGACCAGATGAAATAGAGTTGCCCATCATCTGTTGTAAACGGGGTCCCATCGATGGCCCAGCCATCGGTTTTGAGACAACCGCGGCAGATGTATTCGCCCTGGGGATCATCCGTTTTCGATTCCAGCACCCACATGCGATGGTTTTCATTTTTGCCGTTGTCTGCGGCGTAGTAAATGAACCATTTGCCATTGATAAAGTGGAGTTCAGGCGCCCAGACATTTCGGCTGTTCATTCCACGGCGTGGTGGTGCCCAAACCTGGACCCCATTGTCTTGTCCGATGTCCAATAAATGTTTCGCTTTGCGAATATAGATCGCGCGGGCGTTGCGGCTCTCACAGAAATAGTAGACACCGTTGTGAAAAATCATCCAGGGATCAGCGGCCGGTCCGGCTATTAGCGGGTTGATCAGCATGGCAAATGTCGTGTTCTGTCTCGTTTGGAGACAGTGCGTTTTCGTTTTTAACTAACTCCTTGTTGTTATCGAGTAATCCAGCGCCTCGTAACACTGCGCATCCCACAGCCCAAGCTGCGGATGAAAGGAACTAAGCTAGGTGCGTGCCAGTCTTTCAGGGAAAAACGTAAGAAGAGATTTTGAATCGTCGCATTATGGACCTGTAGGGTTCCACCGGCCCCAGGGCGCAATCCACTACCGAAACAACCCTGCGACGCGAAATCTAAGCATTTCCATGGTTCTTCGCTGTTTTCGGTGGGGCGGATTCCATTTCCCGGAGGGAATCTGGATGGGATTTCACGTAATAGCCGGGAGCGATTTTGGAATCAAAACGGGACCCAGATTTATCGTCGTTTCAGATCGTGCGATGAGCGTAATTCTAGATTTATCGTCATTTCCGAACGTGCA
>JBKJKE010000127.1:0-17862 GCA_046597605.1 Limisphaerales bacterium | reverse complement strand
TGCACGTTCGGAAATGACGATAAATCTAGAATTACGCTCATCGCACGATCTGAAACGACGATAAATCTGGGTCCCGTTTTGATTCCAAAATCGCTCCCGGCTATTACGTGAAATCCCGTCCGAATCCGGTTAGAGATTCCCTCCGGGAAATGGAATCCGCCCCACCGAAAACAGCGAAGAACCGTTGTGATCGAAAATTCCTCACTACGGCCTGGGCAGAAATGCCCCACGGAATACGCAGGCAAAAAGTTTGCCACCAAGGGGAAGCAGCAATGGTTTAGAGGTTGAGGATCAGGATCAACAAAACGCCAGGATCGAGAATGTTCCTCTTTCAGATAGAAAACTTTCTTTCGAGGCAGCCCGCTTTCCACTAAATTGCCGGCCTTAATGGCTGCCGAAGCGCAACTCACACCAATGATGGCGCAGTATCGCCGGATCAAAAGCGAACTGCCCAAAGATGCGTTGCTTCTTTTCCGCCTGGGCGATTTCTACGAAATGTTCTTCGAAGACGCGCAACAAAGTGCGCAGATTCTGAACGTCGCCCTTACCAAGCGTGGTATCGTTCCGATGTGCGGCATGCCTTTCCACGCCGCGAATGGCTACATCGCCAAACTGCTCAAAGCAGGAAAGAAAGTGGCGATCTGCGAGCAACTCGAGGAAGCGAAGCCTGGTCAACTCGTGAAACGCGAGGTTACCCAAATCCTTTCCCCTGGAACCCACTTTGATGAACGATTGCTCGTTGCCGAGCGGAACAATTACGTCGGGGCACTCTGTAATTCAGGTAAAACGTTTGGTCTGGCAGTGGTCGATCTTACGACCGGCGACTTCAAAACCACCGAACTTGAAAGCGAGCAGGCACTTCGCGCGGAATTGGAAAGATTGCGACCTGCGGAAGTAATCTTCCCGGAACAGAACATTGCAGCGGGTAAGATACTTCAGGGAACTGGAATTTGCAGCGCATACGACGATTGGGTATTTGCTCCTGAAACAGCAGTATTCACCGTGCGGGACCACTTCAAAGTGGCATCGCTCGATGGATTTGGCCTGAAGAATAAAACAGCAGCCATCGGTGCGGCAGGTGCCGTGCTGCATTATTTAGCCAACCATCTACGTAGGGATCTTACTCACCTGACACGGCTTTCTTTTTACGAAAACACAGATTTCCTGACACTGGATTCCACAACATTGCGTAATCTGGAAGTGCTGGAACCGTTGCATCGCGATTCTCCACGAAATACTTCCTTGTTTGGCGCGTTGAATCGCACAGTGACGCCCATGGGGGCACGTCGTTTGCGCGATTGGCTTTCACAACCACTCTCCAGCGTTGAACCGATTCAACACCGGCAGGAAGTCGTTCAACTCTGGGTAAACAGCGGTCACCTCCTGGAACAATTTCGCGCTGCATTGACCGAAGTTCGCGATTTGGAACGGACGATCAGCCGGCTGAGTGCTGGTTCTGGTAACGGACGAGATCTCATTGCATTGAAGATCGCTCTTCAACAGATCCCGGGGATCAAGGTAATCTTGCAGGCAGTGGAGACGCGTGCGGACGCATCGGAAACTCTGCGCGAACTACCGCTGCCGGAGGAGGAACTAGATAGCTCAGTCGAAGGTGAACCGCCCAGCCTGCTCCGCACTCTTTCCTGTGATCTTTCAGAATCCCCCGACCTGGTTGAATTGATCGAACGCGCGGTGGTCGATGAGCCGCCATTGGCAATGAGGGATGGTGGTTTGATCCGTGAAGGGTTCGATTCCAACCTGGATGAGCTCAAGCGCGCTACCACGGAAGGCAAGAACTGGATCGCCAAGCTGCAACAGGACGAAATCGAGCGCACCGGAATTTCGTCGCTCAAGGTGCGATTCAATTCCGTGTTTGGATATTTCATCGAAGTAACCAAGTCACATCTCGACAAAGTCCCTGCGCATTACACCCGCAAGCAAACGATCGCCAACGGCGAGCGATTCATCACTCCTGAATTGAAGGAGATGGAGGGGAAGATCCTTGGGGCGGAAGAGCGCAGTGTGAAGTTGGAATACGAGCTTTTCCAACAAGTGCGTGAAGAGGTGCTCGGGCGCATGCGCGAGATTCAGCAAAGCGCTTCTGCCTTGTCGCAATTGGATGTGTTGTCTGCCTTCGCGGAGACCGCGCGCCTCTATAACTATGTTCGCCCGCACGTCGGGAGCGAAGGCATTCTAAACATCCGGGATGGACGCCATCCGGTTCTCGATCAGGCACTGACTGATGAGCGTTTTGTTCCAAACGATACTCTGCTCGATAATTCCACCTGTCAGCTCGCCTTGATTACTGGTCCGAACATGGCGGGTAAGAGCACCTATATCCGGCAGGTCGCCCTGCTCTGTTTGCTTTCCCATACCGGTTCTTTCCTGCCGGTGACTTCAGCGCGCATTGATTTGCTTGACCGCATCTTCACTCGCATAGGCGCAAGTGATGATCTCGCCCGCGGACAATCCACTTTCATGGTCGAAATGAGCGAAACCGCGAACATTTTGAACAACGGCACCGCACGAAGTCTGGTCATCCTGGACGAGATTGGTCGTGGCACCAGCACCTTCGATGGCTTAAGCCTGGCATGGAGCATTGTCGAACATCTGCATAATCAGGTCGGCGCAAAAACGCTATTCGCAACCCATTACCATGAGCTAACGGAACTTTCAGGACGTCTTTCTCGAGTGAAGAATTTTAACGTCGCCGTTCGGGAGTGGAACGATCAAATCGTCTTTCTTCGCAAGATCGTGGAAGGCGGCACGGATAAGAGCTACGGGATCCAGGTGGCGCGCCTAGCCGGTGTCCCTAAAACTGTTTTGGAGCGAGCCAAAGAAATTTTACGCAATCTGGAAGAATCTGAACTCACTCCGGAAGGCAAAGTGCGGCAACCATCCAAACACCGGGCGGAACGCGATAAATTGAAAGCACTGGCTCCCACACCCCAGATGGATCTTTTCGCTCCACAATAAAGCGTCAACACCCTTTAAACCTGTGTCGATCATCAACCTCATTACCGATCCTGTTTTTTGGCTTACGCAACCATGGCTACTGGTGCTGTTCGGTTTTCAGATCTGGATGTTAGTGGATGCCGTCAAACGTCAGGAATGGATTTGGGCAGTGTTCATTTTTTTCGGAAGCGGTCTTGGAGCAATGTTCTACTATTTCTCCGTATTTCGTCCGAGCCGTGGACCCTCGAGCGGTTTCGAGCTACCCGGTGCCGGCACTCGGGCGCGGATCAAGGAACTGGAGGCCAAGATACATCATCTCGACAAAGCGCATCATCACTTCGAATTGGGAGATGTTTACTTTCGGAAAGGTAATTTCAAAAAGGCGGAAGGATGTTATCGCGCCTCCCTGGAGCGGGAACCTAATGACATAGATGCTCGCTCTCACCTCGGTCAAGCATTGCTCCGCACGAAACGCGCTGAAGAAGCCAGGCCTCTTCTCAAGCAAGTATGCGACGTAAACCCCAAGCACGACTACGGCTACACGCTCATGGCATATGCTGAGACCTTGACCGCGTTAGGTGAAACCGACCTTGCGATCTGCGCATGGAAGCAGGTGCTCGACAATCATGCCTACGCGCGAGCCCGCGTTCAATTGGCAGAACTGCTAATCAATCGGGGAGAAAAGGAAGCTGCGCGTGTCGAATTGAACGAAGTCGTAATCGATGATCCACATTCGCCAAAATTTCAGCGTAAACGGGATCGCATCTGGGTGCGACGGGCCAAGAGCCTGATGCGAAAGGCAAAGTAGGAAGCAGCAAAGAAGTCAGAGCCTCGTGACCTCGTCTGCTACGAATTATTGGCGCTCGTATTCACCTTTGTTCACGCGCTTAAGAACGGTGAACCCAGCCTTCTTGGCATCGGTCACCGACAACGGCTTCAGATAGGTGGGTGAACTAAAACCTGAGATAATCTTCCGTACCGGCTTCTTGCAGGCGGGACAAGCTTTCAGCTCCGGCGCATCAACGGGACGGCGGAGCGTAAATTTCCCGCCACAGGCAACACACTTACCATCGCAGAGTTCGTATTCGTAAAACGGCATAATCCTGAGGCGGTATCTTAGCAGATTTTACCCGGAGCAATAGTCGTTTTATGCAAACAATCCATCTCTCTTTATGGCCCGGTCCGATCCGATTACGACGATCTTGATCCTGCCACTGACATCTGTTGTTTTTTTGGATCAAAAAACAAATCCGGCCTGCTGTGCCACTCATGGTCGATATTCCTCATCACCAGCGCACAATCCAGCTCAATGCCCGCGGACGGAAACTGATTGGTATCCGAAAAAAAGATGAGTAAGCGCTCTCAATCAGCATGGGCTCGATTTTCCAATTCAAGGTGCGCAATTCCATCCCGTGAAAGTGCGAATCGTGATGGGTCGCGGAATACCCTGTCGAACCGAGCATGAAGAAGGACGATGCTTCCTCGATACTTGGAAAAATGCTGTCCTTTGGAAGCTCCTTCGCGATGCATCCAGCAAAAGAAACTTCTCTGGTTCCGTCAGCCCTCCTTATTTCCAAAGAAATGTGGTTTGCAGACTCCTTCGATGTGAAACCGCTTTTCTGAAAAATCCCAGGAAAGACCCTGCCACCCAATGCCCTGTTTAACCGTGACGAAGTGTCCCTCCGGGGAATGAAGACACCCTCTTTGCTCTCTCCATCCTGATCCCATTCCACGGCGATTCGATGGGCGGCGTTCTCTGAACAGACTCCAAGCAGCTCAGGTACAAACCGGGGTCGCAAACCAGAAAAACGAATCATGCAGATCCCGCCAATTCCCTTCCCTTGATAAAGCTTCGGGCGAAACCCGGAAGGAAGCACCTTCTTCAGCAACTCCGGATCGATTCGATAGTTCAGTAGAATCCGTCGCTCAATCAGGCCATGAATAGTATCCAGTAACACGTCACAACTTCTCCGGCGCCTGCAGCAAAGCTGCCACGCGCGAAAGGAGGCGCCCTGCTCCGCCACCATCGAGCACGCGATGATCGAAGCTGAGGGTCAAATTCGCTTCCATAATCGGGAGAAATTGTTGAGAGGCTTCATTCCAACTCGGAACCTTTTTGCCAGCGCCCAAACCCAGCACCAGCGTTTGTTCCGGCAACGGAATGGGAGTCGCCCAGGTCAGACCAAATGTTCCGAAATTGGTGACGGTTGCAATCGAACCACCGGTGGCATCCCGTGGAAGTTTGCGTTGGCGGGCAAACTCAACGAGCTCATTGTAGCGCACAGTCAAATCGGACAGTGAACGTTTCTCCACGTTGCGTAAAACAGGCACGAGCACACCATCCTCGGCTTCCACTGCAAAGCCGATATCGATCGCGGGCGGATGCACGATCTTGCTACCGATCAAACGTCCAGCCGGAGCGCTATTCTCGCCAAGCGCAATTGCCAGGGCTCGCATGGCGTAAAGGGCCGGACCGGGTTTCGGATCGGTTTTTCTGCGATGGGCCAGGAGCGGATCAAGGCAAAATGGCAAGGCGACCGTTGCCAGTGGACGAGTGCAACTGCGGCGCATCGCATCGGCCACGGCAATACGCATTGGCGATGCATCCGTGAGCTTATGCTTTTCGAGGCTGCTGAGAAATTTTTCCAGGTCGTCAATGGTGACCCGGCCGCCCGAGCCACTGCCTGCGATTCCCGCCATGTCAGCCGCATGCAATCCCAATTCGTTCATCCGCGCTTTCATGCGCGGAGAAAGATACATCGCCCCTTTGGCGCTGGCTGGCACCGGCAAACCGCGGATCGTTGGCTCAACTCCCTGCTGACGCATGACTGTGATTCCACCTTTGTCGGCGTTTCCGTTCTGTTTTTCCGTTTCGGTGGGTGCAGGCGAACCGCTGATCCCGAGACGTTGCGCTTCTTCTTCGGTCACTTCGAGATAACCGAGGATGGCACCGACCGCGTAACATTCATTCTGCTTGGCGATCAGTTTCTCAACGCGACCTGATCCCGGTGAACTCACGTTCATCGTCGCTTTATTCGTCTCGACTTCGACCAGGTCCTGATCCGCGGCAACAGTGTCGCCTACTTTAACCAGGAAGCTAACGATGTTGGCCTCGGCGATGGACTCGCCCAATTGCGGCATGATGATGGGAACTTGAGGCATGGTCAGATTGGGTTCATGGAATAGTGAACTGATGGAAAAATGGAACAACACTCCATTACTCCAACACTCCAATACTCCGTTTTATTTTCGTTCGTCACGTCTGCAAAAGTTTTCGAGCGGCGTCGGCAATGCTCCGGGAGGTCGGACGGTGGACGCTCCACAAATTCGGGTGATATGGGATGGGCGTGTCTTTGGCGTTTAACCGTTGTGGCGGCGCATCCAGGAGATCAAACGCTTCGGTCGCAACGCGAGCAATCACTTCAGCCGTCACCCCTCCCCATGGCCAGGCTTCTCCGACGCAGAGTAAACGTCCCGTGCGTGCCACCGATGCGATGACCGTGTCGGTATCGAGCGGCTTGATGGAGCGCAGGTCAACCACTTCGATTTCGTAACCCTCGCTCTTCAGTTCTTCGGCGACCGCGAGAGATTCATGCACCATGGCGCTGTAAGCCACGATCGTTAAATCGCGGCCCGCTCGTGCGATGCGCGCTTTTCCTGTAGGCAAGGCCTCACTGGGTAACTTATCCGCCTTGAGATGGTAATAGAGATATTTGTGCTCGCAGAAAATCACCGGATCATCAATCGCGACCGCCTCAATCAACATGCTATAGGCATCTTCCACGGTGGCGGGGGTCATCACGATCAAGCCGGGATAATGCGCGTAAATCGCCTCCATGCTCTGGCTATGGAACGGTCCGCTACCGGGAGTGCCGCCGGAAGGAAGTCGAACCACGATCGGCAGCGGCACATTCGTGCGCCAGAAATAAGCCGCCGCATGGTTAACGATTTGATTGAAACCGACGGTCGAAAAATCCGCGAACTGCATCTCAATGATCGGCCGCATCCCTTCAATGGCCGCTCCAATCGCTGAGCCAATGATTGCATCTTCACTGATCGGCCCGTCGATGACCCGCCCGGGAAATTCCTGAGCCAGGTTTTTTGTGGCCTTGAACGCGCCGCCGAAAGCGCCGACATCCTGGCCGTAAATATAAACCCGTGGATCATCTGCCAGGGCTTTGGCCTGCGCTTCACGAATGGCTTCGAGGTAAGTAATGCTCATTGCTTCACAACCGTCAGGATGCGCGGATCATCATTCGGTTTCCGGATAGATTTCGCCCAGGTGTTTGGAGGCGAGTGCCTGCCAGTTTTCTTTATAGCCATCCGGGGCCGGTTCGCGCTGCACGATCCCAACCGCTTCTTCTATCTTTTGTTGAGCTTCCGCCCGCCATCCGGCCAACACACTTTCATCCGCCCACTGCTTCTGTAAAATCTCTGTTTCCGCCAACTTCATACAATCACAACCCAGCGGGGATTGTTTCAGCTTCACATCGATGTAGCTCGCGTCATCGTGTTCTCCATGCCCGCAAAGTCGGAGCAACTTCGCGATAACGAGCTGCGGCCCTTTGCCAGCACGGGCGTTGTCCACAGCCAAACGGAGCGTCTGCAAACAATTCTCCAGTTTGGTGCCATCAAGAGAATGACCTTGAATGCCATATCCAATAGCGCGATCCACCAGGCTCTCGCACGCAAACTGGCGGGAAGTCGGAGTGGAGTAGGCGTATTGATTGTCCACAATCACCATCACAAGCGGTAGTTTTTCCACCGCCGCCTGGTTCATGCCTTCATGGAAAGCGCCAGTCGAAGTGCCGCCCTCACCCAAACAAGCAGCCCCAACTGTCCCGGTCTCACCTTTGTAGCGACGCGCCATCAGCACACCGTTAACCACAGAAATCATTGAGCCCAGATGCGAAAGCATCGGGAGAAGACCTTCTTTGGGACGACCCCGATGCACATTGCCATCGCGACCCCGCATTGGGCCCAGCGGAGATCCCATGTAAGTGCGGATACCATCGAGAATATCTTCACCAAAGGCCAGTCGCCCTGCCCCATCCCGGATTAACGGCGCGAAAACGTCACCTTTCCGCAGCGACAGTCCAACCGCCACACTGACGGCTTCCTGTCCACGTCCAAGATATACACCACCGAAGATTTTGCCGGCGCGGTAGAGACTCGCCATCTTGTCGTCTACCAGGCGCGCCAGAACCATCCAGCGATAGGCGGCGAGGTATTCCTCGCGTAACTTGTGGTTGATTGACACTGCTTCACTCACAACTGACATCGGTCTTAGTTATCGTGGTTTTTAGTGGAGGGCGCAAACCTTCTCTTTACCCGGGAGGCTGAACCGTTGAGGCCAACTGCCGATGGGATTCGCACGAAAGTTTTCACTCGGCTTTCAATGCCCCGCTTTGATCACAACTTCACCCTTTAAGATCTTTACCACGCAAGTCAGGCGATACTTCTCAGGGTCCTTGTTCCAGGCATCCAGGACATCCAGTTCTTCCGGGCTCGGTTCTTCCAGGTTTTCCATGCCGCTCACCACCTCGACTGAGCAGGTCCCGCAGGAACAATTGAAACAGCCCGCTTCCATCTCAACTCCGGCTTTTTCGCCAGCTTCGAGCAGCGTCTCCCCCGCGGGCACTTCCGCGGATACATTGGCAGGCAACACAGTAACTTTCGGCATAAGAACGAACTTAACTATAAATGAGCGGGTAGCAATAGTGGCGGCAAAACCCAATGTCAACAAACGACATCGGAACTGTTATCAAACGCGCTTTAGGAAAATAATTTAAGGAACTTCGATAAAAGGTTTTACCCGTTCTCTTAGTGTTTCCTGGAGGTGATCAGTTCACCGTTCCACTGAGCGAGATCCCGGACAACAAAAAGGTTGCTGGCAACCGTAATAAATAGTTGCACGGTAAAGAAATGGTAAAGCAACGGTCAATGTTGGGGGTCGGGACAGCTTGTCCCGACTTGAGTCCCCGCAGCCAGATAGATCAGTGAAAATGGTGCCCAGCATTCTGAACTGTTACGCCCCGCAGTGTCGTCGTAGAAAGTGGCGTAATTGTGCGGAAGTCATGTCGTTGTTCAAGACAAGGTTGTGATGGGAGTGAGGTGAAAGTGTCGTTCCTGAAAAAACACGAACTCCAACTGATCGCAAAGGAGGCGGGGAACTTCGAACTTCCCGCCTATCCCGGTCTCATCGTCAAGGAATGCTACTGGCGCTGGCCCCAAAGAAACCTCGCCGGCAACACCATCGACTTCCTTGTCCAAGTCCTGGGTCTCTCCTTCCACAACGCCATGCGCGAAATCAACACTCCGTAAAATACGGAATCCGAAAAACGGCCCCTGGCGCCCCTGCGATGTTAAAAAAGTTCGCAACATGTATGCGATCAATAGCTCTTTTGATCGCTGGTTTGTTGTTTTCGAAAACTTGCTTTTGAGTCGCCGAAAGTTCGGGTGACCCCTTAATCGGTTTACCGGTTTGACCAATTTTGGTCGATGCTCCGTTCCCCTCAACATGCAGATGATGAGGTGCCAAGCTCTTAACTAAGCGCCATTCGGTTAAGTCTTTATTTCAGCCAACTTGGCTTTGTTATTTCGTCTCCACCCCATCCCCAATCACTTAACAATTCAATGAAACTTTCCCGATCAGGGACTTCATCGGCAGTTGGTTCCTCCAATACCGAATACCCATATCCCAAGCTGCTAAGCTGCTCTCAATGAGGCCAAACAACATCAGAGCTCTTGAAGATAAGCATTCCACTTTTAGCTCCAAAATTCTTTACCAAAAACTCTGCCTGCAATTTCACCCCGCTGTCGATTTCTATCTCATAGGGAACAACAATTTCTAAAAGGAGATCAACCCGGGCCGCTTCCCAATCTTCCCACAATTTGTTTCTACTCATAATCTAACCAAACAATCGGGATGTGATCCACAGTACCACTCTGGACTGCCCCTTCACTTTTGATCCTTCGACGGGCCGATTTGCTTCCATGGCTGGCCTCACGTCCCTAGGCTGAATACCACTTGCCCAGTAGATAGGTCCAAAATTTCCTGAACATCGTCTTCAATGAAATCCAATCCATTACCTACCTTATGTACCATTAACTTCGAAAGAGGGGCAATCAAAGCAACGATCTCTCCACTCCATTGACCCGTTTTTCCATAAATGGAAAAGTCAACAGGGTAGAGTTCTTTTAGAACAAACGCCTCTGCATCACGAAATGTGATTTTGAAATTGCAAGAGTTTCTTCCGTCTAGAATCCGCATTAATTTGTGTGTCATTTCCATTTTCATGGTTTGAAATGTTGGACTTTAGACGCTTTACCACTCTGGGGAGTGACGCTGTATTCTCCATTTCCTTTTGGCCTATAACTGGCTTTTCCCGCTCCGACCCCAACTTTTTTCCCAGTATTCCTATCTCGAAGAATCTTTTTAGGGAGGTCGCCAGCCTCTCCTCTAAAGGCCTCCTTTGCAGCTTCCTTGGAAGATTTTCTAGCATTTAATGCGGTTTCCTTCAAATCTTCTGCAACATCTGCTCCTTCACTGAGAGCCTTTGGGTTCTTGAAACACTTCACGGCCCCCAACAGTTTCCCTGCGGCTCCCATAGCCGCCGCACTTGTCATTTCATTTTCTGCCGCATCTTTGGTTTTTTGCCAAGTTTCTTGTCCCTCAAACATGCTGTGAGCTCGTTCGCGTGCGAATAGCCCGTCAGCGTTAGTCAAATCTTCCTCATCTTGTGTGGGAGCGTCCGGACGTTGACTTGGGGGTGTGTCATAATGCAGATCTCCGCCTTGGTCCATCCAGGTTGGGTCTTCGAAAAAGCGATGACCGAAAACTATAATTTCTCCCATTGGATCAATTCGATTTATAAAATCGCCCCCCATACCATAAAGGTTAACTCCCCCACGTTCTCCGATGGGATCCCGATTGATCCAGCGCTGCAGGTTCGGATCGTAGAAACGGTAGCCGTAAGAGTAGAGCCCTGACGGCGCATGGATTTCCTTTGAAGAAAATCGCATGGTGTTCGCTTGGGCCAGCGGTCCTGAAGCAGCCAGGGTGTTCCCAAACGGATCGTAAACATAACGGGCAGCCACTACTTCTTGCTGGTTCACCAGGGCTGTGACATTTCCGTTGCCATCAGCATGGTAGAAGCCCGTCCTCCCGGAAGCGTGATCCGTCCGACCCAGCAATCCCCCAATCCCTCCTGCACCTTCATAAGCTCCGCTTAGATCCAGTCCCCGGGTGTAAGTGACTCGAGGCGCATTGTTTGTTTCCCGCTCCTGCACCACCAGCATTCCATCGTAGACATAACGGACTTCATTGGTTTTGTTCCAACTACCTCCACTCCAAGCATAGTCTTTCCGGACCACGCGTCGCATGAAACCGTCATAGGCGAACTCCGCTTTCCAGTTAGTCAACACCGTGATCCGGGTGAGTTGGTTCTCGTCGTCGAACTCCAATACCCGGTTTCCGTCATTGGTCAGGTTCCCATTCGCATCGTAGTTAAAGCCCACCGTGGCAGGCAGATTGAAGGTCACGCTCTTGGTGCTCGTTCGACCCTCCGCATCCGTCGCGGTCGCTGAGAAGGTGTTATCTCCATTCACCAATGCGAAGGTGTTTGTGCTCGCAAACGTCTTGTCACTGTAGAGATCCGCCTTATAAACCGTATTCACGGTCACGTTGGTCGCGGTCGACGTTGCCGCCCCAGCCACTGTCAATGCCCCGGCCCTGGTTGCCGTAGTCAACTGGTTCAGGTCATTTGCGTTGAACGTCTGGACCAATGCATTGTTGGTCCGGTGACTCAGATTCCCCGCAGCGTCATACTTGTAGCCAAACTGTTCCTGTAAACGCGGCGCTGTGTTCGCTTCCTTCCCAAGGGCGGTCTTCAACTGCCCAATCAAATCATACGTGTAATCCACGTAGTTCCCGCCCATTCGCTCCTGTGACGCCCGTTGGCCTCCAGTGTTTATTCCGTAGGTGTGATAGTTTAGATTGGTATGCCCACTGTTCTTCAGCCAGGTCCCATTCAACCGTGCGACGGAGTCAAACGTGTTCGTAATGTAGCTCGTATTCGGCAACGCAATCTTGTTCACCAGCCATTTGCGCACCGAATCATAGTCATAAACGTAATCACCCCCTGAGCCGCTGATTGTCTTAAGTCGGTCTGCGGCATCATAGCCGTAATTCTGGGTCCAAGGGGAGGCGCTGGGTTGCAGCATGCTTACGCCAGTCAAGAGTTGGTCCGTGTAGCTGTAGGTGATCGTGTCCGATTCCCACGAGCCATCCTCACTGGCGATCGCCCCAAAGCTGGTGTAGCCAAAGCGATTCGTGAACTGCCCCACTGTCACCATGTTGGTCACACGGCTCAGCGCATCATACTGAAAGCGAAGATCAGCACTGACCAGGTAGTCGACATTCGTCACGTTACCGACCGGGTCATATGAGTATCCAACGTTTGCTTTCCCTGGCGTCCATCGATTTGTAAGCCAACCATTGCGATTGTAGCTATAAACAAAGTTCGTGATCCCGGTATGATCCCTCTTTTCGATTAAGCGGCTAAACTCGTCAAACTTCCACCGAGTTGATTTGGTGCGAGCGTCGATCAGGTTGGTCAGGTTGCTTGCCGGATCATACTTCAATTGCACAAGTTCGGTATTGGCATTCGTGACGTAGAGCGTCCGGTAAGCAGCATCGTTCACAAACCGGCTGATGTGCCCCAGTTGATTGGTATACGCGACCAGCCCATTCGTCGAGTAGGCGAACTTTTCCACGCCGCCGTCCGGATAGGTGCGAGTCAAAAGCCGATCCAATAGATCAAAGCTATTGGTCACCAGTACCCCGTTCCCCCCAATGGTCTGAATTGCGCGGTCCAGCTTGTCATAGGTGACACTCCTTACACGCCCAATCGAATTACTGGAAAGAAAGAGTAATCCTTGGTTGTTGAACCAGTTCGTAAGACTTGCGCCTGATGTATCGATCACGTTGGTAACCCGCCCTAGCAAATCGTAATTCTGAACAACACCGCTAAAATCCGGATACAACACAGAGCTGAGCCTCAACTGGTTGTCGTAGAAGAATGTGGTTACCTCATCGAGAGCATTCGTGATAGTTTCCAATGAGCCACATCCGCAATAGCCAAATTTTGTGATTTTACCCAATTCGTTAGTGACCGCAGTCAGTTGTGCCATCGAATTGTAGCCAAAGTAACGCCATTGTCCCTCGCGGTTCTTGATTCCAGAGACATCAAGGTTTTTATAACGGACCTCAATGTTTGAACCTTCGGGAAAAGCAATATTTGTGGCGCGCACCAACCCGTCCCAAGAATATGTCCGAACCAATCCCAACTCGTTCGTCCATTTATAAACAGAACCGTTCGCGTAAGAAAACCGATGGGTCGCATTCGCGCCAGGCACTAGCGCATCGACGACACTACTATTGGTCGTTACGAAACCAACCGAGTCGAACACATTTGTGACCAGTAAGCCGGAGGTTTTTCGTATCCCAGAGATCGCTCCGGCCGGCCCGTAGGTATATCGAGTAATCTCATTAATCGCATTGGTACGAACACCGGGCGTTAATCGTTTTCCACGCAGAGTATTTGTTATCACTACACCACTGTTCGTCACAACCCGGCTTGAACTATACTCTGGAAATTCCCCATAGCTCCCAACCGACTCACCATTCCAATTGGTCACGGAGGTAAGCAAGTTAAAATTCGTGAAGTAATTAGTGTTTTTATAACCACTCCCGCCCATCTCGTAAGCAATGTAAGTTGTTACGTTTGTCGCATAAACTAAAATATTGGTTCTTGTTGCGACGCCAGAAAGCAGACTATAGGTGGACACAATGTTCGTGGGATATGCGCTTTGATTCTTTCGTGTCCATATGTACTGGGTTTCACCGTTAGGCATTATTCGAGCGACGACGGAAAGCAGCGAATTTACACTTTCTTTGTATGTCGAGTTGGTGTTCTTTCCTTCATAGTCATACCAGGTGTACTGACCTTCGATAGTCCCGTCAGGAGATGCCTCGCGTTCCATCGAGATTAAACCTGTGACCCGCAGGTTGTTAGAATCGGCCAGCCAATGTTTTCTATGGCCTACTAAGTAATCGTTGAAAGTCAGCCCCGTTAGAGTTTCGGTGGAAAGGAGGCCGTATTGCTTTTGATTCCAATGAAAACTATTCCGGAATGTCATTCCTCGATACTCAGCCGAGCCTCTTCCATCATCCAGCGTTCCCATTGGCGTACCGGTCGGAAATGCGTACGTGTTCGTCAGCAAGTTTGTGGAATCAAACCGATACATGAACAGCTGATTGCCGCCGTTTGGCTCCGTTATCCTGATAGCTCTGTTTATATTGTTGTGCCCTCCAAAGTTATTGGTGTCGGAACTTCCGTCAGTACCAACGGTATTTACCGTATAAGTAAAAGTGTTTGTTCCGTACGGCGTTACCAGTGCAATCGGCTCACTATTACTGTAGCTGATTGAGCTACTCAACCCAACTGCATCAGTAATGTTCGTCAGGTTTTTGTTAGCATCGTATTTAAACTGGGCTTTGTGCCCATGGGGATTCTCTACCTCAGACAGAAGATAGTCGGCGGAATAGCGTAATGTGTTCGTTTTGCCGTTGTAATCCACCATATATTTTAACCGCCATTTCAGGGAAACATTCTCGTAAATGAATGAATTCGTGTTCCCGGATGCGTCGATATGATGTGTCATCAGCGCAACCGCATGTGCCTTCCATGTCGCATCAAGAAAACGCTCTGCAACGTAGCCATAAATGTACTGGCTTCCATCAGAGTTTATTAAACGAAGCCCTTTGATTCCATCATCTTTTTGAAGCGTCAAATTCGCGATGGGACTCCCATCCATCGGCTCAATTCGGCTTCTACTCTGCTCATGCTCCGCTACGCCCATTGAAAAAAAACGTTCACCTCCATTGGGCAAGTATACCGTTGCCTGGAAAGGCGTAAGCTGTGTCGGCGGACTCGCGTAGGTTGTTGTCGTTTTATGAATATGAACATAGGAAAACCAGTTATGGTTCCAAGTGGTGGCAGGGACCGGATTACTGTACCCTCCAAGAGTTGCTGGGCGGGTGTCCCTTTGTTTATAACTCAACCTGAACGCGATTTCTTCACCCAGCGACGTTTTGTAACTGACAGGCTCATCACCAATCCAAAGGTTGATGTATGGCTCAGAGACCCACCACTGCGGCATGCCCTTGCATGGCTTGCAAGATTCAGCACTGGCAGTGGGATCTTTCTGGCATCCCTGGTCATCGCCATCCTTTATCCCGTTAGGGTATCCCCTTCCGATCACTCTGCCAGTTTCCTCCACTGACATGGGTTCCCATTTTTCAGGACGTTGAATTGCTGGAACTAGAAAAACGCCACTGGCTTCCTTGTTAATATCAGTTTCTGACAACCATCTTTGCTCTCCAAAGGTAGGATCTGAAACCAAGTAATGATCTTCTAGTTGTTTAATGATCGCCGCATAATGGGCACCTCGCCAATGGACGACAGACGGAACGACCAACTTCTTGCTCTCGTTCCGACGAACCGCAACTAGATTCATTTTGTATTGTTGGCTCAAGTTCACCAATTCGCTCAGATTGAACCCTGCCTTAGGTGAGGAAACATCTATGAGATTCTCGACATTTGGTATCTGCAATACTCGTCCGACTTCCGCCAGCGCAAACGTTCCACATCGAAATGCAATTCCGGGGTATGCCTCCATTGTTATCACGGAATTCTTTGCATTCTGATACATCTCCTTGGCTGCTGGATCTATGAAGTCGCGGGCAACGGTCTCTGCTATTACTGGTTTTGCCGTCTCGCTGCGTCCCAGCACCGACAGAAGCTCAAGCCAATTTCCCAAAATTGCATCTCCCAGCTCTTTCTCACTTGGTGCGATGCAAGATTTGACTTTCTTCCATGCAGCCTCCCAATGAATCAACGCATCCGAATAGCGTCCCTGCGCGCGATAAGTCTTTGCCAAAACGTGGCGAACCGAGGGCGTCCAGGCCGCGTCGGGCCTATCAGTAATATATGCCTCCAACCGCTGAATGCTTGTGCCGTTTGTGGCAATATTGATTGCATTCCACAGGACTTCAGATTCTTTGTCTCCGGGTTTGTTTCCGACCCATCTCAGTTGTCCACCAAATGCGCTCGACTGACTAATGCGGGTCGCAAGATCATCGGGTGTGGCATATGAAACCAGCGCTATAGCTGCAACAAACAAAGCCGTCGTCCCCTGGCAAACCCGCTTGAATAAATGGTTTTTCATGTCGTTTCTCTTTGTGGAAGGTTCAGGGAAGGTTTGAATTTGCTTTCGGTGCGGTGATCCAGATTTCCAACCCAAAATCCCATTCTGTTTCGCCAACATCGACATTGCCGTTGCCGTTCGCATCCTCCAGGTAGTCAGGGATCCCATCATCGTCAGTGTCCATAGCGTTGCCGTGATTATTCACTGCGACATAGTGATATCCAATATCCACAAAGCTGTTTGTTTCCTTAACCTGGTTTGTCGTCGTGGTGAAATGATAGAGACCAAGAAGGTGCGCATTGGTTGTTCCGGCATTGAATAACAGGCTATTTGTGGGTAGATAGAAGTCGCCGAGTTCACCTCGCTCAAACGCGGGAACGTTTGTAAGAATTACATCCCCAGTGGCCAGCGTTCCTAAACGAGTGAAGCTCGGTGCGTTTGTTATGTAGGCATTGTGACTATGAGTCAGATTCATTAAGCCGGATACGGTAAAAGCATTCGTGAAGAAAAAGTTATTTCGGAAGTTGTAGCGGACGAACTCAGTTCCAGAAATACTGTTGGCGGAAAGCGAAACCGGTCCACCGTAAAAGAGGTTGTTGACGGTATCTACTTCAAATAATTCGCCGCCGGACTGATAATACAGGGCGGAACGCAGAAACAGACAGTTGGTCACTGTCGCATCCATCCCGCCCATTCCATTCCAACCTCCCGGGCTCCAAAGAACAACGAATCCAGTGCTGAACACGCAATCTTGCAGCCGAATCGTTCCTTCCCATCCATAATCGCCGCCACCGATAAGGGCGTAATTGTCTGCCATACGGGAGAACTGGGTGAACCGACAGTCTAAACTGACCGAAGTGACGCCGGGGCATGAGTAGTTTTCGAAGCTGAAGATATCTATGATGGACCATCCAGTCGCAGTCCAAGCGCTGTCCGCCTGCTCCTGCACAGTGTTGTACCAGACCAGTTTATTCAGCTCCTGCGGTGCCCCAACCGAAATGAACTCTGCACCGCACTCCAAGACGCATGCGCCCCAACCATCCAGCGCGTAAAAACCAACAGCAGGCCCTCCAACCAGATTCACGGTAGCTCCGGTTATTCGAGAAGTCCCCAATACGTAATCCAAGGGCGGATAGTGATACCCCAAATCGGGTAAGCTCGTGTCCCTTTCGACCACTGGGGAAAGGGTTGTATTAACGGTGATGTTGCTGGCCAGGAGAACCGGCGGGAATGTTGTCGATTCCGCGAGGCCATCAAGCACTTCTGCACTCACGTTGGTTATTCCCACGTTGCGATATGGGCTGTTCGTGGCTAGATAATGGCGGCCAGCCCCAACAATTTGAAAAATCCCTGGGTCATTTGTGAACCAAATGAAATTGCTATTGGTGGCGTTTATATCACTAAGGCCAAGATTGGTGACCGCTACAAGAAGCGTATTGGTCAAACGCACCTGCATATTCCATTCCTCATACACCAAATCCCTGCTTTGGTTCACAGTCAAATGCTCCCCATGAATCGTCACCCCAAGAACGCCCAGCGCCGTTTCGCATTGATAGAACAGGTTATTGCGCAACCAAATCTCTCCCCCTTGTGAAGCCAATCCTATGGTGCATTTCAGAAATTGACAGTCGCTGA
>JBKJKE010000077.1:0-39927 GCA_046597605.1 Limisphaerales bacterium | reverse complement strand
GTTCACAGTGACAATCTTAAAACTAAGAACCCGCTGACTGGAAAGCCGGATGCGGGAAATCCGCCCGTCCGGTTTGGAGGGAGGGGAAACGTTAATCCGTTTTCCCTACCCCTATTTATCAAATATCCCTTCGGGATAAAATCTGTTGGAGGTCCCAGAGTGAATGCCTATTGGCATTCCACTGAAAACAGCGAGGAACCGACTCCAAAAGGTCATCGCGTCACTATAAATAATCACCAGTAACGCTTGGCGAACCTCGGGAAATCTGTGACAACATAGTCTCTTAGTACTCAATTTTGTATCTCTTCATGAAAATTAGGATCTTCTCGTTTGCCGCAACTCTAGGATTGCTCACTCAACAAGTCTCTGCACAAACCAGCGATTTCGTTTACCAGGGCTTGCTCAAGGAAAACGGTGCTGCCGCAAATGGTACTTACCAGATGCAGATCGTCGTCCGCGACGTGTTTACCAACCAGGTGGGAAGCGCGTTCGCATTTCCCGTGGTCGGTGTGACGAATGGATTGTTCAACTTGCGATTGGATTTTGGCACCAGTCCTTTCGACGGAAGTGTGCGCTTTTTCGAAGTCGGCGTCCGCACGAACGGGAGTGTATCGCCCTACACCATCCTATCGCCTCGCCAGGAAATCACTTCCGCGATTTATGCCATCCAGGCCCGCAACGCTGAGACCGCCAACAACGTTCTGGGCAACATTACTGATTCCCAGCTTTCCTCGAACATTCCGCGTCTGAACAGTAGTCCGAATTTCAGCGGCACAGTGACTGTTAACGCCATCAACGGCAACGGTGCTGGCCTGACAAATGTTAATTCCGCCACTCTCAATGGTTTGAGCTCCGGGGCTTTCTGGAAGCTGGGGGGAAATACTGGAGTGGGGACGAACTTCCTCGGCACCACCGACAACACAGCTCTCGATTTTCGAGTGAATGGCGTGCGGGCCTTACGAATCCAACCCGACGCGACCAGCCCAAATTTGATCGGCGGCCATTTTGCGAATACTGTGACAAACCTAAGTTTTGGTTCAACGATTGGCGGGGGCGGCGATTTCAGTTTCCCAAATTTGATCGCCTCTTCCTACTCTTTCATTGGTGGCGGCTACGGCAATACCATCGAGCCAAGTGCTGTTTATGGTGTCATCGGCGGCGGTAGCTATAATACGCTGGATACTAATGCTTATGAAGGGACGATTGCAGGTGGATCAGCCAACACGGTTTTGAGGTCTGGCCCCGGCGGATTCGTTGGCGGCGGTTTTTTAAATACCGTCGGCTCAGAGAATGCAGTCATTGCCGGTGGAAGTTTAAATTACATCGGGGCCGGCTCCGAGACTGCCGTCATCGGTGGCGGTAAAGATAACACCATTGATTCGTATACCTTACAAAGCACGATCAGCGGCGGATTGGAAAATCTCATCGAGACGCGCAACGATTCCTCGACGATTGCTGGTGGCGCAAACAACACGATTGAGGCCAACTCGTATCAATCCGTGATCTCGGGCGGCTCGGAGAACCATATTTATGGAGAGGGCGCTACGATCGCCGGCGGCGCGCGCAATACCAACTATGGCTTTGCTGCCGTCATCGGAGGTGGCCTCGGCAACAGGAATATCTCGAGCTACGGGGTGATCGGGGGGGGGAGCCGCAATACCAATGCCCCCGCAACCCTCAATGCCACGATTCCCGGTGGTTCGGACAACTTTGTGTCCGGTAACTATGGCTTCGCGGCTGGGCATCGCGCGAAAGCGATTAGTCCAGGCACCTTCGTCTGGGCTGATAGCAGTAATGCCGATTTCGCTTCCACCTCCACCAATCAATTTCTGATTCGGGCAAGTGGTGGTGTCGGTATTGGCACGAACAATCCTTCGGCACCGTTGCACGTCCATGGAAATGCCCGCGTCACTGGCCTCCTGCGTTCCGGCTCTGAAACAGGTTCCAGTCACGTACCCAATCCCGCCGGGTTGGTCATTCGGCGTATTAATTCTACTGCAAGCACCGTTGGTTCGGTGATTGCACGCACCGATTTGGTCACCCTCGAACGCGATGGCACTGCCGCCGGATTGGTGATTCGCTATCCGGTAACGACGGTTAAACAGACCGTCTCGTGCACCGGCATTGATAAAAACGGAACCCCGGTCGGTTTTTACCAGGCGTTCACCCCTGCGGGTGCGGGAACCGTTCAGATTTGTACCGACGTGCAACGTTGGGTCAAGGTCCAGATATCGTTCGGAAATACCTATAACCAGGGTGGCCACGTCACCCAGGTAACACTCGACCGCTACGATGATGGGGCGACCAGCGATAACTACTGGATGGGAACGCTTACCTCCACCTTTAATCAATAAAGATAAGCTGAATTAGGGACTGACGCTCGTCGTTCCCATTCCTGGAAGCGCGAGCCTCCTTGCGAGCGATAGTGGTTTGTTTGTTATAAAGATGCCAATGGCGATGCGTTTACTGCGCTCCCAAAATGAATCCAGTCCAAGTCTTTTAGTTGCAAAAGCAGAGAAAAACAGCGTAGCTGAGGTTCAACTCTAACCAGGAGATCATTATGGCCAAAGGAAATAGAAGTCAGAAAAAAGAAGTGAAGAAGCCGAAAAAAGAAAAGCCCAAGGCGGGACCAGCTCCTTCACGCAAGAGCAGCTAGTAGCTCGGGGCTGGGAGTTGTATCCCAGCCTTGTCGGCAGGTATCGTTTTCAACAAGTGCTTTCGGAAGAATCAACCGATTCTCGGTCAAGCGCGCCCAGCCACTACCTCTTTGGCGGCTTCGCCGCCTCATAGGAATGGATGACCCAAAGACCCGATTTATCAAGACGCTCGAAGCTCATGCGAAAACAGCGACATAGGCAGCGCGGTGAAACCCAAGCGGACAAAAAAAAGAAGCCGAAACGAATTTCGGCTTCATAACAAAAGTTTAGTTTTTGCGGTCGATTATTTGTCGACGGCATCTTTGATGGCGTTGCCCGCGTCTTTTGCGGCGTCGCCGGTCTTCTCTGCGGCTTTTTCAATGCCGTCGCCTACTTTTTCCAGGGGACTTTTTTCTTTGCATCCAGTGATGCTCAAGAGACCGCCGATAGCGAAAACAAACAATAGGCTTTTAATTAATTTCACGTGCTAAGGAGAGTCGTTTGCGCAGAATTATGCAAGCCAGCAACGGTTGACTCCGTCCCCTATAGGTTCTACCGGAAACTCTGCATTACCGGTAATCCAGCGTATAACACCTCCCGCGCTTTGTAAGACTGGGATCTACAGAGTTCAACCGGGGAATATGAAGGTGAGGCAAGCGCTTCACTGTATTCGCAAGGATTTCCAATAAGCGTTACCAGGGATCTTATCTTTGGTCAGGATTCGTTGATATAAGCGCAGTTGCACTTCCTTTTGGGCGAAAGAGCCTAAATCAATGTTGATGTCGTACCATTTACGCTCAGTGCCAATGCTGGTGCTTCCGTCGATCAGCTTCTTGTAGAGGCGCTTGTTGCCTGCGTAAATCTCAAGGTCCCATGCGCGGCCGGAATCCACTCCCGCTGAAAATGAAAGCGAGGGCTTTTCGCTTAAGCGCACCTCGCGTCGCAGCACCACTCCCCGCACTCGATCGCGGGGCCAGGTCGCCAGGACATCACCATCCAGATAAGTGATTCCGCGGGTGTCGCTGATCCCTCCGGTGCTTCCGCCGAAACCCGCGCGTTCCAGTTTCCAATCCGGATTCCAGAACTGCGTCAGATCCGAGAGGGAGAACAGTTCCGCTGCGGGAGTGATGATCGGGCGAAGGGGGATGGTGAGCTTGTCTCCGGAAATGTTTCCCTTGTTCCCCAAAATGAATCTTTCACCAAGAAGGACGGTTCGTCTTGCGAGACCGGAGATTGTTTCATCGACCGGTGGTGTCAGTTCGACCTTGCCCATGGTGGCCCCGGCAATGCGATCGTGGAGTGATGAGACGAGGTGTTGGGGCAAGCATTTCATTCCGTGCATCGCACCGACCACTGCCGCGGCGTTCGCTGCATTGCAATCGGCATCCGTATAATCGGCGGCGCGATAGATGATGTTCACGGTTCTGAGGAAATCACCCTGGCCGAACCAGACGCCGAGGGCTGCGATGCCGCCGTTGGGCATGGCGTTATTGGTCCATGGATACTCGATGTGCCAGCGGTCCTCGATAGCATCGGCAATTTCCTGCGCCGATTTTCCCGCTTCTGCCATGGCAATGAGCAGATCGAGCATCTGCCGATAAGGGGAATCTGGATGAATCAACGTGGCGGCTTTCTTCACGATCACGTGAGTATCTGTTTCGGCAAAAGCGAGGCTCACCATGCCTGCCATGAACACCGCGCCATCCGATGCTTCGGCATATCCATTGATGTGACTGAGCTCCCGGGCAAGCTTTGCTGCGAGGTTCGGTTGAGCGGGGGCAAGAAGGCCGTAAAGCTCGGCGCTAAACTGTGGGCCAATGGAAAACCAATATTTGTTGTAGCGAGGATGGCCGCAGTCCGGTGCCTTGATTCCTTTCGCGAGAATTAAACGCGCCTGCTCGCTGGAACCCCACGATCCGCAATTGTTTTCTTTCCATTGTTCCCCGAGTTGCGCGACCGAGAGGTCGATTCCGTGTTTTTCGAATGCACGAACGGCGCACATTTCATAATACCAATCATCATCGACAATCGCGCTGTCGACCTTTCCCGGAAAATGATTCACCCACTCCACCGACGCGACCTTATGCTCGAACTGAAAGCCCATCATGCACGCGATGATCTGGGCGTTCCAGGCTCCTTGAACGCGATCGAGATACTCGGCGCGCGACAGGCGAACGGTTTTTTGGTGTGCGGCCGTAGCCCTCACTGGGCCCAGTGCAAGAAGCAGCAGTATCAACGTGGTCCGGACGAGTGTGGAGATGATCATGGATGGTATTCAAAGGCACCGCGATCGGGATAGTTTCCGTAGGGAATCGGGTAACCGACGTGATCGTTGCTGTAGCCGAGGACCAGCCCTGTGTTTTTGGAAGGGCTCGTGGAAAGAATGCGGAAGTCAGTGGCATTTTGTCCGGCAATGCTAAAGAACATAGCGTCACCATATTTCGGATTGCTGCCGGGACCCTCGTTGCCCATTACCAATGTTCCAACGGAGAAGTAGTGATTGTTTTGGATGATGCTGCCGGGAGTGTAATTGCCGACGACGTTGAACACTTTCACGTTGTATTTGGTCATGACGATGTTGTTGCGAAATTTGTTGCCGGTGCCGCTGCCTTTGAGGAGGAATACACCGAGTTCGTTCGCGTTGATCTTTCGTCGTAAAATGGTGTTGTTATCTACCGCGCAGTTTTGGGCAAACCGGAGTTTCACAAAAGCCTGGTAGTCATCGCTGACGTTGAATTTGATCTTCCAATCCTTGTAGAGCGGGTTGGCCACGACATCATCGAAGACCGTTTCCAGGAAACCACAATTGTCGCGCGTGAAATTGTGCGTGAGGGTGATGTTGTATTTGTTGTAACGGCCATCATCAACTTCAAACGCCCCACCGCCCACGCCATTGTAGAAATGAGAAGGATCCGGGTCGGTCACCTGCATGTTGATGATGGTGTTGCCCACCGCGGTCTGAAAATCAGCACCTATCCAGATGCCGAGCGGTCCCCAGTTCCAGGTGGGTGCTCCTTTGAGAGCCCGGTTGCAATCGTGGATGTAATTGTATTCGAGGGAGGCGAATTTGCCGTTGCTCCGGATTCCCGCGACGCAGTCGAAGAACTCGTTGTTTCGCACGATGCAGTAATCTGATCCTCGCGCGATATGCACGGCTCCCATCTCCCAAACAATCCAACCACCATCCGGCGAAGTGTAGGTCCCGTTCACGAACGCCGTCGTGTTATGGAAATAGAGTTTCTCCACGAGCACGTAATCGCCCTGGATACGAATACAGTTTCCGAAGTTGTTTTGGGCAAAGATCGGATTGGTGAAGCTCGGCGCAGGAGCTGTGGGATCGCCGTAATCGGTAAGGGTGATGTAATTTCCCGCCGTTCCCGAGTAGTTGACAAACAAGGGGACGGTGTAACTGGAGCCTCTCCTGAATCGAACGAAATCGCCGGGGAACAATGCGGTATTTTGAACCCGGGAAATCGTTTGCCAGGGTGCGACTTCAGAGATGCCGCTGTTAGCATCATTGCCGCTATTCGAATCGACGTAATAGGTGGCCGCTGATCCGAATAATGGGGTGAGCAGGGCAAGCATCAAAAGAGACAGCTTCAAACAGGATATTGATTTCATGATGTAAACGTCTGGAGGGCGTAGAGATTGACGATCTTTGGGGAGTATGGGTTACAGTTATGCTTGGGTCTCCGATCTTTCCTATTCAACCGTGCGCAAATATTGATCAGTCCCTTCCACATCCAGCGGTGAGATCAGGAATTCAAACTGCCTCCCGCGATTAATGATGACTTCGAGGCTCACCGTGTCGCTATTCACTTTAATTCGTTTCATGTATTTCCGTTTCGCTTTGGAGCCAGTGCTGGAAGAGTTGTAGCCATAGGGAGTGGCCTCGGGCGGGATCAGTTTCCCGGCTGCGTCACGGAAGCGGAAAAGAATTTCAGTGTCACTTGAAATATGGTCTGTCTCGATCACAAACATTGGACAATCGCTTCCTAACTCCTCCCAACTGTCGAATCCGCTGGAACTGCTGGACGATGTATCACTGCTGGAGTTGGCATACGGCCGGAACGAGAAGTTCGTTCCGTTAGTGATGACGGTGAGCGCAGCGCCCGACAGAGTCTGAACGGCGATCCGTACACCTTCGATGGTATTGGTTAGCAGCAGGGCACGACCATCTCCTGCAGTCGGCACTTTCAAGTCTTTGAGTAACCAGGTTTCGTTTGTGCGAAAGGAAGTTTTCTCGTTCCGAAAGCATTGGAAGTGAACTTTCCAGGCAGGTTCTTTTGGAGACAAAAACGATCCATAGTTACCCGTGGCGTCGGTAAGCCAATGATATCG
Source organism: Limisphaerales bacterium (assembly GCA_046597605.1). Taxonomy (GTDB): domain Bacteria; phylum Verrucomicrobiota; class Verrucomicrobiia; order Limisphaerales; family JACDHS01; genus JACDHS01. Next base: position 32,950 of record JBKJKE010000077.1, on the reverse strand, counting down.
AATCTTCCCGTGCTTGCTCCAGAGGTTGTCTTCAGATTTCAGCTCGGTTCGCCATTTACAATGAATATGCCTATCAGACTTGGAAACACTTCCCCCATTCAGAGTGAGTTGAACGAGGCCATTCGTTTTTGATTGGGGCAAAGTCTCCGATTTCCATACCGGAAACGGTCCTTTTACTGGATTAGGCAGACGGAGCGTCGCAATCCGCGAATTTGATCGGTTCAGAAGATGGACAATGAATTCCGGATCTCTCCGCGGGAATGAGCAGATCATCAGGCATTGGTAACCACCGATAGAGCCAGATCCCGAGATTCGTTCGTATCTGAGACCCGCTGTGTCGTAGACTTCTGAAGTATCCCAAAGCTGGCCGCTGAAATTGAGGGGGGTGTTTTGTTGTCGGATGTAAAGGGTGATGCTGTTGGTGTCCGCAGACATTCTGCCACTAATCTGCGGAGGAATCCATCCCTGCCATCCCCTGGGGAGATACTTTCGCGCTGCATTATAGAAGGGTGTCGACGTGGTAAATTGGTTGGTTCCGAGCAAAATCGCTTCGACCGTAATGATAGAGCTATTTGGCAGAGTGACCGAACGAGTCTGCATGTCGCGATGGAACCAGAGGGCGACCCCGATAACACCCGCGAGCAACAGCACTGCACCCAGAACGATCAGGATCTTCACAACTCGCATAGGGTGGAGATTGCACGCAGCAGCATCAGTTGCAACGATGAAGGACAGAGGCGAGGGCTGAGGAACTCGGCAACGCTGTGTCAATAGACGTTGAGTAGGATTCGATCAGAGGCAAACTAATCCACCTGCACGATGCGATAGAAGCGGCTATCGCCAACGATGGTATCGCTAATCGAGGTCACGGTGTTGGTGGCCCGGAGGGTTGAATGATCGGTCCAGAGGAGTTGGGATAGATCCTGTTTATATTGCACCCGGTAGTTCAAGCCTGCGCTGGTCTTCCAATACAGGGTGAGGTTCGTTTGCGCCGGATCTGGCTGTATGGAGAAAATGGCGGGACTCTCGATCAAACCAAAGAACCGGAGGACATCCGACATATAGGCCTGACGCACCGGCAGGCTCGTGATCGATTCAAAGGGGAAACCCCAATTCACGACCCGTCCGCCTCCCAACGAACCATCGTAGGTAATCGCAGCGGCTCCGCCACGACCTCCCAGATAGCTGATGGCTGCGACGCTGCCGTTTAACGGAGTAAGCACATCTGGAAACGCGACGTCATACAGGACGGAGCCGTTATCGAAAGCGCCCGCAGGATTATTGGTGAAAAGTCCGCTCGTGATGGAAGAGATTGAGTAAGTGCCGGCATCGTCGTTGACGTCCCCATTGAGTGTAGCGCGAAGGTAATTACGATAGAAGGCACGATCTGCTGCCGTGGGTCCGCTGGCCTGATCCAGATCCCAGGCAACTTCAGCCCCTGAGACGAAAAGGTTGCCGTCATTATCAAGGTAGTTTGTCACTAGCGTTTGTTCGCTGGCGGAAAAGGTTTCGTCCTGGGTCGATTCTTCACCGAGTGTCCAGATCGTTGAATGATAATTCGTCAGTGCGACAGCCCCATTCAACAGCTCATCGTGATGAATCGTATCGAACGCGGGACCACTGATGCTATGACCGGTGATGGCGGCAAACCGATGATTGGTCGCGGTGGGATTTCTGGAAGCATGAAAACGCCAGCGATCGTTTCCATCGACCACCAAAAGCTGGGAAGGAGAGCTTCCGACCTGGGCACCGTAAACGCGCGAGGGAAGGCTTTCTCCCGCAGACCCGAGGACGGAGACTCGATAAAATCGTTTTGCGCCAAGCGGAACTCCAACATCGTTGTAATTGAAAACGTTTGCTCCCAGCAGAAGTGCGGGACCGAAATTCACACCGTCTTCGCTGGAGTATAATTTATGGCCGGTCCGGACGAACCCTTCATTGGACCATCGAATTGCCAGAGAATTTCCATCACCCCTGTTCGTGACGGCGAGGAGTTCCGGAGAGATAGGGACGCCGCGTCCGCCGAACAACACGACGCATTCATCCATCGCGTCCCGGGTGGCATCCTGATCGATGCTCGTGCGATTGGAAACGAAGGAAAAGAAATAGCGCCGACTCTCGTTGGGGTTATCAATGTAGCCACTCAGCGCAATGGAGACACTGAGAGATCCCGTTTTCGCATGAACCCGTCCAGAGCCGGCCGTTCCACAGAAGCGAGAGCCGATAGTTCCGTCCACACACCCGATGGATAGAGTCGTATTCCAACTCGGATAAGTCGAAACCATGTAGCGGCAGAGAGACACCAGCTGTTGCGCGGAAAAGCGATTGCCGGAACTTAACCCCGAACCGTCGTTCATCACCGTGCTCGCCGTTGAAATACCAATGCTTTGCAGCCAGGTGAAAACACGTGCCTGCCCGGCTGCAAACGAATCGGTACCACTTAGTTTGTATCCGATGTGGCGCAGGAGAGCATCTGCCATTGGGTTATGACTCACTTTGGTGAGGGGGATGCATGCAACATCCAGGCGCAATGGTTTCCCACCGTAGGTGAGATCCGACGACTTATTCGTGTAGATGGGAGTCCCGGGCGGGTTGAATCCAAGTTGGCCGGTCGCCACTCCCGAAACTGTTACACCCTTTGCTTGCAGCGCGGCGACGAAAGCGGTCGCAGCTTCGCCGTTGTAAGTGCTTTGGCTCCCGGTTTTGACGTTGTCCGTTGAACCGTAATTATAGTAGCAGACTCCAAAACATTGCACGTTGCCGATGACCTGATTTATTCCGTTGGTTTTTAGTTTGCCTGCAATGAGGTCAAGAGTGCGTCGCGCATTCGAGTTCACGGAAGTGTTCCAGGTTATATCATGTTCCGACACCATGTTCAGATCTCCGGTGAGAATGCCATTGGTGAGCGTGCCGTTTGCATAGATGCGGGTTTCAAAAACGTGATTGGTGCCGAGCAAAGCAACCGCGGCTGCTGTGGTAAATAATTTGGTATTCGAAGCGGGCGCCCAACCGGTCGTCGGCGTGCGCTCATAATACCGGACGGTGCCGCTTTCATTCTCAACGAGGATTGTCCAATTGTTTCCGGCCAGGGTCGAACGGCTGAGAATGGAATCGATTTGTTGGGGCAGGGTTTGAGCAGAGGCGAGAACGAGCGCGCTGAAGAGGAGGAACAGAACGGAAATCGCTTTTCTCATGAACCGCCATGTTAATGACACATTGAAACGGGGCAATATTGTTCGGCGCGGCGCTCAGTAAAAATCGGGTATTCCCTGTGCAGACGTAGACACATTGAGTGCTGGTATAAGTCCTTCTGGAGGAGCACAATGTGGCCACACGTTATGAGCAACATTCCTCGAGAGGTCTACGATCGGGTGCACGAGTTGGCTCTTGCCATTGTCACTGCCAGTAAAGCGGGTGATGAGACTCTGCACGACACACACCGCGACACGTTGCGGGCTTACTATGACGAGCAGACCAGTTACGGGCATTCGCACCCGTTCCTGACGGAAGCGATGGCCGACTACACGGAGAAGCCGGCGGAAGCGGTGCGGCTTTACATGCTTGCTTTGGAGCAATCCAAAGCCATCTCCGACGAGCCAGTTCACACCAAAATGATTTCATTAGCGGAGCGATTGATCGAGCTCGGTAGCAGCGAACAGGCGGAGGCCTACTTGCGAGACGGTCGCGCAGCCGCGGTGCAACGGAGTGACACGTTTTGGATACAAGATGCGGACAGGCTGTTACAAAAAATCGCGGTCTGATCGGTAGTAGTTCTCCGCAGTAAGGCCTTAGCTTGAAGCAGAAGCAATCCCCCGATTGGTTTTGTCCAATTGCTTGTCGAAAAAACCTTTAGAATTTTCATCCTTTTAGGTTAGATCTTTCCGATGTTGCATTGGCTTCTGCGGTCCCATTAGAAGGCATTCTCGGGATCCGGGTGAAAGTTTTGGTGGAATTGAGCGATTCGACGGGGAATTCAATGGAGAAAGTGGTCCCGGAACCGACCGCGCTCTCCACCCGAATGGTTCCGCCGTGGGCTTCCACAATTGCTTTGCAGATCGCCAATCCCAATCCACTGTTCCCCTTGGTGCGCGCTCTTGATTTGTCGATCCGGTAAAAACGTTCAAACAGGTGCGGAAGAGCTTCAGCGGGAATGCCTTGTCCGCCGTCCACCACCCGAAACAGGGCCTTGTTTCCCTTTCGTTGGAGGGAGAGGCAGATTTCGATTCCTGCGGGGTTGTGCTGCACTGCATTGTTCAGAAGATTGATGAGCACCTGTCCCAACTTCATGGTGTCCACCTTGCCCCTGATCGATTCAAGCGAATGGGTCAGCCTGATGTTCTTTTCCTGGGCCAGCGGTTGAATGAACTCGATGGATTCGCGAGCTACCCTTCCAAGATCGCAATCTTCTCGCATCAACTCGAATTCCCCGGAATCCACACGGGCGAGTTCCAGCAGTTGATTCACAAGCGCTCGCATCCGTTCTGCGGCGCGTTCGCAGGTCTGCAGGGTTTGCTGATATTCCTGCGGAGTGCGTTCGCGGGAAAGTGCGAGTTGTACCTGGGTCAGCATGACCGCGATGGGGGTGCGTAGCTCATGTGAAGCGTCGGCAGTGAAGCGAACCTGTTGGGCGAAAGAAGTCTCCAACCGGTCAAAAGTTTGATTAAGGACGGTGGCGAGTTCTCCCAGTTCACTCTGGTTCCCTGCGATGTTGATGCGCTTCGAGAGATCCCCTCCAGCAATTGTTTCAGCTGTGGAGCTGATCTCTTTGATCGGTCGAATGGTCCGTCCTGCCATCCACCAACCTCCCAGTAAACCCAGGGCTACAACACCCCCGCCGGATGCCGTCAGCCAAAGCGCCAGTTCAGATAATGCTTTATGAATGGGTGCGGTGGAGGTTCCAATGAGGACGCGGGCGCCATTGGGAACAAAATGGATCAACTCCCGGAACTCACGCCGCGTCCGGAGGAGACTGTTTTTTGACTCCGGCCTGGGCGGGGTAGGGATCTTGTCGGGAGCATTTGGCGAGATCGCTGAAATCTGCTCATCCCGCGTCCACGCTACATAGTAGAGCCCTTCCGACTGCAAAGTAGCGAGGGCGTCTCCGTGTCGCCTCGGTCCTTCAGGAGGTTCCATGGGCGGCTCATCGAATTGTTCAAGGTCTCGCGGCCCTGGACCTCGCCTGCGACGAGCTCCATCCGGCGGCCCGCCCTCTCGCATGGCGGGGCCCATATGGACCAGTTCGGGAAGCACAGGGGGGATCAACTCATGCAGTCGGGAATCAACTTGTTCAAAACGGGAATGTCGTTCGTAATGATAAAATCCGAGGACCAGCGCAGCGACAATGCAAACGAGGAAAAAGCCGTGCCACGCTTGAATTTGCCAGCGAATGGATTTCGGGAACAAGTTCATCGTGAACCTCAAAAGTGAGGAACGGATCGGCGGTGAGGATGTTTCTGTTCTACTTCCATACCTACTCAATTACGTATCCATGACCTCGACGCGTTTGAATGAAATCTTTTCCGATTTTCTTTCGGACATTGCAAACATGCACATCGAGGAGATTGGAAAAGGACTCGTCCTCTTCGGCAAAGAGATGATCATACAGTTCGGTGCGACTGACCACTTTCCCTCGTCTCATGGCGAGGTATTCGATCAAGGAATATTCGCGGGCGGTAAGTTGAATGGGCTTATCATCGACAGAAATGGAACGGGCAGAGGTGTCGACACTGATTGAGTCGAAAGAGAGCACCGGATTGGGGGCTCCAGCGGAACGACGGATCAAAGCACGGACTCGCGCGATCAGTTCCGATAGATTGAAAGGTTTAACGAGATAATCATCAGCTCCGAGATCGAGGCCTTTGACCCGGTCGCGGACGCCGTCCCGGGCCGTTAACATCAGGACGGGTGTTTTCTTGTTCTTGCGCAGTTTGCTGAGAATTTCCCATCCGTCCATGCCCGGGAGCATGACATCCAGAATGATCGCGTCGTAGTCCCAGGATTCCGCTTTATAAAGGCCTTCCTTACCGTCGGGAGCAGAATCGACAGCAAAACCTTGTTCCTGCAAAGCCTGTTCGACGCCTTTGCGCAGGTCGTCTTCGTCTTCGACAATGAGTAAGCGCATGAGTAAACAGGTCGAGTTTACGGGGGAACACACGGTCATGCAGTCTTTATCTCAGAGACCACCTTAAGCTGAGATGAAGGTCGGAAAGAATCCACACGCGGACCGGGCTGATACTTTTAGGTCCCCGTGGAATAGCTTTCCGAGGCGTGCTGAGACTCTCAGTTCCTCGCTCCGCTTTCCGAACGGTTTACACACCTTGTACGCGGGCTGGAATCCCCGTTTCGTCCGTGTACAAGCCCTGTACGCCGACCGGAATTGCTTTCACGCCCGTTTACACACCTTGTACACGGGCCGGAATCCCCGTTTTGTCCGTGTACAAGCCTTGTACGCCGATCGGAATTGCTTTCACGCCCGTTTACACACCTTGTACGCGGGCTGGAATCCCCGTTTTGTCCGTGTACAAGCCTTGTACGCCGACCGGAATTGGTTTCCGCACTGTCCTGAGACTCTCAGTCCGTGGTGAAATTGCTTTCCGAGGAGTGCTGAGACTGCCCAGCGGTTATCGATGTCCTTTTTCCACTGCATTGGTCTGATGGGACCGTTACAACTGCGCATGTTCCTCTCTTGCCATTGGTTAAACCGGTTTGTTTAATGCCCGCCGTGTTGCAACAACAAACTCTTCGACAACCAGCGAGTTTTTCAGGCATTGGTTTGCACAGTGGCAATAAGGTGAACATGACCTTTCTGCCGGCTGCACCCAATTCTGGCATTCGTTTTCGTCGGGTTGATCTCGACGGAAAACCTGAAATTGAAGCCGATGTCGAATATGTAAACGCGACCAACCGCTCCACAACCCTCGCTAAAGGAAATGCCAAGATTCACACGGTTGAACATGTCCTGGCTGCATTTGCGGGCGCAGGAATCGATAATGCGGTAGTGGAATTGGATGCCAATGAGCCCCCGATCGCCGACGGCAGCTCCCGAGAATACATGAAGATGATTCGCACGGCGGGAATTGTGCAACAAGCGGAGCGCCGTGAGATTTATGTCGTCAACGCTCCTATTGAGGTCGAAGTAGGTGAAACGGTGATGTCGATTTTTCCACACGAGAAATTCAAGATCACCTGCACCAGCGCTGATAAGAAAGGCAGGTTTACTCAATTTTTTAGCATCGAGATCAATACGGAAACGTGGGAGAAAGAATTGGCCGCCGCGCGGACGTTCTGTTTTTACGAGGAGATTGAGTTCCTGATCAAGAGTGGATTGATCAAGGGGGGGAGCCTTGAGAATGCAGTCGTCATTCGTGAGGATGCCATTTTGACCACCGAACCCCTGCGGTTCCCTGATGAATTTGTTCGTCACAAGATTTTGGACATTGTCGGTGATCTGTCGCTGATCGGTCGCCCCATCCGGGGACACGTCATGGCCGTTAAGCCAAGTCATCAGGCCAATACGGAACTGGCCAAACAAATTCTCGCACAAATGAAGCGTCCATTGCAGGTCGCTCAAACGTTCGCTCCTCCTCCTCCGCCCAAACCAGTTGCCCGACCGTTGGAAGAAAAGGACAAAAAGGAGGACAAACCGGATCCCAAGCCGAAGAATGGCCAGTTGGATACGGTGCAAATCATGAAGATTCTGCCCCATCGATATCCGTTCCTCATGGTAGACAGGGTGACGAAGGTGGATGGTAACACGATCACGGCGATTAAGAATGTCAGCGTCAACGAGCCGTACTTTCAGGGGCACTTCCCGAACCACCCGATCATGCCGGGTGTCTTGCAGCTCGAAGCGATTGCCCAGGTCGCCGGGATCCTGATGCTCCAGCAGATTGAGCATTCCGGGAAGCTCGCTTACTTCATGGCTGCGGAGAACGTGAAATGGCGGAAACCGGTCCGCCCCGGGGATGTTTTGACCATTGATGTCGAGCTCACTAAAGCCCGCGGTAAGATAGGCAAAGCAAAAGGTGTTTGCTCGGTGGACGGCGATGCCGTCAGCGAAGCAGACGTTACATTCATGTTAGTGGATCAGTAAAAAGCATCTCATGCCTATTCATCAAACAGCGGTTGTTCATCCGAATGCGCAGGTGGGTGCGGACTGCGAGATCGGCCCATTTTGCGTCATTGGCGAGCACGTGGTTCTGGGCGATAGATGCACCTTGCACTCGCACGTCGTTATCGATGGTCACACCAGGCTTGGTAAGGAGAATCAAATCTTCCCGTTCGCGAGTATCGGACTGAAGACCCAGGACTTGAAATGGAAGGGCGGCATCACTCGCACTGAGATCGGCGACGGAAATACTTTTAGAGAAAGTGTCACGATCCACAGCGCGACAAGCGACGGAGCTGTTACTCGGGTGGGTTCCCACAATAGCATTCTGGCTTATTGTCACATTGCCCACGATTGCGTCGTAGGAAATCACGTAATTATGTCGAATGTCGGCACGTTGGCCGGGCACGTTACGGTGGAAGATTATGCGATTGTGGGAGGTCTTGCCGCTGTTCACCAATTTTGTCGAATTGGAAAGATGTCGATCATTGGAGGCTGCTCAAAGGTCGTCCAGGATGTTCCTCCCTACATGTTAGCCGATGGCAATCCCGCGGAGACCCGCACCGTCAACAAAGTTGGATTGGAACGCAACGGCGTCTCCGAAGAAGCACAATCGGCATTGCGTCAGGCTTATAAAATTCTTTTTCGCGAAGGACTCACCATTCCCAACGCCCTCGCCAGGATTGAGAAAACTTTACCTACCGTGCCGGAAATTTCACACCTGATACAGTTTGTTCGAAGCAGTGAACGGGGGATCAGTAAATAAGGTGGCCGAGTTGCCAGCTTCAGATTTCGAGAAATATTTTCGTTGGTTTAAAGAAACACTTTCAAATGAGTATTCGCGTTCGTTTCGCTCCCAGTCCTACAGGGTACCTTCACATCGGAGGCGCTCGCACGGCGTTGTTTAACTGGTTATACGCTCGCCACACTGGCGGGACGTTTGTGCTGCGTATCGAAGACACAGATACAGCGCGCAACACGCAGGAAGCAGTGGACGTGATCCTGAGTGGACTCCGTTGGCTTGGATTGGATTGGGATGAGGGTCCACTAACTGGAGATCCAAAAGGCCCCAGCAAAGGTGAATACGGTTCTTACTTCCAGTCTCAGCGCGGGGATCTCTACAAGAAACGTGTCCAGGAGCTGAAGGACAAAGGGTTGGCCTATGATCACGAAGGCGCAGTGAAGTTTCGCATGACTCGTGAGCCGATTTTGATGCCTGACCTCGTCAAAGGCGATGTCACGCGGGAGTTGACTGACCGGGAGCAGGGCGACCCGGATTTTGTGATTGTCCGTTCCGATGGGCAGTCGGTGTTTCATTTCGTGAACGTGGTGGATGATCTGGAGATGAAGATCACGCATGTGATCCGGGGAGAAGACCACCTTTCGAATACCCCGAAACACATCGCGCTGTTCCGGGCTTTTGGGGTTGAACCTCCAAAGTATGGGCATATCCCACTGATCTTGAATCCGGAAGGTTCCAAGATGGGCAAGCGCGACAAAGGCGCTTCGCTCAACACTTACCTGGAAGAAGGGTTCCTGCCGGAAGCCGTGATCAACTATATCAGCCTGTTGGGTTGGTCTCCCAAAAACAATCTGGAGAAGATGTCCAGAGAGGACATGGTCAAGCTGTTCGATCTACCCGGGATACTGAGTTCCAACTCGAAGTTCGATTTCGAGAAACTACTCTGGTTCAACGGGGAGTATATCCGTGAAATCCCGCCGGAGCGCTTTCGCCAGCTTGGCCTGGAAGCATTGCAACGCGCCAAACTCCCGCTCCAGAACTATTCCTCAGAGTATGTCACTGCTGCTCTCGATACCTGTCGCGGTAAGGTGAAGAGTTTTGGGGAACTCCCGCAATACGCCGGTTTCTATTTCGCGGAAGAGGTGAAGGTCGCTCCCGAAGCGATCACCAAGGATTTTACTCCTGAGAACCTGCCACGCATCAAAAAACTGCGGGATGCCTTTGCGCAGGCTCCCGAGTTCACAGGAGCGAATTTAGAGTTGGCATTGAAAGCCGTCGCCGCTGAATGCGCCGTCAAAGCGGGGGTGTTGGTTCATCCCGTGCGGATGGCATGCACGGGGAACAGTGCAGGACCAAGTCTTTACCATCTGCTTGAGGTTCTTGGAAAAGAGCGGGTGTTGAAGAGATTAGATGCGGCGATGACTCAGGGTTGAGTCGTAAAATCGTCGTGGTCAGCTTTACTTCTTCTCGTAAGGCTCCACGATTTCAACCTCGGCAAAACCCAACTGTTTGAAGAGGTTGCCCAATTGTTGGCGCGCTCGTTCTTCAGCGTCTTTCAAGATCCCGTGACTCCGCGCTAAACGTCCCAGATCGTCGACGGCCTGCACCCGGGCGCTTTGCTCCAGCTCTTTATCAAATGATCTCATTATGCCAGTGCTGCGCTCCAGAATACGCGTTTCTTTTTCGTCCAGGTAAACGTCGGTGATTTGTGGCATCGGTAGCTTCAGGCGGATTTTGTTCTCGGAGATTTGAATGTCGGTATCCCGGACTTTTGAAAGGTCGATTCCCGCCTTGGCGATTCCATGGGCGACGAGGACCACTTTGTTTTCGCCATACCACTTTACGTCCTCCAGTTGCACAACACGTTCCATGACGTACTTCACCGTAACGAGTTCAGAGAGAGTTTGGATCTGCCGGAGGATGGTTGCTGTGTTCGCGATTTTGGGAGGGGGGGCGGGGATGCCACCTGGGAGCACTTTCCCGAGGAACAGGCCAAACGCAAAGATCAGTAGCAGGACAAAAAATAGAAGAGCGAAGCGCAGTTTGCTCATGCATGGATGAAACCATGCTGGAGCAAAGCAACCAAGCAGATTGCGAACGGAATCCTTCTCTGGAGCGGATCAGGCTTTAATCTTCGAAACTCCCCATTGCTTCTGCAGCTTCAGAAGTCGCGTATAACTTTGCTTGGGGGTTAGATCGCCTTTGAGCAATCCGCCGTGAGGCCAAAAATGTCCTGGGGTGTCTGCCAGGTCCCACCAACCCACGGCCTGGAGTTCCGGTTTGCTGTAGCAGATCGTATAGATGGATTCCATCCAATCGGCTTGCATCGTTTCAGTCCACGGCCCATGCCAGCCCGGCGTTACACTGGTGGGACGCATACTGGCTGGGTCGAGCCCCTCTGCTGAGTTGCAGGCCATCTCCGTGATATGGATTGGCTTCTTGAAAACGGCGAAGCGGCTCAGCATGCGTTCGGTTTCAAATAGATCGTGTTGCGGATAGTAAAGCTGGAGCCCAATAACATCGAATTGAACGCCCTCCTTCACACAGTCGGAAAGATAACGGAAAGGAGACCAGCGCCTTGACCCATCTGTGTTCGGACGTTTTGCATATTCTGCCCACATGCAACAATGATTGATCTGTCGCTGGATGGTAGCGGAACCGCGTCGAGCCGCAGCGCAAGCTTCGCGGGTAAGTTCGAGAATCTGCGCTTGAGAAAGTCGAAATAAGTTGGCTTTGTCGTGAGCTTCGTTGATGACTTCAATGAACGGCATTTTTCCGTGGTAACGGCGGGCGGTTTCCTCGACGATTCGCTTGTACTCCGGCAGAAGTTTGTCCCACGACCAGGTGCGGAGCCATTCCGGGGTTGCTCCGTTGGACATGTAAACGTAGCCGAATCCTTTGGGAATGATCTTGTGATCGAGCGCCCATTGTAACGACTGATCCTGCCGCCCGTAATTGATTCGTTGAGATTGCGGTTGTTCATTCTGCCAGGAGTACCAACTGACCGTGGCGAAGTTGAAAGCTTCCGAAAAGCGCTTCTCCCAATCTCCCCCGCGTTGCCAACCGGAGCCGAGACCCCCAAAAAGAAAATCTTTTCTTGGTTCTGCCATTTTTGAGATCCGATGTTGTGCCGCGAGCATGGTAAGGCGTTCGCCAGCGTGCAGCCCCTGTGCGAGTGCTATGTAGGCACCTGAAGTCCGGGCGTTCCCCGCGTGCCGTGAAATGGCGGCGGCCGCCGTTTCCAGGTGTTTATTGAAAGTATGGTCCTGCGTGATCCCGAGCGGCTTCAATTCATCCGCCGCTTCTCTCACCCGACGCAATCGTGTCGCTGCCGCATCGAATACGAAGTCGACATTTTCCACCTGCGTAAAACCTCTCCCCCCGTTGTCAGCGTAACAGTAAACTTCACCAAATCCCGGGACGTTGAGCCTGACGCTAAACTGCACCGGCTCTTTCGGGAGGGAAATGCGGGCGCGACCCTCCGCCGAAATGATGCCTTGGGGAAGGGGATCATTGGCGAGGTCGCGAGCATGCAGGGTTGCTGCACGTTCTTTTGATAAAGGTGTTCCGTCTGCTTCCTTCAACAACACCCGGACATATGCGGCATTCTTATCTGCCGTTTTGGGAGGCGACACATCTTCTGCACCGAGAACTTTGTCCGTGTTCTGACCGAAACTGTTCATCGAAGTTGTGGCGAGGCCAGCCAGGGCGCCGGATTGCCACAGGAATTTACGACGCGAAATGTGCCAGGGGTTCATTGAGGCGATAATGTATCAAGCCCCGGGGCAAAGCGACACGATGCAATTGATACACGTTGCGTTCTTGAATTATGCATTGGCTGAATGCACGTTCTGCGGACGTGAGTCGTCAGGAATCAGCCCAAACTATTATTTCAGCGAGCGAAATTGTCATCAATTTCGGCCGGCAAAACATTCTCGATAAAGCTTCTCTCTCCATCCACGCCGGCGGTCGCGTGGGCATGGTAGGACGAAACGGAACCGGGAAATCCACCTTTCTAAAAATCCTGGCCGGTCTTATGCCTCCCGACGCAGGGGAAATTGTTCGGTCGCGCGATCTCGTGGTCGGTTATCTCTCCCAGGACTTTACGCTGGACGAAACCAAGACCGTTTTTGAAAACGTTCAGTCTGGCGCTCAGCACGTCCTCGACATCATCTCTGACTACGAAACGCTCTCCGCACATTCGACCCGTGCTGACGACTTGGAACATCGGATTGCGGCGCTGGATGGTTGGAACCTGGATTACCGGATCAAGGAAGCGTTGTCTCACTTAAATGCGCCTCCGGGCGATCAGATGATCACCACCCTTTCGGGTGGCGAAAAGCGTCGTATCGCCATGGCCAAAGCGTTGGTTTCCCGCCCGGATCTATTGATCATGGATGAGCCCACCAACCATCTCGATCCAGAAGCGATCGAGTGGGTCATCGAATATCTTTCGAATTTCAAGGGAGCCTTCCTGGTGGTGACCCATGATCGCTATTTCCTCGATCGAATCACGGATACCATTGTCGAGGTCGCCAATGGCAAGATGTATACCTATGAAGGTAATTACACTGATTACCTTTTGTCCAAAGCGGAACGCCAGAGCGTGGAAGAACGTCAGGAGGAAGTTCGGCAGGGTTTTCTGCGCAAAGAACTCGATTGGGTGAGACGCGGTCCCAAAGCGCGGACTACAAAAAGCAAAAGCCGTCTCGACCGTTTTTTCGAAATCGAATCGCAGGGGCCGCCCCCCAAGGAGATGGAAGTCGATCTTGTCATTCCGCCTCCGCCGCCATCGGGTAACCGCGTGGTCGATCTGGAGAAGGTCGGGATGGAATATGGCGGCAGGACGTTGTTTGAGAATCTCAGCTTTAAATTCGAGCCGGGAACGAAGGTAGGAATTGCAGGTCGGAACGGTCTCGGCAAAACAACGTTGCTGAAAATCATTATAGGACAGCTTCAGCCGAGCGAGGGAACTGTGAAGATCGGCGAGTTAACCCGATTCAACTATGTCGATCAAAGCCGGCTCCAACTCGATGGCGAAAAGACTGTTTATGAAGAAGTTGGGCAGGGGAGTGAAGTAGTCGAGTTCGGCGATCAAAAGATCTCTGTGCGTTCTTATCTGAAACGCTTTTTGTTTTCGGATGACCGTATCACTGCCCAGGTTCGACACTTATCTGGTGGAGAAAGAAGTCGAGTGCTCCTGGCAAGAATACTGAAGAACGGTGGCAATTTTATTGTGTTGGACGAGCCGACCAACGATCTCGACCTCCCGACGCTTCGCGTGTTGGAGGAAGCCTTAATCTCGTTCCCGGGGTCCGTCCTGGTGGTGAGTCATGATCGTTATTTCCTGAACCGCGTCTGCAATCAGGTGGTGGTATTCGAAGGCGAAGGATCGGTGTTCCACAGTATCGGTAACTACGACTACTATTACGAAAAGAAAACCGCTGCGGCCAAAAATGCGCAGAAGAATCAGGCTGCCGCAAGCAAAGTGTCCACCACTCCGCGCGAGGAACCTAAGGAGAATGCAAAGCCTCGTAAGTTAAAATTCAAGGAGCAGACCGAACTCGCAGGCATGGAAGAAGCGATCATGCACGCCGAGCAGGAGGTGAAGCGTCTGGAAGACCAGTTTGCCTCACCTGAATTCTACAAGAAACGTGAACTGCATGCCCAATGGGATTTAGATCTGGCCGCTGCCAAGAAAAAAGCAGCCAAGCTCTACGCTCGTTGGGAAGAGTTGGAACAACTGAACAAGGCGTGAGGTGCCTTGGCGCTTGTTCCCTCCGGTAGAGCGCGGAACCTAGTGTTTTGCCAGGGGCAACAAATCGAACGATTTGGTCTGAAAGCGGTTGTTCACCAGTTCGCCCGTGACCTTGGCTTTGCGCAAAGTATTGCACATGCCATCGTCTGCATGGGCGTCGCCAAGATCCTTCATCGTAATGCCGTCCACAAAATAGCTTTGGCCGTTGAGCCGAACGGCGAGGTCGCAACCCTTCTGCCCTTTCAGGCCTAAAAGGCATTGGCCACATCCCGCGTCCACCACTGTTCGATCGATCTTAGCGACATGGGCCGTCTGTGTGGATTTATTATCAGACACGCAGCCGGTGAGGAGGAGGAACGCGCCAGTTACCAGGCAGAGAAGTGTTTTCATGTGGTGAAGTGATGCCGCAAACAGAAAGTTTAATCAAGCTGCCATCAACGGAACGAGCTTAGGGCAAAAGGAGGGTAGTAAACAAAAAAGGCGTGAGTTGCCTCACGCCTTTTCAAGAGATTTAAGAGCTTAAGCCTTTTTAGTAGCAGCCAACTTGGCTGTCTTGTCGGTCAAAGACTGCTTCGCAAGAGCGATCAAGTCGTTGAACGCTGTTGGATCGGTTGCAGCGATGTCGGAGAGGACCTTGCGGTCCAAACCACAACCGGCAGCTTTCATGCCTTCCATGAAGCGGCTGTAAGTAATGCCACCAGCACGAGCTGCTGCATTGATGCGAGCCTGCCACAAATAACGGAATGTCCGTTTTTTCCGGCGACGATCGCGGTAAGCGTATTGCAACCCGTGATCAACTGCGTCGGAAGCGTAGCGGTAGAGTTTCGAACGGCGCATCCGGTAGCCGCGAGCGGCCTTGATCATCCGGATACGGCGTTTGCGGGATGCTGGAGAATTTGTTACGCGCATATTAGTAGCTCAATAAATCTAGAAAATTAACCGCGATGACTGAACGGCATGCTCTGCAGAATCTTGTACATGTCACGCTTGTCAACAAGTGTGGTGCCGGCCAGTTTGCGACGGCGCTTGGCGTTTTTGGATTGCAGCAAATGGCGCTTGCCTGCGCTCGAGCGCAAAATTTTACCCGTAGCGGTGATCTTGAACCGCTTGGCTACTGCCTTCTTCGTCTTAATACCTTTTGGTCGTCGCATAATAAAGCTTCTCTCTTAAAAAGAGCGCGAAATATAGGTTGGGTGTTTTCGGGAATCAAGAGGTAATTTGTTAATAACTCTCGATTCATCTTTGCGCAAAAAACGCCCTGAAACAGGGCCTGCCGCCTTGAAGGGACTGCTCGTTCTGCGAAAAAACTCCGTTCCAGCAAATAAAATAGCCCCAGAATTCTGGCGCGCTCGGGCGACAAAATGACACGAATTTTCTGGAATGCAATCAATAGTGACGTGGAAAGGAAATAATCCGGCACTGATCGGATCTGTCTATTGTTTGGAGTGTTTAAGACTTCCTGATGGGGCCGATTTACTCTGAGATGACCCGTCGCGAGGTTGCTGCACTATCGATTCGTTTCGAAGTGACCCCATAGCAAGCTTGCTATACTACGGATTTGTTTCAAATCGACCCCATAGCAAGGCTGCTACACTATGGATTCATTTCAAATCGACCCCGTAGCAAGGCTGCTACACTATCGATTTATTCCGAAGTGACCCTGCAATCCGCTCACAATTCCGGATTCCGGGGAAACTTGGCGTAAGGCAACCGGGCACCGCGATAGATCATAGTATCTGCACGGATCGAAGCGGGTGGCTGAAAACCGACTGTGCCGGCCGCTGCGATCAAATCGTCCTGTTCGATTCCGTCGCCAGAGACTCCGATTGCACCAATTAACACGCCATTTCGGTAAAGGGGAAATCCGCCAGGAAAGATGGTAATCCCATTAGGCACATTCGGATTGGGCGGGAAAGTCGTGGGAGGGATGCTCACAAAGACTCCATTCAGACTGTTGAAGCCGACAAAGCCGGAAAACCGTTCCTGCAATCCATTAAATGGACCGGGAGCTGTATTAATGATTCCAGCCGGATAGGTGCTTTGCGCCATGAAGCCAACGGTCCGACAGGAGAAAGCACGCCGATTATTGGAGAAGAACAAG
The DNA here is from genome assembly GCA_046597605.1 of Limisphaerales bacterium. GTDB lineage: Bacteria > Verrucomicrobiota > Verrucomicrobiia > Limisphaerales > JACDHS01 > JACDHS01. Next base: position 16,242 of record JBKJKE010000077.1, on the reverse strand, counting down.
GCTGTCCGTGCTTTTTGCACAGCTACATCCCAACTAAAAATAGTGGCATCAGGTGTCCGGAAAGTTCCAAGGATGGGAGGCCGTCCTCCTGGAGTATTCGGATTTCCGACGACTGCGATAAATACCTGGGCGGCTTTCCCGCCGGGAAGTCGGATGCCGGCCCGGGTCACACTTGCCTGTCTCGCGGATTGAGCCAGGATCCGGGAAACTTCCGAGGCACTGAGGCGTGCCTGTCCGTTGATCAACCCCGGCAGGGGATCATTGCGAATCGGAGCACGGAGTTCGCCCATCACGCCTCCCAGGCTTTTCTTTCCATAAAGGACATTGGGACTGCTGCGAATCGGAAAAGGAGCCACCGGGGTGCCTAGACCTGCCAGGAAATTAGCGACCACTGGTTGGGTGCCGCTGGAAATGTATGCCACGCGGATGCCATCAATGAAAACGTCCGAGCCTTCGATCTCTTCTGGCGGTGCGTAGCCAATTTGACCCGCAAGAGCGACATCTTCATCAATATCGTAAATCTGGTTGGTTTGGATGTTTTCGGAACCATCACCAGTGACGCCGATTCCCCCGATCAGCACTCCATTCTTATATAGCGGGATACCTCCGGGAGAGCCTGCGAGAGAGGTGCCAGCTACTGGTGCTCCGTTGGTGCCGCTCGGACCAGCACTGGTTCCCGGGCGGACAATGAAAGTGCTCGGGTTTTTAAATCGATTTACATCCGTGAACGGAAGATTGGAAAAGTTCACGCCCACCAACGGTCCGGAGGGTCGATTATTGATTCCGGGAGGGAAATTTTGTTGAACGATGAAACCGGCTGTTCGGCTCGTGAGCGCTTCTTCATTGCTACTTAGGAAGGCGGCCGTTCCTGCCTTCGAAACCGCTGCGGCAATCTTGCTTGCGCGTGCCGTTGCATTGGCGGGAATTCCACCCACCGCCCAAACGCTCAGAACGTATCCTTCCCGGTCCACTACGGCGATGAAGCTTTGCGGAGATATTTGTTTGGCCCGTGCCGCCGCCTGGCGGAGCACGATGCGCACATCATCTGCCTGCATCTGAGCCCGCACCGGCAGCGCAGCCAAAATGAACAAACCGAGCAATGCAACGAGCCTCGTCATTGAAAACTAGTTAAAGGAATCTTGCGATGGAATGCCAGTCTGCATTTTGTCCAACCCGGAGCGGAAAGAATCCCCATTCGCGTAGCTGTGGGAGCGCTTACGGAGAAGAAACCTTGAAAATCAGAGGGAGCAGGAAGTAGCTGAAGAGCGTGATGAAGATCCAACCTAAAATATTTATGACAAGCCCGGCCCGTACCATCTCCCCAATTTTGATACGTTGAGTGCTGAACGCAATTGCATTGGGAGGGGTGGCAATCGGGAGCATAAAACCCATCGAAGCAGCGAGGGTTGCGGGAATCATCAATACCAGCGGATGGAGACCCATTGCCACGGACGCCGAGGCGAGCAATGGGAGGACCATTTGGGTGGTGGCAGTGTTGGAGGCCACTTCGGAGAGTGCGGTGATTCCAAAGCTGATGGCACCAATGGTTAGCAACGGATGGTGTGGCTGATCAGGAGTGAAAACTCCCGCCAGATATTGCGAGAGCCCACTTGAAACGAATCCGTCAGCCAATGCAAATCCGCCACCGAACAGGATGATGATATCCCACGGGACCTTGTTGAAAATGGATCCGTTCAGGATGGGCTCACTACCGTACCTTGGCTGAGATGGTAAAAGGAATAGGAGAAGAGCCAGGCCAATTCCCACAGAACCGTCCCCGAGCGTTTCGAGAGGTTTCCACAATCGCTGCCAACCGGGTATGACAATGGATCCCAGGTTCATGTCTACGCGAAAGATCCAGAGGAACGCGGCAGCTACGAAAATTGCTGCGACCGTTTTTTCGGCATAAGTCATCGGCCCAAGCTCTTGTCTTTCCTTATGAATGGTGCCGGCATCGAGCACCAGATCGGGCGCGAGCTTGAAAACAAAGCGGGTCAGCAGGAACCAGGTTCCAAACAGCATCAGGATGCTGAAAGGAAGGCAGAGCATGAACCATTTTCCGAAAGTAACCGCCTCGAGGTTGGGGAACGTCTTCGCGTAGACGGCCACTAAAACCATATTCGTGGGTGTTCCCACCAGGGTCGCAGTCCCGCCGATTGAGGCCCCATAGGCTATTGCCAGCATGATACACACGGCCAGTGAGTGGGTTTTCGTTTTACCGAAGGCTTCCTCCATTTTGATTACGAGGGCCATGCCGATCGGCAACATCATGATTGTGGTTGCCGTATTGGAGATCCACATGGAAATGAACCCGGACGCCAGCATAAACCCCAAGACGATCGAAGAGGGCTTGCTGCCTACTGCCGCGATGATTGCCAGGGCGACTCGTCGGTGGAGATTCCAGCGTTCCATGGCGAGGGCGATCATGAAGCCGCCCAGGAACAGGAAAACGGTGGGCGTCATGTAGCTGCTGGCTACTTTACCCGCATCTAAAATCCCAAATAACGGAAAGAGGAGGAACGGGATAAGTGAGGTGGCCGCAAGGGGAATAGCTTCCGTGATCCACCAGATCGCCATCAAGGCGATGACGCCAGCCATGTAGCCGATGGCCGGTTGCTCCGGGACCGGGCGAAAGAAGATGCATAGACCCAAAGCGACCAATGGGCCGACAAAAAGTCCGATCTTCTGCCAGGATGCTCGAGAGTCTACTGCCGACATGGAGCGGAGACCATAAAGGGCGGGGGATTAGCTACCAAGTGTTTTCCTGTCTAATCGAATGTCTGTCTGGGCTCCACATTCGTGAGTCACAATATAGTTCCCCCCGCTTTCGGGACCTATACGAATAGCGAGCGGCGAAAAGAACTGCTTTCGTTGACGGGAAAACCGGGAACCGAACAGAAAATGAGAATGAAAAGTGCTTCGGTTCTGGAACCGGCGCGGAGTTCAGACTGAAAAACATCCCGGTTCCCATCGATTTTTCCCTTCAAAATCGACCACCCAACGGCATCAAGAACCCGGTGTTTGAGGACACCTGAGCCGATCCGATGCGACGCCAAATTGGAGAAACTGCCGAGAGCTAGACTAGTTTAGACAACGAATGTCTTCTTATTGGGCAGTTTAGCCCAGGCGAACTGCCGGTTTGGATGCATTTCCACCTATTAGAGGCTTGCTGGCTAGGAAAAGTCCGGGTTTTCCCTCCCTTTTCTATAATCATTTCTGCGTTGGCACGGGTGAAGCTCCTTATGCTCTCAGGAGCTGTTAAATGCAAATATTCTCAAACATTCTATCGTTGGCCAAGAAAGTGGCGCTGTTTGCATGTATTCTCGTCACACTGGCTGTCGTTGCCCGTGTTCAACCAGATGGAAGTGGCTCAAGGCCTTCTCAAATCGCGGTCATCAACTTGATCCAGGTCCAGGATGATGCGAGTGAGTCCTTTTCTGCCTCCGGTTGGTTCAAATCTCTCGGTTTTTAGTCAATCTGCGCCGCTAACATAAGCAGCAGAAACGCAGGAATCCTCTTTTGCGTCTACTCGGATTAAGCTTCTATTGGGGTCGTGGACGATTGGGTAAAGCAAATCGAGTCAGAAATCCTGGGTCAAAATCTTCTTAAGAAGCAAGAAGGTGTGCTGGTGGCCGTTTCGGGTGGGTTGGACTCGATGGTCATGCTTTCCCTCCTTCATGAGCTGGCAAAGGAACACCTTTGGGAGCTTCACATTGCCCATTTTAATCATCAACTCAGGGGCCGCAGCAGCGACGCCGACGAGAAATTTGTCGTCAAAACTGCGCAACGACTCGGACTTCGGGTCTCAACCGGGCGGGGAGATGTTCGTGCGTTCGCTTCCCGGAAAAAAGTGTCTATCGAAATGGCGGCTCGGCAATTACGTCACGCGTTCCTGGCAAAAACCGCCCGACGAGAAGGACTCAGCAAGATTGCTTTAGCCCATCATGCGGATGATCAGGTGGAACTTTTCTTCCTGCGGCTCCAGCGAGGTGCCGGAAGGTTGGCGGGGATGAAGTGGCAGGTGCCTTCCCCGATCGATCCACAGATCATGCTGATCCGGCCATTGCTCAGTCAAACAAGAGAGCGCCTCGAGCGCTTCGCCATCGGGTGCCGGGTCCGTTTTCGAGAAGACGCGACAAATGCGGCCCTTGAGATTCCGCGCAATCGCATTCGCCATGAGATCGTTCCCATACTCAAACAGCAGAGCCCTCCTATCTTTGGCACGATCCTGCGATCAATGGAAATTGTCGGTGCGGAGGCAGACTTCGTCGCGACTGCTGCCCGCACGTGGCAAAAGGAACGGAAGGTTCCGTTTTCCGAACTCCATGTCGCTCTGCAACGCCGGATTCTCCACGATCAACTCAGTGAGCTCGGTGTAGGAGTGGATTTTGGGCTTGTTGAACACCTTCGTTTGTTTCCGGGGGTTCTCGTCTCAGTGGGTCCTGGGCTGGCCTTGTCCCGCAGCGCGGCAGGAGACGTTTCCAATGCAGCCGATAAACCTGCAGGGTTTAGCGACGAATCGATGATTCTCGAACTGGGAGCAAGGGGGGAGTGCGAATTTTCCGGAGTTCACTTTCGGTGGGCATTTGGGCGAGGAGGCAGCCGTGACATTCCGAGATTGTCCGGCTCGGAATGGTTCGATGCCGACCAGGTAGGCGGGAAGATCACCCTGCGTCATTGGCGTCCAGGGGACCGTTTTCAGCCTATTGGATTTCCCTGCAATGTGAAGTTGCAGGATCTGTTCGTAAACGCGAAAGTACCTGCAGCGGAGCGACATCGTAAAGTGGTCGCGGTTGCCGAAGTCGGGGAAATCTTCTGGGTGGAGAGTCTAAGGATTTCAGAACGGTTCAAGCTGGTGCCGGGCACGCGGCGTCAAATAAAATGGTGCTGGAAAACTGCCTGAAGCAGCGGTTGCAGCGCGGTACGTGCCATGTTAGGGTAAGCCCACATTTTTACACATGTCTGACGAGAAAAATAGGAACGACAAAGACGATAAGCGCGGCGGTGGCGAACTTCGTAGATTCAACCCACGAACAATTATGGTCTGGATTGCCATCCTGGCGATCATTCCGTTCATGTTCTACATGAAGGGAACAAACGAGGAAAAGCCCAAGAAGATCACCTATCCCCAACTAACGAACATGTTGGAAATGGGATTGATTACCGAAGGGAAAATTATCTTCCAACAATCTCCCCTGCAAACGATCCGCGGGAAATTTTACGAAACAAATAGCGCAGGCGCTGTTGTTAAGACAAAGGCCACTCCATTCCGATTGGATATCCATCTTACTGAAACGTCGAAGGATTTATTGTTAAACTCCGGGGTCTTTGAATCTGACGAAGCGAATCCTTATGTCGCCAGTGTCTTCATGAGCTTGCTTCCGATTTTGTTGCTCGTGGCAGTCATCTATTTCTTTCTGGTGCGGCAGATCCGTTCCGCCGGCAAGGGCGCCATGAGCTTTGGTAAGAGCAAAGCCAAGATGCTGCCGAAAGATAAGAACAAGATTACTTTCAAGGACGTCGCCGGTGTCGAAGAAGCGAAAGAAGAAGTTTCGGAGTTGGTCGACTTCCTGAAGGACCCGAAGAAGTTTCAGAAACTTGGCGGCAAGATTCCCAAGGGGATTTTGATGGTCGGTTCTCCGGGAACTGGCAAAACGTTGCTCGCCAAGGCAATCGCCGGTGAGGCCGATGCGGCTTTCTTCAGCATCAGTGGTTCGGACTTCGTTGAAATGTTTGTCGGGGTGGGTGCCAGCCGTGTTCGTGACATGTTCGAACAGGCTCGCAAGAACACACCTTGCTTGATCTTTATTGATGAAATAGACGCGGTGGGTCGCAGTCGTGGTCATGGCTTCGGTGGTGGCAATGACGAACGTGAACAAACGTTGAACGCGCTCCTCGTCGAGATGGACGGCTTTGATACCCAGGAAGGGATTATCATCATTGCTGCAACAAACCGTCCGGATGTGTTGGATCCTGCGCTGTTACGCCCCGGTCGTTTTGATCGTCAGATCGTCGTCAGCCTGCCTGATGTCCGCGGTCGTGAAGAAATTTTGAAGGTTCACGCCAAGAACGTGAAGCTGGATCCGGCAGTGGATCTGTCGGTGATTGCTCGTGGAACCCCAGGTTTCTCGGGTGCCGACCTGGCAAATCTTTTGAACGAAGCCGCCTTGCTGGCAGCTCGCACGAATAAGAAGGCAGTCGGAATGGCCGAACTGGAAGAGGCTCGCATCAAAGTGCGTTGGGGTCGTGAACGTCGCAGCATGGCAATGACGGAAGAAGATAAGCGTCATACCGCATGGCACGAAGCAGGTCATGCCCTGGTGAACGTGGTTTTGAAGCACACTCATCCGCTGCACAAGGTGACAATCATTCCGCGCGGGCAGTCGCTAGGATCAACGATGTCCCTCCCGAAGGACGATGTGTTGAACCATCGCCGTAAAGAAATGACGGATACGATCGCTGTTATTATGGCCGGGCGTATTGCAGAAGAGATTGTTTCTGGCGATATCTCCAGTGGAGCTTCCGGCGATATCCAACAAGCGACTGGCATGGCTCGCGCCATGGTTTGCAAATGGGGTATGAGCGAGAAGTTGGGGATGGTGCAATATGGCGATGACAATGAACAGATGTTCATGGGCCGCGACATGATGCAGAAGAAGAGCTATAGCGAATTCACTGCCCAGGAAATCGACGGGGAAATCCGCCGCATCGTCAGCGAAGGCTACACCGTAGCTAAAGACGTGATTGAGACGCATCGCGACAAACTGGAAATCATCGCGAAGGCGTTGCTGGATTACGAAACCCTCGACGGAACGCAAGTGGAAGACATTGTTCGTATCGGAACATTCACGCCACCTCCGCCAACTCCGAAGGTCGATCCACCGTCCGGCGCGCAGGCCGCAACTCCGTTGCCCGAGCTTGTGAAGCCTATTCCTCCCAAGTTACCTGGGTTGGGTGGATCACCTGCGCCCGCCGCTGCGTAATCAATCAAGTTTCAAAGCGCGGATCCAATAGGATCCGCGCTTTTTTGTTTCCCGTGCCTTGCAACTTCCATTTGTTTTAATAGCTTTCCCGCATGATTATCGCGCCTTCCCTGCTTGCCGCCAAATTTGATCAATTTGGCAGGGAAGCCCGGCGCACCCAGGAGGCGGGGGCGGATTGGTTACATCTGGATGTGATGGATGGGCAGTTTGTCCCGAATATCTCCTTTGGTCCCCAGGTGGTGAAAGCGGTTCGTCCCCATGCAAAGAAGCTGGTGTTCGATGTGCATTTGATGTGCTGGAAACCAGAGATATTGCTGGAGCCATTTGCGCAGGCTGGGGCTGATCGGATTACGATTCATGTGGAGTTGGGAGATCGGGTTGATCACCTGATTTGGAAGATACGGTCCGTTGGAAAAAAGGTCGGGCTGGCTGTCAATCCTGGTACTCCGATGTCACAGGTGGAGCCGTTCTTGAAAAAGGTAGATTTGATTCTCGTTATGACCGTGAATCCTGGTTTTGGAGGGCAGCCCTTTATCACCGAAACCTTACCAAAGATTCAGCAAGCCTTCGAATGGCGACGCGATCGGAAATTGAATTTCCTCATCGAAGTGGATGGCGGGATCAACATACAAACGGCGGCGGATTGCGCGGGAGTAGGCGCGGACACGTTTGTCGCAGGGACCTCCCTTTACGGACAACCCAGTTTGAAGCGTGCGATCACCAACATGCGCAAGGCAGTGAACAAAAATTCGCGCACCGACGACCTGAAGATTGATGCGACGCATGGCTTTTTGTTAGCTGGAAAGTCGAGCTTGGACGGAGTTTGAAATGCCGGGGTAAGCAGCAGATAGCATAATTTTATGGCTGAAATTAAATTCGGAACAGATGGATGGCGCGCAGTTATTGCGGAGGATTTCACGTTTCACAATTTAGATCGAGTCGCGCAGGCGACAGCGGATTACTGGAGCCAGAATCCCGTCTCCGGCACAGAGAAGAAAGCCGTGGTGGGCTACGATCGCCGTTTCCTCTCCGACCAATTCGCCCGGCGAGTTGCAGAAGTTCTGGCCGGAAACGGCTTCCAAGTGGTTCTTACGTCTGAGCCCACTCCGACCCCTTCCGTTTCCTGGGCGGTGCGGGCGAACAAAGCGATCGGCGGTGTCATGATCACTGCGAGTCACAATCCGCCGAGCTTCAACGGGTTCAAATTAAAAGCGCACTACGGTGGTTCGGCAGATCCAGAGATTTGCAAAGCAGTGGAACGGCTGCTGGACAAGAACCCGGTCCGCGCGACCAAGGCTGAAGCAGCAATCAAAGCGAAACAGATTACGATCAAAGATGTGCGTCCTGCGCACTATGCTGCGGTTAAACGTTTGGTGGACTATAAACTGATTGCGAACTCCAAACTCCGCTTCGCCCACGAAGCTTTGTTTGGTGTCGGCGCGGGATGTTTCGATGCGTTACTCGCTGGAACGACCTGCAAAGTCACCACCATCAATGGTGAGCACGATCCCAACTTTGGCGGCATCAACCCGGAGCCGATCGCTAAGAACTACACCAAGAGTGCTCCATTTCTTCAGAAGAACCCGCATGACATTTGTCTCGTCACCGATGGAGACGCGGATCGAGTGGGCGGTATGGACGGGAATGGGAACCTGCTTACAACGCACCAGATCATCTGCGCGTTGTTGCATCACTATATTGTAAATCGCAAAGGCAAAGGCCGCGTGATCAAAGCGCTCACCACCACTTCCATGGTGGACAAGATGTGTGCGCATTATGGAATGCCGCTGGTGGAGACCGGTGTGGGATTCAAATACATCTGCAGTGAGATGATCAAAGGCGATGTGCTGCTTGGCTTTGAAGAAAGCGGGGGTATCGGTTTCCCAGGGCACATTCCTGAGCGCGACGGAATTGCCGCCGGTATGATGCTTCTTGAGTTGCTCGCAACGGAGAAGACTTCGATAAATAAAATTCTCGCGAAACTCGAAAAAGAATTTGGGCCTCATCACTACGCCCGCATCGACACGCATTTCCCGTTGGAGAAGCGCGCGGCATTGATGGATTACTGCGCCAAAAATCCTCCCGCTAAGTTAATCAAATCGCCCTTGGCAGATGTGAAAGCATTCGACGGGGTGAAGTTCATTTCGAAGGACGGCGCCTGGCTCATGCTGCGCGGTTCCGGCACCGAACCGATTCTTCGCATCTACGCCGAAGGAAAATCGGAAGCGGACGCGCACAAGTTGCTGCAGGCGGGAGTGCAGATGACGAAGAAAGTTTAGCCGGCAGCTTCGTCCGCTCAGGCAGTTTCGATTCTACCGAGAAATGTTTGGCGCATCCATTCGCCGGTTAAGACCACGAAGGATGCGGCCCAAAGGTAGTAGCCATATTGAATCCCGCCTGAGCTATCCTCCATCATGGACCATGAAAGGACGTGCAGGGTGCACAGCGATAATATTCCCAAAAACCAGCGACCCTTTCGCGTGCTGGCAGGAATGGAACGAAGGCAGAGTGGACTCAACAACATCGCCAGGTTCCCCAGGTTGAACGCGCCGTAGTAATATAGCGATTCTCAAAAATAATTTCCGAAAAGACTTGTACTTTTATGCACTACATGTTTGAAAGTGTGTATTGCGAACAGTCGAAGCAGAGCCGAATGCTGAGAATGCCACGCCCGAAGAGTTGCGTGTGGCGATGGAGGCTGCTCCCAATAAAAGGAGTTACATCCGTCTGAATGCTATCCGCTCGCTTCTGCTGAAAACTCCCCGGGCAACCGTCTGCAAGCTGTTTTGCCGGAGTGATCGGATGGTTCGGACTTGGATTGAACTTTTTAACCGTGGCGGCACCAATGCGTTGATTACCCGCGGTAGAAGCGGGCGTCCGCGGAAAGTGAAATTAGAACGGGTTCGTGATCTGTTGGTGCCGGTGCTGCAGGACCCCGCCCAGGCCGGACAAGTGCATTGGACTGGCGTCAAGCTTCATGGTTTTCTGAAGGAGAAACTTTCTGTCGAACTTGGTTACAGCACCACAGTCCGTTGGCTGCATGAATTAAATTTCCATCTGCGTGTCCCTCAACCGTGGCCGGAACGACAAAACGAGGAAGATCGAAAGAAATTTCAGGAAGAACTGCGCGAACTATGTGGCCAACCCAATGTAGAACTCTGGTATAGCGACGAATGTGGGGTTGAAGGCGATCCAAGACCTCGTCGCCGTTGGGTCCAACCGGGAAAGAAACGCACTGTGCCTTATCTGGGTGACCACATCCGGCAAAACGTCATTGGGGCTGTCGCACCGCAAAGCGGCCAATTTTTCAGCTTGATTGTCGATGGAGTCGATCGGGATGTGTTCCAGTTCTTTCTCAATGAAATGGCCATGGCGGTTCCCAAAAAAGAAGGGGTCCGTCAGATCCTGATCCTGGACAATGCTTCCTGGCATCGAGGAACACGCATCAACTGGCATCACTTTGAACCTAAATACCTCCCGGGTTACTCACCCGATTTCAATCCCATCGAACGCCTCTGGTTGCGCCTCAAAGCCGATTGGTTCTCCGACTACTTCTCTCCCACTCCTGAAGCATTAACCGACCGTCTCTCCATAGCTCTTAAAAGCTTCATGGATCAACCCTCCAAAACCTCTTCCATCTGCTCTATCCGGAAATGAATTTTGAGAATCGCTATAGATGGTCTGAGTATCACTTCTTTAAGCTCTGCCAAATTCGTTTGTCCTAAAATTTAGGAGCGGGGAGAGCGGGAGGTGTCAGGTTCTCTCTAATACGCAAGCGAGGTAGCGAAAGATCTGACGAGCTCCCAGAGACGCACGCTATGCTGGCAAGAATCTTTTCAATGGCTTCCATTTTCTCGAGGGTTGTCCGGACGATCAAATCGCCAGAGCGGTCGTTGAAGAACAGACTTTCAGGTGGATTGAGTGTGACACCTTTCGTCGTAAAGAATTCTCGCACAGAGTTATTCATTCCTCGGACATGGTTCGTCGAGGTGAAATTAAGTTCAGACGACGGTCCTTTTAACGAACTCCCACGGGGTGAACTCGGAAAATCTCCAATCTTCCGAGGAAGTTGAGATGCTGCACCAAGCTCAAAAATTTCCTCGGTTGCCCCTCCTTTCGGCGAGGTGTCCGCCTTCACTTTTACAAGCAAGCTAGTCACATCGACTTTGAAAACCCGGGTGAAAAGAGGGCGCGATTCCACGTTTGTGGTCTCCAGCTTGCGAAGAGATTCCTGGGCAGAGGTCGATTCAGCACTTCGCGTTTTCTGAGCGCCTTGAGCCGGTTCCGAAGCTGTGCGCTGTGTTAGTTCGGAAAACTTCAGCGCCGCGCGAGAGCCATCCCACGAACTCTGCACGGCCGAACCGAGATTCTCTTCCCTCTCAGTTTCTCTGCATTCAACCCAACCCACCGTGCAGGTCAGTAACACAAGCAGACATAGTGGTGCAGAGAGTTTTAAGAAGGGCTGGAACCAGGCTCGCCCCTGATGATGGTGTAAAGTTTTTTTCATTGTCGGATACACCCCCTGAAAAAACCGCCGTTCTCCTTTTCAGGAGAACGGCGGCCTGTTTTGCAAATGATCGATTGAACTATTCCTGCCGAACAGCACGGTAGAATTTGTTCAATTCGTCTGTTGAAGGATCGATAAACTGCAAAGCGCCGTCACTATTCAGGAGCTCCGCAATCGGTGTCCAATCGTTGAAATCGGTGGTGCCTTCGAGGATGTAGGATACTCCCGGCTCCCCTGGGAAGGTAAGCAGGCGATTCCCGTCGGCCATGGGCCTGATCGGTTCCAGTCGGGCAGCACCGAGCGAAGTGTTGCGAGTGGTCTCGCGCCGGCCTGTGATCGGCTGATTGATTCCATTGCAGGAGAGCACCCCGGCAAACTTCGCGACACTCGGCGAGTTGGTTGCCGCCATGAGTTGGTAGCTAACCGTGATCGGTTCTGCATTGGAGAACACTCCCCAACGAATCTTCCTGGTGAGGGGACAGAAAAGTCCTCCTTCGGTAATGTTCGTGATAGAGAAACCAAAGGGCGGTGTTTCCTCCAGGGCGTAGGCTCTGACTCCCGCAGTGGGTGTCACAACAATGGTCGCAGTAAATGGCACTCCCACCACATAGTTGGTTGGGAGCGATGAGATCGCGGTGCCCAGGCGGTTCGTCGTCCAGGGCTCGTGATTGGATGTAAGCGAAATGGTGCCTGGCTCTCCGGCCTCCCACAGCATGGGTGGAAAGGGCGTTGGAGAAAGGGTGCTCAAACCGTAACCAGATTCGCTTACCAGGAAACCAGCGCGAGTCGCATAGCTGACCGGGATCGGATTCGGCGCAAGTGGCCAGCGTTCGCAACGTTTCCAGGCCAGACCGTAGGCGGCTGCTTCGTGCGTGCTCATGTTCCAGTCCATTGGGTCCCGATCTGCCGGGTGCGCCGGGGCAGGGTTCATCACAATCGAGCGAATGATTGGACTCTCGATTCCGTTTGCGATCGCAGTGCCTTGAAAACGTTTTTCACCGCTCTCGTTTGCGGGCGGAGTTACATCATAGAAGAACGTTCTCGCGATGGCATCGTTGAAAGGACCGAAGCTTACTTTTCCAGAACTGACGGATCCCTGGTCGCCGACAAGTTGAATGACCCATCCTGCTGGCGGGATATCAGACAGCGCGTAGCTGGTCGTGTTGGTGCGAGGCTCTGCCCGTAGTTGAACGCGCACTCTCACACCCGGCACGTACCAGAGTGGCAAGGTGCGGCGGACGAAAGAATGTTCGGCGAATGATTGAACCGTGATTTTAGACGGAGCGGAAAACCGGACGGCTCCTTTGTCATCCATCGCTTTTACACTCACAGAATACGTCGCCGGAGCCACATTGCTCCAGATGAGAGTGTAGGGCGAGTTGGTGCGGCTCCCGATCAAGTGATCCCCGGCAAAGAAGTCAACACGGACGACCTTGCCATCGGCGTCCGAAGCTTCTGCTTCAACAGGGATATTCAAAGGCCCGAGGAAAATCGAGTTGTTCGTGGGCGAGCGGAGGCTTACCACAGGGGGTTGATTGGTCAGATGATCGTTATCAATAATAACGGCGGAGGCCTGGCGCGCTTCGCCGAGTAAATAACATTCCGGTGGAAGCGGGAACACATTATAGATGCAGACGGCTTCAGACAGGGTCACCACCACTGTTTCATTCGATTCCACGAGTGTGTCATCGAATGGTCGCACCACCAGATTCGTGGAAAGTTTCCCAGAAGGAAGAGTGACGGATCCCGGCAAGGTAACATAGTCAACGCCGTTGGATGCGGTGCCGGTCACCTGATAATGAACGGTAAGAGCCACATTGGTGTTCTCCCGGCGTGCAATGGTGAAGGTGGCGGTATTCATTGCAGATGCGATGGTAGAGATCTCGGAGGCCTCACCATCGGTCGTTACTATGGTGACGATCGGCCGCGGCGGCGGTTCTGTCGTTCCGTTCACTTGAATGAAAACCGGTTCGGACGACCCTTTCAGACCCAGGTTATCCACAGCTTTTGCAACCAGCATATTGCTGCCGGGTTGCGCGTTGGTCCAATTGAACTGAAACAGGGCCGTGTTCTGATTGCTCACGGTCCCCAACAGGATGTTATTGCGGTAAAACTCAACCTTTTGCAGGTTACCATCGGAGTCGTGCGCTTCCGCCCGGAGAAGAATATTTGTTGGCAAAGTGAAAACAGAGCCGTTCGTCGGGCTGAATAGAGTAATTGTAGGCGCCTGGTTTGTGACGTGACTGTTATCCCGGATGATAGCCACAGCCTCGTTCGCTGCGCCCAATCGGTAACATTCTGGTGGGGGCGGGAACACAGCAGCGCAAACCGCTGGGGAGAGAGTAATGATGACAGTTTCATTCGACTCAACCAGCGAGTCATCCAAAGGCCGGATCACTACATTGCTCGAAAGCGTTCCGGACGGAAGTTTCACCGAACCGTAAATCGGGGCGTAATCCACTCCGTTGGAAGCAGACCCGCTGACGGTGTAATAAACGGTTAAGGCCACATTCGTATTTTCCCGACGAGTGATGGTGAAGGTGGCGGTATCGAGTTCCGGCTGGAACGGAGGAACTTCTGCTGCATTCGGGTCGATGGCGGCGATCGTGACGATGGGCTGCACTGGCGGTTCTGCTGTCCCGATCACGTTCAGGAAAACCACTTCGGACAGTGTTTCTTTACCTCCATTATCAGTCGCCCTTGCCCACAAGACGTGTTCACCAGGGGGCACATTCGTCCAATCGAACTGGTAGCGAGTTTCGTGATCTCCTGTCCCGGGCTGATTGGTAATAATGACAAGGCTGTTTGTGCGATCGAGGAATTCTATGGTGCGGACGTATCCATCCGCGTCTCCTGCGGATGCAATGATTGAGACGTTGGCAGGGGTATTGGATAAAGTGGTGTTGTTGCTCGGTGCGAGGAGAGTCACGGTAGGAGGGGTGTTGGTTGGAACCGGGGCTTGTTGAATCACTACTCTTACCGGTGCTGACGTTCCGCGTGCCTCAAAGTTATCCATGGCCCTTGCAGTCAGCGTATTGGTGCCGGGCTGCGCGTTCGTCCAGGTGAAATGATATGAGCCTGAGATCGGATTGGTAACGATGCCTAGCAAAGTGGCATTGCGGTAAAACTCCACCCGACGGATAGTGCCGTCGCTGTCCCCTGCTTCTGCTCTGAGGGGAACGTTGGTTGGCCCGAAGAAAACGCTATCGTTGGTGGGGCTTACCAGGTGAACCGTGGGCGTCAAATTATCGTTGTCCAGAACGGGAATGGTCACCTTGTAAACCGAGTTTGTGCGATAAAACTCGGATGGGCGAAGCGTGAGGATGATATTTTCTGTCGCTTCGGCGTGAGCGTCATCGATGGCCACCAGCGGAAGGGTGACGTTATGCATCCCTTCTGGAATCGTGATCGAGGCGGGCAGTTCCAGGTAATCCACGCCGTTCGAGGCCCCACCGCCCTTGGTATAGAGGACGGTTAGACTACTGGTCACGTTTGTGGTCTCTCTGGCCACGATAATCGCGTTGGTGATACCCGATTCGGAGATCGCATTCGTCCTGGCTGCTCGCAAGGTTACCAGCGGCAGAGTGTTCGTTGTGCCCGACTGAGCGAAAAGGGCGGGGGAGGAGGCCGTCAGAAAGAGGCTTACGGACAGGATCGATAGGATCGTTTTCATAAATTTCCCGAGACTAGTTCCCTGATGGAGCTGTTGTTTTGGAATTCTGGAGCCGATTTAAACAAAAATTGGACTTTTCTGCAAGAGTTCATCGCTGTAGGCATCCGACCTGGTTGCTCCTCATCCCGTTCAATAAAATTACGCTTTCAAGTTTGCCGTTCGCACCTAAGTTTCTGCCATGCAGCTGGATTTCACGAAAATGAATGGGGCGGGGAACGACTTCGTGCTCATTGATAACCGATCAGGCAAAATTTCCATCACAGGCGACCAAGCGGTCAAAATATGCGATCGCCATCGCGGAATTGGAGCAGATGGGGTCATGCTTCTGATTCCTTCCACCTCAGGGAAGGCGGACTGGGCGTGGGATTTCTTCAATCCGGACGGCAGCAAAGCCGAAATGTGCGGTAATGGAGCCCGTTGCTTCGCGCGCTACATCCAACGGGTCACTGGCACCACAAAGAGCGAGATCACTTTCGATACCATCGCCGGGATGATTCACGCTTCTTTTCGAGGTGAACGGGTAACGATCGGCCTGACCGCACCCCGTGATCTACGCTTGGGAGACGCGGTTTCACTGAAGAACGGGTGCGCCACCATCCATTCCGTAAACACAGGGGTTCCGCATGCGTGCTTGTTCGTCGAAAACGCAGACGCCGCAATGGTCTCAACCGTGGGGCCGGAAGTGCGTTACCATCAACATTTCGCCCCTAAAGGAACGAACGTGAACTTCATCCAGGTGCAGGGTCAGAACCAGATTCGCGTTCGCACCTACGAACGGGGAGTGGAAAATGAAACGCTCGCCTGCGGCACCGGCGTGACCGCCTGTGCATTGGTGTCAGCGAAGCTCCATGGCTTTACCTCCCCTGTGGCCATTCAGGTTCAGGGTGGGGATACCCTGGAAGTAAGCTTTGAAACGGCAGGGGAGAATTTCACCAACGTGCGCCTCACCGGGCCGGCTGATTTCGTTTTCGAAGGTAAGATTCAGGTTTAGTGAATCGTTGAATCGTTGAATCGTTGAATCGTTGAATCGTTGAATCGTTGAATCGTTGAATCGTTGAATCGTTGAATCGTTGAATCGT
>JBKJKE010000069.1:0-10136 GCA_046597605.1 Limisphaerales bacterium | reverse complement strand
TTGGTTCGACCCCACATTCTCGGGAATGGTATAGCGAACGCGATTGGTTCGACCCCACATTCTGCACGTTGGGAAGGGTTATTGACCCCTGATTTGCAGGGGTTGTCACGTTAACGGCTGATTCCTTCCTATTTTCGGCTCATTTCAGGCCGGGAGCTCACGACGGACCTGGAGTGGTCACCTCAGGGAGGGTTTGATCTAACAGGTGAGGTTGGCGCCGTGATGGGTCGCCCAACCACGCCCTCCATCTCACCCGCTTAAAATCACACCTGTTTTAGAAGGCTGCGGCAAATCCCCTTTGACACCTGCTTTTGAGGTTGGCAGTGTTTGCCCCCAATTATGGCAGAACTAGTCGGAAATCTTTTGGTTGCTCAATCTGGCGGTCCCACCGCCGTTATCAATGCAAGTGTCGCAGGCGTTATCCAGGAAGCTGGCAAGCATGGTTGCATTGAAGAAATCTACGGGGGTCTCAACGGCATTCTCGGTATCCTCAATGAAGAACTCATTGACCTGAACGAAGAAAAGGCCAGGACTGTGGAAGGTCTTAAATATACCCCGGCCGCCGCGCTTGGCACCTGCCGCTATAAAATCGATTTCAAGAAGAAACCGGAACGGGCCGCCAAAGACATGGATCGCTTGTTCGAAGTGTTCCAGGCGCACAACATCCGGTTTTTCTTTTACGCGGGCGGAAACGATTCCCAGGACACTGCGCATAAGATCCATGAAGAAGCGCAGAAGCGTGGCTGGGAAATGCGCGTTATCGGCGTGCCTAAAACGATCGACAACGATCTTCCCCACACCGATCACTGCCCCGGGTTCGGATCCGTTGCTAAATACAATGCAACCACCGTTATGGAAATTGCCGACGACGTCAGCAGCATGGCCACAGACGACGGCGCCTGCTGTATCATTGAAGTGATGGGGCGTGGTGCCGGGTGGATTGCGGCGAGCGCTATTCTCGCCCGTCGCCTGCCGAACGATGCCCCGCATCTGATTTTATTACCCGAGATCCCCTACAACGAAACCGCGTTCCTCGCGAAGGTCAAAGAGACCGTCGACAAGCTGAAGTATTGCGTGGTGGTGGTGGGCGAAGGTTTGAAGAATCCAGATGGCACTGAATTTTCTGCTGACAACAAACGGGTGGACGCTTTCGGTCACCCGGTTTTGGCAGGAGCCGCGGATCGACTGGCTGAAATTGTCACCGGTAAACTCAACACCAAGACACGCACTGTTAAATTAGGGTATGCCCAGCGTTGTGCTGCTCACTACGCGAGCGCAACCGATGCCCTCGAAGCTACCGCCTGCGGTGAAGCTGCTGTTCGGGCGGCAGTGCATGAAGAAAAATCTGGTTACATGGTGAAAATTGTTCGGGTTCAATCCAAGCCTTATCGCTGGACCACCGGGCTGCAGCCGCTGGGAGACATCGCTAATGTTGAGAATTTCATCCCTCGCGACTGGCTGAGTGAAGACGGGTTCACTCCCAATGAGAAGTTTGTGGAGTATTGCCGCCCTCTGATCGAAGGCGAAGTTCATGTGCCCACAGAAGGCGGTTTACCGAAGTACGTAGTCCTCGACAAAGTGCCTCTTGAGAAAAAACTTTCGGCCCGGGTACAATAACGTGAGGGTTGTTTGAAATGTTCGATTTTTTCAAACAACTCCGTTCAGAACATAAGGACTTGCAACCGTTTCCGGAGATCTGGCGACAGATTCTTCAGAAACGGTTGCCTCTTTTTAATCGACTGAGGGAAGCCGACCAGCGGGAATTGGAAGGGCATGTTCAACAATTCCTGGCGGAGAAAAAGTTTGAAGGGTGCGCTGGCCTGGAGTTGAGCGACGATATCAAAGTCTCAATTGCTGGCCAGGCCTGCATGCTTTTGCTGCATCGAGATGGGAATTGCTACCCGGAACTCAAGTCCATCCTCGTCTACCCGAGTGCTTACTTCGCGAAGAAGGCCGAAGTGTCCGAGTGCGGAATCGTCACAGAGAGCCATAGTCAGAGGTTGGGAGAATCATGGGAACAGGGAGCGGTAGTTCTGGCTTGGGATTCGGTGATGGGAGGAGCAAGCAACATCACCGATGGCCAGAATGTTGTTTTGCACGAGTTCGCGCATCAGCTCGATCAGCAGGATGGTCTCGCAGATGGAACTCCTAAACTGCATTCCACTGGTGGATTTACTGGACGGAGAAATCGTTACCTCACCTGGACTCGGGTGCTGGGTCGTGAATATGAGACTCTCCGAGGCAAAGCTCGCAAGAATCAGAAGAGCGTGATGGACCACTATGGGGCTACTCATCCGGCAGAATTCTTTGCGGTAGCCACCGAATGTTTCTTTGAAAAACCGAGGCAAATGTTTGAGAAACATCCCGAGCTCTACGAGGAACTGAAGCAATTCTACCAACAGGATCCGGTAACCTGGGTCGCATCTCAGCTCCCCGACCGTGCATAACCCCCTTTTTCCGGCTGACAGCGTTTCTGGGAAGGCCCGGAATTCTCAACGCGAAGCTTGCCAGCCATTGACTACTGAGGCTTACTTTGCCCGTTTCGAAGTTGGCATATTGCAATGAATTCCGAACTCCTCGCTAAAGCAAAGTCGCTCGGGTTTTCCGATCGCCAGATCGCTCATTTAACCGGCACCACCGAAGATGCCATCCGCGCTGAACGCAAAGCGACTGGATTGGTTCCGAGCTATCGGCTGGTCGACACCTGCGCGGCAGAATTCGAAGCCTACACTCCCTACTTCTACTCCACCTACGATCGCGGTGACGATGAAATCAAATCTTCTGATCGAAAAAAGGTGATGATCCTGGGCGGCGGACCTAATCGTATCGGTCAGGGCATTGAATTTGATTACTGCTGCGTCCATGCGGCATTCGCCCTGAAGGAAGACGGGTTTGAAACATTAATGGTGAATTCGAATCCAGAGACGGTTTCAACGGATTACGACACCAGCGACAAACTCTTTTTCGAACCGCTCACCCTCGAAGACGTTTTGCACATTTACGAACGGGAGAAATGTTGGGGCGCAATTGCACAGTTCGGTGGACAAACCCCGCTCAACCTCGCGCTGGGACTTCAAAAGAATGGAGTCAACATCATTGGGACATCTCCCCAGAGCATTGAAATGGCCGAAGATCGCAAGCTGTTCGCTGCGATGCTGGACAGGCTCAACATTCCGCAGCCGCCGAATGGCCTGGCCACCAACGAAGTAGAAGCTCTCGAAATCTCCAAGCGGCTCGGCTACCCGGTTTTGGTCCGTCCTTCCTTCGTGCTCGGGGGGCGTGCCATGCAGATCGTTTATTCTGACTCAGAGCTGCAGCACTACATGCGTTTCGCGGTGGAGGCCTCTCCCGAGCGGCCGGTTCTGGTCGATAAATTTCTGGAAGACGCCACCGAGGTGGACGTGGATTGCATCACCGATGTCGGCCAATTCCAAAACCCTAACGAGGGAACGATCGTTTTGGGCGGAGTTCTTGAACACATCGAATTTGCGGGCGTGCATTCAGGCGACGCGGCGATGGTCCTGCCCGCACATACCCTGTCGAGGGAGGTCATTCAGACGATTCGGGAATATACCCACGCGATGGCGCGTGAGCTAAAGGTCATCGGGTTGATGAACGTGCAATATGCCGTCAAAGGCACCACGGTATACGTGCTCGAAGTAAACCCACGTGCTTCACGGACTGTTCCTTTTGTCAGTAAGGCGATTGGGGTGCCCTTGGCTAAGCTGGCGGCCAAGTTGATGGCAGGGAAGACACTCAAGGAACTTGGGTTTACTGAGGAGATTTGGCCCAAGTATTGGGCAGTTAAGGAATCGGTATTCCCGTTTAACAAATTCCATGGCCAGGACATTTTGCTTTCACCGGAAATGCGTTCGACCGGAGAAGTAATGGGTCTGGATGCAGATATTGGCATTGCTTACGCCAAGTCTCAGATGGCAGCTAATGCGCCATTGCCTCTGAAAGGGAGTATTTTCATTAGTGTGAGCGACCGCGATAAGGGTGATGTCGTGGAGTTGGCCAAACAGTTTTCGGAACTCGGTTTCAACATCATTTCAACGAGTGGCACAGCGTCGATTCTCGAGAAATCGGGATTGAAGGTTCAGAAGGTGTTCAAGCTGGCGGAAGGACGACCGAATGCCGTGGATCTTCTGAAGAACAAAGAAATCCAGCTCGTGATCAATACCCCGTCGGGCCAAAGCCCGCGCGCTGACGAAGTGAAGATTCGGACCACGGCGGTTTATACCAACACCCCCATCATGACAACGATGAGCGGGGCGAAGGCCGCCGCTCTTGGCATCGCTGCATTGAAGAAAAATGGTTACTCAGTGAAAACCATCCAGGAATATCACTGAGCAACGGGGATTCGCAGTGGGTTGTTGGGGTAGTATGAGCTACACGAACACGTTCGTTACGATCTCAGCTGACTGTCCTGCTACCATGGGTCAGGTTCCTGTGGGTCGAGGAGGGAAAAAGTCGATTGCCCAAATCGAATACGAGCTGCTTTCCGCGCATCCTTATCAATTCACGGAGAACGAACTGATTTTCGAAGTTCACATCCGCCACAAGCAACTCCCGCAAACGGAAGTCTCGAACAAGCGGGACACGCTGTGGAACGACCTCTTCAAAAAATCGCATCCCTGTATGCGGGCTTCCATGCTGCCGAAACGTTATGGCTGGGGAGTGCATTACGATACTCAAGGAAGGATCGCCATCTATTCCGCGGATTCGAAAGAATACGCCGCACTCGTCAAAGGAAAGAAAGGGGCACCGCTGGTAGTTCCCGCCATGAGAAACAACCGGATCAAATAAATTTTGGGAGGACTACCTGAGGATCGGCTTTTTCTCGAAGCTCAAAGGCTCACGCCCGGTGGGATCCAGGTGCATGACGAGATACCCCCCGTCCTTTAACAATTCTATCCCAGCGAGAGAGGGGCACAACCGCACATGAAATTCCTGCCAGTGGCGTGCTTCATATAAAGCCATGCTAAATCGGCGGACGCTATTACCCAGAAAACTAATGGGTGGGATGCCGGCCAGGAAGTGGCTTTTCCACAGGATCAGCGGGGAATGCAGATGGCCAATAATGGTCTGTTCAATCTGCGAAGCTTTGGCACGAACCGCCTCCTCTTTCCACAAAAGAGGAAGGGCGGTTGGATCATGAGAGAACAAGACAACTTTTTGGGTCGTCTTGAGTTGCGCGAAAGCCGTTGTGATTTGTTGCAGATGATGGGATCGAAGAGCCCTCCAGGCCTCGAGTTCCGCCGGGAGTGTTTCTGGTTCAAACACCGGCAAAGCCACCAGCGAGGAGGTGATTCCCATCAACACATAGTTTCCGAACTCAACCTTCCAAAAAGGCTCAAGCTTCAAGGCGTTGATCGCGCAATGCCAACTCTCCAACCTAAGTCCACCCTGGTTGCCAAGCAGGCTGATTTTACCAAGCTCGTGATCGCCGAAAACGGCCTTAAAATTATTTCCAAACGCCTCGCGCAAGTACCCAAGGCAGAGGGCTGCACTTTCGCGGGCTGCCGGATCCGCCACACCGATAAAAGCGGTGTCGCACGAGTAATCCCCGTTCGCTACGACGAAATCCGCATTCTTTGACTCAGCCAGAAATTGGTCGAGCAGATGGTTCTGGTCGTACGGGTTTTTGAGCCAGACATGATCACGATATAGCTTGAGCGCGATACGCGTGAGAGGATTGCTTATTGCCTTCACTTCATGAGAGCGACGCGCTTGCTCTGCCGGGCAAGCGTAATGAATGTCGCTCAGGATGTGAATGCGCACGCGAGGAAAGTGCCAGAAAAGACAGCTTCGGATATTTTATTTTTCTTCTCTATAATTGTTAGCACTAGTTTGAACTTCTATGTTCGCAGGACGTGTCTGCGGAACGCACAGAGATTACCTATAGAAGTGAACAGTGGCGGGCTGTGAGCACCGGCATTCTGGAAACTGCTGGAACCACCTTTCTTCTGTTGATTGCGGAGCGTTGGTATCGAACTGGAGAAGATGCCAAAGCATTGATCGCCATCGGCGGAAGTCTCGGTCTCCTGGTTTCGCCCTGGGTTGTGACTTTGGTGGAGAAGCGTCGCTGGCAGACTTCTAAAGCAGCGTCAAAGATAGCCGCTATCGGCTGCGGCACATTATTGCTGGCGGCGATATTCCCGCATCTCTGGGTCTTCACAATCTGCAGCCTGGTGGGAATGGCTTGTTCCTCGGCCGCCATCCCGTTGATGACCCAAATCTACCAGGAGAATTACGGAGCCAAAGATCGAGGGCGCCGTTTCTCGCGCACGTTAATCATTCGAATTGGCGTAGCCGCATTATTCAGCGAACTGGCCGGACGAACCTTGACGGAGGACTTCCAATACTTTCAATGGCTGCTCGTAATTTTCTCGGCGGCGTTTGGATTTGCCAGCTTTTGCCTGAACCGAATTCCTTCGAACGTCCTAACGTTATCGGGACACACCCATCCCCTGCGGGCATTGCGCTTTGCGTGGAATGATCCTGTATTTCGAATCACCCTGATGAGTTGGATGCTGCTTGGTGCCGGCACCTTGATGATGCAGCCGATGCGGGTCGAGTATTTGGCGAACCCCAAATATGGCTACGCGTTTCCTGCTGCAGCTATTGCGCTCCTGACCGGCGTCATTCCCAACATCGTCCGCCTTATTCTTAGCCCGGTCTGGGGATGGTTGTTCGATCACATGAACTTCTTTGCCCTGCGGGTTATTCTCAACATCGGATTTGCCGCTGGCATACTAACATTTTTCACCAGCGATAGTTTCGATGGGTTCGTGCTGGGTGCAATTATCTTTGGAATCGCCAATTCGGGAGGGGATGTTGCGTGGAGCCTGTGGGTCACGAAATTCGCTCCTCCGGACCGTGTCGCCGACTACATGTCAGCGCACACCTTTTTCACCGGTGTCCGAGGAGTCCTGGCGCCGATCCTCGCATTTCAACTCGTCAAGCATGGGGTGAAACTCAACGTTCTATGCTGGTTTGCAGCAGGCCTGGTTTTTTCCGCAGCTTTGCTGTTGTTACCCGAAATCTGGAACCGGCGAAAAGTTCAGACGGGCGCTCCCCTGGTTGAAGAAGCTCCCAAGTAATCTATTTCCAGTCTTCCGAGCTGAAGTCGTCTGGAACAAAGTTTTTAAAAGTGGCGAGCCCCTCTTTGACTATCTTCATCGTATCGCGGTCCACAATTTGGTAGTAGCGCTTGCGTTCTGGAAGAATGTTGTCCAACGCCTCCTCCACAGAATTGAACGAGTCGAGAAAATCTTTGATGCCGCCAAAAGCTTGGCCGACATAATAAGTGAAAACCAGGTACTTGTTCATTGTTCAACGCTCAGCTGAGCCAGCGCCTTTTAGCAAAAGACGTGCCGTCCTGAGATATAAGGGTTTGCACTAGGATTCAACGAAAGTTTTGTCCTACAACGAGACAGGTGAATGCAGCTTTGCGCGATTGTTGGTTTAAGGGAGGGGAAGAGGTGTTGCCTGAACGACCTTTTCTTCTGCAGTAATCGCGAGAAAAGCTTCTTCAAGCGCTCCACTCACCCCGCTTTGTTGACGTAATTGCGCCGGCGTTCCCACCGCGGCCAATTTCCCCTTGTGGATAATTCCAATACGATCGGCAACCTCCTCTGCAACGCTCAATTGGTGAGTAGAAAGAAAGACGGTCATTCCCCGGAGTGAACGCTCCTTGAGCACGTCTTTCACCACCCTGGCATGGTGGGGATCCAGGCCTACCATGGGTTCATCAATAACAAATACCTCTGGATCGTGCATCAAAGCTGCAACGATTGCCACTCGTTGCCTGGTGCCATGGGAAAGACCTTCAATCGGTTTGTTGATGAACTCCTCGAGGCTGAACCGGGGAATCAGATCGCGGGTAGCATTTTGGATCCCCGATTCGCTCATTCGGAATAACTGCCCCATAAAACGGAGGAATTCCCATGGAGTGAGCTTGTCATATAGGAAAGGAAAGTCCGGCACATAGGCCAGGCAACGTTTTGCCTGGATTGCCTGCGTCTGAATATCAAAACCTGCCACCTTCGCAATCCCTGAAGTCGGCTTTAGCAAGCCGGCAACGATCTTTATCGTCGTGGTCTTGCCTGCCGCATTAGGTCCAAGTACGGCAAAGAACTCGCCCTTCGCGACCGTCAACGAAATATCATTTACGGCCGTAAGGGTGCCGAAATTCTTCACCAGATGAATCAATTCGATCATGCTGTGTATCCGTTAAAAATGCTCAAAGGCGTTGTTGCTTCCGACAATTTCCTCGGGCAGATGAACCCAGAGAATCTCCCCCACCCGGCTCACAAAAAGGAAGACCTTTAAGCGCCCCAGTATTTGTGCTTCCAAACGGTAGACTCTGACCCGCGAGTGTCCAAAGCGCATCCAATCATTGTAGGCCTTCCATTCGAGACCAGCTGTCAACTTAGATTTAGCACCGGCCTGTGATTTGAGTCCCATGCTGCCGAGTAGCGCCATCGCAACCGGGCCGCCAAACTCCTCCATCAATTTTTCTGGATTCTGCAGGTCGGCGAATGCGAAGTCATGTTCCCAGGCACCATTCTGGTCGTCAACCGCCACATGCAACAGATCATTAGTGCTGCTGGCTGAAATCTCCCAGGAGTGTGGCCTGACACTTACTCTGAGGCTGAAATCCTGCCAGGTCTGGTTGGTTGTAAAGACCATCGATAATTCAAACCGCAAGTTATTGGTCAGGGTGGGAGCCTGAACATTTCCTTCGATCTCAAGGCGGTAGTGGCTCACGCGCTTTACAATACCTTCCGGCAGGTATTCATCGGAAGAAACTTGCCCGGAGGAGATCGCGTCTTCTCCCACGTTTGGTGTCCAGCGGCAGTAGCCGATTTTCTTGCGGTGATGAAATATATCGAGGTTTGAATTGTCCGGCGCGGTCAAAACTTTTTCCCAAACTTTTTCAACTGGAATCGAAGTGCCAAGGTCGCGCTCTCCGAATTCGGAACGCCACAAGAGGCAGGTCATCGTCACCCAGAAGGTCGCGATCAAAAAAAAGGCGATGCGATACATGCCTAAGGGATTTTGAGCGTCTGGCCGATCTTAAGACGACGAGCGTCAATCCCTGGGTTGGCTTGCTGAAGACGGTTTAACGGCACACCGTATTTTGCCGCAATAGTCGTCATTTTTTCTCCCGACTTCACGATGTGCTGACGAGTGGCTGTAGTGCTATTGGCGCGAACAGTAGCCGGTGACGCAGATACAGGTTGAGGGTTCCTGGCGGAGCGGTTGACCGGTTCGGCCACGGTCTGAGCGCGAGAGACGGGTTCGGGAGGTTGTGGCCTGGCTTGCGTTTGGGGTTGAGGGAGATTTACCGGTGTGATGGCTGACTCTCGGGCGGCCTGGACCAACTGAGCTTCGAGCGCCTCGGCGCGTTGCTTGAGAAGCATGTTTTCGCTTACCAGACGCTCCATTTCCTTCTGCATTCCCATGGTGACGGGCCCCAGCACCTCACCTTTCACCAGGTCCATCTTGCACGACTTGATCCGGTCTTTTGCGCGCTCCGCGTATTCTGATTCGGGACGCAGCTTGAGATGTTTTTCGTAATGGTAAATTGCGGCTGAGTAATCCTGAAGCTGCTCTTCGTTCAATAAAGCCAATTCGAGATGCGCGGAGGAAGAGCGCGGATTGATTTCCAGGGCTTTCTCAAATTCCTGGATCGCCCCCCTGTAATCGAGGCTGCTGACCCTTGCCCGACCGTTTAAATAATGAGAATCCTTTTGTTCGTCACCCTCGGGAGCAGACGGCTGGCAGCCTGTCAAAAACAAGGTGCCTGTGAGCAGGGCGCCCATGAGGGCTGCTGCAAATCGCGTCATGGCCTCAAGCTAGAGGAAGCATTTCCAATGGGCAAGAATGGTGTGTCTTTGTCCGTGGTTCGCGATTAAGTTTATAACAACTCGCGCTTAGCTGAAGGCAATTTGAGGGCTGGATGCCTTGATAAAATCCCTGACAAGTTGGAATTCGGCAACCCAAAGCAGGCAGGGCTGCATCAAGCTATTGAGAGGAATGAATAAGGATAAGGGTGAGAAGCGATTTTGCGGGACATGCATTGAGGGATCATTTTCAATGGGGCGATGCCAAAGCCGCTACGAATG
>JBKJKE010000225.1:0-78776 GCA_046597605.1 Limisphaerales bacterium | reverse complement strand
TTTCGCGGTCAGCCGAAGCAATTGAAAGTCCGCCGCAACGCGTTTCCGGGGTTTTTCGAAGCATTTTAAAGTCTCCGGCAACGTGCATATCGCCCCATTCGCAGGGTAGGAACGTTTAGCCGTAAACGTCCCTGATTTCTGCCTTCGCCCCGCAATGAACTGTGCCGCGGCGTACCCGGAGAAGGCCAGGATGAGGGCGAGCCTCACTTCTATTCCACCGAAAACAGCGAGGAACCTCCATTTCTGTTGTTTGACCCCTGTGACGGCCGTCACACCCCTCCAAAAATGTGTTTGGAGACAATCCTCGCATAGGATTGCCTCCATTTCTGGGAATGACGGCATTCTAACTTGCTGGATTCTTGTTGCGCAGGAGGGGTGCGGACCTTGGCTGCCGGCTTCGGTGACAAGAATGTTGATGCGTCACGTCCAAGCATCACTTTATCCCAAAATCATTTTACGCCGCGGCTATAATTCCGCCGATCCGGCGTGGCTTAGCTCCAGCCTTCTCACCCGGAAAAAATCACACCCCGCGTCCACCGCACCGGAAACTTTGCCTTGCCCACACTCTACATCCGCCACATGGTCGGGATCTGAAACCGGGACAAATGGACACCGTTAAACAGCTTAAAAGTTGGGCAGATTCGGCGTTGAACCTCTTTTACCCGGCGGTCTGCCAGATTTGTGAGACGGAACGGGCCACCCGGGAAGAAGGCTACGTTTGTCCGGCCTGCTGGTCCGGCAAAGACGGGGTCCGGTTCATCACAGAGCCGTTTTGTCGTCGCTGTGGACTCCCGTACGAAGGAGCTATCACGGTGGCATTCGAGTGCGGAAACTGCCAGGACAGCGACCTTCATTTCACTTATGCACGCTCGGCGGTGGTGGCCAAAGGAGTAGTGCTGGATGTCATTCATCGCTACAAATATGGCAAGGCCACCTGTTTTGAACCCTTTCTTGGAGATCTCCTGGTTCGGCAGGCGTTGCCTGTTTTACGGTGTGAAAAGTGGGACGTTATCGTTCCCGTTCCCCTTCATTCAGTGAAAGAGCGGGAACGGGAATTCAACCAGGCGGAGCAAATGGCTGGGTATTTGAGCACCGCCACAGGATGGCCGATGAATACAAAACTGCTGAAAAGGATTCAACCTACCCGGACACAAACACAGTTGACGAAGCAGGAACGGGCCGCCAACGTTCGAGCCGCTTTCGCCATGAACCCTGGAAAAAAATTAAATGGCGAAAAAGTCGTTTTAGTAGATGATGTTTTGACAACTGGGGCGACTACCAGTGCTTGCGCGAAGGTTTTGCGGCAGGCCGGCGCACGTGAAGTTTGCGTGTGGACAGTAGCGCGGGGTATTTAACAATTTTGATGAGCTTGTTTATTCAAACGGCTATAGGGGTAGTAACAGAGCAATTACTGCTCTTCGCTTCCTTTTAACTTTGGTTTTCTCAAATGGATACAACGAGTTTTCGCAAAAAAGCAGTCGGCGTCGATTCTTCGGTCGAAGTAGTGCCCCCCGCTGTGACGCCCCATAGTTCCGGCAGCGGTGAAACTACTTTCGTAAAGAAACCGAAGCTTCGCTCAGCCAAATCCCGCAAGCGTGAAATTCCGGAAGGCCTTTGGACCAAGTGTCCCAAATGCTCGACGATGATTTACGACAAGGAACTGGATGAAAATCTAAAGGTTTGCTCGAAGTGCCAACACCATTTTCCGATCGGCTCCCGGGAGCGTTTGAACGCCCTGGTCGAAACCTGCTCTTTTGAAGAAATGGACGCGGGAATGACCAGCGTCGATATTCTTAAATTTACCGGTGTGGCGGCTTACACCGCCAAACTCGCTGAACATCAAGCGAATACCGGTTTAAAAGATGCCGTTATTACGGGCATCGGAAAGATCGGCGATCATCGCATTGCACTCGGTGTCATGGACTTTTCGTTTCTTGGCGGTTCAATGGGTTCGGTGGTGGGAGAGAAGTTAACCCGTTTGATTGAAGCTGGCACCGATCGCGGTTTGCCGGTCATTATTTTTTCAACCAGCGGCGGAGCCCGTATGTATGAAGGCATGTTCAGCCTCATGCAGATGGCTAAGACCTGCGGCGCACTCGCTTATCACGCTAAGCAGAAACTTCCCTACATCAGCGTGCTAACCCATCCGACCTACGCCGGAGTCATGGCGAGCTATGCCAGTGTCGGTGATTTGATCCTTGCTGAACCAGCCGCCTTGATCGGATTCGCCGGGCCACGCGTGATCAAAGACACCACCCAGGCGGAGTTACCTCCCGGCTTCCAGACAGCAGAATTCCTTTTAGATCACGGCCTGATTGATTCGATCGTTCCGCGCAAAGAAATGAAGAGCCGGCTGAAACTCTACCTGGACTTCATGATGGAAGGTCAACGTCAGATCGCCAGGGCCGGATAGTCTTCCTTTTTGGGTCAGCACGGGAGCACAAACATGCTCCCATGCCTGAGCGAGTGAGTTCTTAAGGATTGCTGGCTCCGCCTGCTCCACCAGAGCTGGTTCCACCGCCGAATTGACTCGCACCACCACTGCCACTTTGTCCATCCGATGGATTACTGAGAGCGTTCGTGTCAGAACTGGAGCCATTTCCTTGTTGGATCTGAGGCTCGCTTTGGGCACCGGATGGCTCATTCACTTCTTCCCCCTGTTTGCAGCCGACGAAAGCAGCTGCGGCAAATAACATCAACAATGTTTTTTTCATATAATGGTTTTAGCGTTTGTTTGTGGATTGCTTCCCGCTGTTTGACCATTCTCCCGGCAACTACTCTTCTCAATGCGTGCCGACCCTCAACTTGAACTCATTTGCGCTCGCAGCCGGATCTCCGGTGAAAGCTGACTGGTGTCCGAATCTCGACTGGACTTGATTCTGGGCAACGACTGTAACTCAACCCTGTTTGACACCCTTTTTTTCGACCCGTAACTTCGATCTTCGATGTTCAAGCTCGCTTCCATTTATCAACCGGCCGGGGATCAGCCGCAGGCTATTGCCAAACTCACGGAAGGGGTATTCTCAGGAGCGAAGAACCAGGTCCTCCTTGGCGTGACGGGATCTGGAAAAACTTTTTCAATCGCGAACGTCATCCAAAACGTCAGCAAACCAACTCTGGTCATTTCCCATAATAAAACGTTGGCAGCGCAGCTCTATTCTGAGTTCAAAGGATTTTTCCCGGACAACGCCGTGGAATATTTCGTCAGCTACTTCGATTACTACCAACCTGAAGCTTACATTCCACGCACAGATACTTTCATTGAAAAAGATTCCAGCGTGAACGAAGAGATCGAGCGCATGCGCCTTTCCACCATGGCTTCGCTGTTGACGCGGCGCGATGTCATTGTTGTGGCCAGCGTCTCCTGCATCTACGGCATCAGCAGCAAAGAAGATTATGAATCACTGGTGGTTCCGCTGCGTGTTGGCGTGGAGATTGGCCGCGACTACTTCCTCTCTCGATTGGTGGAATTGCAATACACCCGAAACGATATTGCATTCGAGCGCGGTCAATTTCGGGTGCGTGGGGATACGGTGGAGATCCGCCCTGCTGGAACCGAGGATGGAGTGCGAATTGAATTTTTTGGAGAAGAGATTGAGCGACTCACCCGCTTCGATCCATTGAGTGGGCACAACAATGAAACGCTCCAGGCGCTTCTTATTTTTCCGGCGAAACAGTTCGTATCTCCGGAAGGCAAGACCAAGCGCGCTCTCACTGCTATCCGCGAAGAGATGGGCGATCGCATTGCCTGGTTCGAGCAACATGGAAAATTGCTGGAAGCACAGCGTGTAAAAATGCGGACGGAGTTCGACCTGGAGATGCTCGAGGAAATGGGGTTCTGCTCTGGAATCGAAAACTATTCACGTCATCTCTCCAACCGTGCACCCGGATCCCGTCCGGGCACCTTGATTGATTTTTTCCCAAAGGATTACCTGCTCGTCGTCGACGAATCCCATGCCACGATTCCGCAGATAGGGGGAATGTACGCTGGCGATCGCGCGCGAAAAACGGTCCTCGTCGAGCACGGCTTCCGCCTTCCAAGTGCGATGGACAATCGACCGCTGAACTTCGAAGAATTTCAATCCCTGCAGGGCCAAACCATTTATGTAAGCGCCACCCCTGCTCCACAAGAGATGGCATGGTCGCAAGGTCGCATTGCTGAGCAGATCGTTCGCCCCACTGGTTTGATTGATCCGAAGGTCACTGTGAAGCCGCTCAAGGGTCAGATTGATGACCTGATCGAAGAAGCGAGGAAACGGGTCGAGTCGAAGGAACGGATTCTGGTCACAACTCTCACCAAGCGAACCGCCGAAGAACTCACGGACTACTTACGCGATGTGGGCATCAACGTCCGCTATCTCCACAGCGAAATTGACGCTATCGAACGCGTGGAAATTTTGCGTTCTCTACGAAAAGGCGAGTTCGATGTGCTGGTCGGGATTAATCTTCTGAGGGAAGGCTTGGATTTACCGGAGGTATCTCTCGTCGCCATTCTCGACGCCGACAAGGAGGGATACCTTCGGAGCGCCACCAGCTTGATCCAAACCGCTGGACGAGCCGCGCGTCATCTTAATGGTGAAGTAATTCTCTACGCGGATGTCATGACGCAGAGCATCCAAAAGTTTCTCGCGGTGTCCGATTACCGTCGCCAGAAGCAGATCGCTTACAACACAGAACACAACATCACGCCACGCAGCGTGAGTCGTGCGGTAGAAGACAGTCTTGCCGTTTACCGCAGCACTCGAAACAAGGCCCAGTCTGTCCTCAATGAAGGCGGGAATTTCGACGTGACGGAAACGTTGCGTGAACTGGAAGAGGAGATGATTACGGCAGCGAACAACCTGGAGTTCGAGAAAGCCGCCCTGCTCCGAGATCAGATCAAGGAATTGAAACGGGGATCAGGAGACGTCGTGACTGACGAGCCTCGGGAACCGGTGAGTTACCGGAAGAAGAAAAGAAAAACTTCCAAGCGGTGATTGATCGGTAGGGATGTAACCTCCCTAATTTCTGCCTTCAAAAACACAGGGGTCCTCTTGAAACCCCGATTTCCGGCGTGTAAGCAATCTCCGCAGAAATACACACTGCCGCCCCCAAACACCCTAATTTGTGGCGCGATACCAGGGTTGAATTAGCAATCGAGGTTTCCGATACTTCATCGAACTAACATGATCCAACTTCGCACTTTCACACTTCTGCTCACGGTCCTGAGTTGCGTTACCTCCCACGCCGCGGAACGGCCCAATATCATTCTCATCATGGCTGATGACGTAGGGTATTCGGATATCGGAAGCTATGGCGGAGAGATTCAAACGCCGAATTTGGATGCGCTGGCAAAAGGTGGCGTTCGTTTTACGCAATTCTACAACACGGCTCGATGCTGTCCCACGCGCGCCTCGCTCCTGACGGGGCTTTACCCGCACCAAACTGGTATGGGTCACATGAATTGGACCGATAACGGGCATGAAGGGTACCGCGCAAACCTGAACAATCGCTGCGCGACGATCGCAGAGGTTTTAAAGGGAAGTGGGTATCGCACTTACATGGCTGGCAAATGGCATCTCACCCGCTTTGCCGAACCAAAAGACGATCAAGCTCAATGGCCGCTTCAGCGTGGATTCGAAAAATATTACGGGATGCTAAAAGGTTCCGGCAGTTTCTTTGATCCGGTCGCCCTTTGTCGCCAGAACAAATTCATCACTCCGCAGAACGATCCCGAGTACCAGCCGAAAGAATATTATTTTACGGATGCCATCAGCGACAACGCCGTGCGCTACCTGCAACAACACACGAAAGAATCGCCCGATAAACCGTTCTTCATGTACGTCGCCTACACGGCCGCGCATTGGCCGATGCACGCTCTGCCCAAAGACATCGAGAAGTATAAAGGAAAATACGACGGTGGTTACGAACCGATTCGCCAGGCACGCATCAAACGTTTGAAAGAACTTGGCTTGATGGACCCGAAGTGGGAGGCCGCCGCAACGACCGGAAATTGGGACAAGGAAAAAAACAAGGAGTGGGAAGCCCGCTGTATGGAAGTTTTCGCTGCAATGATGGATAACATGGATCAAGGCGTGGGGCGCATCGTTGCCGAGCTAAAAGCGAGCGGTCGTCTGGATAACACCGTCATTTTTTATCTTCAGGACAACGGCGGTTGTGCCGAAGACAACGGCCGTCGCGGCTCCAAGGAAGCAGCCCCGAAACAATTCAAACCGATGGGGCCTAACCAACTTCAGATCGCCAAACCAAAGCAGACCCGCGATGGCAGTCCAGTCCGGCAAGGTCCAAAGGCAATGCCGGGCCCCGCTGACACTTTCATTGCCTATGGCGAGCATTGGGCAAATGTCTCCAACACCCCGTTTCGTGAATACAAGCACTGGGTCCACGAGGGAGGCATCAGCACGCCACTGATTGTCCATTGGCCCAAAGGGATTTCCCAGAAACGGAATGGAACATTGGAAAATCAACCTGCGCATTTGATCGACATCATGGCCACCTGTGTGGATATCACAGATGCAAAGTACCCGAGCGAAGCCGTCGGCGAGAAGATCAAGCCCATGCAAGGTGTTAGTCTCCAACCCGCCCTCGATGGAAACAATTTACCGCGCAAAGATCCGATCTTTTGGGAACATGAAAGCAACCGCGCCGTCCGCGATGGCAAATGGAAGCTCGTGGCAAAGGCCGATGCACCCTGGGAGCTCTACGATATGGAGAAGGACCGCACGGAAATGCACAACCTCGCTTCTTCCAATCCCGGCAAGGTCACGGAGCTCTCCGCTAAATGGGATGCGTGGGCGGTCCAGTCCGATGTCTTACCGCTGGGAGGATGGATTGGAAAAGCCGGAAAGGAATAAGCCCTTTTTGGTAACCAGATCCAGTGGCTGGAGCGTCAAATACAAGCAATCACGACTCTGATGCGCCACCTCCTTGCAGTCACATGGTTTGTTGCCCTATTCGCGGGGGCCTCTGCGCTGTCCGCAGCAATTGATTTCCAGCGGGATATCCAGCCTATATTCGCCAAGCATTGCTACGAATGCCACGGCTCCGAGCTGCAAAAGGGAAAGTTACGGCTCGATCTCCGTGACGTCGCGCTCAAAGACCCTGACCTGATCGTTTCGCGCGATGCCGCGAAAAGTGAACTTTACCGCCGCGTAAGTCTGCCCAAAGGCCATGACGATATCATGCCTAACCGCGGCGAGCCTTTGTCTATCGCGCAAATAACGACGATCCGGGGTTGGATCAATGAAGGGGCCACCTGGCCGGATAACGTCACCACGGCAAAACATTGGGCCTACACCCAACCGAGTCGCCCAGTTCTCCCGAAGGTCAAAGATAAGAAGTGGTCCAGAAACGGCATCGACGCTTTTGTCCTGGCCCGTTTGGAAAAAGAAAACCTCCGACCTTCGCCGGAAGCAGATCGGCCTACCCTTCTCCGTCGGGCATATTTGGATCTTATCGGACTGCCTCCCTCACCCGCCGACGTCGACGCATTCCTGGCCGACAAAAGCCCGAATGCCTTCGAAAAAGTGGTCGATCGTTTACTGAACTCTCCTCAATACGGCGAGCGTTGGGCGCGGCCGTGGCTTGACCTCGCGCGTTACGCAGACTCGAATGGATATCAACGAGACAACCTTTGGGACATTTGGCCTTACCGTGACTGGGTAATCAACGCATTGAACCGCGATCTGCCGTTCGATCAATTCACCATTGAACAACTCGCCGGAGACCTCCTGCCGAACGCCACCGCTGAACAGAAAGTTGCCACCGGGTTCAATCGCTGCACACCGACGAATATCGAGTCCGGGTCGGACCAGGAAGAAACCCGCGTGAACCAGGTGTTTGATCGCGTAAATACTTTGGGGGCTGTCTGGCTTGGGACTACACTGGAATGCGCCCAGTGCCACAACCACAAATATGATCCCATCTCGCAAAAGGAGTACTATGAGATGTTCGCTTTCTTCAACAGCTCCCAGCAGGAAACCGCCTTTAGCACTCCTAAATCCACCATTGCATTGAAAATCACCGGGCCTTTCATGGACCTGCCCGACGCACAAATCGAAAAAAAGCGAATAGAGATCCAGGGAAAGATCGATCAAGTCACGCAACGCATCGACCAGCGCAGTAAAGACCTTGCAAAAGACCAGGGTGAATGGGAATCAAAGATACTCGCAGCAGGTTTACCGGAGGCCAACATTCACGTTTTGGAGATTGCCGAGTTCGACGCCGAAAGCGGATCGCTTCATAAAGTTCTCGAGGATAAATCGATCCTCCTGGTGCAGGAAGAAAATGAGGCCATCCCGGATCGCGACATCTACAAAGTAACGGTCAAAACAAAACTCACCGGCATCACCGGCTTCAAACTTGATATTCTCACCGATCCATCGCTCCCCGGAAGTGGACCGGGCCGCGGCGATCCCAAGCTGCCCAACTTCGTCTTGAACTCCTTCACTGTATCCATCACTCCCGAAGGATCCGCCGCCGCGACCCCGGTTAAGTTACGCAAACCAGCTGCCAGTTTTGCCCAGGTAAATTTTCCAGTGGCAGAGGCGATCGACGGGAATCGAAAATCCGGCTGGGCGATTCGTCCGGAGTTTTTTAAGGATCATTGGGCAACATTCGAAACAACGGAACCGGTCGGTTCCAAGAGTGGCAGCACGCTGGAATTCAAGTTGGAACAAAATAACGGCGGCGGCCGCACCATCGGACGTTTTCGTATCTCCGCTTTGACCGGCGCGGATACCAGCAACTCCCTCCCGCCTGATGTCGTCGAGATCCTGCGACAACCATCAGCCACGCGTAGCACCGCGCAGCAAAAGAGGCTCGAAAACTTCTACCTCTCACAAGACGCATCCCTCCAGGAGTTGAAGGGGGGAAGGACAAAACTAGAGAACGAGCTTAAGAACGTTCGCTCGCCCCAAACGCTGGTCATGCAAGAACTTCCCGACGCTCGCTTATCTTCGATTTTTACACGCGGCAGTTTTCTGCAACCAGGTGAAGCAGTTAAGCCGGCCACGCCCGCGATTCTTCATCCTTTCACAGAGGTCAGCGCCAATCGACTCACACTCGCCCGCTGGCTGGTGAACACGAACAATCCGCTCGTTGCCCGCGTTACAGTGAATCGCTGGTGGGCCGATTTCTTCGGTCAAGGATTGGTTCGCACCCCGGAAGATTTCGGCGTGAAAGGAGATCTCCCCACCCATCCCGAGCTGCTTGATTGGTTGGCCATGGAGTTTATGGATCCAACGGTTGCATCGTTGAATAGTTCCATCGTTACATCGAAGCTGGCCGCTTCCGCACCATTTAACGATTCAACCCTTCAACCAGTCACTTTCCAACCCTGGTCGATGAAGCACATGCATCGTTTGATTGTAACGAGCGCCACTTATCGCCAGTCATCCGCCATCACCGAAAAGCTGTTGCAGAAGGATGATCTAAATAAGTTATACGCTCGTGGTCCGCGCTTCCGCCTTGAAGCAGAAATGATTCGGGACCAGGCTTTGGCAGTCGCCGGCCTATTGAGTTTGAAGCAAGGCGGTCCCCCGGTCCGTCCGTATCAACCTCCCGGTATCTGGGAAGGCAAAGTGGGCGGCGATCCCATCACCTACAACATTAGTGAAGGCGAAGATCGATACCGTCGCGGGGTCTACGTGGTATGGAAAAGAACGTCACCCTATCCCAGCTTCATCAATTTCGACGCGACCGAACGAAACGCCTGCACGATAAGGCGCACCCGTTCCAACACCCCACAACAGGCGCTCACTTTGTTGAACGATCCTGTTTATGTTGAAGCCGCTGTTGGGCTTGCTAAACGTCTCATAAAAGAAAAACCAACCTCCGCGGTGAACGAACGAATTCAGCACGCCTTTATGATTTGCCTTGGACGCAAACCAACTTCGAACGAAGGGAAAATCCTCACGAGCCTTTACCAGGAGCAACTCAGCGCGGCTCAGAAAGATCCGGAGGCTGCCAAAAAGTTATTGGGATCGTTTGAAATCTCGAATGTCACAGACCTTCCCGATTTTGCGGCATGGCACGCGGTGGCATGGGCACTTTTGAATCTCAACGAAACGATTACAAAGGGATGAGGCTCTTGAACCACATTGAAGTTCGTGCATGGAAACAATCCCAAAGGGTTGCGCAACCCCGTTGGGGTTGGAGATCATCTGTGACCTTCTCCCAGGGTAGCTCGTGCCTCGCAACCCTGGGCTTTGTGACGGAATCCCATTGGGATTCTTCAGAGGAAACATTGCCGTTTATCATATCCCATCGGAACGCCTCCATTGTTTCAATGCTCCCCGCTCAATTTCACCAGGCATGAACCCCCTTCACGACCATTTGTTAAACACGACGCGTCGCCACTTCCTGAAACGAAGCGGACTCGCACTTGGCGCCACCGCCCTGAGTTCGCTGTTGAACGAGAAACTCTTCGCTGCTCCAGCAACTACGAACTCTCCCCTGCCCCATTTCGCGCCGCGCGCGAAGCAGGTCATTTATTTGCACATGGTTGGGGCTCCGTCCCATCTCGATCTATTTGATCCCAAACCGGTCCTGCAGAAACACGATGGACAACTTTGTCCGCAGGAATTTCTGGAAGGCAAACGTTTCGCCTTCCTCCGCGGACACCCGATGCTGGCCGGCACCAAGTTCCAATTCGCTCGCCATGGCAAATCCGGCCAGGAGATTTCCGAACTATTGCCAAACCTCGCCCGCATTGCGGATGACCTCACGATTGTGAAGAGCATGCGGACCGATGAATTCAACCACGCTCCTGCGCAACTCTTTCTCCACACCGGGTTTGGTCGTCCGGGACGGCCCAGTCTCGGTTCGTGGATCAATTACGGGCTTGGCTCCGAAAACAAAAACCTTCCCGCCTACGTTGTCCTGCAGTCCGGACCCACCGCTGGCGCGGGCACAAGCCTTTGGTCCACGGGCTTCCTCCCCAGCGTTTACCAGGGCATCCAGTTCCGTGGCACGGGCGATCCAGTTCTCTTTCTTTCAAATCCGGAAGGCCACAACCGCACCGATCGGCGCCGCTTGCTGGACGCCGTCCAAGCCTTAAACCAGGAACAACTCGCTGCCGTGGGCGATCCCGAAATCACCACTCGCATCAGCCAATACGAAATGGCCTTTCGCATGCAGATGTCGGTTCCAGAGTTGGTCGACATCTCCAGGGAATCACCAGAAACACTGGAAATGTATGGCGCGCAACCGGGCAAAGCCTCCTTCGCCAATAACTGCCTGCTAGCCCGACGCCTTATTGAACGAGGCGTCCGCATCGTTCAGCTATACGATGCCGACTGGGATCATCACCGCGATATTGCCACAGCATTGCCGAAGAAATGCCGTGACGTGGACAAAGGGATGGCCGCGTTAGTCCAGGATTTGAAACAGCGAGGTCTCCTGGAAGATACCCTGGTGATATGGGGCGGCGAATTTGGTCGCACACCAATGCAACAAACCGGATCCGGCGATGGTGAAAAAACCAAACCGGGCCGCGATCATCACAAGGATGCGTTCACGATGTGGATGGCTGGGGGCGGCGTGAAAGCAGGCTTCACTTATGGCAAGACCGACGACTTCGGCTACAACATCACCGACAATCCGGTCCACGTTCACGATTTAAACGCCACCGTTCTACACCTTCTCGGAATCGATCACGAACGCCTTACTTACAAATACCAGGGCCGCGAGTTTCGCCTAACCGATGTTCATGGTGAAGTTGTAAAAGAGATCCTGGCGTGAGAAACCCGGCGAACCCAACGACAGCAAGCAAAACAAAACTGAGAATGAACTAAGTATGCGCATGGCGTGGATCGACGCACTTGTTAGACCACAACATCATTCTCTTTTTTGGGAGTCTTCTTTTTCTGCCATTTACTTAAGCCAAACTCAAGTGAAGCTTTCCAAACTACCGCGAGAAACAAACCAGCTATCATCTTAGCGGAACCACCGCCAACTACGTTCGGCGTTTCAAAGAGAGCGTGTGCCGTAACAAAACCCAGCAAAACCGAAACGAACAAAATGGTTTTACGATAAGGTTTGGGATGAAGAAATGACATAGTGGATCATGGTTGGGCCGAAAGGATGGCGGTCAAGGCGTCAGCGGCATAGTGATGCCCGGCATCCAGCTCTCGACGAACCAACGGCTCAAGCGGCTTTGCGACAACTCCAAGCAATTTGATGGTTACCAACGCACAATCAATCGGCATACCCATGTCGCGATAGGGCACTCCAAACTCGTTCTTTGCCGTACCGTCGAGTATCGACTGCAACACTGGGAGCGCCTCCTGCCGTGACTCGCTAGATCATGAGTTGCAAACGATCTATCTTTCAGACTCAGAAATGCCCGCGCAAATGTGTCAGTGTCGATCATGTGTTGAGGCCCAACGTCTCCAGATCAGACACGCCGGGCCGAAAAGCGTGAACCGCGATAGCGGACCCGCAGGCGCTATCCCGGCGTTGTCTGCATCTGGTTTGCTCGCGTCACTCATATTTCGGGAGGCTCTCGTCAATAGCAGCCAAACTGTCATACTTCTTCCGTGAAATCCGGCGGCCTTTGTAGAAATATGCTTCAGTAAGTTCTCCAGCCTCGTCCCAGTGCCTAAGTCTGCCTGTCGGCAAGCCTCGCACCAAGTGGACCTCAGACTCCAACTTCCCCTCGTCGTACCACTTCCGAAAAATACCATTACCGTGTGACATCTCATTCGTGCCAAGCAAACCGCCATCAGGAGACCACTGCTGGGACACACCATGCGCAACACCATCTTCGAGTGGCACCTCTGTGGCAAGCTGCCCGTTTGGATGCCAAGTCTTCGTGATCCCCTGCGCACGGCCATTGACGATCGTAGCCTCACTCCTGAGCACTCCATTCGGGTGGTAGAATCGTCGAAGCGTCATGTGCAGCTAACGCCTCGGCTCAGCATGGCCAGGCCAATGATGTTTGATTGTTAACAGACGCGCGATCCCGGCCTTGCCTGCAGCCGGTTGGTTCGCCTTGGGAGTCACAGAATGAATAGGCCAGCGAAGCCTAGGAAAAATAAAAGTGAACCAATTGCGCGTAAGCCGCTCCGCGAGATGAATGCGCCGGCTGCGACTCTATCTCCAAGGACGATACAGGTAACGCCAAACAGGATCACACATATACCGATGAATCCGAAGACAGCAGAGGAACCCTCACTCACCACTGCGAATGAACAGGCTAAAAGCAAAATCACGAATGAGCCCACAAAAGCGATACCTCTAAGTTTCCAGATGCTCCAGACCAGCAGCGACTCGGCGACTAGAAACGGAATGATTTGAATGAAGGTGTCCATGGCTTCAGGGTATCGGCGAACGCTCCGCATCACTGACCCCGCGCCAGTGATACTCGAATTGAAACCACATCGCTACGGGTTTTGGTGCATTCGCTAGGCCGGTTCACTGGTGGTAGCGTCGTAGAGAACCTTGTGGACTGGAAACATGCTGTCATTAACATGGGTTGGTTTCATATTTGTTTTGTCAGTGGCCAGTTAGTATGGCACCTGCAAGCGCCCGAGCCCGCAGCACAGCTTACGGGCAGTCAACGGCAAAACGAGTGTTTTTTCGATTTCCTTACCCCTTTCCAGAGGCTTTTTCACCGCATGCAAAACGCTCTGCAACGTTTTCAAGGACTTTTCACCGCGTGTAAAACACTCTGCAACGTTTCCGAGGACTTTTCACCCCGTGTAAAACACTCTGCAACGTTTCCGAGGACTTTTCACCCCGTGTAAAACGCTCTGCAACGTTTCCGAGGACTTTTCACCGCGTGTAAAACACTCTGCAACGTTTCCGAGAACTTTTCACCGCGTGTAAAACGCTCTGCAACGTTTCCGAGAACTTTTCACCCCGTGCAAAACGCTCTGCAACGTTTTCAAGGACTTTTCACCGCGTGTAAAACACTCTGCAACGTTTTCGAGGACTTTTCACCGCGTGCAGACCGCTCGAAAAGGACACTCCTACCCCCAAAACGTCACTTTCTTACTCAAAAACGCTCAAACTGATCAAACTGACGACATTTTTTGATTTTTACGTTTAGAACGGCATGCCACAGGTCGCCCACTTTGCGATCCAGGGCAAAATTCCCAGCTCATTCCGTCCATTGTTCCGAACTACTCAAATAATTATTTGGCCACCTCCGCCCATCTGTCGGGGACGCAAGAAAAAATGTACCTCCGAACGCTTAAAGAGGTTGCCAGTATTGAGGTTTCCACGTTGGGTGGGTTGTTTTTCGCAACACACGAATGAAGAGCATTCGACCACCCGAGAGGGAAATAAACCTACCCGTCCGCAGGGAATTGTTCTGGCGGCCTTGGTATACAAAACATACCGCCCCCTCGCCGCTTGCCCGTCTTAATTACAGGGGTAAGGGTCGGAACAAACTTGCAAAATCCGTGCCAAAGCGTTGTCACGCGGGAACTTTGGCAATTGAAACTTGACGGGTTGGGGTGGTTGACTACATTTCTGGACGGTAAAAGTTGTTGCTGGTTCACCAGCGCGCCAAGTCGGAGAAACTACTTCTGCCGACTTTTTTGTTCCCCACGTGGGGAAATGGAGACGCTTATGAATGCTGATTTTGTAGCTGTTTTGGAATATTGGGAACGTGAGAAAGGTATCAGCCGAGAAGTGCTGGTTAACGCCGTTCATGAGGCATTGGTTGCTGCCGCTAAGAAAGCGGTCGGACCGGCGCGGGAACTTCGTGTCTCCATAGATCAGAAAAGTGGCGATATCAGGGCCTTTGCAAAGTTAATTGTTTCAGAAAAGGTTGCTAATAAACAAGAGCAAATCTCCGTTTTTGATGCTCGTCGCATCAGGTCCGAAGCTCAATTGGGTGAAGAAGTCGAAATTGAAGTTACTCCAGCAGGTTTTGGCCGTATTGCTTCTCAATATGCCAAGCAGTCCCTGATGCAGCACATTCGACGAGCTGAAAAACAGCTTATTTTTGATGAATTTAAAGACCGCGTTGGTGATATTGTCAGCGGGACGGTCCGTCGCTTTGAGCGTTCTGATGTCGTGGTGGACCTGGGTCGCTACGAAGCAGTGTTGCCCAACCGCGAACGAGTTCCGACTGAAGAATACCAGGTTGGCGAACGCATTCGCTGTTTCGTGAAATCAGTGGATCCGGGCTCCCATGGGGCGGAGATCGTGCTGTCAAGGGCTGATCCCCAATTCGTGATCAAGCTGTTCCAGTTGGAAGTTTCGGAAATTTCGGATGGAACCATCGAG
Source organism: Limisphaerales bacterium (assembly GCA_046597605.1). GTDB lineage: Bacteria > Verrucomicrobiota > Verrucomicrobiia > Limisphaerales > JACDHS01 > JACDHS01. The sequence continues at coordinate 63,536 of JBKJKE010000225.1, read as the reverse complement.
GTAAAGGGCATCGCGCGTGAACCTGGTTTCCGAACCAAGCTCGCGGTGCATACCCGGGACGAAAAAGTGGATCCAGTAGGTGCCTGCGTCGGTTTGCGGGGTCAAAGAGTGAAGAATATTGTTCGGGAACTGAACAACGAGAAGGTTGACATTATAAAGTGGGACCCGAATGTAAAAACATTCATTACGAATGCTTTGGCTCCTGCGAAACCGAAGGCCTTCGAGATCGATGAAGCACGCAAACGTGTGAAGATTATCGTTCCGGAAGACCAACTTTCGCTTGCGATTGGAAAACGGGGCCAGAATGCTCGTTTAACATCGAAGCTGACTGGGTGGCAGGTGGATATCGAGGCGGAAGCAGTGGTGAAGATCGGCTTCGAGGAGAAGGTCGCCGAGGCGGTGCAGAACATTGCTGCCATTCCAGGCATCACCCCGGAACAGGCCAGTGTGTTGGTGCATGCGGGCTTCCTGAGTTTGGACGATCTCGTCCAGGCCGATGTAAGTGACCTTGAGCAGATTGAAGAAGTGAAGGAGCATGCTCCCAGTATTTTTGAAGCGGCTAAGAATGAAGCGACTCGTCGCAGCAGTTCACAGCCGCAAAGTCCGGTTGTTTAATTGATATAAGTAGCCGGAAAGCACCAGATCTTCATGCGAATGCATGAAGATTTTGTGTCACAGTTTGCAGGATTTTTATTATGCCCGTTCGTATCTACGACATAGCGAAGAAGTTGGGAATCGACAGCAAGAGCGTCCTCTCCAAGGCGAAGGACTTGGGAATCCCCGTCAAAGCACCCTCCAGCTCTCTGGACAAGATCACCGCCGAATATCTTGAAGAACAACTCGGGGGAGCGAAGGCGCATGCCGCGCCAGAGCCAGCGCCGACGCAAGAGATCAGGGTCATCTCCGAAGCTCCCGCCGCCCCTGTTGCTCCTCCCGCCGTTGCAGAACCGGCAATCTTTGAACCGAGGCAGAGTGTTGCCCCGGCACCGCAACCCATCCTGGAGCAGATGCCATCGCCAGTAGAGCCAGCTCGGCCAATTCCGCAGCCCGAACCTGTAGTCGTGGCTAAAGCTGAACCGACATCAGTCGCCGAAGTTATAAAAGAATCCACCCCCGCTCCGGCTGCCGAAGCAATTGTAGAGTATGCCCCAACCGTTGCAGCGGAAACAGTTGCGGCACCTGTCGAGGAAGCGGTTGCCGCACCCTTGCCGCCTCCGGTACCTGCCGGACCGAAGGTGGGCGACAAAGTAGGTTTCATTCAATTACCGCAGAGACCGGCTCCCCGCGTTCCAGAGAAAGCAGTTGCGCCAAAATTGCCACCCCCACGCCCACCACAGCAACAGACTGGTGGTCGCCCTAATTTCCAGCAACGTGGCGGCGATATGCGTCGTCCGTTCACACCCGGCGGCGGATATAACAACCAAAGATTCCCGCAGAGGCCGGCAGAGCCAGCCAAACCGGTGGTGCCGAAGATTTTGTTACCGTCGGACGCGGAAGTGATCATCATCAAGCCGCCGATCGTCGTTCGAGACCTTGCGGAACGGTTAAAGATCAAGCCTTTCAAGTTGATTGCCGACCTGATGGAAATTGGCGTCTTTGCCAACGTCAATCAGTCCATCGACGAAGCGGTTGCGCAGAAAGTTTGTGCAAAGTACAACAAGAAATTCGAAGTTGAGAAACGTGAACGCGGTGGCGGCACTGTTCATGCCCCTCTCAAGAAGACGGCTGAAGAACAGGACACGGAAGACAAGTCAGAGGATCTGAAGCCGCGCGCCCCAGTCGTGACCATCATGGGTCACGTCGACCACGGCAAAACAAGTCTGCTGGATGTGATTCGCAAAGCGAACGTGGCAGCGGGTGAAGCTGGCGGAATTACTCAGCACATTGGTGCTTACACCATTTCGTTCCCTCATCCGGAACGGAAAAACGATCTACAACAGATCACCTTCCTGGACACCCCTGGTCATGCTGCATTCAGCGCAATGCGTGCTCGTGGTGCAAATGTGACGGACCTTGTCGTTCTAGTGGTGGCAGCGAACGACGGTGTTATGCCGCAGACGCTGGAGGCTTTGAGCCATGCGCAAGCTGCCCGGGTCCCGATCCTGGTCGCGGTCAACAAAGTAGATCATCCCAACGCCAATCCTCTGAAAGTGCGCCAACAACTTCAGGATAAGGGTTTGGTTCCTGACGACTGGGGTGGTGACACTATTTTCGTAGACGTTTCCGCACTGACCAAGGTGGGTGTGGATAAACTTCTCGAGATGATTCTTCTGCAAGCTGACTTGCTGGAGTTGAAGGCCAACCCGGTTCGTCGCGCTAAAGGTAACGTGATCGAGTCCGGTCTCGCCCCTGGTGGTCCAACTGCCACGGTGCTTGTTCGCAAGGGCACGTTGAAGGTCAGCGATGTTCTGATCTGCGGACAATTTTACGGCAAAGTGCGGGCGCTGATTAACGAAGAAGGCACTCGCCTTAAAGAAGCCGGTCCTTCTGTTGCGGTGAAGGTCCTCGGCATGAATGGTGTCCCGGAAGCAGGTCTGGAATTCAACGTGGTTGAAGACGAAAAGACGGCGCGTGAAATATGTGCCGGACGAGTGTTGCTGGCGCGGGAAACCGCGAGCGAATCGAAACAGAAAGTCACTCTCGAGAGTATCTTCAAGACCCTGGAAGCAAATCAGGCAAAAGTCCTGAAGGTGGTCATCAAAGGTGATGCCCAGGGGTCTGTTGAGGCAATTGTCGATGCATTGAAGAAAATCGATTACGACAAGGTGTCGATTGAGATGATTCACTTTGCAGTCGGAACCATCTCGGAATCCGACGTTATGCTGGCTTCCGCCTCGAACGCAGTCATCCTCGGGTTCCACACTCGAGTAGATAACACTGCCGCCGAACTCGCCAAACGCGAGGGTGTGCAAATCAAACTCTACTCGATCATCTATGAATTAATTGATCAGGTGAAGGAAGCCATGGCTGGATTGCTGGATCCGATTCTTCGGGAGGTTGTCACAGGTTCTGCAGAAGTTCGCCAGATATTCGAACTTTCAAAGGGCGGCAATGTCGCTGGTTGTTCAGTCACGATGGGCCGAATCAACCGTGGCAAGGTTCGGTTGGTCCGCCGCAAGAGCGTCATCTACGAAGGTGGCATTTCATCTCTTCGACGTTTCCAGGATGAAGTCAACGAGGTGCGTGCCGGTTTGGAATGCGGAATCCGTATTGACGGATTCAACGAGTTTCAGTTAGGCGATGCGATCGAGTGCTTCACCGTGGAGAAGATCGCGCAGAAACTCTAAATCTTACACCGGAAGCTAATATGTCGCTTAGACTGCAGCGCGTTCGGGAACTCCTGAAACGCGAGATCGGTGAAATTATTCGCAGGGAGATTCCTCTGGATGAGGCTGGATTGATCAGCATCAATGACGTGTTGATGTCGAGTGATCTTCATTCTGCGACCGTCTATGTCGGTGTTCTCGGGACAAAACAGCAGAAACAGAAAGCCGGGGCGTTGTTGAGCCATGAGCGCGGCCGGATTCAAGGAATGCTCGGTCGTTCGATCGTCCTTAAAAACACTCCGACCATAAGGTTTATCGTCGACGACTCGATCGAACGCGGCAATCGCGTTCTTGATATCCTCAACGAGTTAGACAAAACAACTCCCGAAGATAAGCCATCCAAACCGGATACGGACGAACAAACGTAAGTTGTAATACCGACATCCGAATCACTTTTCACTCCTGCCGCCGATTTGTTTCATAATCCCAATAGATGAACTCCGCTGATAAAACTGTTAAACGAATTATCGAAGAAATTCGTAAACATAAAACCTTCTGTATCGTAGGCCACGTCCGTCCGGATGGTGACTGCATCGGCTCAGAAGTGGCCTTGGCTTACGCGCTGAGGGATCAAGGCAAGACAGTCACATGCTGGAATGAGGACCCGGTCCCCGAGAAGCTTAAGTTTCTCGATCCTGACAAGATCATGCAGAGGCCAAAGCGCGGCGAAGAATTCGACTGCGTGATAGCGACAGATTGCGCGAGTTTTGAGCGTTTGGGAAAGTGTTGCGATGGAGTGCAAAAACGCAAGGTGCTGATCAACATTGATCACCATCCGAGCAACACCCGCTACGGAGACATCAATTGGGTTTCCGCGAAGGAGGCTTCCACGGGTGAGCTGATTTACAAGCTATTGAAATCCGCCAGTTGGAGCATTACTCCGCAAATTGCTGATTGTTTATTTACTGCCGTTTCCACCGACACTGGTTCGTTCCAATATCCCACCACGAAACCTCTCACCTATCAAACGGCTGGGGAACTCGTTAAAAGGGGTGCCGATCTGGCCAAGATTTGCGACGAGGTTTATCAATCCCATCCCTTATCGCGAGTGCGTTTGCTAAAGCACCTCTACAGCAAATTCCGTCTCACCAATAATAATCAGATCGCGTATCTCTGGCTCAAGAAGCGGGACTTTGCCCGCGCTGGCGCTGACACTGAGGAATCAGAAGGTTTGATCGACCACATTCGTGACATCAAGCCAGTGGAAGTGGCGTGCGTCTTTGAGGAACTCGAACCTCAACTCACCCGCTTAAGTCTGCGTTCCAAGAACGGCAAAGTGAATGTCAGTGAGATAGCGATGAGTTTCGGCGGTGGCGGTCACAAGGCCGCCGCTGGAGCGCGCATTGAGGGTCGTCCACTTCAGGTGCAACGCCAGGTCATCTCTGCCGTTCGTAAAGCGCTGGGTGCCGCTGCAAAAAAGAATTCCGAACAGAAAAGCTAGATGGAAAATTTCGACTCTTTGGATGGTGCCGTCCTCGTGGATAAGCCTTCAGGTCCAACCTCGCATGACGTGGTGGATGCAATCCGACGCAGGTTTAAAGTTAAAAAGGTCGGACACTGCGGAACTCTTGATCCTGCGGCGACGGGATTGCTCATCATGGTGCTGGGGAAAGCTACCAAGCTGTCCGAGAAGCTGATGAGCGATGATAAAGTTTACGAAGGCACCATCAAGTTCGGTGAAACCACTGATAGCTACGATGCCGACGGGGAACTTGTATCTTCACTACCGCTCATGCCGATGACTTTGGAGGAATTGAATGAAGCGGCAGGGTCATTCACTGGTGATCTGATGCAAATACCACCGATGGTATCAGCAATCAAACAGAACGGGGTGCCGCTTTATAAGCTCGCTCGCAAAGGCATTGAGGTGGACCGCCCTGCCCGGCTGATCCATATCTACAATTATCGTTTCACCAGATACGAAGAGCCGATTGGTGAGTTCAAGGTCGCTTGCACCAAGGGAACATACGTTCGCAGTCTTGCCCATGACCTAGGCCAAAAGTTAGGCTGTGGAGCTCACCTGAAGACATTGCGTCGCTCGGTGTCTGGAAAATTTGATGTGAAGGATGCGATGCCTCTTGATGCCCTACTGCTGCTTTCGCAAGCTCAACTCGAGAACCGTGTTATTCCGTTTCTAAAGCTGGCGGCCGGAACCTACTAAGCCGAGTGTGAAGATCATTCGCACCGCCAAAGAATTAAACCCTGGCGCAAGAAAAGTGTGCGTGGCAATCGGTGTCTTTGATGGATTACATCTTGGGCATCAGCAAGTCATCCGGCAGGCTATCTCCGACGCACGTCAACATGAAGGCATCGCGGTCGCTGTCACTTTCGACCGTCATCCCAGCTCAGTTGTCGCTCCCGAACGCAGTCCTGCTCTGATTTATTCGCTCTCCAGGAAATTGGAAGTCCTGGAAAGCCTCAGGCTAGATTCGATTCTGCTCCTTCATTTTGACCGGGCGCTTAGTGAGGTCTCTGCCGAGGAATTCATTCGCAGACTCGCCGGAGATTCACAAAATCTTTACAGCGTTTCAGTAGGCAGCAACTTCACTTTCGGCCACAAACGCCAGGGTAACGTTGACCTTCTGAAAACCCTTGGGACTGAATTGCATTTTGCCGTACACGGCTTGGCGGCCGTTTCTTTGGATGGCGAGCGCGTTAGCAGCACTCGCATTCGTAAAGCCATCGCCACCGGAAACTTAAATGCTGCGAGTCAGATGCTTGGACGTCCCTATTCCTTAGCTGGCCAGGTGATCGAGGGCGATAAGCTGGGGCGACAGATTGGTTTTCCAACGGCAAACCTGAACACGGCCGGGCTCCTCCTTCCCCCGACTGGCGTCTATGCCGTTCATGCCGAAGCGGGAGGTAAAGTCCACCGGGCTGTCTTAAATATCGGATACCGACCCACCCTGCAGAACCCCACCCCGCAAATGCGGGTTGAAGCGCATCTGCTTGACTTCACTGGCGATCTTTACCATCGGGAACTTGAGATAATCTTTGTAGGAAAACTTCGTGAAGAACAGAAATTCGCCTCAGTAGAAGATCTGAAACGGCAGATTACCCGGGACATCGAGCAAGCGCATCGGTTGTTCTAAGGATCCTGCTGCATGCAACCCCTGCCACAGGATAACTTACTTACACTACTGAAGGATCTTCAGTTGCAACTCGCAGAAAGCAACCATTACGTAGGGCGTGTCGGCGGATTCCCGATTGGTTTGCAGATCATACTTAACGCAGAAACAACCGGATTATTATTCCACATCCGTCACGGCGCTCCAGCAACCTTCGACAGGCAGCATCTTACCGGCGAGCACCTTCAGGATTTGATCGACCGCGGCGAAGCCGATTTAGATGTCGACGAGAGAATCACGTGGCTTAATTTCTTCAACGCCACCGCACTGGTTGAAGAAAGCAAGATCCAGGGGCTGTTGGTGGATTCGCTCTCACGGATGAAAGCGGCTGGGATTTCCACCTCCAACGACACCTGTGATGAGTGTCGTTCAGAGCCACCCGAGACAATAAGTTTCATCGATGGGCGCGTTCGACAAACCTGCACCAAGTGCCAGGACCGCCAGGCAGCTGAATTGGTCCTGAGTGCAACAAACCTCCCCTTTATCCTCTGCCTGGGTGCATTAAGTACAGTGGTCGGTTCGTTTTGCTGGGCTGCCCAATGGATTTTGATGGAATTGCTCGGCCGCCTTGAGATGCCAATCCCAAACATTCTCCTGGTTCTGATTTATGTTGCGATTGGCTTTACCACGGCATTTCCCATCGCTTTCGTGCTGAAGAAGATTCCGCGTCGCGGAAATGTTATCGCGGGATGGTTCGGTGTCGCCTTCGGCCTTGCTGCCTGTGTGGTTGGCGAATTCTTTTTTATCGTTTGGTTAATCTATACGACGGTTCATGGATTTCACTTCGGAGCCGCACTACGATTGTTCGTTGAGATTATTGGTGAATACCCTGCGCTTTATCTGATCGGAAAAGTAATTGCCGGTGGCCTGGCTTCGGGCTTTGCCTACCACGCAGTCAAACCGAAGATTGCGAAAGCCATCCTTTGATTCACTGCGGGAGGCCGCTCACCTTGGAGATTTTCCGAGTTGCCTGTCTATTTTGCGCTATTATCTTTTCCGGCTGAGATGGCTGAGCCACTTTGCTCCGTGGTTGGGTTAAAAAAAGGAGCTTGTCCGTGGTTTGAATAATATGAACACCGGTATTACTGCGATAAACGAAGAAGTGCAGCGCGCCAGCGCTTTTGTGCGTCCGCTCATGACCGAAATGGGAAAGGTCATTGTTGGACAAACCTACCTGGTCGAACGCCTCATCATCGGCCTCCTTGCCAATGGCCATGTTTTATTGGAAGGCGTTCCAGGTCTTGCCAAAACCCTGTCTGTAAAAACGCTCGCTCAATGCATCAGTTGCAAGTTTGCCCGCCTCCAGTTCACTCCCGACCTGCTACCGGCAGATTTGATCGGCACGCAGATTTATAATCCACAGAACGGGACCTTCACGACACGGCGCGGACCCATCTTCGCGAATCTTGTCCTTGCGGATGAAATTAACCGCGCTCCTGCCAAAGTCCAAAGTGCGTTGCTCGAATCGATGCAGGAAAAGCAGGTCACCATTGGAGATCAAACATTCAAGCTCGAAGAACCGTTCTTGGTCCTCGCCACGCAGAATCCAATTGAGCAGGAAGGAACTTACCCACTCCCCGAGGCGCAGGTGGATCGCTTCATGTTAAAGCTGAAGATTGTTTATCCCTCCCGCGCGGAAGAACGGCAGGTTCTGGATTTGATGGCCCGCACCGGTCCTCCACCAACCGCAGAGGCGGTTGTGTCGCCGCAGCAGATCAAAGATGCACGCAAAGTCGTGAACGACATCTATATTGATGACAAGGTGAAGGATTACATTGTCGACATCGTCTGCGCCACGCGTGAGCCGGATACTTACAAAATTCAAGGCCTTCAAGGGTTGATCCAACTCGGCGCTTCTCCCCGGGCGACTATTGCCCTGACTCTTGCCGCAAAAGCTTACGCCTTTTTGCGAGGTCGTGGATATGTCACGCCCCAAGATGTGAAAAGCATCGGCATGGATGTCTTGCGGCATCGTGTTGCCATCACTTACGAAGCGGAGGCAGAAGAAAAGACGAGCGAGACCATCGTTCAGAAAATCTTCAACGAATTGCCAGTGCCATAAGCGAATCTCAACGAAAGTCGTCCTTCGACCTTTCTCATGATTCCTCGCGAGATACTAAAGAAAATTCGGCAGATTGAGCTGCGTACGAACCGTCTCGTCACCGAGACACTCGGCGGCCAATATCATTCTGTGTTCAAGGGACAGGGAATGAACTTCGAAGAAGTCCGTGAGTACCAACCTGGCGACGAAGTGCGCGCCATTGACTGGAACGTCACGGCACGAATGAACCATCCATTCGTGAAGAAGTTTGTGGAAGAGCGGGAACTGACGTTGATGCTCGTCGTTGACGTGAGTGGCTCGGGTTCTTTCGGTTCCGGCCAGCAATCCAAACGCGAACTCGCGGGCGAGATCGCTTCTGTTCTCGCCTTCTCCGCTATACGCAACAACGACAAAGTCGGCGTCATTCTGTTTAGCGACGAGGTCGAAAAGTATATCCCACCCAAGAAAGGTCGGCGCCATGTTCTGCGTGTCATTCGGGAAATTCTTTTCTTTGAACCGAAAAAGCGCGGCACCAATTTAAATGCGGCTTTGCAGTTTTTAAACCGCGTTACCGCACATCGTGCTATCACCGTCGTAGTCTCCGATTTCCTGGGAACACCATCTGCAACACAGGGTTCAGTCGGAAAGTCATTTCTAACCGAAACGCTAATCCAAAGCGCGATTGTTTCCTTGCGTGCGACCAACAAGCGACACGACATCATTGCGATCCAGGTAGTGGATCGTTACGAACTGGAGTTGCCGGCACTCGGTCGATTGATCTTCAAAGACGCTGAAACCGGTGAGGTAGTTGAGATCAATACGGGTGATCCGAAAAAACGTACTGCCTTTGCCGAACGTCAGGCAAAAAATCAGGCGGATCTGCTTCGATTACTCCGGTCCGCCAACATTGACGCCATTCAATTGCGCACCGACCAGGATTACGGTCCCGCGCTTGGGAAGTTTTTTGAAACACGCGAGAAACGGAGGGGCCGTGTTTAAACCTTTAGGTCGCAACCGTCCCACAGTCGCATTCTTCTGCTGTTGATATGGCAACCAATTCTTCAGCTGTCATTGTTCCCGCAACACCCCCGGCGCCTACAAACGCAGTGGCTGGTTTAAAAGACATTAAGCCCCCGGTCGACATCCCCGATTTTTGGATCTACGTCTGGATCGGTCTTGGATTCGTCCTGCTTGCCCTGGTTGCATTTCTCATTTGGCGCTTTTGGTTGAAGGGTGCGCTGGCACCGAAACCCGTCCCTGTGGTTCCTCCTCATGTTCGTGCCCGTCGGAAGTTGAAGGAAGCCATGGCGTACATCAACGAACCAAAGCTGTTCGTGAGCGCGGTATCCGATGCAATCCGCATCTACCTGGAAGAAAGCTTCAACCTTCGCGCTCCCGAGAGCACGACCGAGGAATTTCTTTATGCACTGCAAACCAGCAATCGACTGGCGGGCAACGTTAAAGGCACTCTGGGCGACTTCCTGACCCGGTGCGATCTCGTAAAATTTGCAAAGTATGAACCGACGCAACTGGAACTTGAAGAATTGCACAGTGTTGCAATGAAGATAATCGAAGAGACAGAACCACAACAGGCGACGCCCACATCACAGCTAGTGAAATGACCTTTGCTCATCCCTACATTCTTTTGCTGCTGCTCGTCCTGCCACTCCTTGCCTGGCTGAAAGGAAAAATCGGGCATCATTCGGCATTCGTGTATTCGTCGGTCAGTCTGGTGAAGCCACTCTCGGGGCTGACACGATCTCGCACCGGCGCCATCCTCTCTTCCCTTCGTTGGCTCGCGCTGGCCTTCTTTATCATTGCCCTTGCGCAACCACGCCTCATCAAAGGGGAATCGAAAGTGCAGGCCAGCGGGATAGATATCGCCGTAGCCTTCGATCTTTCAACCAGTATGGCGGCAGAAGATTTCGAGATTAAGGGAGAACGGGTGAATCGCTTGAAAATTGCGAAACAGACGCTTGAAGAATTTATTCGCAAACGTCCCAACGACCGCATTGGCCTGGTGGCCTTTGCCGGACGCGCCTATGTCGCTTCGCCCATGACACTAGACCACGACTTTCTTCTGATGAATCTTGATCGCCTTCGGTTCGGCTTGATCGAGGATCGCACCGCCATTGGTTCCGGGCTCACGACCGCGTTGAATCGGCTGAAAGATCTCAAATCGAAAAGTAAGATTGCGATTCTTATGACAGACGGCGTTAACAACTCTGGCAACGTTCCTCCACTCACAGCAGCTGAAGTGGCACAAACTCTGGGGGTCAAAGTCTACACCATTGGAATCGGCACGAGAGGCACTGCACCTACCCCTCAATTGATGCCGAATGGAGAGATAGCCGTCGACTTCCTGGGGCGGCCACTTTACCAGAACATTCCAGTCGATATAGATGAAGAGACTCTGCAGAAGATCTCCACCATGACGGGCGGCAAGTATTTCCGGGCGGACAACACAGAGGGGCTGCGGAACATCTACGCGGAGATAGATAAGCTGGAGAAAACGGACATTGAAGCCACGAAATTTCGTCAATACGAAGAGCTCCTCAGCTGGGCAGTGAGTCTTGGCACTGTGGCCTTGCTTCTGGAGATCATTCTCGGACAAACCATTTGGAGGAAGCTGCCATGAGATTCGCTCACCCCGATGTCGTTTGGCTTGCCGCAATTCTTCTTCCTTTGCTAGGAGCCTTTCTTGTGTGGGCGTGGCGTCGCAAACAATGGCTCGTCGCCAGGTTTGTTCAATCTCGGTTGCTTGAAAATTTGACGGTTGGCGTTTCCGAGGCCCGGCAAAAGCTTCGCCTGGTTCTGATGTTTTTCGCAGTGGCCTGTGCGTTGTTGGCGTGGGCACGGCCACAGTGGGGTTTCGATTGGCAGGAAGCCACGACTCAGGGACTGGACATCATCGTCGCTATTGATACATCCAAAAGCATGCTGGCTGAAGACATCTCACCCAATCGCCTCATGCGTGCGAAGCTTGCGGTTTTTGATTTGCTGAAGATTGCAAAGTCGGACCGGTTTGGATTGATTGCATTCGCTGGCACCGCGTTTCTGCAATGTCCGCTGACGCTCGACGAACAAGTCTTTCGACAAAGCGTTGAGTCACTCGATGTGAACATCATTCCTCAAGGTGGAACGGCTTTATCAGAAGCGATCAGCACAGCCGCGCAGGCATTTGAAAAAAGCGAAAATCACAAAGTGCTCGTGCTATTCACTGACGGGGAAGACCACGATACCGATGCTATTAAAGCCGTCGAAAAAGCGGCAGAAGATGGTCTGAAAGTGTTTACGATAGGGATTGGCACCAAAGAAGGTGAGATGCTCCGCATCCGCGACGAACGTGGGAACCCGGAGTTTTTGAAAGACACCGAAGGAAATGCCGTGAAATCACGCTTGAACGAAAGTTTGCTTGAGGAGATTTCCGCAAAAGGGAATGGTTTCTATCTGCCTCTTGTTGGAACCACCGCGATGGAAACCCTTTACCAGCGCGGGCTTGCATCGTTGCCGCGTTCGGAATCGAGCAGCAAACTGGTGAAGAACTATCGGGAGCGGTTTCACTGGCCGCTTACGATCTCCATCCTGCTTCTGCTTATCGAGACCTTTTTGCCGCATCGCAAGCGTGATCGTGAGGGCTCTGCACAACGCGCCAGCGGCCTCAAGAAAGCCTCGGTGACGGCGGTTATTCTCCTGATCCCCCTGCTCTCTTTTGCTTCGACAACTTCTGCAAAGAAGAAATATGAGACTGGAAAGTATGCGGAAGCATTTGCCGACTATCAGGAGCTTCTGCGGAAGAAAACCAACGATTTCCGCCTGCACTTCAATGCCGGCGATGCGGCCTATCAGGCAGGAGAACTCGAAACAGCGCGGAAACATTTTGAAACAGCGACGATCGCCCCGGATTTAGAACTCCAACAGAAGGCCTACTACAACCTTGGAAATGCTCACTACCAAATCGGCGAACCTCTCCCGGAGCCGAAGGAAAAACAGGAGGCGTGGGAACAGGCGATCAAGAACTACCAGAATGCCTTGCGCCTCAACGAAGCTGATCAAGATGCGAAGAACAACCTTCAGTTTGTACAGCGAAAGCTCGAGGAGTTAAAACAACAGCAACAACAGGAGCAAAAGTCAGACAAGGATAAGGACGGAAAAGAAAAGGACGATAAACAGAAGCAGGATTCCTCGAAGAAAGACGAGAAAAAGGACAAGCAGGACCAAAACAAAGATCAGCAGCAGGATCAACAGAAAGAGGATCAGGCAAAAAAAGATCAAGAAGAGCAGAAGCAGAAACAGGAGCAGGAGGCCAAAGATCAGCAACAAAAAAAGCAGGATCAGCAACCCCAGAAGGACGGAAAATCAAGCAAGCCCGGTGACGAACAAAAACCGGAAGGACAGGAGGGCGAAATGGCCGGCGGGGATGGCAAGATGACGCAAGAACAGGCACAAGAATTTCTCGAGGCGCTCAAACGTGAAGAAAAGCCGCTGATCTTTATGCCACCTCCTAAAGAGCGGAAACCAGGAGACCCACCGTTGAAGGATTGGTAGAAGCCAATGCTCAGGCTGGTTTCTCCCATGCGAGTTCAGCCTTCGTTTCCAACAGCGAACCCAAGCGCTGCACGGCTTCTTCTACCGTATTCTTCTGCGTCTTTTTCAATGCAATAAAAGGAGAGGCCGTAAGCATCACTGCATCCTTCCTTAAGGACCGTTTCCAGGTTCCGACCACCTGCCCATCCACAACTATTGTTGGAAGAAACACTCCATTCCCTCCCGGAACAATCCTGTTCGCATGCTTGCCCGCAAGGACGGCAGATCGATCCCTGTAACCCAAAAGATATTCATCGAACGCCGGCAGAAGGGCCGCAATCACTCCTTCGAATGCAGGGACGGTCTCCCTCGACATCCAATAATGCATGGTGCCAACACTCTCTTTCCCCAATTTTGCGCAAGCACCCTCGATCCCCGTGCGAGCATCCGAAACTTTTAAACCCGACCACCAGACAAAATCCTGGAGCGTGGCCGGTCCATGACTCGTAAAATAGCGTAGCGCCAATTCGGCAAGCGCAGCGTCCCCCTCCAGTTTCCGTTGATCAGGCGCCCAGTCGTCGAGCAAGGCAAAGGTGGGCTGTTTGCCGGAGCGGTTGGCGAAACAGATCAACCCTTCCTGGGCAAGTCTCCAGAGAATGTGGTAGCCGCGTTGGCTATTCACCGCAATTCCTGCTTTGCTGAGAAGGCTCAGCAACGCCTCCCGCGTGAGCTGCTTGTCACCAGCCAGCGCTTTGATGAACACCTTCTCCGCCTTGCGGAAAATAGCGGTATCCAGTTCGAGGTTCTTAACCCTGGTGGCACTCCCTGCGATGATACGAGGTGTCAGTAACTTTAACATCCACTGGACATCGTCCGCCGGAACGAAGTGCAGAGTGCCACGCATCGGCCAGGTTCGAACAATCTTCCGGTCAGTAACCGCCTGTTCAACCTTCGCCACCGTTCCCATCTCAGTGCGAAGAGCAATGCCATGCACTGCGCTTTGATAATCCTGAGCCTGCATTGCGCCTAGTCGAGAAACCACCATCAACGGACTTGCCGCTCCACCGCCAACAACGAGTTGGTGGGCTAACCGCAATCGGGCAACCTCAGCAGCGATATTCACCATGCCGTTATGTGTTTTCCCTACCCGTCGAGCAAGGCAATTTGATCAGCAGTCGTCTGAGGCAGAAATACACAAAACTCTCCGTGCAACGAATCGGAAACACGCGTCGCTGCTCGTCGCGGAGTCTGCAACGGTCGATAACGCGCGTTACAGGTCGTTGCAGAGTCCGCAGCGGTCGATAACACGCGTTACAGGTCGTTGCAGAGTCCGCAGCGGTCGATAACGCGCGTTACAGGTCGTCGCGGAGTCCGCAGCGGTCGAAAACACGCGTTACAGGTCGTCGCGGAGTCTGCAACGGTCGATAACGCGCGTTACTGGTCGTCGCGGAGTCTGCAACGGTCGATAACACGCGTTACAGGTCGTCGCGGAGTCCGCAGCGGTCGATAACACGCGTTACAGGTCGCCGCAGAGTCCGCAGCGGTCGATAACACGCGTTACAGGTCGTCGCGGAGTCGCAGCGATCGATAACGCGCGTTACAGGTCGTTGCAGAGTCTGCAACGGTCGATAACGCGCGTTACAGGTCGTCGCGGAGTCCGCAGCGGTCGATAACGCGCGTTACAGGTGCTTGCACAGAAAAAAGCGAGCAAAATGGCCTTCGAGGTCCTTGGATGATCTCGCACCGGATTTTACCGGAGGAAATCGTTGGACGGCATAAAAACCGCAAATCCCAAAATACCTCTGCCGTGATTCTTTGGGTCAAACAATAGTTCGATCAACGGTTGTCTGAGGCGGATATCAGGTTGCCAAGAGACGGGAAAACCCCATGTTCCTCGTCAATGAAAGCAAACAGTTCCTATCCACCGCTGGCTCCCGCATTCGCCGTAAATGAAGCGGCCAAGGCGATCGATTTTTATAAAGCGGCGTTTGGGGCGATAGAACTCTACCGATTGATCGATCCCGAAAACGGAAAGATTGGACATGCTGAGATCACAATCAATGGCGCTCTATTGATGTTGGCGGATGAGTATCCGGAGTTTAACAAATCCCCCAAGACACTCTACGGCACCACGGTGAAGCTCAGTTTGATGAGCAACGATGTGGATGCGGATTTCGATCGTGCCATCAAAGCCGGTGCCAGCGTCATCCGCCCTGTCACAAATCAATTCTATGGACATCGCACCGGATGTTTACGCGATCCCTTCGGTCACGAGTGGATGATTTCCCAGGAAGTTGAGAAAGTTACCCCGGAAGAAATGCAGCGTCGCTGGAACGAAATGGCAACTGCGCCAAAAAAGAAGTAACTCCTGGCTTCGGCATCATGAAAGCGATTCGTGTGCAACAATTCGGTGGGCCAGAGGTGATGAAGCTCGAAGAGAGCTCCATTCCCGCACATGCTCCCCAGGCGCACGAAGCTGTCCTGCAACCCGGCGCTCACGGGAAGATTGTTCTCGTCCCTTGAGCTTGTCATAATCAAGCACATTCAAACGATGAACACACAGGAAGTCACTCGCCGCATTCAGACAAACCGTAAGATCGAAGGGATCTCCGCGGTCCTGCTGCCCTTCAATGAAGATCGATCGATCGATTTCGATTCATTCGCCGCCAACGTCCTTCGCACTTCACAAGCTGGTTTGGCACCGGCTGTCAATATGGACACCGGCTACACCAATCTGCTTTCCGTGGCGGAACGTCGGGAAGTGCTGAATGTGACGAAGCAGACGATCCCCGGAAAGAGGTTCATTGCGGGTGCCTTCGTAGAAACCGAAGCAGGCAGTGCGGTGGCCAATTATCAAAGTGCGATCGGCGACATTACCGCCGCCGGTGGAACTCCGATTTTATTTCAATGCTCCGAGTTCAAACGGTTGAGTCGAAAAGACCTGGTGAACACTTACCGCACGGTGGCGGGCAATTGCGAAAAGCTTTTTGCATTCGAACTCGGTGAGATGTTTGCACCGTTCGGCCAGATCTATGATCTGGATACTGTCAGCGAGTTGATGCAGATCCCGCAAATCGTCGGGATGAAACATTCTTCCCTGAGCCGCCGACTTGAATTGCAGCGACTCGAGTTGCGCGACAAAGTTCGTCCGGAATTCAAAGTCTACACCGGAAACGATCTCGCCATCGACCTGGTCATTTACGGAAGTGATTATTTGCTAGGCCTCTCTGCCTTTTCGCCCGAAGCATTTGCTGCCCGTGATAAACTTTGGGAAAAAGGCGATCCGCTTTTCTACGAGTTGAACGATCTTTTGCAGTATCTTGGCTTCCTCGCCTTTCGTCCTCCGGTGCCTGTTTATAAACACACTGCGGCGCAGTTCCTGAAACTGCGCGGTCGGATCAAAACCGACCTTCCCCATCCCAAGGCAGGCAACCGTCCCGAGAGTGACATTGCCATTTTACGAGACATTTCAGAACGGATCGATCGCATGCTGTCGGAGATCAAGTCGTAATTCTTGTCCCAAAGTTCCTTATCCGTTGGAACGATCCCGCTTCCAGCGCTCTCAGGAACGTAACGAGAGGTCTGCAAAAGCTTCATAAGTTTTCTGGATCGTTGGTTTTTACCCTGTATTATGGACGAGCTGGGTTCCCTTGCGCTGGCAGGAGTTAGACGTCTGTTCGCGGAGGTTTTGAGTAACTGCATCATGAACATTTTGCTGGCAGAGGACAACGATAACGACATTTTCCTGTTGCAGTCGGCTTTGAGAGGCCGGAAAGACTTGTCGTTGAACATCGTTAAAGATGGTGAAGAAGCGATTCGCTACTTGCAGGGTGAAGCGGAATACACCGACCGGGCAGCGTTCCCCCTGCCATCCCTACTGTTTCTAGACATCAAGATGCCTAGAAAAAATGGGTTCGAGGTCATGGAATGGATTCGGAGTCAGCCCAGATTTAATCCGCTCCCGATCATCATCCTCACCTCCTCTCAAATGAAAGAGGATATCGAGAAAGCATACGGCTTTCACGTGAACTCATACCTCTCGAAGTCATCCTTTACGCTTCACCCCGAAGGAATACGCGAAATCGTTGCTTACTGGCAGGACTGCAGCAAAGCGCCACACTTGGAAACCCAACCGTCGGAAACCTAAAAGACTATGGTTTACGCCCCGATTTTAGTTGCTGAGGACGATGAGAATGATCTTCTCCTGCTGCAGTGCGCCTTTAAAAGAGCCGGGGTTAAACTTCCCCTGGCATTCGCCCGAAATGGCGAAGATGTTGTCGAATTCTTCACCAGCCGAAACGCCCATCTCAATGAATCAGTCCCAATTCCGAGGCTCCTACTGTTGGATCTAAAAATGCCCAAAATGGGAGGGTTCGATACGCTTCTCTGGATCCGAAAGCATCCCCCATTGAATCGCCTCGTCGTAGTGGTGATGACTTCCTCATCGCAGTATTCCGATATTCGCAAAGCTTACGACATGCATGCCAATTCATTCGTCATGAAGCCAAGTGGGATTGATGAGATGGCCGCCTTGCTAAAGTCCATCCACAACTACTGGTTTGTCTGGAATGAAAGCCCCGACCATTTCGGGCGCCGTCCTGAATTATTATAAGTCCCGGACTAGCTGGCGTTTATCACTTTCACCACTTCCGCATGGGCGAGCACCACATCCGGTTCACGTTGCAGCGCTTCAAAATAGCTTCGCGGAAAACCATCTCCTTCCTCTGACGTGGTCAAAAGAGTGCGGACTTGTTTCCGGATTTGCACAACGTCCAGCGCTTGCAACGGTTCTTCCCGGTCGAGGGTTTCATCGATATACACCACAAACTGAGATAATGGATGCAACCAGGCGAACCAGGGGTCATTGATCACCTTCTGCAGAAATTCGTAGGGTGAATGCATCGTCCCAAACGTCTGCTCATAACCAATCCGCTCGTAGTCAATGAGTGCCTTATGCAGGTTAAGCAAAGCATCACGCAATCCCGACAATTGTGCCCGATGGTTCGATGCTGAATCGATTGGCCCGCTCATGAAACTATTCTGCCGTAGTTCAGGAAGTTTCGCATCCCCGAAAATCGTGATTCCAAAGGCCCAGTTGCATTCCATCATCTTCACTCGGTCCATTTTCCCTCCCATTTTACGGCGCGGACTTCCCGGAACGAGGTATTCAAGAGAGATTTCGGCCGTTAGAACAAACGTGGATTCGAGACTTTTTCCGGCCTGCTCCGTCCTCCCACAGCTCCACTAAATGACCAGTTGTAACTTCGGAGGTAAATCCGTCGCTATGGGATTCTGGTTGAAACCTCCAGCCTCCAGCTTACTCAGCCACACCTCAATCATGGACAGCACTTCTGAAAGATCCAATTGCTCGTGAACATTCGGATATTTTTGCAGATTGGTTCGCGCCAATTTGAAGAGCGCCGCGGACGGTCGAAGGCGTGGGTATTTGAGCGAGTGTTTCTGGAGATGCACAAAAGCGCCGGCAAACTGAATCAATCCCTTGTAGAACGAATAGTTCGGTCCCTGCCGATCAGCGAGCCAGAGTTCTTCCAGGACATCGTGCGCTTCATAGAACATGGTGCGATTAAAACACTCGAAGTAGCCAAGATAATGCGCGGGCAGGGTTTGCCCCCGGCACGAGTCGATCAATTCCGAGATGCGCGCGCTTTTGTGGCTCACGATGGTCTAGGATAAGATTTATAGGCCGGTTCACAATTTCCTTTTTCCCGAGTGGTGTTGCCTCTTATCTTGTGTGCCATGGCAAAACCAGTTTTAGGCCGCGGTCTTGGTGCTTTGCTTGGTGGCGTTTCGGCCGCCGCTGCGAAGGCGTCGCCCTTCTCATCGCAAACACCTGCGCCAGAGCCCACTGCACCGGTTCCGGTGGCGGATCCGCGCAATACCGTGCAAACGGTTGCCATTAATCGCATCCGCCCCTGCTCTTTCCAGCCGCGCAAAACTTTTACGGAGGACACGCTCCGCGAATTGGCCGATTCCATTAAAGAAAAAGGAATCATTCAGCCCCTGATTGTTCGACAGAACGGTGAGCATTTCGAATTAATCGCCGGTGAACGCCGCTGGCGCGCCGCCCAACTCGCTGGGTTGACCGAACTCCCGGTAATCGTTCGCAAAGCCGATGATCGCGATCTCCTGGAACTCGCGCTCATCGAAAACCTCCAGCGCGAAAACCTGAACCCGATCGAAGAAGCGCTCGGCTACGGTGAATTGGTGGAACGTCACAATCTCACCCAGGAAGAGGTGGCTGGAAAAGTAGGCAAAAGCCGCGCCGTCGTCGCCAATGCTCTCCGCCTGCTCAAGCTCGCCTCGGATATTCAAGCCCATGTCCGCGATGGCCGGATATCAGTGGGACACGCCAAGGTCATTTTGGGTCTCACGAGCTTCGAACAGCAAAAATTGGCCGCCGATCGCATCATCCGCGACTCCCTCAGTGTTCGGCAGGCGGAAGAATTGGTGACGCTGCTGCAGGCTGGAAGTGGCACCAACACGAACAACAGTGCCAAACGCCCCACCGCAAACCGTGACGCTCATGTCATGGATGTAGAGACCAAACTTCAGGAGAAATTCGGCACCAAAGTTTCGCTCCGATATAAAAAAGGCAAAGGGTCGGTCGAGATAAAATTCTTCAATGACGACGACCTGGATCGCATTCTTAGTATCGCTGGAGTCGTCATCGACTAGTCAGTGGCTTCGTTGCGTGATTGCATTCCTGCACCTTGAATAGTTACATCCCCGATTGAATTGGATTTCACCGAGTTATTTCAGAATAGATGAACACACCAGAACTTCGCGAAAATTGCGCCAAACAACTTTTAGCTTCCGTGGAACGGGCAAAGAACTTAACAGCGTTCTGCGGTCTCGATGGTTTTGTGGACGAAATCGTCCATGTAGTCGATAAACGTTATGACGCGCAGAAGTTTGATCGCGTCCCGACGATCGCACGCTTCGCAGAACGCCTCGCTGCCGCTGCCGGAAAAAGCACCAACGTCGAAATGGTGAACAAGATCACCAAACTCGGCGGCAATGGTCCCATCATGGCAAATGCCCTGGCGAGCTTTGGCTTGAAGGTCACGTACCTCGGCAATCTTGGTTACCCTGCCCTGCACCCGATCTTCTCCGAATTCGCTAAACGTTCTGAAGTTTACACCATTGCGGACCCCGGACACACGGATGCTCTCGAGTTTGAAGATGGCAAGATCATGATGGGTAAACATGATTCCCTTAAAGAGGTGAACTGGGAAAACATCCAAGCCCGTTTCGGTCGGGAGAAATTCGTCCAAAAATTCAGCAGCTCGGACCTCGTCGGTTTCGTGAACTGGACCATGCTCACCTATATGAGCGACATATGGGAATCGCTGCAGAAAGAAATCTGTCCGGCACTGAACACACCGCGTCGCAAAATTTTCTTCGACCTGGCCGATCCAGAAAAACGCAAACCCCTGGATATTCTCCGCGCTTTAGACCTGATTGGGAAATTTCAAAAGTATTTCGATGTCATTTTGGGTTTGAACGAAAAAGAAGCGTACGAAATCGGGAAGGTCTATGGCATCCCGGAGACAGCGCAAACCCCTGAATGCCTCTCCGTCCTCTCCCGTGATATTCGAAAGAGATTGCAGATAGACACGCTCGTCGTGCATCCGGTGGCGTACGCCCTCGCGGTCAGCAACGATGTCGTGGATCTGGTGGAAGGGCCGTATGTAGGAACCCCCTTGATCACGACGGGTGCCGGAGATCATTTCAATTCCGGCTTTTGTCTCGGCAAATTGCTCGGGTTCGACAATGCCATGAGTGTTCTGACCGGAGTAAGTACGAGCGGTTTCTACGTGCGGACGGCGCAAAGCCCTACGATTGCGCAACTTGCGGGCATGATGCGCGATTGGCATAGCAGATAATTGGTTGCATTCCGGGTTCAGAATCAGTTGAGTTGCCGAAGGAGCGATTCAAGCATGCCATACAAGAATATCTTATACGCTGACGATGACCCGAACGACGTCTTGATGTTTAAGATGGCACTGAAACGGGCCACTCTTCCTTACACCCTCGCAACGGTAGAGGACGGACAGCAAGCGATGGAGTGGCTTACTGGAAAGGGTGCTTACGCAGACCGACAGCAGTTCCCTTTGCCCGAGCTTTTGATTCTAGATCTGAAGATGCCGAAAATGAACGGTTTTGAAGTTCTCGAATGGGTTCGGAGCCAGACCGGGTTGAAAACTTTGCCAGTCATAATTCTGAGTTCTTCGGATGATCCCGGAGATGTGAAGCGGGCATATTCGCTCGGTGCGACGACTTACTTCGTAAAAACAGCTACCTTCCAGGAAGTGACCCACTACCTGCGCTCGTCAAAGTAGGTCACCCGGCTTTTTTCAGCTCGATCCAGAATCGGCTCCCTGAACCTTCTTGAGATTCGACTCCCACGTTGCCCCCCATGCGCTGAATCCCTTTCTGCACGATCGCGAGACCAACCCCGGTCCCCGGATATTCACCGGCCCTATGCAGCCGTTGAAACACTCCAAAAATCTGGTGCTGATGCTCCGGTGCAATTCCGATCCCGTTATCCTCCACCCATAAACGCACTTTGTTATCTACTTCTGCGGCAGCGATGCGAAGCTCTGGAGCGACATCCGGTTTCGTAAACTTCAAGGCATTCGTCATCAGATTGGTCAGCGCCGTCCGAAGAATAAGTTCCTGCGCCTGAACACGGTAGACACATGGCTCAATAACAACCTTTGCCTTCGCCTTCTTTATTTCGTAGGCCATCTCTTCCGAAACTTCCGCCACGGTCTTCTGCACATCTACTTCGGTGAGTGTGATATCAGCGCGGCTGATCCGCGAATAGGCGAGGAGGTCTTTTACCAAGCTATCCAACCGAGTCGCTGCCTGGTGAATCCGCCCCGCGTACTCGCGCCCGGTCTCGCCTAAAGCGTCCCCGAATTCCTCAATCAGCGCCATGGAGAAGCCCTGTTGCGCACGAAGCGGTGCCCGTAAATCGTGCGAAATGGTATAGCAGAAGGCTTCTAATTGTTTATTGGTTTCGCGGAGAGAAGCAGTGCGTTCCTCGACCAGGCGTTCCAGCTCTTCTGACGCCCGCTTCGGGGAATCAATATCGGTATTCGATCCGATCCAAAGCAGAATAGTTCCGGAAGAACTTCGCAAGGCCCGGGCACGGCTAAGATGCCAGCGGTAGGAACCATCCCTGCGACGTAAGCGATGCTCCACTTTGTAAGGTTTGCCTGTTTGCAGTGAACATTTCCAAAGTTGAGCCGTTTCGTACAGATCATCAGGATGAGCCAATTGTGTCCAACTCCCATTTCCTGCGGGCACATCCGCAAATTCGAGCCACTGCTGATTTAAATAATCCACCTCCCCTGAAGGAGTCGCCGTAAACACTTTCTGAGGCATCGTCTCAGCCATCAACCGGAAACGCTCCAATGTGGCGGTTCGCTGATCCAATAGATCACGGACCTGATACTGCCGCCGACGCGAACGAAGGGCCACCTGCAAGGAGTTTACAAGAGTCTCTGGACGAAATGGACGCTCCAGAACCATGACACTTCCAACTGAGTTGAAGATGCTCAACCGATTGGAGGTATCATTGTTAGCAAAGCCGCCGCTGGTAATGATGCAAATTGGGATTTCTGACCAGGATGGCTGATGTGAAAGCAACGAGGTAAGTGTCTGCACCGAAGACGTCCCCAGCGTTTCCTCTGCCAGAACGATTGCCCCACAACCCGCTTCCACCTTGTGGACCACATCGGACATGTCCCGGCAGGCCTGAGCATCAATTCCAGCACGCTCCAGGAACGAACAAGTGAGCACTGCGTCTCGTCCAGTCGGGGCAAACACCAGAACGCGCTCGTCGTTCCGTTCGATAGTTACGCTTCTTACTTCCAAGCGATTCCAACTTACTTGAGTTCTAGGCAAAAACCATCGGGGTTCGCCTACAAATCTTTAGTGGCTAAGCACTTTTGCGGGCGTTTTAGCCAGAGTCTCCGGCTGCATCATCTGGTGAACATTCCCTTGAAACTGCGGAACACCGGTCAAGACACCGTGGAATTCTCTTAATGGCTGGCCAACAGAAATGCCATTCTGTGGATCAATTTTGAACTCACGAATGGTCCTTTCGTGCGTGCCACTACGTTTCTTTGTCACAGAAATGGCCTGCCGCACCTCTCCGTTTGCCTCGAAATAGCGCAGCAACACAACCGTATCCGAGAGGTAAGTCAGATCCACCGCACTGTGCATTGGGCCTATCAACCCCTGCTGGGCAAGAACTAGAATGGAAATGACACCTTGTTGATTCAAAAACGCGAGCATTTCATGTAATTGCATGGTGAGATAGCGCTCATCCGGCATGGCGTTCAAGTAACCGTTAATGCTGTCCAGAATTACCATCCGGCACTGATCCTTCGTTACAGCTTCCTGAATTCGAAATACCATTTCCCCGGGCAGGATCTCGGCCGGATCCAGCTGTTCCACCTGCAAGATACCTGACTTGATAAAGGGACGAATATCCATCCCCAACCCCATTGCGCGGCTGGTGAGGGTCCCAATTGTTTCATCGAATAGATAACAGTTAACCCGTTCCCCCCTCGATGCGGCCACAAAGGCATGCCTGACAGCCAGGGTGGATTTTCCGGTGCCGGGAGGCCCCATTATCATCGTGCTCGTTCCGCGGTCGATTCCCCCACCCAACAAAGAATCAAATCCTTCGATCCCAACCGGGAAAGGTTCACGTACAAATTCAGTGTGATGCTCCGCCGCAACCATGCGTGGGTAAACAACGATTCCCCCCTTTTGAATGGAGTAATCGTGATGCCCTTCCCTAAACTTAACCCCGCGGATTTTTTCGATCACCAGGTGACGACGAGTAATTCCGTAGATCGGAAGGGTTTTTTCCAACCTCAACACGCCGTGAGCAAGGCTGCGCACCTGTTGATCCTCTCGCGCCGAAGAACGATCGTCGAGCAACAGAACGGTGGCTTTCTTGCCAGCAAGAAATTGCTTCAAGCTCAGGATCTGACGTCGATAACGAAGCGGAGTTTCCGCCATCAACCGCATTTCCGAAAGAGAGTCGAAGACCACTCGAGCTGGTTTAACAGTCTCCACCTGATCCATGAGGATTCGAGTAGTCTTGTTTAATTCGACCTCGGAGGGATGGAAGAAAGTGTGTTCCGTTTCCGATTGGAGCTGCTGCTCGATGGCGGACAATTCGAAGATTGCAAACTTATTAAGAGACCAGCCATGCGACCGGGCCACGCTTAACAACTCGTCCTTTGTCTCGGAAAGGGTAATATAAAGCCCGCGCTCTCCCAGGCGTGCCCCCTCAAGCAGGAATTGCACAGCCAAAGTGGTTTTCCCCACACCGGGATCCCCTTCCAACAGGTAAAGTCGATTCCTGGGAAGTCCTCCACATAATACGGAATCCAAACCTTCGATCCCTGTGGTGGAAACATCAGTGGGACAATCTTTTACAGCGGCCATGTGGCAAAAACTGCGCTTGGAACTATTTTTTGGCAAGGAAGTTGCCTTCGGGAATCTCCTGATTTAATAGCCCTCATTGCCCCTCATTTCCTCACCTCTGGAGTGATACTCAGCTCCACCTTCTTTCCATCCCGCATGATGATCACCTTCACCGGTTTCCCAAGTTTCACTGCGTTCAGGGCATAGGTGTAGTCATAGATATTTGCGATCTTCTGTCCCGCAAATTCGACGATGATATCGCCGGCCTTGATGCCTCCTTTGTCCGCGGGGCTGCCACCACGCGCGCCGCTAAGCTTCACCCCCTGCACTTCGGATGTATAATCGGGAATTGTGCCTAGATACGCTCGGAGACCATCCCGTGAGCCACCTTTGTTGCTTTTCTCAACCTTAACATATTCGGGGCGCGTTCCCTCTTTCGCCAGGTCCAACACGAAGTGTTTCACCATTACGGTAACCCGCTCCAAGCCTCCGTAGTTCAGCGTGTCTATGTCATCCGCCGGTCGATGGTACTCTTCATGGCTTCCCGTGAAGAACCCCAGCACCGGGATATTCTTCGGATAGAAGGCCGTAGTGTCAGTGGGCAGATAAGGGTCATCCTGCAGGATCAGATCAAACCCGCCGACCACGTTCGCCTTCTCGATCAAGCCCTTCCATGCCTTGGAGGAACCAATCCCCTGCAAGGTGAGTTTGTTTTCCCGCAAACGTCCAACCATGTCGAAGTTCAAGTAGGCAACCACATTCGAAAGAGCGATCGTCGGATTGTCCGCGAAGTGCGAGGAACCGATCAGGCCCATCTCCTCGCCCGACCAAAAGGAGAATACCACGCCACGTTTGAAGGCCTTCGGATTTTTAGTACGCTCGACAGCGAGATTCGCGGCAAGTTCCAGCATGGTCGCGACACCGGAGGCATTATCATCGGCACCATTGTGGATCTGCCCTTCTTCACCCTTGATACCAAAGCCGCCCGTCTCACCCTGTCCCAGGTGGTCATAATGTGCCCCCAACATCACATATTCGTTTCCAGAAATGGGCGGGATGATGCCCACTACATTGCGATCCATCTTCTTCAGATGGTTCACTTTTGTTGTGATGCTCACGGTCACATTTGGCAATGTGAAGCGTACGTCCTCGCCATGTGGGTTTTCCTGGTCCAGTGCATCCTGAAGTTGCTTTAAAGTCTTGCCGCTTCCGGCGAGCATCGCATTCGCCACGTTACTTGATATGGATGCCGCGACGATCCCGGAACCGGCCAGGCTATTGTCATAGGTCATTGGAGCGAGCTCACCAGGACTCGGCGAATTCGGGCCTGTAACAATGAGTAAAGCCTTCGCTCCGTAGGTGCGCGCGACGAGGGCCTTGTAGCGGAGACCGGCGTATCGGTTCAGCTCTGCGCGCCGCGCTGGCTCCACACCTTCCGGCACATAGCGGAATGCGACCACGATCTTGTTCGAAACATTAATGGGGGTTCGATAGGAATCGTAACTCTTCCACAGCTCCCCCGGTGCTGTGAGCCCATAACCGACAAAAACCACCTCACCGGACGCCTCACCATTTGCACTGAAAGAGAGCGGGCGAAAGTCCTTTCCTACCTTGAAATCAATCGTTTGCGCGGTGTCGCCCTTCTTGATCAGGGTGAACTTGTTCGCATTGGCCACCGTCTGCACTCCAGCGGTGAATTCAAAATGCTGGAAGAAAGCCCCTGCGTCGCCCGACGGCTTCACTCCTGCGCGTTTCAATTGTTGCGCAATATATTCAGACGCAAGTTGTGCCCCTGTGCTGCCTGCCAGGCGCCCCTCCAATTCATCGCTCGCCAGATAGGAAACATGCGCATGCAAATCATTCGTCGCTATGGCCGAGGTGAGTGCCGTTCTCCTGAGCATAGCTGGCGCCCCCCTCATCTGGGCATGCGTTATAGCAGGGCTCAACGCCAGCACTGCGACTGCAATTCCGCCAAGCCGGTGCCAATACTTCATGCCGTATCTTTAAACGGCTCGATAAGTCCCACCAAGTTTTTTTCCGGATCCTCAAACATCCCAAATACATAACCATCCACCGGCGTGCGGGGCACGGTCATTTTGCCACCATTGTTTTTGATGCGATCCTCCAGAGCCTGATCAATGCTCGGCACTTCAAGGTAGAAGGTGACGCCCTTCTCCCATCCGATCACGCCCGGCTTCGCTTTACCGATGCCGCCGAGCAAAGGCCGACTGGCGACGGGAAATTTAATGTAATCAAAGCCTCCATTTGGATCCGCCTGCCAGCCAAAGACGACCTTGTAAAACTGGTTCAGTGCCGCCTGGTCTGTCGCCATGATCTCAAACATCACGGCCGGATGTTGGTTTAGATGGATCGGTGAATTCATAGTCTCGTAAATCATCATGAACGTTGGATTATGGAGTCGGCGGATAAGGTGTTGTCTGCGTCGGCAATGGCGGCATCTGGAGAACCTTGCTTGCTGTGGGTGTGATGTAGACCTCGAACAACCTGCTGCTGGCCTTTGATGATGGATTGTTTGTGACAAGACCAGTATAGGGACCGAACGACTCGATCCCACCATACACGTACCCCACGAGAGTCGTGCCTTGAAGCTTAGCGAGATTAATCACGCCGTTTTCAAACATGTTACCGCCACTTTGCACGTTCGTGCTGTAAAGGAACTGAGCGTCCGTGCCAAGCAGACCTGGCATGGTGGTCGGTTGAATATATTGCGCAAATGAGCCAGCAGCACCGTGCTGGATGATGGAAACGTTCTTAATAAAAGGCAGACCGTCCACGCCATTCGGGAGATTCACCTGATCCTGCACCAACATGTTTGACTGGGAATTGTAATGATACTGACTGATACCACCCATCAGGGTGGTGAAACAACTTGCACTCGTTGAGTCGAAAACGGTGACACTGGCGCAGTCGTAATGATTCAGGGCCTGATTGAAATTGGTGCGATGGGTTACAATCGCATTGGTAAACGAACTCCCAAAGTCGATGTCGATCGGCGTCGTATGGCCAGCCACCTGCCCTGCCCTGAACACCCCGCCATAGACCGTCGCCGCAGGCGCACCATTCGGCTGAATGATATCCACCACATTGAGGTCGCGGCGGTGATAAGGCAGATTGGAATCATAGCCACCATCAATCTGATTAAAATTCTGAATCGATAGGTCCGAGTTCAGAGTGAACATACGCACCTTCTCTGTGTATTTCTGAAACTGGCCACCTGCACGGTTGTAATCCCGGTTTTGAACGGAATATATGCCGGTGAAATCCTGCCCGAAAACCAGGTAGAAAATGCCTTTGTGAGATTTCAAGGAACCCCCCGTCACCTTCAAGCGATTGTCAGACGCGGGATTTTGCACAAAATAATTCGTGATCGGCGCATTGTTGGTGATGGCCTGAATCAATCCCCTCACATCCACCTTGATAAGCGAACCAAAGGTGGTCAACTCACCTGACACCAGGTCTTTGCCATATCCACCCACGATGAAAAGATTGGTTCCAACCTGCACAAACTCTGGGTTGGAGGCTGTCAACGGCCCAGCCAATTGAGCCGGCAGGCTTTGCACAAGATTTGCCGAACCGAGCACCCGGTTAGCCGCCAGATCAATGACGTAAGCGGTCAGGTTGGCAGTCGAACGCGGAAAATTGTTTGTACTATTGCCGAAACCGTGCAGTCCGGCGATGCGCCCTCCTATGATCAACCATTTTCCATTGGCGTGAGCTGAGCTGTAGGAATGAACGGCTGGCAATGTCGAATTGGGCACTTCCGCCAAGTCGAATCGGTATGGAAGTGTAGCCGTCGGAGGATTCGGTGAGGTCGGGGCTGGGGTTGTTGGCCCGGTCGCGCAACTGGTAACAGCGAGGGCGGCCAGTAAGACCGGCAGAAAGGCGTGCTTCGGGGAGTCCAAAAGGCGCAATGATTTCAATAAGGTCGTTTTCATGCTCAATAAAAATTTTCTATGGTGCGATTACACGATGGTTGTGGTTGGGGACTTGGGCATGTCATTAGCAATCCACTGGTTGATCATTTTGAGTTTTGCCGGAGACAGATCGCGCACGATCGGCATGTGATGAGGATCGGTCACCGGCAGGTTCAGCACATGGTGGATGGCCACTGCGTTCTCCTTCACAGTGTCGTAATCACCCAGATCAATGATTCCTTTCATATACGGAAACATCCGGGCGTAATTGCTCAGAATCGGCCCAACATCATTATCCCACGTCGGTTGCACCGGAGCGGTGTAACCGCTGAAAAGCAGGACGTTGATTGGCACTCCTCCCGCCGGGGACGTGATGCCCATGCCTGGGAAGAGGAAGATCATTCCCCAGTTGGCCCATGAACCAGTGATCCAATACACCTGGCCATCCGGCCCGGCCATTCCATCTGGATAGGTTCGAGGCGTGCCCGGATCCCCGGCTGCCAAATTCAACACACCGGTTCCCTTACTACCCGTGATGATGCAATTGCTGGAGAGGGTCAAGGCACCCGGAGGATAAGCATTCGGCCAAGGGCCGCCGTTCTGAGCCTGGGATACTGGAGGTTGTCCGGGTGTCCAAGGTGTTCCCACCTGGGGAACCAAGGCTACATCAAGACTTGCACCACTCCACGGCTGGCCAAATTTGGTCGCCCACAAAGTGACTTGCGGGGAATCTCCCGGACTGAGTCGAAAGTAAGGGACGTCCACATCCACATAACGGCCCTGTAAATCTTCTCTTACTGCGGTTGTGGAATTAGTGACATCGTACAGTGTCATCGCCTGGTTCTGCAACAGGTAGACGAGTGAAGCGGAAACCGGTATCTCCACGATACCCGCATATGTCAGATACGTGGCCAGGGTGAAATCGATGGTTCCCAGGACGCTGGGCGCGCCAGCGCCCACCTGCATTTCTCCACCACTCTTCAGGCTGACGTGCGTCCCCGGAGGTGTCACAGTGGGGCCCGGGATATTGAGTTTAAACGTTGTCTCATTAATTGGCCAACCCGCCAGCGGTACGGTAGGGCCGGAAGTCGGCGGCGCTGCATTCGTCGGAACACAATTCCCCAGGTCCAGTATCAGCACATTCCGCTTCGAATCCCATGCGGCACCGGCAGCTCCATAATTGCTCATGATCGATGGATCGCTCGAGAAAATGGGAGCCAATCTTCGAGGTGTTGATCGAGGCGCATCTCCATCCAGAACGGGACCGATCGTACCCACCACGCGACCGAAGGTGAAATTCTCCTGGTTCGAATTCGATTGAAAGCTGTCCACGTTAAAACGGATGGAAAGCGCGTTCTGGCTCACTTTATAAAGCACGGCCAGCAACGGAGAGGCCGCAGGATTTACCCAGGTCACATTCTGTAAAATTCCTTGAAAACAGGCGCACATGGTGGGCATCCCAGGATTCCCAACTTTACCCCGGTTCCATAGATCACAAAAGGCCGTGGGCGGCATCGATCCATTCACGGAAGCCAGCACCTTGGTGGAATCTGTCGGGTCAAGGATCACGATCTGCACCTGCAGGCCCCAGATTTGCGATATGCACTGATTGTCAGGATCCAGATCCACAATCTTCGCGGGATATTTACCGGACGAAATCACCCTGGCTCCAATAATCGGATCACTACTGGGGCTCGTGAACTGTCCCTGATCATTAGCTGCTCCGCGGACCGTGCAATCTTGCAACTTCCAATTATGAGTGCCCGTGGGATTCCAATAGACAGATGTATTACTCAGATCCGATGGGTTCGCCGGCACGTTGCTCAACTGCACGGTCGGATCGAAATTTGCGTCGTTATTGTTTACAGTGGAAGGATCGGCCTGAAATTTTCCGGTGAAATGCAAGCGTGGAACATTTAGATAGCTCATGGGATGATTTTCTAACTGGTTTTATGATTTAAAAATAAAAGGGCTACTGTGTTCGGTGGATTACTGGCGGAGTGCTTCGGGTGATAATTCTGCCGAACGGGACTGACAATGAAATGGACCTGCTCACCGAGATTTTAGAGCTCGCCTTCTTAAAATAGCTAACTGTCGAACGCACTGAACTGTTCGTCTGAAGGTTGCAATGATTATAGGCCTGACTTCGTCCCAGCAGTTGCCCGCACCGCTTCGGTTCGCCCGTGAAGATGTAGGGCCATTTTTTTCATTAGCTGAATCTCGTCTGCTGCGAAGACGCTCAGAGACTTGCCAAAGACAGGTTGGTCCATAGTGCCCGACACCCGATTGGAATCGGTCCCACGGTGACATTTCGTGCAGCTTTGAGAATTGAAACTGTTGATCCGGACGGTGGGCAACTCGCTCTCTATGGGATAACTCGCAGCAATTTGCGCATAGCTTGAGCTGCAACAACCAAACAGGACGGTAAAAACGGCACAAAACCTAAGAAAAACTCGCTTTTTTGAACTAGTGCTCTTCAAGGAAAGCTGCTTCGAGGTAATGTTCATTATTAGAACAATATGTATTCGAACAGGCTAGTCAACATAACTTTGTAACATGTTTCGCTATGCTATAAATAATCATATCCATTAACTGCTTTCACACTGTTCAAGTAGGCACTGCGAGGTCTGTAGGTTATTTTCTCCGCCGAAAGAAGACTTATTTGATGGAAATGAATTCCCATTTACCAGCACCGGACCTGGCCAAGCTAGCGAGTGCCAAAAGTAATTTCCGGATAGGATTCGATCAGAGTTTTTCTTTCTGTCGAAATCCCAGGTTCTGGAACCGAGACCTTTTTCAGTCTGATTTACCTTCCGGTTGCGTAACCGGGGCACTTTTCGGTCTGATTTTCCCTTCGGGTGCGTAACCGGGACACCTTTCAGTCTGATTTTCCCTTCGGTTACGTAACCGGGAGACTTTTCAGTCTGATTTTCTCTTCAGTTGCGCAACCGGGACGCTTTTCAGTCTGATTTTTGCTCCGGTTACACAACCGGGGCACTTTTCAATTTGATTTTCCCTTCGGTTTTCGGATTTCCCGCCACCAAAGTCAGTGATTTCCCGTGGTTTTACGCATATTCAGGGCTTTGGCAGAGAACGTTTTAGGGGGAGATCCACCCAGCGACCTCGCGACCAAGAAGGGGACTGAGGTGAATCCGTGTATCAATTGACTTCCTCGGGATCTATCCGGAGTCCAACAAAAAAGCTCGCTCCCAAGGTTTGTAGCACTGGCCGGGGATATGCGTGTGAGGACGACCCTCTGGAACGAAGATCTCAGTAAATCACGTCGATGCCGGATGATTTTACCTAGGACAACCCCTGTCCACGGATAAGAAAAAACCTTAATAAATTCATGTTCCATTAAGGCAATTGCGCTATATTCCCCGCGTTCATGGCTAGCTGTTGCATGATGAGTCCTACTTCAGTCAGTTCATCTGCCGTGCCGTGACCAACTTTCAGTATACAATTTAATGAGCTCAAATAACGCGCGCCCCACTTCGTCTTCCCACGCCTTGCGCCTTTTCTATTTAGCCTGCACCGCCCTGCTTTTCGGATTCACGCCCGACGTACAAGCCATCCAGGTGATCTATGTCAAAGCGGATGCCATGGGGAGCAACAATGGCTCGAATTGGGCTAACGCATTCACCAATTTGACGACGGCGCTTGGCTCTTTCACTGCGAGGGCCAGCAACCCGGTAGAAGTGTGGGTAGCGCGCGGGACCTACTACCCGGCGGATACGGCCAACCGAATGGGGGCGTTTGAGCTGAGAGGATTTACCAGGCTCCTGGGCGGCTTTGCCGGAACAGAAACGGCGTCGTCACAAGCGAACAGCTTTACCCAACGCACGGTGCTGAGCGGCGATATCAGGAGTAAGCAAAGCACTGCCATCACCCATTTAACATCCTTTGGGGCTCTCGCCACTGATGAGTTCCTGACAGATCCAAATTTCGCGGACAATTCCTACAACGTGGTCAGAATCTCGAACCTGGAGAATATCCTCGATGGTTTTGTCATCACGGGAGGAAATGCAAACGGGGATTATTCCATTCCGGAGATGATCACTGGTTCCACCGATTCTCCCGGGTTCCCGATAACACCGTTGCGCAGTGAGGCGGCGGGTGGCGGTCTTTACTATGATGGGCCGACCGGAAACGTTTTCAATGTGAACCTCATTTACAACTGCCATTTCGTGAACAACCAGGCCGCCCTCGGCGGAGCGGTGGCATCCCGGAACTCCGGGATTGGTTTCGGGAACTGTACCTTCGAGTTTAATCACGCAACATGGGGTGGCGGGGCGATGTATGGACAGGATCCGATCACCCGACTTGAAAAGTGCCTTTTCTGGAGCAACACCGCGGCGCAGGACGGTGGAGCGATCAAATTCATCACCTTCAATCCCACGGACGAGGGTACTGTGGAAGGACTCGCGCTCACCAAAAAGACGGTCGCCACGTTGCAACAGAACCTGGTGAAAAATTATACCAACAGCTTGCCGCCACATCTGGCGATGATCGTGGGTTCGACCGGCGCATTGCCGGATTTCATCGGTCGGACGCCGTCTGCTTCTGATACCGCCACGGACATGAACAATGTCATTTCTCCGTACCTCACACTCGTTAAGCCTCAGATCGAAAATACGGTGGCAGTCCCGATAGGAGTTCCCGTCCCACTTCCAGTCTACGTAGGTGAACAGGAACCGAGGGCATCGGACTGGCGCCGTGCGCAATTGACGCTGTTCCATTTTACCCCGGAAACCCGGATCCTAAATACCACCTTCCTGAATAATCGAGCGACAGTCGGAGGCGCAGCTTCGATTCAAAGCGCCAATGTCTTCATGGACATGTGCATGTTCGAAGAGAACGCTAGCACCCTGATGGCCGGTGCCATTTACAGCCATGTCTTCACTCATGTGAAGGTGGTCAGTTCCGCCTTTTACAAGAACTCCGGAGGAAAAGGCGCCAGCGCAGTGCTCAATGCACTGAACTCGCGGACGCATTTGCTCAACTGCACCATCACAGAAAACAAATCGGATTCCGCCACCATCGGGCATGCCGTTGCCTCGACCTCTGGTTCGTGGATCGATGTGGCGAATTGCATTCTTTGGAACAACCGCAGCGCGGGTGGAACGACCGGGGCGGATTTATTTACAGCAATCGGCTCGAGCATGGGCAGCACGGCCATGAGTACGCTGGGGACGTTGTCTTTCGACATCACCGGATTTACCGATCTGACCAATTCCAATGTGCAAAGCCTCGGCAGCCTGCCGCCGGGTAATTGGTTTGTTGTGCCCTCTTGTTTCGTGAAAAGCGGTCAAGGCACAGCCTTCGGATACGTTGGTGACACGGTAGATCCGAAATGTTTCTATCCGGAGGCGGGCGCCGTCCAAATGGGCGAAGGTTACCATAAGGATGTTCGTTCTTCGAAAGCCAACCGCTCAGTGGATCCGATCCTGACCCAAAAGGTGAAACTCACAATTAGTTCACCCATGATCGATGCCGGAGCCACCCGTAACTCAATTGACCAGGCGATTGTCAGCAGCTTGTTGGATGAAGATTTAGGAGGCGCGGCGCGCGTGCAGGGATCGCGGGTGGACATTGGCGCCTACGAAGGTGGGGTACCACCTGCTCGTTACTATGTGAATCGGTCGGCGACTGGTTTGAATAACGGGCTCGACTGGGCCAATGCATTTACAAACCTTCACCCGGCTTTGACTACCAACCGGGTCGAAGTGTGGGTCGCGCAGGGAACGTATCGCCCGACACAATTTCCATCGGGAGTTGGCTCCAGCGCCCAGGACAACCATTTCAGGATTTCTGGGGGAACAAAGATTTATGGTGGGTTTCAAAGCGGCGCGACCGAGTTGAATGAAAGCAATCCCACGCTCTATCCGACTATCCTCAGCGGTGATATAGGGGTCGTGGGCAATGACGCAGACAACGCCTACAACGTGGTTCAATTTCGTCCCGGCGCTTTCGGTAACGCCATCATGGAAGGATTCACCATTACCAAAGGTGTCAGCGATCCGGGTGGGGATGGGGCTGGTGTTTTCATTCAGGATGCAAGCCCCTCGATTCGCAACTGCATTTTCACGGACAACCGAGCCACGCGGAGTGGTGGAGCTATCGCGATGTTTGGCTATCAAAGCCTTCATCTTCGGGATTGTATTTTCACGAACAACTACGCTCAGCGATGGGGTGGAGCCATTTACAGCACCAGCTTTCTCGACGTTCAGAACTGTCGTTTTGAGAACAACATCGCAGGGGGCGGTGGAGCAGTGTTTTACGAACCGCAGGCGGCTGAAATGGAATGTAATATCGTCAACGTTCTTTTTTCCAATAACCGAGCCAATACTGCCCAGACCGGTCTCTATGGTTCGGGTTATACATGGCACGGCGGAGCGATTTACAGCCGCGGAGCCCTTGGCATTAATTATTGCACCTTTTACGGCAACAGCGTCACCGTCAATTCATCTACCGAGACGGGTGGAGCCGCCGTGGAAATGGCGGTCGAGCGGCGCATTGACCTCGATAATTCCATCCTATGGAACAACCGGGTCACCAATTCCGGCAGTGGCGTCACCTCCATCGCAATCCAGCAGTTTAAGCCGAACTATTCTTCATCCAACCATCTCACTTCGATTGGCAATGACATCATTGAAGGCTACGCCGGCACCAACGCATCTGCTTACTGGACCGATATCGATGATCGGGAGCCGCAGTTCGTAAACGCCGCGGCGGGTAATTTCCGTTTGCGCAGTGATTCTCCTGCGATCAATGCCTCAGGCTTTAGCAATGAAGGGTCAGTCCCGGGGGTTGATTTGGACCGCGCCCCTCGACTCTTCAGTTCGGCACGGGACCTTGGAGCTTACGAATTCCAGGGAGAACCGACGGGTATCAACGCCCTTGCGCAAATCAGCATCGATTGCGTGAATGAGATTCGAGTATTCCGACTAACAGTAAGTGCGACGGCGACCATTCCGACGGGCCTCACTTATCAATGGGAAGTGAATAACGGAAATGGACAAGGCTATGTGTCTGTCACAAACAGCGCGACCTATCAGGGAGCGACGACCGCATTTCTCAGCATCACTGATCCTGCAGTATCTTTACGCGGCAATCGCTATCGCTTGCGTGCAAGCGGAACGGCGCAATTCACCTCCCGCGCGGCCACATTACAATTCACGGCATCGCGTCTTTTCGTTAAGGCCAACGCGACTGGCAATGCAAGCGGTGGAACATGGGCGAACGCATTTACCAACATCCAACAGGCCCTTGCCATCGCGGAACCTTGCTCCCAAATCTGGGTGGCGAGCGGAACCTACTACCCGGTAACCAATAATTTGTCCGATCGCAACGCGGCTTTTCGCATGCGGTCAGGAATTGCCCTTTATGGCGGATTTATCGGAACGGAAACAGCGCTGGCTCAACGCAACTGGCGCACCAACTTCACCATCCTGAGTGGCAACATTGGCTCAGCGACTGATGACACCGATAATTCGTATAAACTGATTTATAACGACGGCAATTGGAACGCCTGTGACGCGACCGCGATCCTGGATGGCTTCACCCTCACCGGGGCCGCAGATGGCGCCTTTTACAACTCCCAGGCCAATCCAACTATCCGTAATTGTACGTTCAGTGGCAACAGTGGTGGCTTCGGGTCAGCAATGCGTGTGGAAGAAGCCCAGGGAATGACGGTGGAAAATTGTATCTTTAAAGATAATCGAACGGGATTCGGCACCATCACGCTCAGCCAGTCCAGGGTAACATTGCTAAACTGTTTAGTTTATAATAACCGTTCCACCCATCGAGTCGGTGCCATCTCTTCCCTTGGAACGACCAACAAGCCGGGAAACGTGCGCATCATCAACTGCACCATTGCGGATAACCAGGCGCGTAATGAGAACGGAGGCCTGGAGGGATACGGCACCGTCACGAACGAAATTCGTAACAGCATCTTTTGGGAAAATCGCGCAGGGGCACTTTCACTCAAAAGCGAAACCAGCCAGATTGCAATGTCAGGTGGTGCCACCCTCAGGATCACGGATTCATGTGTCGATGGTTTGACAGTGGTTACGAACGGCAATGTCGGCTTCAACCCCTTATTCCTTAATTCTGCCAGCGGTGATTACTCGCTGTCATCCAACTCGCCATTGCTGGATTCTGGCGATTCATCGTTCATCACGGGCGTTACCAGCGACCTCGCGGGTAAACCACGCGTGTTCGGTCCCAGCGTGGATGTCGGCTCTTATGAAACACAAACCAACGCCGGGAGTCGAGTTAGACTGGTTTCTTTGCCGGAGTCGGTTGAAACGTGTATTGCCGGAGTCAGCCCAATTACCTTCACCGCGGTGGGAGTGTATGACCCAACTCAAGTCTTCCAGTGGCAGATTAACACCGGCTCAGGCTTCGTGGCTGTCACGACAAATTCCAGTTATCAGGTTACCACGACCACGAATTCCTCCACCCTAACGGTCCAGGCATCCCTCGGGATGAATGGCCACCAGTTTCGCGTCGCTGTACCATCAAAGAGTTACTTCGCTCCCCCTGTTTCGTTGACGGTGCGTTTACCCCAAATTATTTATGTTCGTGCCGCAGCGAACGGTTCCAAAAACGGAACATCATGGGCCAATGCCTTCACCAACCTGCAGCAGGCATTGACCACCGCTGACTCCTGTTCCGAAATCTGGGTCGCTGCGGGAACCTATCGTCCGACCGCTGCTCCAGATGGTCGCCAGAATTTTCGAATGAAGCCGAAGCTGCCCATCTACGGTGGTTTTGCCGGAACGGAAACAAACCGTTCCCAGCGGAACTGGACGGCGAACCTGGCTATTTTGACCAACGCTCCGGGTCAAGTGCTCTTCGACAATCGCGGCGACCTGGACAGAATCGATTATCGGTCCATCCTGGACGGCTTCGTCGTGCGCAGCTCTTTAACGGCGGTCCAAAATAATGATGGGGCCGAACCGTCGATTCTTAACTGCACATTCGAAAACTGCAGCGGCACCGCAATCCTGAACTGGGAGTCCAGCAGCACCATTTCCAACTGCGTCTTTGTGGGTGGCGGTAATGTCGCCGTTTATAATCAATCAGCTTCCCCCAGTATTGTTCGTTCCCGTTTCACAAGTAACCGATCCAGTCTGCGTGGGGCCGCCATCTTTTTGAGCGATTCAAGTTCGGTCATCACAGACTGCGTTTTCGAAAGGAATAGCGGACCATCCGGGGGTGCCATCTCGGTCGAAGGCACTTCGGCTCCGACCATCCTGCGGTCGGTGTTCCAGAGCAACATCGCCACAAGCGGCGCAGGAGCTCTTAGCCACCATGGGACCTCGCTGCATCTCGAGAGCTGCTTGTTTACGGACAACGAATCAGGTCATTCCGCGGCCGCAATCTTCAACGGTGGGCAAACGATGACAGTGCAGAACTGCACGGTGACCTACAATCGTGCGGCACGTTATGGCGGTGGTCTTTATTCGCAAGCAGGTTCCATTTCGATCGAGGACTCTATCTTTTGGGGCAACACAATTGCCTCCAGCTACGGAGAACCCACTGTAGAAGAACAGCAGATTCTGTCTGAGAACGGCACAGTGTCAGTTTCGCATTCCGCGGTGCAAGGTCTGACGAGCGTCGGCAATGGCAACATTGGAGTGCATCCGTTGTTCGTAGGCGTGCTCCCAAGGCCTTATGAACTGTTATCAGTTTCCCCCAGTGTGAACGCCGGCAGCAACAGCCCGGCTCTGCAGTCCACTTTGGATCTCGCTGGTAATCCTCGCCGATTCAACAACGGGGTAGTCGATATGGGAGCTTACGAGCTCCAGGCTAATTCGGCCGGTTCCGTAAGCTTGTTGTCCGTTCCAGTTTCGCAAACTACGTGTGTGGGCAGCAGTGCCACCTTCTCAGTTGCACGCAGTGATTCAAATACTGTAGTCCGCTGGGAAGTGAACGCCGGAAGCGGATTTGTTAACATCGCGAACAACGCCACCTACAACATTTCGACCCTTTCGAATGTTTCCACGTTAACCATCACCAACAGCACGCTGTCCCTGAACTCCAACGCTTACCGGATCGTCATCGATAGCACAGGTTTCCAAAGCCCCTCAGCGATTTTGATGGTTCGACAGGCCAGCACGATTTACGTCAAACAAGGTGGTGCCGGGCTGACCAATGGGACGAGCTGGGCCAACGCCTTCAGCAGCCTGGAAGCTGCCATCGAGGCTGCGTCAGGTTGTTCAGAAATCTGGGTCGCGCAAGGGACCTACACTCCTTCTTCTCTCAGTTTCAGAATGAAGCCGCTGGTCGGAATTTATGGCGGGTTTGTGGGGAATGAAGTTACGCGCACAACTCGCGATTGGACGAACCAGGTGACTCGTCTGGTGGGACTGCCAAACTCCTCCGTAATCGGGAACTACGGGGTGACAACTCCAATGGATAAACTGACCGTGCTTGACGGCTTTTTCATCACGGGTAGTTCAACGAATGAACCTGCCGTTTCCAATGATGCAGCAAGCCCGACCTTCCGTAATTGCTGGTTCCAGAACAGCCTAGGAATCGCATTAGACAATCGCAATACAGCCAATCCTTTGATCAGCAATTGTCGATTCTCTGGCAATCGGGGCGCTATTGTAAACATTAACGGATCTTCGCCTGAAATCGTAGATTGTCGGTTCGAAAACAACACGGTCATTGGTGCCATTCGCAACCAGAGCGCCAGCAACCCGCGCATTCAACGTTCCTATTTTGCCAATAATCAATCGGCAACCCAGGGCGGCGCTATTCTGAACCAATTCAGCGCCAATGCATTCATCACCGAATGTCAATTTGTCGGGAATACTGCCACTGAATCTGGCGGCGCAATTTACAATGAAGATTCTTCCCCCGCGTTGGTGAACCTTTCCTTCCAGGAAAATCAGGCGTCTTATGGCGGTGCCATCTATAACGATTCCACCAACCTCGTGATCCGGCATTGCACACTCTACGCGAACCATGCCACTGGTTCGGGTGGTGCCGTATTCAACAAGGCGGGCACGGTCACACTGCTTGGGTCCATCCTGTGGAACAATCGCGAGGATGACGCGTTTGACAATGTCGAGACTGGCCAATTGAATCGGTTCGAGACTGGAACCAACATGGTATTCAACTCCTGCATTGAAGGCCTTCGCGAATACGTCGGAAACGGCAATATCGATGTCGATCCGTTATTCTCCAATCCGGTGGCCGGCAACTTGCAATTGATGCAGCAATCCCCTGCCCTCAATGCTGGCAATACCAATTATGTTGCAGATCTCGTGGTAGATGCAGCAGGACAGCCTCGCGTCTATGGAACCAACGTCGACATTGGCGCTTACGAACTGCAAACCAATGCATTGGCTCCGCTCTATATCATTGCTTCACCGTCCCCGATTTCAGCCTGCGCTGGCGGCAGTTCAGTCCTGACTGTCACGCTTACAAATACAGCATCCATACAATGGCAGGTGAATACTGGCTCGGGCTTCGTGACAGTGACGAACGGTAACCCATTTTCAATTGTAGAAAGCGGTAGTTCCTCGAGTCTTTTGCTGACGGATATGATCACCGCGTGGAACGGCTATCAATTCCGCTATGTGCTGCCGAGCGCCTCTTTTACCTCTGCACCCGTAGCTCTGACCATCAGCGCCCCGAGTGTTCTCTATGTGAGATCGACAGCAAACGGCACCCCGAACGGTTCCAGTTGGGCCAATGCATTCACCAACCTGAATGAGGCGCTTAACCTCGCGAGCGGTTGCACAGAAATTTGGGTAGCGAGCGGCACGTATCGTCCGACATCCGTCGATGGAATCCTTGTGCCCTACCGGATGAAGTCCGGAGTCGGTATTTACGGAGGTTTCGCAGGCAACGAATCGACCAGGGCACAGCGCAACTGGACTAACAACCTTACTATTTTGGACGCTGGTGGACAGGGACGATTAATTTACAATTATGCCAGCACTGTACCTATCACAGGTCTGGCTGTCCTGGACGGATTCACTCTTGCGGGAGCAACTAACAACGACGCTGCCCTGGAAAACGTTTCCTCCAGTCCAACCATCAAGAACTGCACATTCATAAATAACACCAGGGCGGTGAACAACTACCTGTCACGTCCGACCTTCCTCGCCTGTGTGTTTGCGAACAGTTCCGGCGGGGCCATGTTTAACAGCGGTTCCCCGGCTCTCATCTCGCGATCCTCCTTCAACGGCAATGCTGAAAGCGCAATCTACAATCTGGAGTCGAATCCAGTCATCGATCAAAGCACGTTCACCAGCAACTCGGCTTATGCCGGCGGTGCGATTCTTAACTCCAGGTCCAGCCCATCCATTGACCGATGCTCCTTTGTCAGTAATTCAAGTGGACAGGGAGGAGGCGGGGCCGTTGCAAGTAAGGATGTCTCGAAACCATCAATCACTTCCTCGGTGTTCAAAAGGAACCGTTCTACCGGTGACGGTGGTGCTTTGAGCCTGGAAACAGGTTGCGATCTCGTCGTACGAAACTCTCTCGTCGCGGCGAATTCTTCAGATTCACACGGGGGCGCAATTGCGCATGCAGGAGGCAATTTGAAATTGGATAACTGCACGATCGCTGATAATTCAGCAAAATCGCCAGCGGGCGGAATTTACAGTGGTGGCACTACGGTGGCGCGCAACACCATCGTTTGGGGCAATCGGGTAGTTTCCTCAAGTCAGGTCCTTACACCGCAAAATGCTCAGGTCGTGACGCAAACTGGAACCCTCAACTTCGCGCGCTGCATCATCCAGGGGATAGGTTCGCTTTCCGGCAATTCGAATCTCGCGAGCGATCCTCTCTTCATTAATCGCGATGCTGGAAATTATGGGTTGAACGATTTCTCTCCCGCGATCAACGGGGGAACGAACACTGCCGCCGTTGGTCTGCAAACGGATTTGAATCAATTCCCCCGCGTGTTTGCGAATGCGACAGTAGATATTGGAGCATACGAATTTCAGGGAATTGCGAGCGGCATCCTGAACCTCACCTCCCAACCCGAATCAATTGTGAAATGCGCTGGAGCACTCGCGCACTTCGGTCTCAGCACCGCCGCAGGCCAAAACTATACTTATACATGGCAGAAATTGCAGGGCTCAAATTTTGTGACGATCGCCAACGGATACCCTTACACCATCACATCGAATGCGTTGGATGTAATAGATGTCACCCTGGCAATGAATGGCGACACATTCCGGTTTTTGGTAAACGGCACCCCTTACGCTTCGTCTCCGTTTATATTGGGTGTAGTTCCGCCCGCAGTCCTCTACGTGAAACGAAACGTCGTATCTCCAGGCAATGGCCTTAGTTGGAACAACGCCTTCGCCACAATCCATTCCGCCCTCGCAGTCGCCGATGAATGTTCCGAAATCTGGGTCGCCGCTGGCGAATACTCCCCGAACGATGCTGTTGGCAACCCTTATGGTCTAAAGATGAAGGAAGGAGTTCGGATCTATGGTGGCTTTGCTGGGACGGAAACAGTGCGGGAACAGCGCAATTGGACGAACAATTTGTGCACGCTCACGTCAACGGTGAACGAAAGCTCGATCGATGCGTATGCGCCGATCAGTCGCGGAACTATCCTCGACGGGTTTGTTATAACCGGGGCGCATCGTTTCAACCTGAGCTGCCGGAATGGTGCCAGTCCGACGATTCGCAATTGTACGTTCCAGAACAATGATATAGCTATCTACACCACGACCGGGTCTGCTCCACTGTTTGCAAACTGCGTCTTCAAGAACAATTTCGGAGACGAAGCGTTCTACAATCAGAACGGCAGTCCTGAGTTGGTTGACTGCGCCTTTTCTAACAACAGTGCCGGCGCCCTGCGTGTTCGTGGCGGAACTCTTACTGTCACTGGGACAACTTTTTCTGCAAACAGCACCAGCAATCTTCAGGGTGCGGCAATCTCTATCGACAGCACTGCAACAGCAGTCATTGAACGTTCTATTTTCACCGGTAACACGTCCGCCGACGGTGGAGCTGTGAGAATCAGTGATGGATCAACAGCGCAAATCGGGAATTCTCTGTTTCATCGTAACCGGTCAACTTACTACGGCGGCGCGATCAGTCATTACGGCGCAAAACTTACGCTGCTGAATTGCACGGTCACGGAAAACAACGCAGGATTGCGGGCTGGCGGCCTAAATCTACAAGGAACCTGCAGCATCACGAACTCGATCGTGTGGCGGAATACTGATGGGATTTCCACGACGAATCTCGAAGCAGCACAACTTTACTCTTTCAGCGGCACTCCTTCGATCGCTCACTCGATCGTTCATGGGCTGGCGCAATATACGGGCAATCAGAATCTCGGTTTCGACCCCCTATTCGTGAATGCGGGCACTTCCAATTTCACCCTTCAGCCACAATCTCCCGGTATCAATGCCGGAACCAACATCGCCCTATCCTCCAGCCTCGACCTGTCCGGACTGGCACGAACCAACGGCGTTCGAGTGGACATCGGCGCCTATGAGGCAACGAACTCAGCGAACGCAATTCTCCTCACGTCCACCCCGCAATCGCAAAGCGTTTGTGCGGGCAGTCCGGCTACCTTCGCCGTTTCCGGAACAAACGGAATGGGGACATCGGTAGTTTGGCAGGTAAATACCGGCAGCGGTTTCGTGGCGCTTCCGTCCGACGGTCGGCACCAGGTGACGGTTAGTAGCAACGCCTCCACCCTGGTGGTTACGGATACGCTCGCCACGATGAACAATTGGCAATATCGATTCTCCATCCCGACCGCCTCTTATGTGCCGAATGCCGTGACGCTGAATGTCAGTCCGCGTGGAGTTATTTACGTTGATCGCAATGCTGCTGGAACCAGGACCGGTGCAAGCTGGGCGAACGCTTTTACAAACCTGTCCACGGCGATGTTTGCTGCCGA
This sequence comes from Limisphaerales bacterium, assembly GCA_046597605.1. GTDB lineage: Bacteria > Verrucomicrobiota > Verrucomicrobiia > Limisphaerales > JACDHS01 > JACDHS01. The sequence continues at coordinate 20,205 of JBKJKE010000225.1, read as the reverse complement.
CGGGTGCTCCTCCATCTGGGTAGCCCAGGGAACCTATGATACCTCCATGCTTGTCATGAAACCGGGTGCAAAAATCTACGGTGGTTTCAACAAATCTGAAGGAACGGTAAATGATCGCAACTGGAGCAATAACGTCACGATTCTTCAGGGCACCAACGCCGCGATCATACACAATGTCAGCTCCGGGCTGCAACGTGACACGCTCATCGACGGATTCACGTTCAAGCGCGCAGCGGGCAGCTCCGCAGCCATCTGGAACGTGGAGTGCAACCCGACAATTCGGAATTGCCGTTTCGAGGCGAATCCAAGTGGCGGGATCGACAACGTCCGAAGCAGCCCGGTAATCGATAACTGTCAGTTCGTCAGCAATGGCCGATTGGCAATTGGTAATCGGACACAATCCTCGCCAGTCATCACCAACTGTCTGTTCGCATCGAACGTCGCCGATAACGTGATCTACAGCCTCGATTCGACCCTCACGATTATGGGTTCCATCTTCCAGGATAATAAAACTTCAAGCGGTGGTGGAGCCATCAATGCAAGCGGAACAACTGCGGTAATAACGCACTCAATTTTCCGTCGCAACTCATCGTCCTCCTTTTCGGGTGGCGCTATTAAAGCGGTGGCGAGTTCGAATTTTGAGATTCGCAATTCATTGTTCTTTAGGAATAGCGGTTGGACCAGCGGCGCGATTCAAGCGAGTTCGTCTACCATGAAACTGGTGAATTGCACTGTCACTGAGAATTCAGCAACGAGTTCAGGCAGCGGGATTTCAACCTCCTCGGGATCTCTTCAAATCACCAACTCGATCCTATGGAACAATGCTCTTACCCCCGGCACCAATAGCCAGGTTGAGGCATCCCAAGTACAGAATGTCGGCGGCACGGTGACTATTGCCTACTCCACGATACAAGGCCTTTCCGTTTATTCGGGAAACAACAACATTGCTTACGATCCGTTATTCATCGCGCCGGACGTCGATGATTTCCGCACCACCAATGTTTCGATCGGTCGTTCGCCCGCGATTGATGCCGGTCTAGAAAGCGCGATCAGCGATTCATTCGATCTCGCAGGCGCAGCCCGTAAACAAGGCAACGTAGACATGGGCGCTTATGAGCAACCGAACCTTGGTTACTCTACTCTTTCCCTTCTTGCCAAACCGTCCTCACAAAGTGTTTGCCTTGGCGGAACCGCGACTTTCACCACAACCGTTCAAGCTGGGACGACCTTCGTGTGGGTCTATGACATTGGATCAGGATGGAATAACTTCGATCAGCAGCCGAGTGGCCAACTCAATAACCCTCCTCCGTTCGGGACCTACAGTATTACTACCTCTGGCAATACCACGACGCTGACCGTCTCAGGGATGACACCGGAAATGGATGGATATAAATTCAACATCAACCTGAATAACCAACTGCGCATTCCAACCGCAACTCTGACCCGCCGCGCTCCCGACGTCATCTACGTTAATGGCGCGAAGCCTTCAAATGGAGACGGAACCAGTTGGACCACAGCGTTCAATGATCTACAGAGTGCATTATCCGTAGCCAGCAGCTGTTCTGAACTTTGGGTAACAGCGGGCACTTATAAGCCGACCGAGACGACAAACCGGAATGTGAATTTCCACCTGACCACCGGAGCACAGATTTATGGCGGATTTACCGGCACAGAAACCAATCGTGCGCAGCGCAACTTCCTGAGCAACCAGACTATCCTTAGTGGAGACATCGGCACTCCGAACGAGATCTCCGACAACAGCCTTTGGGTGGTAAACTTCAGCACTGCCAAAGGTCCTGTGAATGGTGAAACCATTTTGGACGGCGTAATCGTTGAAAAGGGTGCAATCGGCATCTTGGAATTTCAGACCAGCCCAACGATCCGTAACTGCATCATTCGGTCAAACTCGGTGAACGGCGTTTCCATGTCGGGCTCCAAGGGGCTCATTTCCAAATCTTCAATCATTGGAAATTCGGCCACCAACCGCGCGGGACTGGACGTGGCGTTCTCCAGCGTTCCCCGTATTGAACATACTGAATTCCGAGGGAACCGGGGCGGTGCAATCTCGGTTTCTTCGAGCACGTTGAATCTGTTCAATTCGGTCATTAGCGGTAATACCGCTTATGCTGGTGCGGCTATTCAAGGCGACGGCACGGTGAAGATTTTTGACAGCACGATCACTGGAAACGCAGCGGAATTCGTCGGTGGTATTTTCGTTTCAGGAAACGTCGCCATCACCAACAGCATCCTGTGGAAAAACATCACCACGGGGACCTACCCGTATACGACGGAAGAATCACAACTTGTAGCCTATGGCGGCGCGACGGTTGCCTCCTCTTGCCTCCAGGGACTTAACCAGTTCGCAGGAAACTCCAACACCTCACAGGATCCAAGATTCGAAACCGAATTGGAACCGCGCATCGCCCCATCGCTTGCCGGTGACTTCCGTCTGCGAAATTGTTCTCCGCTTCTGAACAATGCCCTCACCGTCAAACAATCCCTTGCGACAGATATTGCCGGCAACCCTCGTGTTTACGGCGGAACCGGGGACCGCGGCGCCTATGAACTCCAGACTGCCGCTGGACCGATCATCACATTCACACAGCAACCTTCCACCTTCATTTACAACTCCTGCACACCAAATCAGTTCGGAGTTACCGCGAGTGGTGCAACGACCTATCAGTGGGAAGTGCGCCTGCCGGGCAGCTACTCATTTGTTCTCGTCAGCAACGACACAATCCATTCGGGTTCCACGACCTCCACCTTGAGTATCGCGAACGCAACGATAGCGATGAACGGAGCAGAGTATCGCTGTCAGGCGGGGAACAATACTTTCTGCGCTGCCGCGAGCGACATCGTTACCTTGAAAGTTCTTCCGTTTCGCCTCTACGTGAATGCCTATGCTGCGAACGGCGGCAATGGTCTTTCCTGGGCGACGGCTTACCGTGATCTCAGGGCAGCTATTGTTAACACGAATGTCGATGCCTGCGGCGTAGAAATTTGGGTTGGCCAGGGAACCTACACCGTGCCGACCACCGCATTTAAATTGCGCCAGAAAATGGCGGTTTATGGTGGATTCAACGGAACTGAAACCGCGCTCAACGAGCGGAACGTTCAAGCGAACCTGACCATTGTGGATGGTCAAGGGCGCACCGTCTTCAACAACGACGGTGATTTTGGGAAAATCGACAATTCAGCGGTGCTTGATGGGTTCATAATCCAGAACAGCAGCACGGCCGTCGTCAACTTCCGGGCAGCCCCACAAATCAGAAATTGTGTGTTCCGTAATAACTTCCGCGCTATCACCAGCATAAACCCTCCCACTGCCAGCACTCACAAAGTCGTCGTGCAGAACTGTCTCTTTGAGCAGAATGGAAATGGGACCGGCGAAGGCGCGGCACTCTACAGCAATGATATTGGATTTACGGTGAGCCATTGCGTATTCCGCGGAAACTACAGTTACCTTGGCGGAGCCATTATTAATTCCTGTTCCAGCGGAGCAACCCTCTCATCAATCAATAACTCCGTGTTCAGCGGTAATCGGGCCGCCACCTTCGGCGGTGCCGTCTATGCAGGACCTTCAAACGCGTATATCGATATTCGTAGTTCAACCTTCACCGGTAATCGTGCTGACTTGAGTGCCGCGGGTGCCATTTCTGCGAGCTCCGCAATTTATGTCTACAATTCCATTCTTTGGAACAATTCCGCCCAGGGTTCAGTAGGAACGCAGAATGATCAATTCACGACCTTCGGGGGAGCAACAGTTCAACTGCAAAATACCTGTGTGCAGGGATTGAGTTCGTTTACGCAGGCAAGTTATCAGAATGTGGATCGTGATCCGCAGTTCGCGCTGGGCATATTCCCTGCCTCGGCCCCTACCGTCGCCGGCGATTTCCGAGTCCTTCCATGTTCTCCGGTGCGAAATATCGGCAGCAACACTTATTTGGCTGGCACGAGCAATTGGCCCGAAATTTCAGTAGATCTGGATGGTTACCCCCGGGTCTACAATAATGGCACGGTGGATCTTGGTGCCTATGAGGCGCAAAGCGATGGGGTCACCCCGATCACCGTCATATCGCAAACCACCAACCTGACCTACTGCAGTTCAGGCACCAATATTTTCACGGTGAATGCAACCGGCACGGGCCTCACCTACGCATGGGAAGTAGATCGTTTGAACGGAATCGGTTTCACTGCGCTGCAAGCGGATGCTAACCACTCCAACGTGACGACAACTAATCTCCTGGTCAGCGCAGCGACCCCTGCGATGAACGGGTATAAGTATCGTTGTATCATCTTCAGTAGCGCCGGTTGTTCGGTGCGCAGCGCGACTGCAACACTGGTAGTGAACTACAATGTTCTTTACGTAAGATCCGCGGCACCTGCAGGAGGTAACGGACAATCCTGGACCAACGCATTTCAGACGCTTGCTCAAGCCATGGCTGCGTCCTACGATCCTTGCGGAGTTCAGATCTGGGTTGCTCAGGGCACGCACAGTCTAACCGCAAGCCTGATGCTTCGGAATGCGACTGCCATTTACGGTGGGTTCACCGGAACAGAAACAAATCTGGCACAACGCAACGCTCAACTGAACAAAACCTACCTCGTCAGCACGGTCAACAACCTGATCGCCAGCTCCACCGCACTTAATTCATCGGCCCGAATTGATGGTTTCTTCATCGAAAATCACAACTCCAGCAGCGCACGACGGGGTGTTTCATTAAGTTCCAACGGCAATGCCGTAATCGCCAACTGCGTGTTCCGAAACAACACCGTGGGGATTGATGTATTCCATTCAGCCCCGCGTATCGAAAACTGCTTATTCGAAAACAACGGGCGGTACGCGAGCGCCACAGGAACTTCAACGACAGGAGGAATCTCGTCCCTTGGTTCCGCAAATCCCATCGTTGATCATTGCACCTTTCGCGGTAACTATGGGACCACTAGTTCTGCCTTGAAGTCAGATTCAAGTATCGGCGCGACCATCCTGAACTCTCTCTTTGTTGGCAATTATGCGACCAGTGGAGATGCAATTGAAAATTCGGGTAGTGGCACTATGGTCATTCGCAATTCCACCATTGCCGCCAATCGCGGACACCCTGCCAGCGGCGGAATTTTTAACGGAACTACCTTGCAGGTCTTCAATTCCATTATTTGGAACAACGGGCCCGAGGAACGCAATCAGATCTATCCAGCGGCAGGCACCATTACGATTTCCAATTCCTGCATGCAGTTCTTGAGTTCAGGCGAATATCTAAACAAAAACAACGTCAACGTTGACCCTGTTTTTGTAAGCCCCATCACTTCCGCTGATGCGCCTTCTACGAACGGCAATTTTCGAATTAGCGGTTGTTCTCCTTTGCTTAACCTCGGCGCTGATGCCCTCGTTGGTCCAATTTCGACTGATCTCGACGGCAACTCTCGCCTCTTCGGGACTGTCGATATGGGAGCCTACGAAGTGCAGGCAATTGCACTTGCGATTACCCAACAGCCGACCGATCAAGTTGGCAACTTGGTCAAAACGGCCACTTTCAACACGAGCGCGAATGTGACCAACGCAACATTCCAATGGGAAATCAACCAGGGCTCCGGTTTCACCAACATAACTGACGGCGCCTCCTATTTGGGCACTGCAACAGCTAACCTGATCATCACGAACGCGCCGGTCACTTTGCACAGCGCACTCTATCGTTGTCGGGTCAGCAGCAGTGGATGCACGATTCCTTCCTCATCCGCGAAATACACCTATCAGGCGGTAATCACGTCTCCTTCAGCTCAGTCTGCAACAGCTCCAGTGGACGGAAATATTACTGTAGACCTCGGAGGGAAGATCGACCGCAACAGCGTTGCCGGACAAACTCTGGCAGTACATGCAATGCAAACGGGTCGTTTGATCGATGATAAAATCGCCAACTTCACCGTGAATGGTTCCCTTATCACGCTGGATCCAGCCCACAATTTCAAAGCTGGCGAACGGGTATTCGTTTCCGCGACCGCTGGCCTGCTTTATGAAAATGGAACTGCGGTCCAACCTGTTGTTTGGGAATTCCGAACGGGCGTTTCCACCAGTGTAAATCGCTCCTTCCTTGCGACCGGTCAGCAACTCGGCGGAGCGATCGTAAATGATGTCGCCCTGGGCGATATGAACGGAGATCGACTTGTTGATGCTTTAGTCGGGACGAGTAGCGGGATGGCCCTCTGGCTCAATGATGGAAAAGGAAAATTCACGCTCAGAGGACAAACCCTCGGCAGCGCAGCCATTAGTTCTGTGATGCTGGGAGATGTTGATAGCGACACCGATTTAGACGTTATCGAAGTAAAGGCCGATGGCACGTTTGCTATCTGGAAGAACGATGGTTCCGGATTCTTGACCACGAGCGCAACTGGGTTAGGCAGCAATGCTCGCGCAGTTTCATTGGGTGACTTCAACGGTGATGGCCATCTCGATCTTTTTGTCGCCTGTGCAGGTGCGGATCTCGTCTGGTTCAACAACGGAACCGGCACGTTCAGCAATAGCGGTCAAAGCCTGGGATCAGACGACAGTTCAAGTGTCGATGTCGGTGATTTGGACGGCGATGGAGACCTCGATGTCTTTGTAGCCACGCGCAGCAATCAGCCCGAAAAAGTCTGGATCAACAATGGAATTGGAAGCTTCTCGGATAACGGGCAAACGCTCGGAAGTGCAACCAGCGAAAAAGTTGTCCTGGCAGATGTCAACGGAGACTTCCGTCCGGATGCCATCGTTGTCGGCGCCAATAGCACCGTGTGGCTCAACAGCGGGGCCGGGCAGTTTTTCACCCGCACGCGACAGGATGTAACCCGACCAGGGGATGTAATCACGCCAAGTTCCGGAAACTCTCCAGCAGCGGAGGCTGTGGCAAAAGTAATTGATAACAACAACACCACGAAATGGCTGAACTTCGATAAGCTCAATGTCGCCTTCACAGTCACACCGACAGTGCGCCCGGCTATTGTTTCAGCTCTAGGTATAACCTCAGCCAATGATTCTCCGGAGCGTGATCCTGCATCGTTCCGATTAGAAGGTTCCGTGGACGGAATCAACTTCACCGTCATTACGAATAGTGCCCCGATTCCGGCGTTCAGCGCACGCGCCCAGACCAGGACCATCACCTTCAAGAATACCGTGGCCTACAACCAGTATCGGCTGACCTTCCAGACGCTTTCAAATATAACGACCGCGACCTGCATGCAGGTCGCGGAAGTTGAATTGATCGATGAAGCCTACGAGCTTGGTGGTTCTGCGCGGTCCGTGGCAACCGGTGACATCAATGGCGATGGCAGGTTGGATCTCTGGATCTCTTACGTTGGCAACACAAACCAGATCTTGCTGAACAATGGTTTGAACAACTTCTCTCCCCTGCCCGGCACGCTACAAAATTCCTCCTCCGGCCCGCTTGCTCTCGGTGATTTGAATGGCGATGGGGCGCTGGATGTGTTTCAAGGCAATGGCGGAGCCAATCCCGGTAGCCTGGCCTGGCTCTATATCAATCCACCGAAAGTTCTCAACGAGGATACTCTTGCGACGTTCACAAGCGGTGAATTTACCAACAGGTTCACGAAAGGGGCTTTAACCGGTGTTCGGATCGTTGCACCACCTGCGCATGGCATTTTGCAATTGAGCGGCATCACGGTGTCAGCTGGTCAGGAAATCCCATTCGGTTCGCTGAACAATCTTACGTATCTGCCCGCTACAAACTACTTCGGCGCGGATTCATTCGATTGGCAGGGAGCTACTGCGAGTGGATACCTTTCCGATCTCCTTTCATTCAATCTGCAGATCACCGGTGTTCAGGATGCCCCGATTGTCTCAGGAGGCTCCATCACGGTTCCAATGGCTGGCACTGCGACACTGCTCGACGGCGGTGCGTCCAGCGTGCTGCAGAATGCTTCCGATCCGGATGGCGACATACTTTCTGCGAGTATCGTCACCAATCCAACTTATGGATCGTTAACCCTCAATACTAACGGCACCTTCAGTTATACTCACAATGGCAGCGCAAACTTCAGTGACAGCTTCGTCTTCCGGGCAAATGACGGTAACGGCAATTTCACTCCTGCCATCATCGCCATCTCTGTTACTCAAGTAAATGTTGCTCCAACCAATATACTTTTGGCCGGCAATTCGATTGCTGAAAATCAGGCGATCGGAACTGTGATCGGCACACTAAGTGCGACCGACGCAAACAGCGCAGATACCCATTCGTTTACTCTCGTGGCAGGAACCGGCAGCACTGAAAACGCATCGTTCTCCGTCGTTAACAATCAATTGAAGAACGCCGCTATCTTTGATTACGAAGCAAAAACCAACTACTCCATTCGTGTTCGGGGCACTGACAACGGTGGATTGTTCTTCGAAAAAGCGTTTACGGTCTCAATTATTAATGTGAATGAAGCTCCGGTGGTCAATGGCCCAGCAACGGTTTCCGCTGCTGAGGAATCCACTGCCGTTGTGGCAACCTACACGGTGACCGATCCGGATGCTGTGGACACAGTTACCTGGTCGAAGACCGGTCCTGATGCAGCACGCTTCACGATTGATTCCACCGGGAAGTTGCGCTTCAGCACCGCTCCGGACTTTGAAAATCCACAGGATGCAGGCGGCAATAATGTCTACGACGTCACGGTGGTCGCTACGGATTCCGGCGCAAACACCGCCACTCGCGCGGCACAGATAACAGTGACCAATGTCGCAGATGGTCCCGCGTTCATTTCCCTTCCGCGCACCAACGCCATCGTAAGTCTGCCCTATTCATATCACATCGATGTGCTCCATCCGAAGAAGCTATCGATGACGGTCACAGCCCCGGTCTTGCCCGCATGGCTCACGTTCAATCCTGGGGGAACCGGTATTTTTGTCAGCGGCTTCGCAGGCACGGATACTTACGGCAATGCAGATGGTCCACAGGCGCAAGCTAGTTTCAATAATCCTTACGATCTTGCCATTGGCACAAACGGAGTGATCTATGTGACTGACATAAGCGGGGCCAGGCTGTGTAAGATCGAGAACGGGGTCGTCACTACCCTGCCCTTTACCTTCACCTCTGTAAGATCGGTTGCAGTAGATCCGCAGGGTAACATTTATGTCACCGACGAGATCGGGAATGCTATTCGCAAGATTTCTGGCGGCACCATGACAACCGTGGTCTCAGTGACTCGTCCAAAGGGTCTCGCGGTGGATGACCTGGGAAATATCTATTTCACCCAACAGGATGTTCAGGCCATCAGCAAATACACTCCGGGTTCTGGCGTGAGCATTTTTGCCGGCAATCCAAGCTTCTATGGTTTCAATAATGCAACCGGCACAGACGCCCGTTTTTCCTATCCAGAAGGATTGGCCGTAGATTCCGCCCGCAACGTTTACGTGGCCGACTACTTCAATTTTGCCATTCGCAAAATTTCTCCTGCCGGCAACGTCACCACTTTGGCTGGCAACGGAACCAGTGGAGATTTCAATGGCACCGGCACAAGTGCGACGTTCCAACTGCCAAAGAATGTTGCCGTCGATAACGTCGGAAACGTCTATGTGGCAGACAGCGCGAATTACAAGGTACGAAAGATTGCTTCCAACGGACAGGTCAGCACCCTCGCTGGTGATGGAACGAACGGCAAAAAGGACGGAATCGGAAGCATCGCGCAATTTGGTAATCTATATGGACTGGCAGCAACTCCAGATGGCTCGACGGTTTACATCGCAGACGGAAACTCCAGAGTGCGCGAGATTGGTCCTACCCCGCCGACGATCAGCGGCACCCCGGGATTCTCGAATATCGGATCGCATCTGGTTCGACTGCAAGTATCTGACGGTCTCCAGACCACCATCCAGGAATTCTCAATTACCGTTACTGATTACCCTCCAATGATCGGGAGTTTGACTCCAGTTGGGCCTCATTGGCTAATCCGTTTCACGGCACTGGCAGGACAGACCTATATCATTGAATACAAGGTTAACCTTTCTTCGCCGATCTGGCTTCAGGCTAACCCACCAGTCGAAGTTTCACCGGGGGTTTATGAAACCTATGATTATGAACCTGCCGATCAAACCCGGTTCTATCGCATGAGAACTCCCTAAAACACTTATGTTGGAGCTTTGAAGCGTGGGTCCCACGTTTGCCGCCGTTTTACGGTGAATGACCGGGAGCTTTGATATGACTCCGGGGTGTTTAGACCTCCTTGCTACGTTGCCACTGGGCCACGGGGGCGAGCGTGAACTAAACCCCAAAACGGTGAGGCACAACCTGCCACCCAGTCTGCGGGCAGTAACTCTATCGCGATTACCAAAAAAATTTTGGCACTTTCTATAAAATTCATCTCACCCGTTTAACGTCACACCCTTTCGGGATAACTGCCCTGGAGTCACCGCAAGGGTGGTTTTAGACTCGAGTTGGTCGTAACCGGCCAGCCGCCATTCACGTCAATGAAAGTGAGTAATGAAGTTAACCTCTGATGTTCAGGACATACCTTGGAAGAAAGTTTCTATCATTGGTGTCGTTCTACTTGTCATAGTCGGAGCCGCATTGGCCACCCTCAAAAACAAAACTCACCCGCAACATCCACTTACTCCAGAAGCGAACAAAGCTGCAGTGGACAGTTACCTGAAAGAACGCGCTGAGACTTCCGCATTCATTCCAGAGATGGAAGCGGTTAAAGAAAAGAATCCCTGGAACGTTCTGGAACCAAGATATGAGGCCCCTCTCGATTACAAAACCGTTTACCGGAATATCGGGGAAGATTTAATTATTGCCGACCAACTCATAAATGGAACTATCGAGCGCGATCAAATCCTGGGAATGAAGATGATCACCGATTTGTGCGATGTAGCCATTGATGTGGCAGTCGACCCATGGTTGGCCGCACGCATCTCCGACGGCTACCTGATACCGAATCTGGATAAAATCGAAGAGAAACCGAAGAATGGACCAGGTCGGGAGGTGTTCATGATCCGAGCCCGAAAAATTTATAAGGAAGCTGAAGAAACGGACCGACTCATCGCCCTCGGCAAATCCTATCTGGCGCAAAATCCTCCCGTCGACCGTGCCGACCGAATTCGTTGGAGCCTCGGACGGGAACTGGAGCAAAAAGGAGAGACTAAAGAGGCACTAAAATATTTTCGCGAGATTTCTCACTCCAGCCTGACAAACGAAGCCAACAAACGGATTACGTCTCTCGAGCAGAAGGTGAAGACCTTAAGTAAGTAACGTTTCAACTTGATGGGGCTCAGGGGTCAAAGGTCAAATCCAAGGAAAACTCCTCTTAAACTTCCCCGGTCTCCTTTTTCCAATGGAAAATTGGGTTGTAGAGTAGGCGGGCAGTGTGGATTGAAAGGCCTTTGCCAAACCAACGCCACCGCCCCTCACCGAACCGAAGGTACGGATTTCCCATATTCGGCTCTCCAGACTCTTTCATCAGGTTTTTTTCCAAGCCGCAGTGATCGGTAATTCGTAAGGTCCGTATTGTTCTCGCAGGCGTTGATCGTTGTAGTAGTTCCACAAGGCATGGCGGCGAGGTCTTAAGATGATCTCGCTCCCGTCCTTCCCGCAACTTCTGCCTCCCTGAGTCCTTCGAGGTGCCTCTCACGAAACTCATACCCTCACGGATAAAGACAGGGAGAGATGTGTCAACTGCGCAGGCGGAAGAACCGCGCGCCGCCACTGGCTGGAACGGCAAACGGAGGACCACTGTTGGTCTGGATGCTCGTCCAGCCACAAAAGCTATTTCATCAGGGGTGTGGAGAGCACGCGGTATGCCGGGGACATTTCTTAACCACGAATGAACACCAATTCCACGAATTGGGAAGGATTTCGAATCGGAATTTAACCGCGGATGGAAATATAGGCCTCACGAACTGCCGCAAGCCCGCAACAAAACTCCCTGGACCCGTTCAACGGGAGAGGGTGGTTTCGCTCAGTGGGCTACAGGTGAGATTTCCGTCTCTCGGCGGCGGCCTCAACCCGCGACAGGTCGTCGCCTAGAATATCCAGGTCCCGTTCGGCGATGATTCTTGCCGCCTCGAAAATCTGTTCCTGCTGACTTGGCTCGGGCGTCCGCTTCTTCTTACGTTTGCGCTTTCGCACAGGCTGCCAATCTGGAGGAATACACCGCCGGAAGGATTTGGGACAAAGCCCAGCCAGTTTGGGAATGGCATCAGAAAAACCACAAGGGTGGCCGTTTAGGCATTCAGGGCAAAATTCCCTGCTCTTTCCGTCCATTGTTCCGAACTACTCAAATAATTATTTGTCGTGAAAAACCGATCGGCGGAGACGCCAAATAATTATCTGAGTAACCCGGAACGGTGGCTTTTGCAGGGGGTTTTACATTTATTGGGCGGAAAATGGGAAATGGGGGCGGTCGGACCGGTGGGGGGCGGGTCGATTACGTTAACGATAATTTTTTAGGGTAGTTGCATGGTTGAATCGTTGCATCGAACGGTTGTGATCTAATCCGGCTTGAATTTGCCTGTCTCATGCCCTCATGCCCTCATGCCGGAGGCATCCAAGCTTGTAGCCGGTGGTTGAGCAGCGCGACACCTGTGACTACAGCAATGTTAGCGGGATTTGTGTTGCGTGGATGGTTAATTGAGGTTTCAATCGTTCTGTTCCCCCGAATGTTCCACCCAGACAGCAGCAGTCTATCCACGTACATATATCAAACTCATGAAAACACTAACTCGGTTAACCCTGGCTGCTGCAGCAATGTTGACAGTAGGAGGAACCTCTTCTGTTTACGGCCAGGCCGGCAGACAGCAAACTGCCATCTATATTCGCGACGATACGCGAATCACCCTCGGAACATCGCATCCATCGGGCATCTCTGATCCAAATTCGACCGCGCGTCAAAACATTGTTGATACCGCGAATTGTAACCCAGCCAGGACGAGCGGCTACTCGGACGTGGGGGTCACGAGCGTGTGGCTCCACACCGGCCTGCTCACCTGCATGCGCAATCTGGCCAATACCTACGGCTACACCTATCGCGTGACCGAGATCGCCGGGGGTGACCACAGCTCGGGTTCCTATCATTACCGTGGGACGGCTTTTGACGTTGGCACGATCAACGGATCCGGTGTGAGCTCAAGCAATCCCTACTGGAGCACGTTTAATCAACGCTGCCGCAACGCTGGTTCCATTGAAAGCCTCGGGCCTGGTGATGCCGGGCATTCTACCCATGTTCACAATGCGTGGTCTTCCGGGACCTCCGCAAGTTCAGCGGGCGGTTGTGTCGAGGCCGCAAACAATGCGGCGGTCGTTTCCATGAGCTATCCGAGCACGGTTAATCCGGGCCAGACCTTTTCGGCCACAATCACCATGAATAACAATGGCGGCACCCATTGGATCGCTGATAACGGCTATGTCCTTGGTTCACAAAACCCACAGGACAACTCGCGCTGGGGCACGGGCCGCGTCGGATTTGCCGGCACCATCAGCCCGGGCCAGAACCATGCATTCACCTTTACCTGCACCGCACCCACGACTGCTGGTAGCTATGCCTTCGACTGGAAGATGGTTCAGGAAGGGGTGCAATGGTTCGGCGCCACGGCTGGCGGCGGCATCAATGTCGCTGGTCCCTCGGTCATCGTGGATAATGCAGAGGCGACCTATACCGGGAGCTGGGCAGTCGCGAGTTCGGCCGCGGATAAGTATGGCGCTGACTATCGCTATCGTTCCACTGCACCGTTGAGTGAGCCGGCCACGTTCACCGGAAACATCTCTGCGGGCAGCAAGGGCGTCTACGCCTGGTGGCCGCAAGGAAGCAATCGGTCGACCACCGCTCCCTATTTGGTCACACATGCCGCCGGTTCGACGACGGTCAGCAAGAACCAACAAGTGAATGGTGGTTCGTGGCAACTGCTTGGCACCTGGAACTTCAATGCGGGCAACAACACAGTGAAGCTCTCGTGCTGGACCACCACTGGGTTCATCGTCGTTGCCGATGCTGTAAAGTGGCAGTAGTTTTCCAACAAGTCAGGACACGGCGGCTGAAGAGAAATCTTCAGCCGCCTTTTTGTTGGGGGAATAGATTTCCCGGCTGGGGCATACCATGAGTTCTCCGCAGAACGAACCCCACTAATATCTCTTACGCTCGCACCGGCTACGATAACCAGGGGTTAAATTGGCTAAACCCACGGCTACCATCATTTGCTACTACGTGGCACAAACTTTAATGCGCAGCTTTTGTGAGAAAGGACTGTTTCATTGACGGCGTTTCTGCTCCGATGACGTGGGCGAACCAACGCTAGATGAACGTCACTCCAGTCATTGTTCGCGAACTCCGGGCCGAAGCCCGCAACCCGGTGAACTACTGGATTCGCCTGATCGCGGCCGCACTGCTTCTGGTTCCGATCGCCTTTTTTGGCCTGAGAGGCGGGCTCACGGGTACATCGCAGGGAAACGAAACCTTCGCGATGCTCACCAGCATCCTGTTCCTAGCGGCGTGGATTATCATTCCCATCACCATCTCTGACTGCATCAGCCGTGAGCGACGCGAAGGCACTTTAGGACTTTTGTTTCTCACCCCGTTGAACGCGCGGGAAATCCTCCTGGGTAAATCGGCGGTGAACGTTGCTCGCTCCCTGACCGTTTTCCTGGCGGCTCTACCGATCCTCGCCATCCCGATCCTGATGGGCGGCATTTCACCGACCGACATGCTGCGCGCGACATTTTACAATGGAGCAGCAATGATCCTGGCGATTGCGGCAAGCCTCCTGGCTTCCGCGGTGTCAAAACAACGCACCCGCGCTCTCATACTGAGCCTGTGTCTGTGCGCGTCGTTTTTGCTCTGCTTATTCCTGGCTCCCATCGCTTTCCTGGAGAGTGTACCATTCGATTTCCAGCCTTTGGTCTACATCATTTTCGAAGGTGGATCAGGGCAGTCCTGGCGCGGCACCGGCGGACTGGCTCTCGGACCGTTAGTGGTCGCAGGAACGGTATTCCTGCTCTCATTGTTGACGCTGGTCACAGTGATCCTTTTTTGTTCCGCCCGCTTGCAGAGGAATTGGCAGGACAAGCCGATGTCGGCACGGCAGGAAAAAGCCTACAAAACATTTTGTTCGCCGAGGTTCCTGCTGGGGTTTTTCAAGAAATGGAAGCAACGCAAGCTGACGCGCAATCCGGTGGGGTGGTTGCAAACCTATTCCTGGAGTTCACGCCTGAGCATCTGGGGTTGGTGTGGGGTGATCATTATGGTGGAAAGTTTTATCGTGATCACATCAAATTATAGCGTGCTGGGAACATGGCAAAGCGTGCTGCAATACGCCTTATTCGTCAGTATCGCCTTTAGTGCAGTAAATAGTTTTCAGCGGGAACGGCAAACGGGCGCATTGGAACTGATCCTGGTTACTCCGATTCGGGAAAATGAGTTGATCGCGGGTCGGCTCAGAGGGATCTGGGGACAGTTTTTGCCAGCCTTCGCGGTGTTCCTGTTAAGCACCTGGTTCATGCAGGACATCAATCCTTATGGTTATCGCAATCGTGGCGGGGATATATTCACCTGGGTTTGGAAGATCTGGCAGTTCTTCAGCATACCGGTGGTGGGGTTGTATTTTGGTTTGCGTTTTCGGAGCATGTTAATCGCGTGGTTCCTTACCTGCACCTGTTGTTTGATGGCGCCTGCTTTATTTTGGTATGCGGCAAGGCTCCTGGCTTATGCGTTCGGCCATTTCACGGAATTAGGCGGATTTCTTTACATCGCAGGTGGTGCGTTTCTTTTGGCCCTTCCCTGGTACGCACGGCGGAAAACAGAGAAGCTGCTGCGGGATCGTTCCTTTGTTTCTACTTCACAGTGACGTGCCTGGATCATGCATTGGACACCGGAACCGCGACGAGCGCAGACGTTGGGGACTTCCAGCCTGCCTGTTCGATCAAGCGTTGCTGGTTGAAGCCTGACTCAAATTACTCTCTGATTTTTTGGAAATGGACGCAGCAAAACTGCGGTACTGTTCGGCAATCGTATTGAATGACTCTGGGCTGGTGATGATCACCCATGCGATAGAGAAATTTTCGTCTCCAAGGTAAGCATTTTCGCCCTGCACACTTTTACCATCGCGCGATCCGGCGAAAGTGCGTATCTCACCTTGCAGCCCCGGCCATGGCAATGGCTGAAACTCTCCCACCTGGAGTTCCTGCACCTTCGCAAAAATGTCATCCAACTTCCTGGAGACCTGCTGCTTGATCTCATCCCTCGCAATAGTGGCGACACTCATCATGGAATCGCCTGCCGGGCCTGCATGCTTCACTTCTGGCTTGATCACCAATGTTTCGAAATCATCGCTGACCGTGGTTTGGATCACTTCGCATCCCGTGGACAACGAGAACGAAAACAATTTTCCATCGAAATTCTCTCCCGCCTTCAGGGAGTATTTCTTCTCCTGCGGCGCTACACCGGCAATGCCTTTAACCATCGCCTTGACCTTCCAAACCAACCAGCCGATCACACTGATGGCAATTATGGCGACACCAAAACTAGCCCACCACGGAAGAAACGAAAGTGCTGAAGCAACCAGAGCGGTAACCAACACTAATAGGAGCAATATTTTCATATTAAAACAAATTCACGCATTGTTTGCATTTCACTTCCTCAATGGCATCAATCCGAAATGAAGGATCATCCAGATGGGAATAGCGAAAATAACAATCGCGATCAATCGATCCCACGACCATGCGAGGTAATGGGCCTGCATCGGAAAGATGGCAATCATGAAATAATTGCTGAACCGTGTGTGCCCGAGAAACTTTCCATAAGGCGGAAACTTTCGAAATAACCCGCTGAAGAAAGCGACAATCCCCAACGCCAGGACCACCAGGGTCACCACCATATTCACGGCGAGCAGCGTCCCCACTTCGATTTTTGTCCCCGTCGCCGAATGTCCTGAATAATGAGGATAGAGCCATTGGAGGGAGGCCCAGATAAAACTGAAACCCGTTTGCAGCGCGGTGCGGAAATTAGCTTTTGGGGAAGTTAGCTCGTTCAGCATCAGCCCAAAATAAATAGGCACAATCCCCCAGATCATCGGCAGATGCTTAAAAGGGGTCACGATGAGATCAACGAACAGTTGCCAATAATGCGACACGCGCCGTTTGTAACAAAAAGAAAGCCGCAACCCAATCTGCAAGGTGAAGAAATCACGGGGATACTTTTCCATCGCCGCGCTCCTAGTTTGAATTTGCTGCCGTGGCATTCTGCTAGTTTAGTTGGCGCACGACATGGCTGAACCACTGCCCATCTATGAAATCGAGCAGGAACTCGTTGCACGACTGAAAGCCTGCCGACGCCTCGTGCTGCAGGCGCCCACCGGATCCGGGAAATCGACGCAGGTTCCGCAGATGCTGCTTAAGCATGGTTTCCTGCAAGATGGACAGGCTATTGTTTTACAACCACGCCGACTCGCCACCCGTATGCTCGCGGCGCGTGTCGCGGAGGAACATGGGACGCCCCTCGGGAAAGCGGTCGGGTATCAGATTCGTTTCGAAAACATCAGCAGCGCCGATACGAAGATTAAATTTGTAACGGAAGGGATTCTCCTGCGACAGATGATCGCAGATCGAAAGCTGCGCGGGATTCAGGCGCTGATTTTTGACGAGTTCCATGAGCGGCATCTCTATGGCGATATCACTTTAGCGCGCGCGCTTGATCTGCAGGAGAAGGAACGGCCCGACGTGATTATCATTGTGATGTCGGCCACCCTGGATGCCGGGGCGCTCGAAGATTACCTGTTCCCCTGCTCTGTCCTCGCGTCACAAGGACGAACCTTCCCAGTGAATGTCGATTACCTTCCCCGCAAGTTCGGCAGCTTTCCACCACCGGCATGGGAACTTGCGGCAGACGCCTTTTCTGAGTTCGTCCGTTCCGGGGAGACCGGAGATGTCCTGGTGTTCATGCCTGGAAGTTATGAGATCAATCAGACGATCGAAGCCATTCGCAACGTTCCCGAGTCCCGAGGGTTTCTCATCTTGCCTCTCCATGGCGAACTTTCTCCCCGCGATCAGGATGCGGCGGTGGCAGGATATGAACGGCCCAAAGTGGTGGTCTCCACCAATGTTGCAGAAACATCGCTGACCATCCCGGGAGTCCGTCTTGTGATCGACAGCGGTCTGGCGCGCATCCCGCGCTATGATCCAAATCGCGGGATCAATACTTTGCTCGTCGATAAAATAAGCCGTGCTTCAGCGGATCAGCGGACCGGACGCGCCGGACGGACAGCTCCCGGAAGATGCATGCGGCTCTGGTCGTCGCAGGAACATTTCGAGCGTGCTCCGCAGGAGGCACCCGAAATCAAGAGACTCGATCTTTCGGAAGTCATTCTCACGCTGAAAGCGGCAGGCGTGGAGGATCTACGCAAATTTCGCTGGCTGGAAGCGCCCAACGAACAAAGTCTCAACGATGCGGAAACGTTGTTGAAAGATCTCGGTGCACTCGATCACGGCGGGCGCATCACTGAGATTGGTCGCACCATGTTGGCCTTCCCAGCGCATCCGCGTTACTCGCGCATGTTGCTGGCAGCGGATCATTTCGGGTGTGTTTACCAGGCCTGCCTCGTGGCGGCACTCACCCAGGGTCGTGACCTGCTGATCCGCAATCCGGGTAAGCCAGTGGAGGAATTTCGCGAAACCTTGCTGGGTGATCGGGTTCCTTCGGACTTCTGGATCATGATGCGGGCCTGGAACTACGCTGCTCAAAACAATTTCAATATCGATGCCTGTCGCAAGATCGGCGTTCACGCCTTGACTGCCCGCCAAGTGGGGCCATTGCACCAGCAATTGCTGAAGATTGCAGAAAAAGAAGGTTTGGATATTCAGCCTCGCGAGGTCTCAGATGAAGCATTGCAGAAATGCATTCTGATTGGATTTTCCGATCGCGTGGCGAAACGATTGGATGAAGGAACGTTGCGTTGCGAACTCGTCCACAAGAGGAGCGGAGTGCTCGCTCGCGAAAGCGTGGTGCAGCGGAGCACCCTCTTCGTTGCGGCGGAAGTGCGCGAGGTGGAAGGACGCGACAAAACCATCAGCACCATTCTTTCGCTCGCTACCGCGATTGACCCCGATTGGTTGCGAGAGTTTTACGCGGAAGATTTCACCAGCACCCTACGCACCTATTACGACGAGACCACTAAACGGGTTTATGCGGCAGAGATGGTTTTCTTCCGCGACCTGGCGCTCACATCCAAACGGGTGGAACCGCCGCCCACCGGTGAAGCCGCCACTCTCCTCGCGCAAGAGGTGGTCGATGGCAGGCTCACACTGAACCATTGGGACAGCAGCGTTGAGCAATGGATTCTGCGGCTCAACTACCTGAGCCAATGGTGCCCCGAGTTCGAACTGCCACCCATCGGCGATGATGATCGCAAGGCACTTATCGAACAGATCTGCCATGGCTCCTTTTCTTCCAAAGAGATCAAAGATCGGGATGTGAAGAGCGTGGTCAAATCCTGGCTCTCTCATGCGCAGCAGGAGATGTTGGACAAGCATGCTCCGGAACGGCTTACACTGGCCAACGGTCGCACGCCCAGGTTGGTCTACAACCTCGATGGCCAACCCTTCATTGCATTGCGGATACAGGAGCTGTTCGGAGTGGAACAAACGCCGAGAATTGCGATGAAGCGCATTCCGGTGATCGTCCACATTCTCGCTCCCAACATGCGCCCGGTGCAAATCACACAGGATCTGGCAGGTTTCTGGCGCGAGCAGTATCCGAAGGTGAAATCCGAAATGCAGCGCAAGTATCCGAAGCATGAATGGCGATGAAGTTCGGTGCCCCCTGAGCTGGAGATAAATAGATTCAACGCCCGCGAAACAGAGAGTTGTTCCTTATTGAGGGGATGTTTTTTTCAAGCAACGTTGTGGCGTTCACAACTTCAAAACGATGAATACATGCGGAACCAGTGGTGGATCAAGCGACGGGGCCGGGCGGGTCTGGTGGAACAGGCGGCGGATCAACGCCTTGAGCCAATTTTATGTTACAAGGAACGGGTGAAACAACACTCATTTGTTCTTCCGGTTTTCCGGCGCCCCCGGTGCAGCGTTGGTTTTCTACAGGATATTCCCTAAACACATTTCAGGCCGCAAAGACCTTTTCAAAGGCAGCAATTCTCATTTTACGTGAGGGAAGTGCTGGAGGAAGAGGAAGGCAGATGCAGTTGAAAATACGGGGAGAAGGGAGAAAAGGTATGGAGGGATGAAACGCGGGCAAAGCGTG
>JBKJKE010000125.1:0-9083 GCA_046597605.1 Limisphaerales bacterium | reverse complement strand
CACTTCGCACGACGCTCTCGAAACTCCGATTCCGACACGCTGGTACGCGGTCGGGGCCGGCGCAGCGCGCCCAGCCGCTACCTTTGGCGGCTTCGCCGCCTTAACTAAACGGCAGTGAAGGCCGGGATGAGGGAGTGCCAACCTTCTATTCGTTCCACTGAAAACAGCGAAGAACCGGATTTCCTCTCCCAAACGCCCAACCACCGCAGGGTTGTACATTCTGACTCCAAAAATGACCAACTATCCGTTGATGTGGCTATTTTGAGTTCAAGAACAGGCAACAGATCGTTGGGTTGGACATTTTGACATCCAAAACAGCCATCTTGCAGTCCGGTTAGACCTTTGCGCTGCCAAAATTAGAAACTTATCGTGGGGTTGCACATTTTGACTCCCAAAACATCTGGCTCACTGTTGGGTTGCGCATCTGGAGTCTCAAGGGTGGCAGCTCTCCAGGAAAATGGGCGGTTCTGATGCCATTTTAGACATTTTTATCCCGAACGTCTGATTCTGATGGTTTATGTATACAATAAAATCTAAACTATCCTGCATTCGGCACCGTTAATCGGAGTGACTCTGAGAAGAGGGCTGCGTTCGATCAAATCCACGAGGGGTTGGGGCCGAAACTATTTAACGAAAATACGAAGGAAACAGGTATGAGACAGAACATTGCATATAGCCAGGAGGGTTTGATGGGGATGTCTGCGGACGCGATCGCGGGAGATATCAAAAACACGGTCGAAGTGACCCTTGCCTATAACAATGCAGCAGCCTTGACCACGACTCGTAAGGCTGCGGAACTTGCCCAGAAAAATTATGGCGCATGCCTGACCGTCTATCGCAACGTGCGTCGCGAGCTGAACGGCAAAACGCGGGAGACGCGGGTCCTGGTGACGCTGGCTCGTGATATTCTAAAACCGCGCCTGGGCAATTCGTTCAGACTGGATTGGGTGGAAACCGGGTTTCTGACGTCGCTCGAGGTTCCGCAGGATGCGGCCAGCCTGGAAACTTTAATAGGAGTGCTCACCAACTATTTTACAAAGCATCCCGCTTATGAATCCGATTCCAGTGGGGTCACTGCCGCAGTTTTGGAAGTGTTGCACGAGGATTTGGGTAATGTGCGTCAGGAGATGAAAAGCCAGACGACCGACCTCCGCACGCTCAGTCGAGTGCGGCGGGAGGCGTTTGCCGCGCTGCGCAAACAACTCTGTGCGCTTGCGAAGGAACTCACGCAGAAGCTGTCGCCGATGGATGAGCGTTGGTGCGATTACGGACTCAATATTCCCGGTGTGAAGCAAAAGCCCGAGGCGCCCGAAGAGGTGAGCGTCACTGTGCTGGACTCATGTGCGGCTGCAGTGGAGTGGGACCCTGCGCCACGCGCTGAATATTACCGAGTTTGGCTACAGGTCGTGGGTGTGGACGCAGAACCTGTCGCGGTGGGAAGTCCCGCCGATCCGAATTTCATGGTGGAAAACGTGCCTCAGGAAGGGGAAGCAGATCTGTTTGTCACTGCGGTGAATAAAGGCGGGGAGAGCAGGTTGAGTGTGGGGGTGCGGTTGGGCTCGGGGGCAAAACTGCAAGAATCTACCACGCTCACAACCCAGCCTTCTGCTCAGTTGCCGTTTGGTTGAGCAAGGTTCCCGAAACGTTACTCCGTTTCGATCAACGCAGTTTCTTCAGCCTGGAGCAGTTCCGCCTTTTCCGGAAACAATCCAAATCTGGCTGCCACATCCGGGGCGTAACGGAGCAGATCCGGCCGTAAGCGGACCAGGGCCAGATCCTTGGCTTTGCTCTCTAGCATGACGTCGAACTCCAGATCCGCGACGGTCCGCATGAAGGTGGAAAACTCGAAAGGATTGCAGAAATCTGCATGGCCGGTCCAAATAGGTGCAACATAGACAGTCCGCTTTTTCCCCGTCTTCCGATCCACCCGCTCTTGTTCCCTCATCTCGCTTCGCGGCGTGGAGAAGTGGATCTTGGGGCGAACTCCCGAAGGCCAGGTTTTTAGAATCTTGCGAACGGTCTCCCTGAGCTCAAGACCCTCAGGGTTGAAGCACCAGAAATGTTGATAATCAAAGATGAGCCGGACCCCGGTATGTTCATGAATCCACAACACATCGCTGGCGCTGAAGCGCAGATCGTCATGCTCAAGGACCAATCGACTTTTTACGTGAGCAGGAAGTGACTTCCAGGTCTTTACCCAACGTTCGTTGCTCGTTGCCCGGTCTCCATAAGTGCCACCGACATGAATCACCACCACCGCTTCCGGACCGAGTCCCATCAAATCGAGCATGTCAGCCTGGGCGGATACGTCCCAAACACTCTTGCGCACCAGTTCGGGATCAGGACTATTTAAAACGATAAATTGTGACGGGTGGAACGAGAGTCGCAGATCCAGTTCCCGGGCTTTTTTTCCAATGGTTGCCAGCTCGCTCTTGCATTCTTTGATCATGCCGTGGAATTGAGGCATGTCAGGGTGGGTCGCGTACGGGGCAAGATCGGATGACATGCGATACATGTTGATGCAGTGCCGGGCGAGGAAGTTGAAAATTTGATCCAGATACTCGAGAGAGACGCGAAGGTGGGGATTGTTTTTCCAGCGACGCGCATCGTTACTTTTGAGGTCGGGTTGGCCGAGAATTTTTACCGCGAAACCAAGCCTGGAAGGGTGTGAATTCATCGATTGAGATGTATCTCTGCCCGGAACCTAAACCCGAAACGAGTTCATTCCAATGGCAGAACCGACTGAATCCACGACTTTCCTTCAAGAGAAAATCAATCCGTTGAAATGAGTTCTAATGGTTTGGCTTGGTAGGGTTATCACCCATTGTGGCTAATCCGCCACCCGTTCATTGTCTCTGGCGTGAAAGCCACCATTTCCTCGCTGTTCGTTGTTTCTCTCGGATTACTGCAGGCCAATTTTGAAGCTCGTGCGGATGACGTTTTTACCTTCTCCGGCTTCACTTTCGACCAGCGTAATACCCCGGACCGTGGAATGCGCCTGGGCGGAGCAACTAATATTGGCGGGGCTTTCTTCAGTTCAGGGTTCGCTTCCACCACCACGCTTGTTCCGATTAATTTTCCACAAGGGGGCGCTGGGTTTAACACCAATCTCTCCGTGGCCCAGATCTCCGGGATACGCGAGGGTCTCTACGCGGTCAATCTCCCCAGCGGCAACAACGGAACAACCGCCCGACATGGAATTGAAGTCTCCTGGAGTAATAATCGCGGGATCGAGAACCGCCCCGGGGCAGACTTCGTCGTTTACGAATCGGCCTCGAGCATTAGCGGGGTCGAAGGAGTCATGGTCCGGGTCCGCACCAATCAACTCGCGGATATTTGGACCGATTGGTTTTATTTCGCTTCAACTAACTTTCAAATCAGCTCCGGGGTGGAAGGGCTCCATTCTTACGGATTCGATACCTCCTCAATGGGAGTTGCCAGCAACACCGTCATCGACAAAATCCAACTGGCCAATTTGATTCAAGCGGACCGGATTGCCGGCCCGGGGACGAACGTTAGCGGAACTTTGGTCGGCGAGGGCAGGGTGCTCTTCGATGGTTCTACCGCAGTCTTCCCGGATGCAGGCTTCTATGATACCGATCGCCGGTTTGACACGAACCAGCTTGATCCCGACCCGCTTTATGTCGCCTCTCTGCAGGTTGCGTGCGAATTCGTGAAGCCCTTCCTCGGCATTGAGAGATTGGGAACGAACGTGCTTTTGACCTGGCCTGCGCCCAGTTGCTACTTCCCACAATCCACCACGAATCTGGTGCATACGAACACCTCGTGGAGTGTAGTCGGTGGCTCGTTTTTTCTGACGAATGGATTGCATGCAGTGACTGTAAGCGGCGGGAGTTCCTCCCGATTCTTTCGGTTAATCAGACCTTAAGTGTTCGAGAGATTCGCAATTACTTGCGAAAATCATTTGCGGGCACAGAGTTGCCCTACTGGATATAAGGAAATGAATAACACACACAGCAAGGTGGTTGGCTACGGACTCTGGATATTCGGTTTCACTGGGGCACACCGGTTTTACTACGGACGCCCAATCACCGGAACGATCTGGTTTCTCACTTTCGGACTGTTCCTGGTGGGTTGGATTGTGGATTTATTTTTGATCCCCTCGATGGACCGGGAGGCCGACGCGGAATTCACTCCCGGTCGCATCGATTACTCCATCGCATGGCTTCTCCTTACTTTTCTGGGAGCCTTCGGAGTGCATCGGTTCTACATGGGGAAGTGGCTGACCGGTCTGCTTTATCTATGCACCGGCGGTCTTCTCCTGGTGGGTGTGCTTTACGATTTCTGGACCCTCAATAAACAGATCAGCTCGGTTAACCAGGGCACCTGATCTCTTCTCATCGAGGCTTCGTAGCCTCGGGTTTGCCCATTCTTCGCCGTCCAACTTGGGGATACTTGGGTATTGAGTCAGGTATGATCGCTATTTAGTCTCGGCCACATGCCGGAACCGAAAAAGCTTAGCACTGTCGAATGGCTCATCATTCTTGTCGCAATCATCGGGTTCGCTTTCGACATCTATGAGTTGTTGATGCTCCCCCTGATTGTTGGCCCCGCATTGCAAGAGCTATTGGGTGCCGCACCGGGATCGGAGTTGTATACGACGTGGGTCGCGCGGCTGTTTTATATTCCCGCTGTGGCAGGCGGTATTTTCGGTTTGTTGGGCGGATATCTTACGGACCGTTTAGGACGTCGCAATGTTTTGACCTGGAGCATTCTGCTTTACGCCTTCGCGGCTTTTGCGGCTGGTTTTTCCACCTCAGTAGAAATGCTTTTGTTCTTCCGCTGCCTCGTTTTCGTCGGTGTGTGCGTGGAATTCGTCGCAGCCGTGGCTTGGTTGGCCGAACTCTTTCCTAACCCACAGCAGCGCGAGAGGATTCTCGGCACCACCCAGGCATTCTCCTCCATTGGTGGCTTGCTTGTAGCAGTCGCGTTCGGGTTGATCGTCAAGTATGCGATGGAGTTGCCGGCGATCGCCATGCCTGCCTGGCTTAATCTTGGTGAGGTTAAAGAGGGGCACGCCGCCTGGCGCTACACCCTGATGTCCGGAATCATCCCGGCGATCCCCTTAATTATCATTCGTCCATTCCTGCCGGAGTCGCCGGTCTGGTCGGAAAAGAAGGCGAAAGGTACTCTGCGCCGTCCCAGCCTGGCGGAACTGTTTCAACCGGAATTTCGACGCGCCACCATCGTGACCACGATCATGTTCGCCTGTTCTTACGGAGCCGCCTTCGGTGCCATTCAACATCTGCCCCGTATCATTCCCGCCTTGCCCGAAGTGAAGGCGAGTGCGAAAGCAGCAGTTGAGGCTGCGACCGCTGGCAAACCCGAAGCCGAACGGCCTAAGATCGCGAAGCAGGTCACTGGAAAGACGACACAATCGATGGCGGCTACCGTCGTAAAGGTTCAGGAACTGGGCGGACTTTACGGTCGTGCCTTGATGGCCTCCCTCGTGGTTATTTTCCTCGCGGCCGGACGTATCAAATGGCAACCGCTCGTCGCCTGGAGTTGGGGCGTTGCCTGGCTGGTTATGGAAATCACCGCGAAAGGTGAAAGCACGATGATCGATCATGTGAAGAGGGGTGGTCTCGGGCTGATCATCGGTGTCGTCGCTGGAGGCGTCGCCTGGTTTGTGATCAGTCACCTCGGCAAGGTGCTGAAACCGAGCGCGCGCAATACGATCCGAATGTTCCAGGTCCCTGGCCTGATTGTGATGCCGATCGTCTTTGCTTACTGCGCAGTCACCAGTCTTGAGTTGCTGAATGTTGGAATTTTCGTGGCTGGTTTGCTGACCGTGGCGCAATTCAGTTTCTGGGGAAATTATTTGCCTAAAGTTTATCCGGTTCATTTGCGGGGTACTGGGGAGAGCTTCGCAGCCAACATTGGTGGGCGCCTCATCGGTACATCGTTTGCGTGGCTGACCGCCACGCTGGCGACTACTCCGGATATTGCTTATGCCCCGATCAAATTAGCCTACACTGCCGCAGCCGTGGGCTTTGGAGTATACTTGATCGGCTTCATTGCATCATTCTGGCTGCCAGAGCCGAAAGCGGAATTGGAGTGAAGAACATTCGCTCATTCGAAAGGAACGGGTCTCCGGGAATCGGCTTAGATTCTTCACTGAAGAAGTATTTGCCACACCGAACAACGCGGGGGTTTTCCCTGGTGGAACTCCTCATCACGCTCGCGATCATGCTGATCCTGATGTCGATGCTGATGGGGCGGAGCAGCGGCTCCCGTCAGAGACGAGATGTCGGAACTTGTTCAAAGAACCTTCAAGCCATCTTTACGGCTTTGACAATTTACTCCACTGATAACGCGGGAAAATATCCCGCCGCTTCGAATCCCACGACCTCGGAAGAGCCTCTCAGCCTGTTGATCCCGCGCAGCACCACTGGAACAGAATTTTTCATTTGTCCCGGTGCAAACGACTCTGATTTGCCCCAGGCCGAACCCTTTGCCAGGCGCAAGATCAGCTATGGTTACTACATGAGTTGGACGAAGAATACGGCATCCCCATCTGCTCCGCTGGTTTCCGATCGACAAGTGAATGCACTTCCAAAAAAGGTGGGTGAACGACTTTTCTCGGGCGACGGTAAAGCACCCGGCGCAAATCACCATAAGTACGGCGGTAACGTTTTGTTTCAATCGGGCGAGATTCATCTCAGCCCCACCAATTCAAAGTTTGATTTGTTGTTCCCGACAAATGTAGTTTTTCTCAATCCCAAGCCCTAAGCCAAATGGAAGTTAAAATCCTCTGCGGTTGCGGTACTAAGTTCTCCTTCGATGTTGAACCGGTGAACGGCGCCATGCCGGTAGCAATCCAATGCCCTCAATGCGCTGCCGACGTTACTTCCCAGGCCAACGAGATCATCACACAGAAACTGAGCACACAGCCTGCGCCGCTCGCTGTTCCCCTCGCTGTGCCTGCCGTGAAAACACGCCTGGCAGTTGCCGGGTCAGCCCATGCCGTCCCCCTGGCCAGGCCGATGGCCCGTCCGGCCGCGGCAGTTGAGGATGCAGGTGAAACGTCACAAGAGGTAATGTGTCCAAAGCATCTCCGGAATGTAGCCACCTCCAATTGTTACGTTTGCCGGAAACCGATCTGCCCCGAGTGCATGGGCTTGTTTGGTTACCTCTGCTCGGTGCAATGCAAATACCAGGCAGAACAACAGGGGATTCAAGTTCCAGCTTATCAATTCAAGAAAGCGACCGTTGAGAATGAGTATTGGAAAAAGGTCGCACGGATTTCCGCAGCCATTGTCCTGACCATCATTTTTCTGATCAGCGCTGGCCTCTGGTATGAATACACCGGCTCACACCCGAAGCCGATGTACTCCCTCAAATTTGCTTTCGAAAAAGCGCCGGCTCATGCCGAGTTTCTGGGACCGGATGAAATCCTCCTCGTCTTCCCCGAAAAATTGGTGGTTCACGATCTGAAAAAGAAAAAGGAGCTTTGGACCGCGCCTTTGACCGAGGAAAAGACGAAAAGCGAGACCGAGGACGAAGATCGCTACTACTACAGAAGCGCCCCGAGAGTCCACCTGGCTAAGGATGTCATTTGGGTCGCGGCAGCAAAACAGGTGCGATCGTTTGATCGGAAGACTGGCGTCAAAAAACAGACGATCGATCTTCCCGGTGAGATCACTCGCATGCGGGCGGATGACTCCGGGCTCTACTTCTTTACTAAAAGTGCCACAGAAAAGACGGCCATCACTACCCTCGATCCCGTGAGCGGTGAGGCGAAGACGCAGGAAACCGTTCCCACTCCCTCGGAGTATAGCCTTGTCCCTGTAGAAATGCCGGAAGGGGTTCCGCCCACCGCAGCTTTTCTCCTGAACCGTGCGCTTGCGTCGGAAGATGATCGTAAAAAAGCAATGAAGACGGTCTACAGTCACTTCATCTCGGCAGGGGCAAACACCATCGAGATGCAGGTCCGCATGGTCGCGCCGAATATTGTTTCCAAGCAAACAATGAAAGAGAAAGGCCCCACTGCGATCAACTCCAATTTATCCGCCTCTTCGCCAGCTGGAGTGGTGGCTGAAGAGATTTTCAATGATCTCCGCAGGAGCAGCACTGGAGGAGTGAAAGAAGTTGATGAAAGTCGTTACGGCGTCACATTGCGCAGACTGCTTAACAATGAAATAGCACCGTTCACGGTGGAAGTGGTTGGCCCTCCAGCGATCATTCCCTTGCAGACAATTGACGTGCTGGTGGCGGGACAATCGCTTCATGTGGTCGACAAGCAGAACAAAAAGCTCTTCGAGGCAAAGCTTACCTACCCGGTGCCCGAGGAGATGTCCATGTTGTCTGGACAAACGCCCTACGTTGAAACCGGCAATACGCTTTACGCGTTTGATCAAGGAGTTCTGACCGCATTTGATCTCCCCGGCGGGAATGTCCGCTGGCGCATGACGAGCGTTGGTATTTCAAAGATCCAGGCCGATGCGGATGGCGATCTCTATGTGAATTCCACCACAGCATCCCCGGAGGACATTCAGTATTCTGAACAGATTAAAATCAACGATCCGGCCAAGCCGATTCTTTTGAAAGTGGAAGCGAAGACTGGAAAGGTGCTCTGGAAAAGTTCGAACGTGGGCGATTGTGAGATTTCCGGTAAATACATCTACGCTTTAAGCACGCAATCGGGCGGCGTCGGTTTGGCGCAAGGTTTAAGCCAGGCCCTGGGTTCATCGATGGATAGTTCCGGCCACTTTCGCATCTTCCGCATCAACGAGGGCAATGGAAGGCAAATCTGGGATTACTACAATAGCGGCCCCCCGGAGCAGGTCGATTTCGAGGGGAAGCGAATTCTGCTGCGGTTCGGTAATGAAGTGCGGGTGCTTAAATTTC
The DNA here is from genome assembly GCA_046597605.1 of Limisphaerales bacterium. Lineage (GTDB taxonomy): Bacteria > Verrucomicrobiota > Verrucomicrobiia > Limisphaerales > JACDHS01 > JACDHS01. Next base: position 212 of record JBKJKE010000125.1, on the reverse strand, counting down.
TCGCCTTCTAATTTTCTGGTTTCGCATAAACCCTCATTTTTTTTCAGCCATACCGATTGCCAAAAGTAGTTTCCGGATAGCATTTGATTCAGAGTGTTAAACCCGAACTCCGAAATAGAAAAAAGAGTCGCTTTGTGGAAAGGGTATTTGGGATAGGGATTGATGCTTAAACAACCCGATCCAAGCCTGCACAAAACGACTCGCACTGAAAT
>JBKJKE010000111.1:0-16749 GCA_046597605.1 Limisphaerales bacterium | reverse complement strand
ATGAGTTGGTTCATCGCGCATCAGTGCGGCTATCGCCGCCTCTTGCGCAATCCCACCCTCAAAGTGGCTGGTTTTCATCCGCCCATCCCTGGCTGGTTTTGAGTGCCCGCTGACAGTGCTCTGCGCAATATCATTTAACAAAGATGATAAACGAACCGACGGAGTGTTTGAGAGCGCAATGGAGAAAATTGACAAAGGCTTGCCTCTTAATGAAAGGGAAGCCCAAAGAGTCCACGACATTTTGCATTACAAAGAGAACAAACAGATTGAGGAAATTGAGAAACGTCATTATCGACAATGACAGGGGTAATTGAGAAATAGGGTAATTAATAACGATTTTTCCTCAGTCTTGAGCGGGGATATATAAATTAGGCCCCCCGTGCCAACTCCAATAAATCCAAGTCTGAATTTTTTTCAAAAATGCCACCCCCTGCCGGGGGGCATAAACATTGAGCTTTTTCACGGTTTTTCTAAATCGTGACGGCTTTGTTTCAATTGCTGGCCTCGGGAAGTGACAATTTAACGATGAAATAAACGACTTCTTAAAAGGGATTAAATTACCACTTGGAATGGGCTAAACGACTACTTGAAAGCAATTAATTACACCGTAAACCAGTTTAAACACCCCATTCAGCTACCCACAAAATGGTTACTTTTTATAGGAAGGCAGCTTTGCAATGGCACTTTTGAGCTTTGGAAGGTCAAAGTGCGTATAGTCGCTGTTAATCGCTTTCGTGTTATGGCCTGTCAGGGCCATGCGAATTTCTTGGTCAATCCCTTCATTGGCCAAGATGCTATTAAATCCATGCCGTAAGCTGTGGAAGGACAGTTTGCTGAACTGGCGTGTTCCCTTCCCCTTACTCGTTTTGGGGTCAATTCCACCGGCTACGATTAGCCTCTTGAATCCTTCGCTCAACCCACTCTTTCCACCGCTACCCTTTGCAGCCAGAGCAGGAGACAAATAATTCTCTGGTTTATCGGTTGAGGCCAAATCCTGTAAGTGTTTTTCTAATTCAGGGTGCATCGGGACAATAACCCGTTTGGGCGTTTTGTTGGCCTTGCGCGTCTTTTGAGGAACGTAATCAATAACACCCTTGGTAAGATTAACGTTGTCCCACTGCATAGAAGCACAATCGCCAATCCGCGCCCCGGTGTAATATCCAAGCAAAATCAAAGTGAGCCAATCGCCTTTGGCAACATTGACCAGTTTTGCTATCTGCTCAGGCGTGAATACGTCTCTTTCCGATGAATCGACGACGATAGGGCTTAAAGCCAACGCACGTTCAACGGGGTTATCGGCTCTAATTTGGAGCTTTCTAGCCAAGTTAAAAGCAGTGTTCAGAATCTTAGCGTCAACACTTATGGTCTTTGGAGCACATCTCTCATTCTCCCTGCTCTCAATGAATCCAAGAATGTCTTTGTGAGTAACAGCCCCAATCAATCCACGAGATTTGCTACCCAAATGCGTTAAGAATAAATTAACCGTTGAGCCGTATCGCTCTGCCGTTGACGGATTGACTCTGCCTTTCGCCCAACGGCGCAAATACTCTTCGACCGTTTCTTTGTTGATTGGGTCAACTCCACACCGTTCCAATAAATCGTTCATGACCTTTTTGGCGTGGTCTGTAGTAAGTGTTCCTTGCTTCCCCTTGTTTATAAGGTCTTGGTAATGCCCAGCTATGCGTTTTGCTTCCTCTTTGTCTGTCGTCCTTGTGCTGCGATTCGTGCGTGAGCCATCAGCTAATGTGACAACCGCAATCCAGTAGGGTGAGTTTGGTGAACGTCGTAGTGAAGCCATATAGTTACAACACAATTTACAACATTCAAATCCGTCAAGGCAATCAAAAGCGTCCAATTCGCTAGGAATGTATCGTTTTGCTAAGGAGGTATAGAGACGAGGGTTCGATTCCCTTCACCCGCTCCACTCTTCAATTCACCCAAATTTCGCCACTTCTCAAACAAATTCCCGGTTTAAACTTTAACAATGCATAACATATGCATAACACACTCGCGAAAGTTATGCTGGTTTTCATGGTCAAAATGGTTCTATTTTTCGGCATACCTACCGAGCATTTTCGAGCGGCGCCGGACACTTTCACCGCAAGCGGTCGTTGAAAACTGTTTCCGGTGCCTCAATGCCAGTGGAGACCAGGGAGCAATCGTCCGACAATCGTCCGATTTTGCCCCATGAATCGTCCGATCGAACACCCACCGCGTATTTGCCTTATACAAAAAATTTATCGGAACTGTCCTGCTGATGTTCCAATCGTGACAAACTCCCAAACACTGGATCATACTCTCCGCAGTTATCATGGGTGAAGCGGCTTCAAATCTGAAACCCGGCGAAAAAGGATGCGTTTCCTTGGGAACGAAGCTCTCAAGTTTTCTGGGTGCTGGATTTTTCCGGCCTCTAATCAGGCCTACCGCTGCGGTCTATATAGACTGTGCTGATCGACTCTGTGAATCTGCGGATGAAGGTGGCCAGCTTGACCACGCGGATTCTCGCTTAATTATTCGGGACGTTTTGCTGCAACACCCCAACGTGCAACTTGACGACGATGAGGGTGGCCAATTTCGCGATTTAAATCAGCGCGCCAGCCAATTCTTTAACAAGCTCATCGAAGTTCATTGGCTTGAACCACGCCGCGTCAGCCTCGATGAGCATTACGTTCTTATTGCGCCCGCGCTTCGGCAATTACTTCGTTTATTGCGCGAGCTTGCGGAAGATCGCCCGGCGGAACTCAAAGACTTCTCTGCCACACTCCGTTCGCTCTGTCGCGACTTGCTGAGCGCTGGCGCCTTGGATCCAAACAGGTTAAGTCCGGAGGAAATGCGCCAAACTGTTAAAGATTTGGTCGAACGCGCAGGACGCGCCAGTGATCAGATGCACGCCGTTGAAACGCTTGTGCTACAACATGCATCAGCTCAGCGGACCAGCACTTCAGCGCAGGAGACACTTCAGAGATTTCTGGTCGAATTCCACATGGGCGAGCACATGGTTTGTTATGATGCTTTGCAGGAAGCCGGATTGCTCCCACGTTTGAATCAAGCTCGTTCGGTTGCGCAGGAGGCGCTTTATGATCCCTTTACCAAGCAAAGGCTGGCCGAAGGCTTAATGAAGCATTTAAGCATGGACGCCACCCCCGCCTACGCAGAAGCCGAGCGCTGGCTGGTTCGGCTCGACCGCCAACTTGCAGCCATCCCGGTAAAACAACGTCTTATCGATGGCCGCATGGCCGATTTCAGTCGACTGTCCGCGGCTCGATATAGCTATCAAACCGAAATGCGAGGCCGTCGCCCAGAACAAGTGAAGGCATATATTGACGAAGCCGCCCACCTACATTCCGGGGAGTCATTCACAACGCTTGCAAACCAACCAGGAATGGCACTTCTTTCGCCGATCGTAGAGGTCTTCTTCGGCAATGATTCACTTTCTCGGCCTCGTCGTGCACGTCCGCCGATAAATTTGAGTTTTGAAAAAGTAAACTCCGACACAGATCCTGCTGCAGCAAAGGAAGAAATTCGACGCCGTAATCTCAATGTTCTCACGCCACAACGTGCCGTGCGTTTTATAGAGCGGCATCTTCCCGCCAAAGGCGCTCGAATTACCACGGAACACCTTCGTCTTGTGGTTGAGGACGATTTTCTGGATTTGCTTGCCGTCCTCGCCTTTGACCGTGGCCCCGCTGAAGGTTCACATCGCTCAGTGCGGTGGCGAGTTCACTCCAGTCGTGAAGATTATGGCGTTGAGCCAGAACGCATTCAGCGCGATCCGGAGGCAAATCGCCTCGTCGAACGTTTCACCGTCGAACGCATTTCTTGATATGTCACTCCCTTGGCCAACATTTGCGACTTGGAATAGGATCCAGGAGTCCGATCGTGCGGCTCTCTCCGAGATTCTCGCCGAACTCCTTTCTCACGGCGCGTTGATTGGTGAAACAGGCCGCGATCGTGAATTGTATCTCCTCGCCCGCGAATATCAGCACGAACTCAGCGATTATCTCGCTCCCCTTCATCTCGAATTACTGCCTGATCCTGACAGGCCTATTTTTCAGCTCCGCCCCGTTCCGGCGGATTGCGCTCTTATGGCGCGTTTCAGTAAAGCAGAAACTCTGCTCGTTCTGGTGCTCTGGCGGATTTATCATGATGCCCGGATGGATAATGCCGTTGCGAGTGTAGTCGTTTCGGCCAATGACATTTGGGAACGCCTCCGCCTCTATTTCGAAAACATTACCCCTCCCACCGAAGCTCAACTCCGGGAAATGCTTGGTAAACTGCGCAATCGTCGCCTCGTTCGCTTGCAATGGCACGAAGATGCCGCGCGTTTTGGTGAATCACAGGTGGAGATTCTGCATACGCTTCCGCGTGTCATCCCTTTCGAAAACGCAGTCGCATGGCAGCAACAGGCCGGTCTGTATCATGCGCCGGCGGACGCTCCGCAGGAACCAGGCGGTAGCAGGGAGGAACCATGAGCCAGCGCATTTCACTAACTCGCGTCATTGCCATCAACTGGTATGGTTTTCGGCAAATTTTTGACGTAGACGATAACGTCCTTATCTCCGGAGCTTTCGGCACGGGTAAATCGGCTTTGCTCGATCTGGTGCAATATGTCCTGCTCGGTGGTGAACGGCAGTTTAACCGCGCCGCCGCCGGCAATGCACGCGGTCGCGACCTCGTTGGCTACTGCCTGGGTGACACCAACCAGGTCCGTAATGGTCAGCGTCATTTCCTTCGCCAAAGCGGTGTTTCATTTGTCGCTTTGGAGTTCACCCGCCCCGGAAACAAAAAAACTCTGTCGCGGGAGACTTGGGGCATCCGCATTCAGTTTTCCAGCCCGGATGCCGCACCTCAGACGACCTATTTTTGCATCCCGGATCGGCTCGAGTATTCGGCGCTTTCTCCAGATGGAAAAACACTGCTTCCTGATGACGCCTTTCGCACTTGGATCCGTCGCGAATACGGCAACGAATATTTATTCGCCCGTCAGCGTGATTACCTGGAAGAACTCGCCGCGCCACGACATTTGAATTTTGATGCTGCCGCTTTCCATCGCACGTTTCCTAAGGCGATTGCCTTTGAACCCGAGGAGAATGTCGAAAAGTTCATCCGCGAATTTATTCTGGAGGAAAGTCCGATCGACGTTCGAGATGTGAAAACTGCGTTGCGAGCGTACGAGGACACCCGCCGACGCTTGGAGAAACAGGAAGACGAGGCTGCATTTCTCCGTCGCATCGGAGAATTCCATGCAATCTACGAGTCCTCTCGCCGAGCCGAGGCGATTCTTGCACATACCAATCACGTCTTAAAGCTGCTGCAGGTCGAAGAGTCTCACGCAAATCATGTCGAAAAACTGAAACGCCTGGAGACAGAGCATGCCGATGACCTCGCGCGATTGAAGGAAGCAAGTACAACAGAGTCATGCGCTAAACAATTGCTCGACCAGGTGCGCTTTGAAATCGGCAAAGATCCCGACGCTATTAAAATTACCGAGCACGAAAGCGCCAGGGTGGACCTGCAGCGAAAGGTTACCGCTCTTCAGTCAGCACAACTATCCGTTCGCAAGCAATTTGATGACCGGCACTACCGCTGGTTAAACTGGCTCAAGCACGGTGCATCTTTACCGCTCGAAGGCTTGCAGCAGATTGTTACAGTAGACGACCGCTGCTTGGCCGATTTGCGTTCTGGCAAGGAACTGGAACGCCTTGCAGCTATGCAGAAGCTCGCCACTCGTTTCAATGAGTTATGGCTTTCCATAGATCAGCTCCTCCATCCGTTACGTAACGAGATGAGTGCAGCCGAGAAACGGCTGCGGCAATTGGCGGAGGATCTGGAAAATCTATCGAAAGGGCAGGCACCAGGCTCGTTTCCTTTGTTCACCGCCCTTCGGCAAAAACTCGGCAACAACGTGGAACAATTGGGCCGCCTCATCGAAGTCAAACCAGAGGCGGAACGCTGGTGGGTCGCACTGGAACTTTTTCTCGCCCGCAATCGCTGGGTGCTCGTGGTCAACGACGCCGGCGATTACCGCACAGCCCTCGACATTCTTCGCAAGGTCCCTTCGGGCCGCGATGCAGAATCTTTGCTGAATCCCGCCGAGGCACGCCAGTTGCGAGTCGGCGTTCGTGAAAATTCCTTGTTCAGCAAAGTAGAGGTTAATCACCCGGTGGCACGTCTTTATGTTGAGCATCTTCTCGGTGATGTGCTTTGCGTAGAATCTGTCGAAGCATTGGAAGAATGCGATGCACCACGGGCAATCACTCCCGATGGCATATTCAAACAAGCACCCTTGCGCCGTCGCTTGAAGCCGTCGACGTCCGTGGAACTCACGTTGGGCCGTGAAGGATTGCTGCGCATGCGCGACGCCAAGCTGAAGGAACAGAACGAGACGCGTCAGTTACACGAGGCCATGAAGATGCGCTTGGCTGATGTTCAGACATGGCTCGACAACGGGAAGAAAGGTGGTCTGGCCGAAAACATACTTCCGGACTACACCGTCGAACTCGAGACCCTGCCAGAATCCATCGCAAAGCTTGGACAAATCCGGGAAACGATCGCCTTACTCATGACCCCGGAACGCGAGGCTCGCCAAAAGCGGTTGACCGATCTGGAAAAGCAACACAAGGACGCTCTCTCGCAAATTGCGGTGCTCACGGAACGAAAAAATCAGTTCGAACTGATTTCGCGTCCTGAGCGGGAAGCAGTGGAACGGACAAAGAAAGAGGCCGAGAACGCCCGCCTCCAGGTCGAGATCAGCCGTGTCGACTTAAGCCGTCGTCACAGCGGTATTCTCGACGCCGACCTGACGACTGAGCGTGACAAGTTGCGTGTTCAATTTCCTAAATGGATGGATTGCTTTGAAGCGGTGCAGTCCAAAGCAAAACTGGCCGGAGAGAAAGCCATCGAAGCACGCGGCCAACGCAAAGCCGAACGCGAAAGAATTGCCACTGCTCGTGATGAGCATGGCAACTTGCGCCATCCCGAATACCAACACGACTTTCCGCCAGAAGACGAAAGCAACGAACGCTGGTCAAATCGTCTTCGTGATCTGGAACAGATCGAATTGGAGAAATCTCGCCAATTGGCTGCCGATCGCAAACGCGATTGGGAACGTCGTCTCGAGGAAAGTGTTCTCAATGAATTGAATCGCCGGATCACAGACGCGCAAAACACGATTCGTCTCCTCGACCGCTACTTAAGCCAGCCCATTGGCAAGTTCCGTTATCGCATCAGCCAGAAGAAAGATACCGCTGGCTTCGGAGCCATCTGGCAATTGTTGGGTAGCGGCATGGAAATCACCGACCCCTTGCTCGGCGCTGAAGTCGAGCGCGCCAAACGGGAGTTGATGGATGCAGTCAACAGCTCTGAAAACAAAGATTCCCGCGCGCTCCGGCTTCTCGATTATCGCAACTACCATCATTACGATTTGGAGATGGTTCCGGCGGATAAACCTGACGCGCCCCCGATCTCTCTCGGCCGCAGCGGGCGGAATCTTTCCGGCGGCGAAAATCAGGCTCCATTTTTCATTTCCATGCTCGCCGCGTTTCGACGTGTCTATGATCGGGGGGACAGAACCTCCACACGCTCCCAGCAACTGGGGCTCGTTGTCATGGATGAAGCTTTTTCGAAACTCTCAGGCGATGGCATCGAAGATTGCCTCGCCTTGGCTCGCAGTTTTCAGCTTCAGCTTGTCATGGCGTTTCCCCCCGAGCGCTTGGGAGTCATGGTGCCGCACGCCCAAACGGTCATCATGTGCCAAAAGAACGTCTCCCGCGACGCCGACGGCTATGTCACCCGCATTGATAACATTCCTCTTCTGACCACCATGGCGGAAGCGATGGACGCCCTCTCCTGATTCATGAATCCATCACGGTTGCCTATTGCCACTAAATTGTTTGCACAATGGCAACGTGCGCGCGGTGGACGAATCGATATCGCCTCCCGCCCGTTTTCTCGCGTTTGGGAGGATTTGTTGGAAGACGCCCGGCTCGTTTTAGCCAGCGAACGCAATGAAGCAGAGCGGGATGCTCGCTTGTTGGAGGCCGAGGGCTGGATTGAGGTTAAGTCCGTTAGATACAAGACGCACCTGATCGATCGCATTGTCATCCCTTTGTCCGCCGAACCCCGCTGGCGTGAAGCGTTTGGATTCGTGCCGCCATCCCACGAAGAGGCGCGCCTGATCCAGGCCTTCTCGTGGCATCCGCATTTGCAATTTGTTCGCGAGGCAAGGCTCAACCTCAGTTTCATCGAATTGCAGCAATTGGATGCTTTTTTAAAGAACTGCATCAGTGATCAGCCCATTATTCCCATCAAGGAACGTTCCCTCCAAATCTTCGGTGACGAGAAACGACTGGATGCTTTGCAGACTTCTGCGTTGTTTCGCTCTGACCGCCTCCACCTGCGCACTCATCTCCGTTGCGAAATGATCGGCGTTCCCTTGCCATGGAAACGCGGTCCAATTGCCGCTGTCACACGACCCATTATCGTAATCGAGAACGCCGCCACCTGGCATTCCTATTGCCGTTGGAACGAAGTTAACAATCTCTTCAGCGCGGTCGTGTATGGCGATGGTAATCGTTTCGTCGATGGCATCCGTTATCTTCCAGACATTTTTGCGGAACTCGGTGGTCCTCGTCGCATTTTATACTTCGGCGATTTGGATCCTCAGGGTGTGCTCATCCCTTATGAAGCCTCGGGTCGTGCGCAAGCCGCTGGATTGCCCTGTGTAGAAGCTCATCTCTGGAGCTATCGTCAATTGCTGACCGTGGGCGCGGGTCGGGGAAAACCGTGGGAAGGCGAACCCGCGCCTTCGTTCCTTTACGATTGGCTCGGCGATCTTGCTGAACCCGTGCGACACCTTTTTAGTTCCAACCAACGCCTCGCCCAGGAACACATCGGCTGGGAATTTCTCCGCCAATATCGGGAGGAAAATCTCGAAAAAGACCCGGCCCTGATTTACAACTCGTCCTCCTAATGATTAATCCGCCAGACAACTCAGGCATTCGAGACAACCATAGTCGCGGAAGAGTTGCGGATTTTTTGAAGTCCCAGATTCAGGAAGGGTCACGGCTTTCCATTGTTTCGGCCTATTTTACTATCTACGCCTACGATGGTTTGAAAGAACACCTTGATCGGATCGAGCACCTTGATTTTCTGTTTGGTGAACCTTCCTTTGTAAATCGTCTGGATCCCAGCAAGACCGAGAAAAAGGCATTCATCATCGACGCGAACGGCCTTGCACTTTCCAACAGGCTTCAACAGAAACGAGTCGCGAAAGAATGCGCCGAGTGGATAGAGCGCAAAGTAGCCATCAAAACGATCAAGCAAACCAATTTGCTGCATGGAAAGATGTATCACATCGCGACGAATGGCGTGGAAGAGGCAATTCTCGGCAGCTCAAACTTCACGGTGCGCGGTCTTGGTCTAGGCAATGGCGACCACAACATCGAGTTAAATCTCATCGTTGACGGAAAACGGGACCGGCAGGAATTGAAGCAGTGGTTCATGGAAGTTTGGAACGACGAAAAGCTGGTTAAGGATGTAAAGGAGGACGTCCTGCTTTATCTTCGCAAGCTTTACGCCAACCAATCGCCGCAATTCATTTACTATCTCACGCTGTTTCACCTCTTTCGTGATTTCCTCGATGGCACCCGTGATATCGAGGATAATCTCCGCCGCGTCGCACTGCCGGACACGCACATCTGGCGCACCCTCTTTTCTTTTCAGAAGGATGGCGCAAAGGCTGCCATCAACAAGATCCTCGATTACAATGGCTGCATCCTCGCGGACAGTGTCGGCCTGGGGAAAACCTTCACTGCATTGGCGGTCATTAAGTATTTCGAGCTGCGCAACGAACGCGTCCTGGTGTTGTGTCCGAAGAAATTGACCCGCAATTGGAGTATTTACCGGAATCCCAGTTCCCTGAATCCGTTCTCGGAGGACAAATTTCGTTACGACGTCCTGCACCACACCGATCTCTCCCGTGAATCAGGCGAAGTCAACGGCCTTCACTTGGACTCTCTGAATTGGGGTGCTTACGACCTTGTCGTCATTGATGAATCTCACAATTTTCGGAACAACAAGCTCGCCACGCAACGGCCGGGCGAACCAGAGAAGCGTAGCCGTTACCAGCGCCTCATGGAAGACATCATCTCCGCCGGGGTAAGAACCAAGGTGTTGTTGCTTTCCGCTACCCCGGTAAACAACCAATTGTCCGATCTCAGGAATCAGATTTCGTTCATCGCTGGCGGCGACGTCGCCCGCAATGATGTTGCGGACGCCGCCTTTGCGGAGAAGCTCAATATCTCCTCAGTTCGCGACACCTCTCGCCAGGCGCAAACACATTTCACGCAATGGGCTAAAAAACCTCCCGGCCAGCGTAAGACCCGTGATCTGATTTCTGCCATCGGTGGGGATTTCTTCAAATTGCTGGACGGCCTCAGCATCGCCGGCTCACGCAGCCAGATCGCCACTTATTACGCGGGGGAAATGAAGAAATTGGGTGGCTTTCCCAAACGTCCTCCACCAAAGGCCATTCATGCGGCCATTGATTTGGAACAACGCTTTCTCTCTTTTGAACAACTCGACACTGAGATCAGCGCTCTCCGTTTAGCTCTTTATCATCCCACGAGTTTTCTCCGCGATGATCTGCCGCAGAACGTTCGCACTGCCTACGACAACAAGATCCTCGGTGGCTTCACCCAGGAGGGGCGTGAACGCATCCTCATCTCCATGATGAAGGTGAATTTCCTGAAACGCCTCGAAAGTTCCGTAGACTCCTTCCGCCTGACGCTGCAACGCACCATCGATAAAATCGAGCGGCTGGAAGAACGCATCACCGCTTTCGAAAAGCATCTCGATACCAATCCAGATATCGATTATGACAGCCTAACCCCGGATCAGTTCGAGGATCCGGATTTCGACGAGGAAGATTTCACCATTGGTGGCCGACGCCGTATTCACCTCGCTCACCTCGAATTGCCGGAATGGCTTAAGGCCGTTCGCAACGATCGCACCCAGCTCCAATACCTGTTGGAAAAGACCCAGTCCGTGACTCCTCGGCGGGATGGCAAACTCACTGAATTAAAAAATTTCATTGAAACGAAGGTTCACCAGCACACCACCAACCGCGACGGCAAACCCAACCGGAAGGTGCTGGTCTTCACCGCCTTTGCGGATACCGCCCGCTATCTCTACGAGCATTTGCACCCATGGGCGCGCAAGGAATTGAAGATTCATACGGGCCTGGTCTGCGGCGACGGGGAGAACGCCGCCTCGCTTGGGCGCACCGATTTTGATGACATCCTCACCAACTTCTCTCCCTTGGCGAAACGTCGCTCGGATCAGCTTGGTCGGTTTCAGAACCAGGGTGAGGAGATTGACCTGTTGATCGCCACGGATTGTATCAGTGAAGGGCAGAACCTTCAGGACTGCGATCTGCTGATCAATTACGACATCCATTGGAATCCGGTTCGTATCATTCAACGCTTCGGACGTATCGACCGTATCGGCTCGCGCAACGACTCCGTGCAGCTCGTGAATTTCTGGCCCGTTGCTGACTTGGATCATTATCTGGGCGTCAAATTGCGCGTGGAAGCTCGTATGGCTCTCGCTGACCTTGCGGCTACCCAGACGGACAACTTGCTCGATCCCGGCCAGCTCGAAGATCTGATCAAGGAAGACCTTCTTTTTCGCGATCGCCAACTCAAGCGCTTCAAAGACGAGATCCTCGACTTGGAAGACCTTGACGATTCGGTGTCTCTCACTGATTTTTCGCTGGACGAGTTCCGCATCGACCTTTTGCGTTACCTGGAAGCCAACCGCGCCGCGCTCGAGGAAGCGGGCGAGGGGGTTTACGCGGTTGTGCCGATGCAGGCCAAAGTCCCTGCCGCGAGACCTGGCGCATTGTTCTTACTTCGTCACCGAGGCACGGCGACCATACCAACCGGGGCTTCCACCCGGCCGGCCGATTCCAGCAAGCTCAATCCCTTGTCTCCATACTTCCTCGTCTACGTCCATGATGATGGCACGGTCCGCTTCAGTTTCGCACAGCCAAAGGAATCCATGCTGTTGTTGCGCGACCTCGCTGCCGAACAACCCGCGGCTTTTGAAACGCTTTGTGACCTGTTCGACCAGCGCACCAAGGACGGTGCAGACATGAGCCATTACGATGGCTTGTTGACCAAAGCCCTCGCCTCCATCGAACGAACGTTCCAGCGGCGCGCTACCTCTGCCCTATTATCCAGTCGCAGTGCGATTTTACCCACGGCTTCCGAGGCGCCGACTTCGAAGTCGGACGATTTCGACCTCGTCACCTGGTTGGTGATTCTCAATCCGAGCACCTAGTCAGTAATGATGATGCTTCGCCTCTTCATCAGCAGTGTGCAGAAGGAGTTTTCCGCCGAACGGAAAGCCTTGCGCGATTACCTGAACGGCGACCCGCTCATGCGCCGGTTTTTCGAGCCGTTTTTTTTCGAAGACGTTCCCGCTGCCGATCGCCGCGCAGACGAAGTTTATCTGGATGAGGTGCAACGCTGCGATTTTTACGTCGGCCTGTTCGGAGACGAATACGGTTACGAAGATGCCGAGGGCATCTCGCCCACGCATCGCGAATTCAACGAAGCCACCCGATTGCACAAAACTCGCCTGGTTTTTGTCAAAGGCGCTGATGACCGCCAAAAACATCCCAAAATGCAGGCGCTCATTCGGCAGGCCGGCAATGAACTGATTCGACGTCGTTTCGTCTCCGCTTCGGAATTGCTCTCCGCCCTTTACGCCGCCTTGGTGCAAATTCTTGAAGAACGCCAGTTGATTCGCGTGGGCCCTTTTGACGCCACCGCCTGTCGCGGCGCAACCATGGCGGATCTCGATCCCGAACGTATTGCCTGGTTTATTCGCGAAGCCCGCCGGGCCCGGGCCTTCCCGATTGCAGCGGAAGCAACGCCGGACGAGCTGCTCACGCATCTGAATTTGCTCGATCATGATCAGCCTACGAATGCCGCCGTGCTTCTTTTTGGCCAGCAACCTCAGCGCTTTCTGATTTCTTCCGAGATCAAATGCGCCCACTTCCATGGAACGGAAGTCGCCAAACCCATCCCCTCCTATCAGGTTTACAAAGGCACGGTCTTCACGCTGGTGGATCAGGCGGTTGATTTTGTTCTCTCTAAGCTCAATCTGTCCGTTGGCACCCGTGCTGAAAGCACACAAGCCCCCGTCGCCTACGAAATTCCGCCCGATGTGGTACGCGAAGCCATCGTCAACGCCGTGGCTCATCGCGATTACACCAGCAACGGCAGTGTGCAGGTGATGCTCTTTTCTGACCGTTTGGAAGTATGGAACCCGGGCGTATTACAGCCTCCGTTGACGCTGGCCCAATTACGTCAGCCGCACGGCTCAGTGCCCCGCAATCCGCTGCTCGCTGAGCCGCTTTATCTGGCCAAGTACATAGAGCGCATGGGCACCGGCACGCGCGACATGATCCGCCGCTCCCAGGAAGCTGGACTGCCCGAACCCGAATTCACCGTCCGGGACGGATTCGTCACCACCGTGCGCCGCCCCGTGCAAGCTACGGGACAAGTCACCCAACCAGTCACCCAACCAGTCACCCAACCAGTCACGAGTCCGGCTGCAGAACTGCCAACACCGCCAGTGGCTGTCATAATTCACCTTCTCGGCGCAGTGGGGGAGGCCGGCGGGGCTGCAATCCGACAACATTTAGGGCTAAAGGATCGAGCCCATGTCCGTGAACGATATGTCGATCCAGGCTTGGCGGGTGAGTGGATCGAGATGACCATTCCCGAAAAGCCAAACAGTCGCCTCCAAAAATACCGCCTCACCCCCAAGGGCCGTGCCTGGCTCGACCAAAATCCCAAACAAACCTGACCACTATGCCCGAAAGTGTTGATCAACGCACCATTGCTACGTCTCTCGCAGAATTTCTCTCGCGCCCACTCGCCGTCGCAGCCAAAAACCTCTTGGCCGAGCTCGGGTATAAATCTGATCGCACGCTCAAACTGCCCAGTTCGAATCCGAAGGACTTCCTCAATTTTATCCGCCCTCAAATCAATGAGGATTCCTTTAACGAAGCGAAAGCACTGGTGCCCCACTGGAAAACGGCCGATCTCCTCTTCCAGTTGACCGACGAGGAACTCTCCAGTCACGCGAGTATGTTCCAGGAAACAGCCATCGTGCCAGGCCTCCTCCGTTCTTACCTGTTCTTTGCCATCGAACTAACGGGCGACAATTATGCCCGCGGCAAGTTTTCCGCCATTACCCGGCAATTCAACCGTCTCTTCCCCATGCCGGTCATGGTGTTCTTCAAGCATCAGGGTTGTCTCACCATCGCCGTCATCAACCGGCGACGAAACAAGATCGATAATGACAAGGACGTCCTTGGCAAAGTCACCCTCATCCGAGACATCGACTTCGCCGAGCCCCACCGCGGCCACCTCGACATCCTTGCGTCGCTGGCCCTGCCAAATCTCGTCCACCCGCAAAAGAAGCCCATCACCGACTTCGACACCCTCCACTCCGCGTGGGAGCACATCTTCAACGTCGAGCTGCTCAACGAGCGCTTTTACCGCGAACTGGCCAATTGGTATTTCTGGGCGCTCCCGCAGGTCGAGTTTCCTGCCGACCTCGAATCCGACGATGAAAAGCGCCGTGCCACCGGCCTCATCCGCCTGCTCACGCGCCTCATCTTTTGTTGGTTCCTCAAGGAGAAGGACCTGATTCCGGAAAAGCTGTTTCATCCGACCGACCTCGCCCAGCTTCTGAAGGGCTTCGATCCCGAGAGCGAGACCAGTTCCACCTACTATCAGGCCATCCTGCAAAACCTCTTCTTCGCCACGCTAAACCAGCGCATGGGCAAGGATGGCAAGGGCCAGCCCTACCGCGTCTTCGCCAAGGACGAAGGCTTCCAAAAAAACCGCGCCACCTACGACGTCAACAACCTCTACCGCTACGAAAAGCTCTTCGCCGTCCCCGAGGACGAAGCCCTCACCCATTTCGCCGACATCCCGTTCCTGAATGGTGGACTCTTTGAGTGCCTCGACCGCACCGAGGAGGAGACGGAGAAGAAACGTTATCTGGACGGTTTCTCCCGCAATCCGAAGAAACGGCCGCACGTCCCCGACCGCCTCTTTTTCGACAGTGGAGAAACCGCCGACCTCTCCGACGTCTATGACGACAAGAAGCGCAAGGCGGAGAAGGTCACCGGCCTCATCCACATCCTGAACCGCTACAAGTTCACCATCGTCGAGAATACACCGATCGATCAGGAAATCGCCCTCGATCCCGAACTGCTGGGCAAAGTCTTTGAGAATCTCCTCGCCTCTTACAACGAGGAAACCAAAACCACCGCCCGCAAGCAGACCGGCTCCTTCTACACCCCGCGCCCCATCGTGGATTACATGGTGGACGAATCTCTCAAGGCCCACCTCACCCGCGCCCTTGTGGAGAAAGTCGCTATGAAAGAAGAGGACGCCAAGGCCGGCCTCGACCTCCTCTTCGCCTACACCGAAAAAGCGCACGCTTTTGGCCCCGCCGAAGTCGCGACGCTTATCGCTGCCATTGATGCCCTGAAAGTTCTGGATCCCGCCTGCGGCTCCGGCGCCTTCCCCATGGGCGTCCTTCACAAGCTCGTCTATATCCTCGGCAAGCCGCCACAGACCAGGTGAGGATGAGCATCGTTACGGATAAACCGCTGGAGACCACACGTGCGATTGTCGATGAAACACTGACAAAGGCGCAGACGGCTGGATACCGAACAGAGCAGCTTGGAAGGCTGCGCTTCGTGCTTGCAAAGGCGATTACCGAAGCGGTGGACCGTGTAGGTTTGAACCAAGTCACCGGACGACCGGACAGTGATAAATCAAAACGGGCAATGGACCTTCTCCGCCTTCAAACCGACTTGAAGGGCACCTCCCCCGCCGAAGTCACAGCGTTCAAGAAGGCTGGAAACGATGAGCTTCTCTCTGCCATCGACAAAGGGAACGAGATTTACGTCAGCTTTGCACTCTTGGCAGGAGCAGACCCTAATTTTTTAGTGAACGGCATATCGCCTGTTCACGCGGCGATTGCCAAAGATAGAGCACCGATTGTTGAGTTGCTGCTGGCCTCGCAAGCAGACATCAACCTTGCTGGAAAAAATGGTATTCGCCCGATTCACCTAGCGGCAGCATTCGGAAGCACTCAACTCCTACAAGCCGTCCTCAGTAAGGGACCAGACCTGAACGTAAAAAATGACGATGGTGATACCGCATTAACCCTGGCAACGGCCAAAAACAAGTTTGATAACGTGGCCTTGCTCAAGGAATCAGGAGCAAAATGAAGGTGCGTATATTTTCATTGCTCACTGTGGCCTTGTACCTATTCGCCGGATGCAGTGCCGACCTGCAGCCACCGTCCGAAACCGTCCTAGTAGACGGCGTTAACTGGGCCGTCGACGAACAGGTGGCCGCAGGAACACACTCGACAGGCATTAACACGCGATACGTGCCGATCAGCCCAGGAAAATGTGAGTCGGTTCAAGTGCTAAACCACTATACACGCACGCTCAATGGTGATGAGACTTACCATTTTTACGAGTTGACAGGTAAGTTCCGCCGCGAGGAGCGCACTTACCAGATTGGTTTCGTTAAACCCGAACTCCGAAATAGAAAAAAGAGTCGCTTTGTGGAAAGGGTATTTGGGATAGGGATTGATGCTTAAACAACCCGATCCAAGCCTGCACAAAACGACTCGCACTGAAAT
>JBKJKE010000086.1:0-52170 GCA_046597605.1 Limisphaerales bacterium | reverse complement strand
TTTGGAGGGAGGGGAAACGTTAATCCGTTTTCCCTACCCCTATGTATCAAATATCCCTTCGGGATAAAATCTGTTGGAGGTCCCAGAGTGAATGCCAATTGGCATTCCACCGGAAACGGCGAAGAACCTCGCAAATCTCTCTCATTCCACCACTAGGACGCGCACGAACCCCAATGTTTACAGGCATATCGAAGGGGCGGAGTAGGCAAAACTATTTTTGAGCACTCCGCCCCGTGGGAAAAGAGGTCAAAAACGTTTTTGACGTCTCCGCCCCCGGGGAAAAGAGCGCAAAAATAGATTTGTCGACTCCGCCCCGGCGCGAATCGGGCCGTAAAACTAGTGCTCCTTCTCTCGCCGAAAGTGTCCCCGTCGAACGCACCAAATTAGGTGGACCACCCCGAGATGAGCCGAGATGACGGGAAGAATTGGTCTCAGTCGTGCCAACTTTGGCGGAGTGCGGGGATCGAAAGGCCTAGAAGTTTACCTTTGGTTGCAAACTGCGCTGGAAAGTGAATTTGCCTCTTTGCATTTTTTGTAGAAGAAGCGGCCTTCTTTGGTTTTGACGGTTGTAATTTCGAAGAATTTGCCAAAGTGCTCCAACACTGCATCAAAGGCTGCGGCGTCAATTTCATTTAGTTCGTAAAAATCCTGCTCGTTGCTTAGCCAGCCACCATCTGTGACAACGAACGAATCTTCCCTGACTGTAATGAACACTGAGACAAACTTTTGAGTCACAGTCGAAAATGGCGTCATCACCTCAATTGATTTGCCACGGCTTCGGCAGTTCCACAATGCGCCGATCTTGCGCCGATCTAAATCGGGCTTTGTAGTCTTTACGCTTGATAGCTTCAATGTTGAGCCTAATGTCCCCGCCGTTCCCCGGGTCGTAGTTGGAATACTCAGTGAAACGGTCTCCTTATGCAAAACGAGCATCTATTTAAATTTATATCTGTCGCGCCCGCGCGCTTACTTGATAAAACCGGAATCAAAGACGCTTACGATCATGTAAAAAATACTGAGTTCGTGAAGGGGATCGGGCGCAAGAATAAAGTGGACCAACGAAAAGCCGCTGAAGAATACATTATAAAGCCTGGCTTGATCGGTGTAAACAGCCCTGGAATGCAGAAGCTTCTGCAGATTGCCACGGCCTTTAAAGGAACCAAGCCGATCGATGAATCGACTTTCTTAAGCGCCGTGCTCGGGGCTTTTCGCAGCAAACCGGGGGATTTATTCAAAGAGCCCATCTTTAAGCAGCTTTGTAGTGAGGTCTATCTGTCGCTATTGGTCGGTCGACTAGCAAACAATCGCACATTTCGACATGATCTTTCGTTGATTGCCGTTGCGGCGCGGGTTTGTGCTTTGATTGAGGCGGTCGCAGTGGGCGCGCCCGATGTGCCAAAACTCCTGGCGCGTCCATGGATGCAGATGATCCGTTTCAAGGGAGTTGAAAAAAACGGGCGTATGGAGGAAAAATCGCCTGAGAAAGTAAGTGGATCTGGCTCTAAGATCTCTGGATCCGAAACCGTCGGCAAAACGATGCCGGATTTACAAAAGGAGTTTTCAGAGCGTGATGCCGCGCTGAGCAAAACCTTGCTCGCGATCCGTGCTGCCTATGCAAACACACCGCCTTCAAACCTCATCGAGCGTGAACCCGCAGTCACCATTGGGAGTAATGGAAAAAACAAGCCGCTTAGAGCCGTGACTGCATTGTCCAAGGAGGTGCAACCAATCTTAAAACAGTTCGGCCTCAAGACATCGACGGCTGAGCAGCTCGCCGAAACAGAGGAATTTTTGCTTCAGCAGCAAAATATGGGTCGCAGGGAAATGCGTCGAGTGACGCGCAACCTATCCTTTACTCCAAAAGACCTCGGCTTTGGAACAATTTTGGGCCTCCCAAAGCCATGGAACTTAAAACCTCTTTTTGGGGTGGGTGACAGCTACATCAAGGGAGCGCCGAAGAGCGTGGGATCGCCCAGCATCGTTGGAGAGGGGATGCTCATCCGAGTTGAGGACAAGGTGATTGGATATGAGCCGGGGGCGATTGCGAAAATAGTTAACATTCCGGCAAGCGCTACGAAAAGCAGGGAGACTTCGCTCCGGGTCCGAACCGAGGAATCGAGCGAAGCAGAGACATCGGAGAGCACGTCCAAAGAAACATCCGTGGAAACGGACGAGCGTTCGACGCTGCACACAATGTCGCAGGATCAAATCTCTTTCGAAATGGGTGCAAAAGCGGCCGGAGGTTTTTCGGCCAGCTATGGTCCCGTCAGCGTGGAGGCGTCTGCGGAATCGTCCATGGCCTTTGGGAGTTCCAGTGCATCCAGCACTGCCAGTGAATATGCGAAGAGTGTGATCGAAAAAGCTGTGGAACGAATCAACCGATCGAAGCGGGAGCTGACGCGTCGCTCTCGGATCGTCGAAGTCACGGACCTGGAAAAAGAGGGCTACGATAATTCCCGGGGCTCCAACGTAACTGCGGTTTATCATTGGGTGAATGAAGTTCATGAAGCACGCCTGCTGAATTATGGATCGCGGCTGCTAATGGAGTTTCTTATTCCCAGGCCGGGTGCGGTGCTGCTTTGGTCGATGACGAGCGCAGCGCAATCTTCCCTGCCCACTGCACCCACGCCGCCAGACCTCAGAATTGAAGATATCGAGCCAGGATCCTTTACCGATTTGCTGGAAGAATATGGTATTACCGACGCGCCCCCTCCACCGGTTGGTTATCGTTTTGTCAGCAAGGTTCTGACGGTTGCTGAAGACTTGAAGGATCAGACAGACACCCGCAAAAATTATGTCGTCGCGGATGGAACGCTGGCCATACCAGAGGGTTATTACGTGAAGCGATATTGGGCTGCGCTACTCACGACCCGACCAAGGGATGCCTCGTTTAAAGCCACCGACCGAGATCCGTTGCGTGATGCCCGGTATGCCATGGCTGTGGGAGACCATTACTACAGTTTAAGTGGAAAGAGGACGGAAGGTTTTTACCGCGAACACGATCCGGAGAAAGATGTTCGCATTTATCCAAGGACGGGCGTCATGCCCATTGTGGTTACAGGGATTGAAGATCGATCGGCGACAGTGACGGTGATCCTTGGTTGTTTGCCGACCCCAGAACTGATGATGCAGTGGCGGATGGAAATGTACGCCGCCATTCAGCAGGGATATCAACGCAAATTGAGCGAGTATGAGGACAAGCTGCGCCTGGCGCGGATGTCTCAGGCTCTGAGCGGTGCCCCGCGTAATCCCGAGCAAAACAGAAGCTTTGAACGTGACGAAATTAAGCGCAGCGCCATCTCTATGCTCACGGCACAACATTACGAATCGTTCTGGGCGACCACTCAGCGTGGACCTCTGGAAATCCCTGGCATCCGAATTGACGAGGCCAAAGTTGAAGGGGAATACGTTGAGTTTTTTGAACGATCCTGTGAATGGACGCAGATTGAATATCTGCTCTACCCTTATTTCTGGTCCGATCCTGAGAAGACCTGGTTGCAGTCATTGCAAATGCGAATGGACGACCTGAAGCACGAGGAATTCCTGAAAGCTGCCTACGCTCGGGTGGTCGTTCCAGTGCGACCAGGGTTCGAAGCTGCCATGCTCACCTATCTATCCAATCCTGACCGCCCCGTGATTTGGGACACCCAGAACTTTGCCGACGTTGATATGGATGACGAACTATACTTTCCTATCTGGAAAGCAATCATGGAGCGACAAGGTCAGTCTGAAATCGCTCCCGAGCAAGTCGGGGAAGCGTGGCGTTTCAATGTGCCCACGAATCACCAAATCATCGGCAGTGGGCAATTAACCCCCCCACCCGCAATTCCATAAGTGTAAGGAACGTTTCACCTATGGCAGAACCAACAATCGATGAGTTGAAATGGCTAATGCTATCCGACCTGGCGATTCGTCGTCGCCGTCAAACACATGCTTTGGTTCAGCTAAAGGAATGTGCCCATATCGCCGCCCTCCAGACTATTGACGTGCGTTTGCACTTACTCGAAAACACAGCGGAGCCTGTTTCCGTACCGGGACTTCTCTGGGATGCGGCACTTGCAGCGTCTTTGGGGTTTGCAGGAGGGCTGGTGGTGAAAGGCCTTACATCGGTTTTCAATGACGTGCTCCGCTCGCGGTTGGCTTTCGTTATGTTTCCAAAGTCTGACCTTGGCCACTGGGCGAAGGATCAGTTGAACCGGGATTACGAAAGACGTGTGGGTGTTTACAAAAAGATGCTCGACGAGTTGTATAAGGAGAGGTTCCCGCCCGCCGACAGGGTGGTAATGAAAGGCGCAATTCGACCGGTTCTAAAAAACGCCGAGATAGAGTTCGATATGTTCAAACGCGGATTTCTGGATGAGCCAAACATTCGATTGCTCTACCATGAAATGACGTTTGCCGCGGTCGATCCAATCATAGCAAAGGCTGCTGATCTGGTGACCGTCCAGGCGCTCATCGCAAAATTGTCTGCGCCCGGATCGCCAGAGCTTAATCAACAGGATCTACCCACAGCCGCCGTGCTTCGCAATGCTCTCTCCTTTTTTAATCGGCAGATCGAAACGCAGGACCTGGTGATTGATGAATTGGAGATCGCGGTCACCAGCGGCACTCTCACCGACACTGAACTCAAGCAATTCAGCGCACTGATCTACGCCCAGTCTCAAGCAAAACCGGAAAGTGTCATTCTAAACCAGGATTTGTGGATTCGATTTTTTGAACTGTGTATCTGGGTGGCGCTTTATCCAGACATCGGCAAACAAAAGCACCGCATAGACAATGTTCCCCCACGTCTGCTCAACTATCTGATCAAGCGGATTTATGCAAACGAGGGACAAGACAAGGATTTGAGGCGGCCGATGACAATTCTAGAGTCCGCTATGGCAAAGGTCGGACCTCAGCGAAGCGTGATCAAATCCATATTTGGGAAAGATCCGCTCGCTAGCGACGGCCTTCCACAAGGTGTGAAAGAACAAGCGATCACTGATTTGGCTGAACGATGGCGATCCTGTGGGACCGGAATGGAAGCTGCCATGAGAAGATTGTATCCTGGTGCTTTCGCCTGATCGCATAGATTCCGGATGTAAGAATTCGCGTTCGGAGACAAATCTTTGAATCACTGAAAACAGGTGCCAGCGGTTATCTCATCAAGAAAACACCCCCGGCAAAAATCCTCGAAGCCATTGTCGATGTCACGCTGGTGCCTGTAACACCTCGAAGCCCCCGACTCTCGGCATCTTCTTGCTGAATTCCGTTTCGCCGGGCAGATTCAACTAGCCGCTTCGGAGATGGCGGAGTAATCTTTCGTTCGCTTCCCACACTCATGCCAATTAATCTATGAGCGCCACATCCGCTGTGAAAACCGAAGTCTGGCTGATCGAAGACAACGAGGTTTTTCGCACCATGTCGGCGAGAATGATTAACGACACCGATGTCGCCCGGTGCAGCAAGACATTCTCTTCCTGCGAAGATGCGTTGGCCGCTTTGAAAACGGAGTCCTCTCCCGGGATTGTGATTTCCGATGTGGGCCTCCCGGGAATGAATGGCATCGAAGGCATCAGCAGGATTAAAGAGATATCTCCGTCCGTCCATGTCATCATGCTGACGGTTTATGATGACGCTCAGAAAGTATTCGACGCCATCTGTGCCGGAGCTTCCGGCTATCTCCTTAAAAACTCAATTGGCGGAACGCTGGTGGGTGCGCTGCAGGATGTGATGCAGGGGGGATCGCCCATGAACCCGCGAGTGGCGCGCATGGTTCTCGATCAATTTGCCCGGATTTCATCCGGGCCTAAAAAAGATTACGGCCTGACCGATCGGGAAAAAGAAACGCTCGAGATGATGGCCAAGGGTCTGATCGTCAAGCAGATCGCAGAGGAACTTTCGTTGAGCTATCACACCGTGAACACGCACCTTCGAAACATCTACGAGAAGCTTCATGTCAACACGCGGGGAGCGGCGGTCGCCAAAGCGGTAAAAGAAAATTTATTTTAATTTTCCGGAGGGGAGCTTAGACACGAATT
Source organism: Limisphaerales bacterium (assembly GCA_046597605.1). Lineage (GTDB taxonomy): Bacteria > Verrucomicrobiota > Verrucomicrobiia > Limisphaerales > JACDHS01 > JACDHS01. The sequence goes on along the minus strand of JBKJKE010000086.1, from coordinate 46,150 downwards.
TCACTCCTTCTCGTTCGTTCCTGCCTCAAATTCGTGAAAATTTGTGCAGTTCCTGTCATCTCCCCTTTACGATATTCCCTAAGGATAGTCCCGGCTAAGGGCTTGTCCCATCACTCGTTCCTGCGATGGCAAGAGCGTTTCTGTTTGAGCTAATCTCTTTCCAACGCACCTGAAGTTCCATCCGGCTATTCTTTTTTAACAGGCGGAGCGTATGGACGGCGCCACTACCCAAACGGCACCACACAAAGAAAAAAACTATGAAACTAAAATGTATGCTCCTCGGCGCTGTGCTCGCACTCAGCGCATTACCCAGCTTCGCCGGAACCGGTAAAGCACCGCACCCTGAAAACTATTATCCGTATTATGGCCGTGCCAGTTGGAATGCGCGCGCCCCGCAATGTGGTCTGGCTTATATGTCCAGCCTCACTCGCGCTGTGTTCCATCACACCGCCAGTTCCAGCGATTACAGCACGACCAGCGCTTCTGAAACGTTTTCCAAGGTTCGCGCGACTCAGAATTACCACATGGATAACAATGGATGGTGCGATATCGGCTACCATTACCTCGTCGACAAACTCGGCAACATCATGGTCGGCCGCAGCACTGCCAATACCGACTATCCGCAGGGCGCGCATGACGGTGTGAACGTCAACAGCTTCGGGTTCACGTTCATGGGTTATTTCCATACCCCGTACAACAATGCCTCTACCACGAATCAACGTGGTGCCATGTGGCGTCTCGTCGCCTGGAGAATGCCAACAGGTTGGTCCTCCCTGGGTAGCAGCTCCTACGGCGGCACCACGGTCGGAAAAGTTGGCTCCCATCGTAACGTGCTCGCCACATCCTGCCCGGGTGACATCCTGTTCAATGGTTATATCGGTAACGATTGGAACGGCGGCACAGCCCGTAGCGTGATCAATAATTATCGTCCGTAGTCCAACCAATTGGTTTGGTTTAATTCGATCAGGACGGAGGGACAGCCCTCCGTCCTTTTTAATTTTCTGCCAAAATAACTTGAGCCCGGAAAGGAGGGCATTGAAGAAGGAGCGATAAGTGCATCTGTAGTTCCAATTTTCCTCTGCATCGTTCCAAATTTTCCTCGCCCACCAAAACCGACGTCCCATACCGTTCCGTAAGCATCACCCGATTAGTTTCAATCCCGGGCATGCCTTGTCCGATGCCTTTGTGAAAGTTGCGTCCAAAGTAAACTGGCTCCTTCTCTGTCTGCTCTTTGCTGCCGTGCAGGCCTGGGCACAGGAGCCGGCAAGGACATTCCGGTCCAGGATGTGGCAGACCGAGGATGGATTGCCCCGCAATTCGGTGGCCGCTATTTGCCAGACTGCTGACGGTTTTCTTTGGGTGGGCACGGCAGGTGGCCTGACCCGCTTCGACGGGGTGGAATTTGCCTCGCATCCGATCGAACCTGCCGCAGATGACTATCCATCGATCACTGGCCTTTGCGGCGACGTTGAGGGTGGCCTTTGGGTGGGGACCGGCAGCCAGGGCCTTTTCTATCTCAGGGACGGAAAATGGTCTGCCCAAAACACAGCGACATTCACCAACACCCTGATCACATGCCTTCGCCAGGCCAGCAATGGTGTTGTCTGGGTAGGAACCCAAAGTGGATTGTGGCGAAATGACAATGGTTCCATGTTGATATGCAATGAACTCGCGACCCTGACCACGAATCACATCCGCTCTTTGTTCGAGGATGCCGAGGGTCAGATGTGGGTGTCCTACTCTTCCGGCCTCGTTTGCCTTTCCGGTGGAGAAGTGAAAACGAACTATCCTGCTGAATTGTTTCCAGACCTCCTGCTCCGAACCGCGATCATGGATCGCCGGGGAACTTTGTGGGTTGGTTCTCGCAATGGTTTGAGCCGTCAGAGAAACCAGATTACTACTTTTTACAAAGGAGACGGTCTTCCCGATAACATCGTGAGTGCGCTGCACGAAGATCGACAGGGAAACCTGTGGGTCGGGACCTACGGCGGCCTCGCCCGGCGAGTGGATGGAAAGCTCGTTACGGAGACCACATCAAAAGGAGATGCTTTCGATCAGGTATTCTGTTTTCACGAAGACCACGAAGGTAATCTCTGGGCCGGGACTAAAGAGGGACTATTCCGGTTCAGCCCACAGTACTGCGAGACGTTCACTCGTCGGCATGGATTGGCGCATAACAATGTAATTACCGTAATGCCGTCGATCTCGGGGGATGTTTGGGCGGGGACCTGGGGAGGCGGTCTGCATGAATTTACGCGAGGGAAGGTGGCGGCACACTTCAATAAAGTGCGGTTGCCGGAGATGCGGAACGATCTCATTCTCGCTCTCTGCGAACGGAAGGGTGGGGGATTATGGTTTGGGACCGATTTCGGTGGAGGTCTTTATGAACTGAAGCAGGGGAAATCCGGTCGCTGGGATTTGAATCGGTTCGATTCAGTTACTGGCCCGCCTTTAAGCGCGATCCGTGCCATAGCGCGCGATGCCCTCGAGGAAATTTGGGTGGGGACCTCGACTGGGCTCTATCGGTTCGATGGTAAATTTCTCATGGAGGCTAGTCTTACCGGAGACCAGGCTAAACCGGGCGTGCGATGTTTTGTGCAGGGGCGCGACGGAAAATTTTGGATCGGAACGGAGCGTGGGCTGGTCTGCTGGGCCGGAAACGAAACAAATGTTTTCACCACCGCCCAGGGACTGTCCCACAACCAGGTGCTTTCGTTGCATGAAGATGTCGAGGGTGCTCTTTGGATTGGAACCGGAGGCGGGGGACTGAATTACATGCGGAAAGATGAGGAGTCCGCCATTGCCCATTCCAAAAGCACAAAACCTCAGGACTCAAAATTTCATTTTCAGAGTTTCAGCACCGCGGACGGACTGCACAACAATACGATTCTTGAGATTTTGGAAACTGCTGAGGGATATCTTTGGATGAGTTCCTACCACGGTATTTTCTGCGTCAACAAAGCGGAGTTAGAAAGTTTTCGCCCAGGCAAATCCCCCGCATTGCGTTGCCTTACCTTTGGGCAGGAGGACGGGATGGAAAGTCCCGTTTGTGTCGGTGCTGCCAAACCTTCCGGGTGTCACGGTTCCGATGGACGTTTGTGGTTTCCTACCACCAAAGGTTTGGTCGCTGTGAATCCAAATATTCACTGGAACGAAAAAGCTCCACCGGTAGTGATTCGACGATTGATTGCGGACCGAAAGAGTTTGCACCACGGATTGGCACATACTCAGGGAAAAGATCTGCAACCTGCGATTGAAATTCCTCCCGGGCGGGGGGAATTGGAAATTCATTTCTCCGCGTTAAGTTTTCAGGCGCCGGCCAAAAATCGTTATAAATACATGCTGGAAGGGGTGGATGATGACTGGGTTGAAACGACGACGCAGCGGATGGCGAGTTATCACAACCTGAAACCCGGGGGGTACATCTTTCGCGTTATCGCGTGCAACAATCACGGCGTTTGGAACCTCCAGGGGACGCGGGTCGATCTGCGGTTACTACCTCACTTCTGGGAAACATGGTTGTTCAAGATTCTGATCGCCGCTTCGGTTGGCCTGGTTCTGTTTGGGTTCGACCGCGTCCGCCTGGCGAGGCTTCGTGCGGTTGAGCAGCTCCGTTTGCGGATCGCCGCCGATCTCCACGACGAAGTGGGCAGTAATCTTGGAAGTGTTTCCATGCTCACGAGGCTTCTCCGTAAAAGTAAAACCATGACTGCGGAAGAACAAAAGGATGTCGCGTTAATTGAGCGGGTCACCGCCGAGACGGCAAATGCGGTGAAAGACATCGTTTGGTTTACCAATCCTGAATACGACACGATGCAGGACATGTTGATGAGAATGAAGGATACGGCAGAAACGATGCTAACCAGCATGGAGTGTAAGTTTGAGAGCCGGATTGAGCATGTCAGCGCAAAGTTGCCGTTGGAGTTCCGCAAGAACGCGTTTTTAATCTTCAAGGAAACCCTGGCTAACATTATTAAACATTCGCACGCCACGCATGTGGAAATCGCTGTCTCCGAACAAGCAGGCTTGTGGCAGTTGTCTGTCCGGGACAATGGCACTGGCTTTGATTCGGGACAACCGGGTCACGGGAATGGATTAAAAAATCTCCGGCGCCGGGCCGAACAAATCGGGGCGAAGATAGCGATAGAGAGCGAACCGGGGCGTGGTACAACCGTGCGTCTTGCTACCGCGACTCCATAGATTCCGCCGCGTTGGCTACGAAAACTTCAGTATTCCGGTGCGTTCAAAATCCAGGAGGAGACGCTTCCGCCAGACCCCGCCGCCGTATCCGCTGAGACTTCCATCCTTGGCAATGACCCGATGGCACGGAACCAAAAGATAAATCCGGTTTGTTCCGTTGGCCCGGGCGACCGCACGAACGGCGGAAGGCGAACCGAGACGTCGTGCCACCTCTTCGTAGCTGGCAGTTTGGGCATACCTGATTTGAATCAATTGCTTCCAGGTGCGTTCCTGAAAATCGGTCCCACGCAGTGCCAGTGGCACAGAGAATTCGCGCCGCTTGCCGTCAAAGTATTCCTGCAGTTCCGCGCGTAACTGTTTGAGAATGCGGTTCTCTCCGGGAATGACCGGCAAAGCGAAGCGCTTCCGCATGTCTGCGTAGCTTTTTTCCAGGCCGCGACGGTCTGCGAATTCCAACTGGCAAAGACCATTGTTACTCGCCGCGGCCAGCATGGATCCCAAGGGTGTGTCGAGCAGAGAGACGAGCAGACAATCTTCCTCGCGCATCTTCCCGGGAGGCTTGCCGAATGTGCTGGTGAATGCAGAGCGAAAGCCACTGTGGGATTCGAAGCCATGGCTGAGGATGACGTCGTCAATCGGTGCTCCTTTGCGGATCTGGGTGAAAGCCTTGGAGAGACGAAGCCCACGGCACCAGGCGGCAAAGGTCATCCCGTGATGTTTCTGAAACCAGCGTCGGGCCCGTTCCGGGGCGACGCCAATTGCCCGCAAATCCTGGCTTGAGATGCGAGCGTCCGGCGCGTCTGCAATCCGGGTCATCAATTGCGCAACCCACGGGGGCGGGGCGCCGTTGGCGAGTTCGGGTTCACAGCGTTTGCAGGGTCGATATCCTGCGCGGACAGCTTCTCCCGTGGCGTCAAAGAATTCCAGGTTTTGCAGTTGAGGTTGTGAGGGACAGGAAGGGCGGCAAAAGATGCCGGTAGTCTTTACGCCAAAACAGAACAAGCCATCATAACTGGCATCGCGTCGCTTCCACGCGTCAACTTTTTCTTCGGTCGGCAAACTCATTTCCGAGATTAACATGCCTCCATTGTAGCAGGGGCTTCCACCGAAAAAGTGACACGGCGTTCCTTTTGTCTATTGGCGGTGGAGCAGTTTAAACAAAGCCCGCACAGTTTGCCTGAGTTGTGTTGCCGAGATAGTGAGAGGCGGAGTAAAGCTGATGATGTTGGCGTGTTCGCCTTCGGGCAGGAGAATGTATCCAGCCTGTAAAAGTTCCTTGATCACACGCAAGCTCAGGGCAGTCGCCGGCTTCCCGGATGCTTCAAGCAACTCCAGGCCGATCATCAAGCCCATGCCACGGCAGGCCATGGTGATTTTAGGCACCGGGTTGGTTTGTATCTGTTGCTGAATCTCGACCAAACACTCTGCGCCGAGGGCGGCACTCCGTTCGGGCAATTTGTTTTTCTTTATCTCTGAGATTTGCGCCAGCGACATGGCGCAGCCAACCGGATGTCCCAGGAAAGTGCTGGTATGAATAGCCTCTCCGCTGGAGCGCGGCCATGCGGTGTCCATCACTTCTGCTCTGCCGACGCATGCCGAAATCGGGAAGCCGCCGCTCAACGCTTTCCCAAGGCAGATCAGGTCAGGAATGACTCCGCTGTGTTCGCAGGCGAACCATTTTCCAGTGCGCCCAAAACCAGTATAGATCTCATCCAGGATTAATAATGCTTTGTGCTCGTCGCACAATTCGCGGAGCAACGAAAGAAAACCCGGTGTGGGTATGTTAATTCCGCCCCGTGCCTGAATAGGCTCCACGAGAATTCCGCCGATTTGCGTTTTACGGAAAAAGTGCCGGAGCACGCTTTCTGTTTCCACGAGTTCGTTTGGGGTGGTCGGAAAAGGTGCAAAGTGCGTGAACTGCCGTAACTGGGAGCGGAACGAAGTGCGAAAGTGGTCGCGATGTGTTGCGTTCAATGCGCCATAACCGAGCCCGTGGTAGCCACCATCAAAAGCGATGATTCCAGTCTTGGCCGTGGCAAGCACTGCCGTTTTGAAAGCAGCTTCGACCGCTTCGAAACCGGAGTTGCAGAAAATGGTTTTTGCCGTGGTAGGTTGCCCGATTTTTTTGGTCCAACGTTCAAACGTGATCTTGCTGAGTTCGGCCGCAAGTTGCGCTTTCAGCGCGTGGGGGTGGACGTCGCCCATGGCGTGCAGCAGCGTTCCCATCTGCCGCTGGCCCGCTTTAATAACGGCGGGATTGGAGTGGCCGGCTGCGGCAACGCCAAAGGCCGCGGTAAGGTCGAGATACTTTTTGCCATCGGCATCCCAGACGTGAACTCCTTTGGCGCGTTCCCAGACAATCGGCCACGATCCATCTGGATCTACGAACGTGACATTGGGTGATTCATAGTCGCGCAACAGTTGCAGAACCTTTTTCGTTTTCGCTTTCACAGGCGGGAGAGTTCAACCACGGATGGACAGGAAAAGACACTGACGGGGACATGGATTTTGAACCGCAATACATCGCTTCCATCGCAAACGTTCGAGCCACCTAAACAGCCTAACCTTTGCCTGCATTCGGAATCCGTGTTCATCCGTGTCTATCCGTGGTTAACGTTTTTATCTTCAAACCCCCTTTTGATCCGGTGGCCAAATGAACTTGTGCATCTGGAGTTGGAAGCGAACCGGCAACGCATCTGCCACAATCTTCTCGACCAGATCCTTACGCGAGATGGCAGTGTGCTCGGCTGGGACTTGCTTCAGCGATTTGTCTCGCTGGTGCTCCAGCAGCGGAGCGACCCACGAAAAGAGCAGGGGACAAACCTTTTCCAGTCTGTGTTCTGCGATCTTTTCCTTTGCCCATGCGTAGTCTTCGTTCGTGCCAATGACAAATTTTATTTCATCGGTGGGAAGCAGGTGCGGCAGATTTTCCCAGCGCATGCGATGCGACTCCCCACTGCTTGGACACTTCAAGTCCATGATGCGACGAACCCTCGGATCGACTTGCGAAATGTCGAGAGCACCACTGGTTTCCACAAGGACCGTAAAACCCCGATCGCAAAGTTGGCGCATCAATGGCAACGCATTTTTCTGAAGCAATGGTTCGCCTCCGGTGAATTCAATCAGGGGAAGATTCACTCCTCCCGGAAGGATGGTTCCTTTGTAAGGAGCTGCGAGTTCGTCGATCCGGTTCAATATTTCTACGACGCCCGTCTTGTCGCCCTGTGTGAAAGCATAAGCAGTATCGCAATACGAACACCGCAGGTTACAGGCGGTTAAACGGACAAAAACACAAGGCAAACCGGCCCAGGTACTTTCGCCCTGCAGGCTTATATAAACTTCGTTGACTGTTAATGTGTCGGACACGTGATTCAAATCTAACGTTATCGGGCTCGTTGCAAAGGGAAGATTTCGAACTCACCTGACGTCCCTTGATGTGCGCGGATCAAGAACCTGCGGTATGTTTCCGCATGGCGCTTTACGACCATCCTACATTTCACATGGCGTGCCAGCAGTTCGACCTGGTCGCCGATCACTTGCAAATTCCACTCAACGAACGCGACAGGCTCAAACTCCCGAAACGATCGATGAGTGTTGCGCTGCCCATTCGGCTGGATGATGGGAGCGTTAAAGTATTTTCTGGTTACCGGGTACAACATCACTTGACGTTGGGTCCAACCAAGGGCGGATTGCGTTATCATCCGGATGTCACCATCGGAGAGGTGGCCGCGCTGGCAATGTGGATGAGTTGGAAGTGTGCGCTCACCGGTCTTCCGTATGGCGGTGCAAAGGGAGGAATCACCTGCGATCCGAGGAAGTTGTCGATTGGTGAATTGGAGAGGCTCACACGACGATATACGCAGGAAATGATTCCGTTCATCGGGCCACAGATTGATGTGATGGCCCCCGATTTGGGGACCAACGAGCAAACGATGGCGTGGATGATGGACACTTATTCAATGCACATGGGGTACACCGTCCCGGGTATTGTCACCGGGAAACCGGTGTCGCTCCACGGATCATTGGGGCGCCGGGAATCGACGGGTCGCGGAGTTGCCTATTTGATCAACCGGGCCATGGATGTGACCGGTCTAAAATCCGGAACCGCGACGGCAGTGGTTCAGGGATACGGCAACGTTGGTTCCGTGGCGGCATTCTCCCTGGCAAAGTATGGAGTGAAGATCGTCGGTTTGTCCGATGTTAATGGAGGCATTCAAAACGATAAAGGGATTGATCTTTGGGAGCTGGAAAAATACGTGGCGAAGGAGAAAACGTTGTTTGGTTTTCCAGGGGCGAACCCAATCGATAATGAGGAGCTGTTAATCCTTCCTTGCGACATCCTGGTTCCAGCGGCATTGGAACGGCAAATCACCGAGCACAACGCGGGAAAAATTAAATGCCGTATTCTTGCCGAAGCTGCCAATGGCCCGGTCACGCCGGAGGCAGATGAGATCCTCAAGTTGCGGGAAGAGATTTTTATTATCCCGGATATTCTGTGCAATGCCGGCGGGGTGATCGTTTCTTACTTTGAATGGGTGCAGGACCTGCAGAGTTTCTTTTGGACCGAAAGCGAAGTGATGGACAAATTATTCCGGATCATGGAACACGCCTTTACTCAGACGCTGCAAATGAGCAAAAAGAATGGCTTCTCCATGCGGATGGCAGCGCTGAGCCTGGGCATTCAGCGAGTCCAGGAAGCAAAACGGCTTCGTGGATTGTTCCCCTAATCAATCCAGTCGATCGTGGGAAAATTCAGGATCGCTATCGTATTGTTGATGGCGTTCCGTCTCGAACTGATAGCGATAGGGCCGCTGATTAACATCTTTGGGCTCCACTGCACTCCAGGTTTCTCCTGGAACCGGATCGCCTTTTGAAATTTCCGCTCCGGCCGGGTCAACCATCACGTCGCCGGTGCGAACGTCGTCGTTATAAGTGTAACATCCGGTGGAGAGCACCGCCGAACAGGCCAGTATTAATAATCCTCTCATAGTTTCCTCCTGCCCTAACATCCAACACAGACGCGATCTTGTCTTGCTGAGAGGGTGATACGGGAAACCTCCGATGCATGCAGGAAAGCTTTTGCTTCTGGCAGAGTTCTGCTACACAAATCGGATGCAAAAACTGGCCCTTTCCCTCTCACTTTTGATTGGCTCCGCTTTTGTTGCACCAGCGGCAGACGGCAAAATCGATTTCCAAAAGGAAATCGCACCCATTCTCCAAAAGTCCTGCATCGATTGTCATAACCCCGAAAAGGACAAAGGCGACCTGCGATTTGATACCAAAGCGACAGCGCTCAAAGGAGGTAAGGCGGGCAACACGATCGTTCCGGGCAAAGCCGACGACAGCGAAATGTTTAAGCGCATTTCCCTGCCTAAAGGTCACGATGACATCATGCCGCCGAAGGGCGAGCCGCTCGCCAAAGAACAAATTGAGTTGATCAAGAAGTGGATCGCCGAAGGTGCCATGTGGCCCGACGACTTTGTTGTAAAAGCAACCGAAGGCGCCGCTCCTGCAGAAGGACACGCCGTTGCGAAGGCTCCGGAAAAGTTGCCCGAATTCAAGCCGACCCCTGCCGAAACCAAAGCAGTGACTCAACTGGAAGCGGCTGGTGTATCGATTCGGCCATTGGCACAGAATATCCAGTGGAAAGAAGCGAGCTTCCGCGGATTGGGCACCAATGCCACTGATGCGACAATCGCTCCTTTGAAGGATGTCCTGGGCCTGATGGATTTGAATTTGTCAGGAACCAAGGTCACCGACGCCGGTCTCGCCGCGCTTAAGAACCTGACCAATCTCACGATGTTGCGTCTCGAGCACACCGCCGTCACGGATGCCGGCCTTGCTCATTTGAAGGGTCTTAAGAACCTCGTTTATCTCAATGTGTTCGATACAAAGGTTTCTGATGCTGGTCTCAAGCACCTCGAAGGTTTGGCCAAGCTGAAGAATGTTTATGTCTGGCAGACCAAAGTAACCGATGAAGGAATCAAGAATCTTCAGGCTAAACTGCCTAACGTAAAATTACATAAGGGTGTGGAATTGATCGTCGCTGCGGCGCCTGCCGCACCAGCGCCTGCTGCTCCTGCTGCGCCGAAGGAAGAAAAGAAGGACGAGAAGAAAAAGAATTAGAAGGGGTAAGAGGTCTGGCAGGGTCAAGAAGCCCCGGCCAGAGCGTTTTACTCGCTCTGGCCAATTTACGTTGTCGCCTACGCTGTCAATTCCGCAGCTTATAAACTGCGTGTGTCGAACCCCTCCGGGATCATCGTTCGCAAAAATAGTTATCTTCGCTGATGTGGCCTTTTGTTTTCCCTTAGGATAATCCATCGCTCACCTTACTGCGGGTTGAAATTGCCGCGCTCCACCGCTGACATGGAGGTCGTGGGTGACAGATCTCTCCGCGAAAGGACGGAAGATGCCGTAGAGGAACGCGTTCTTCCCGGATATATTTCCGAGACACCTGTTAGGTCTTTCCGATCCGGAAACAGTCGTAAATGGCACCATTTACGGACGTTTCCTGGCGGGAAACGAGTGTGTAACAAGGTGAATGTAATGTTTCCGCGCTGGAAACGTCCTTTCAATAAGGTGAAGCAGTCATTTCCCGCGCGGAAACGTGTCAGAATGGTACCATTTTAGGTCCGAAAAGATGCCTTTCCCTCTCTATTTCCTTTGGAAAGCTTGGAAACTTACGTGGACAAGCACTTTTCCTTCGAGACCGGTTTCTGAAAAGATGCGTTACAAAGGGTGTTGTAAAACTCTTTGGGGATGCGAATAGATGTTCATCCTGTTCTCTCGTAAAAAGCCGATGAGGGTCTGACCGCTTTCGTGGGCGAACTCGGCGGCCAGGGAGGAAGGAGCCGATACTGCACAGACGATTGGAATTCGCGCCGCCAGGGCTTTCTGCATGATCTCAAACGAGGCTCGTCCACTTACCAGCAAGATGTGTTGCTCAAATGGAAACACTTCGGAAAGCAGGCCCCAGCCAATGACTTTATCGACTGCGTTGTGACGTCCCACATCTTCGCGGGCAACCAATAGCTTTCCACTGACATCAAAGACAGCGGCGCCATGTAATCCTCCCGTACGCGAAAACGTTTCCTGCACGGCACGAAGCTTTTCCGGTAAGCCCGAAATCAAGTTGTGTGAAACTGGAGGTGACTTTTCAATCGGGGGAAAATGTTGATGGACAGACTCGATACTCGCTTTGCCGCACAAGCCACAACTTGAAGACACGAAAACATGTCGGGTGAGTTGCTTGAGGTCGACCGCTGTCTCGGGCGAGAGAAAAACGTTGATCACGTTTTTGGCGGTATTGCGGGGATGCGGTACGATGCCGTGGATATCCCGTTTGCTTCGCAGCAAACCTTCGGAAACGAGAAAGCCCACGGCCAATTCCTCGTCGTGTCCGGGCGTCCGCATCGTGACGCTGACTGAGTGGTTATCGATTCGGATCTCGAGGGGTTCTTCAACGGCGAGCGCGTCGTCTGCAGACACAAAGACACCGTTTTCGGAACGAACAATCTGTTTGTGGGAGGCTTCCAAACGGCGCTAGCTCGATTCTTCTTCGGACAGCTTGCGGTAAAGAGTCGCGAGGCTGACTCCCAGGAGATCAGCTGCCTTTTCTTTATCCCCACCGGTTTGGGAGAGCACGCGCTGAAGGTATCCGACTTCCTGGTGGCGCATGAATTCTTTCAATGCGCGGAGTGGTTCGCTTGAGGCAATAATTGGCGTGCTCTCTTTTCCAGGAGAGGAAGGGCTGTCGCTTGGCATCCCTTGCTTCATCAGGAACTGTGTATCGGGAGATTTTGCAATTTCGTCAGAGGAACCTTTGGGTGCCAACTGCTGAAGGATGGGGGGTAAATCGCCTACTCGAATCACACCACCTTCGCAAAGTGCGCAGGCGCGTTCCAGGGCGTTTTCCAACTCCCGAACATTCCCGGGCCAACTATGTTCGCTGAGGACATCGAGAGCGCGGCGGGTGATATTGAACACTTTGCCCTGAGAATTGACCTTGTTCTTCAGGAAATGCATCGCAAGCAGCGGGATATCATCTTTGCGATCCCGGAGCGGAGGCAGGTTGATTGGAATAACGTTCAACCGATAATATAAATCTTCACGGAAGGTGCCCTCTTTAACTCGTTTCTCAAGAGGTTCGTTGGTGGCAGCGAGAACGCGAACATTTACCAAAATGGGAATATTATCACCGACCCGACGCACTTCTTTTTCCTGCAATACGCGAAGCAATCTACTTTGCAAAACGGGGGGCATCGTGCCGATTTCGTCCAGGAAAATGGTTCCGCCATCGGCTTCCTGAAACAAACCCTTCTTATCGTTCACGGCACCAGTGAACGAGCCTTTTCGATGCCCGAAGAGTTCGGACTCGAGAAGATTCTCAGGCAGGGCGCTACAATTAATAGGCACAAATGGTGCGAATTGGCGGCGGCTGTTAAAATGGAGCGCTTTCGCTACGAGTTCCTTGCCCGTGCCGCTTTCCCCAAGGATTAAGATGGTGCTGTCTGTATCAGCAACCCGCTCGATCATGCTGAAGACCTCTTGCATTTGTGAAGAGGAACCTACGATTTGATTGAACTGATACTTTTTCTTGAGTTGTTTGCGAAGATAAACGTTCTCTGAAACAGCTTCGTTATAGGAAAGAGCCCGTTGTACCGAAAGTTTGAACTCGTCGATTTTGAAAGGCTTTTCCAAATAGTTGAAAGCCCCTTTCTTCATCGCTTCCACGGCGGATTCCACCGAGGCGAAACCGGTGATGACAATGACCACCGCAGGAGGGTTGAGAGCGCGCGCTTTCTGGAGGATGTCAAACCCGTGAGGTCGGGTTTTGTCCAGATAAAGATCAGTGATTACCAATTCCGGCTGTTGCGTTTCGAGAGCTTCCAGCGCAGCAGAATAAGAGCTGAAAGGAAAAACCTCATGGCCCTCCTCGCGGAGCAGTTCGGTCACCATCTGGACCATTGTGACTTCGTCGTCGACGAGCAATACTTTTGCCATAGTGTAAGGGGGCTAAACTAAACGAACCGCTTGCCATTGCAAGCGGTTACGTAATTTCTGGAATGTGGGGCTGCGGGGTAGCAGAGGGCTATTACCGTTGGTTGATGATTTCGCTCATCTTAAAGATCGGCAGGAACATACAAATGGCGATGCCACCGACGGTTACACCGAGAAATACGATCAGCAAGGGTTCGATCAGCGAGGTTAAACCAGATAAGGTTGTTTCGATTTCTTCATCGAGGAAGTCGGCGATACGCTCCAACATGGCATCGATTTTACCGGTCTGCTCACCGGCTGTCACCATTCGCACGATCATACTGGGGAAGATTGGATGTTTGCCCAACGCCACAGAGATGCTTTCTCCGCGCTCAATGTCGGTGGCGGCGGTTTTCACAGCACGTTCCATCATGACGTTACCTACCGTGTTCTGCACAATCGCCAAAACTTCCAGGATCGGTACACCAGCGCGGATGAGTGAGGCCAGAGTGCGTGCAAAGCGAGCAAGACAGATTTTATGGGCAATGATTCCAAATATCGGCATCTTGATGCGTTTTGCATCCCAGAATGCGCGGCCGGGAGGAGTCTTGATAAAATAAAGCCAACCCCAGACAAGCGCGGCTAAAGCACCCCCAAGCAGGAAGAAAAATTTCCTTAATATTTCGCTAAAGTTGATCAGCACCTGAGTCGGGGCGGGAAGTTTCGCGCCGAACCCAGAATAGATTTCACCGAACACCGGAACCACTTTGACGAGAAGAAAGACGGTGATACCCAGAGCTACAATCGTAACCACACTTGGATACATGACGGCAGACTTAACCTTCTTGCGGAGGCGTGCGGTGTTTTCCAGGTAAGTTGCCAGACGGGCTAAAATATCAGCAAGTAAACCGCCTTTTTCGCCGGCGCTCACCATACTGTAATAGAGGCGATTAAATACTTTGGGATGTTTTTGGAGCGCTTCGGAGAAGCTATCGCCGCCTTCAATCCGGGTGCATACATCCTTGATGACGTCACGCATCACCTTGTTTTGGGTCTGTTCTGCGAGACCTTGTAAACATTGAACCATGGCCAGACCGGCATCGATCATGGTCGCCAATTGCCTGGTGAACACCACGAGATCCTGCAATGGAACACTGCCACCCTGCGTTTTGCCTCTTTTCCCAACCTTCTCCTGAATGGATAATACGAGGAGGTTGCGGTTGAGCAGAGCGGCGATTGCCGCCTGTTCAGTCGAAGCTTCGATTGAATTTCTAATTTCCCGACCCGATCCGGAATCACGAGCAACGTAAGTGTAAGATGGCATACGCTTGGAGACTATGGTGTATCAGTTGTGCAATTGAGTAGCAAGCCAGTGAGGTAAGCGTTTTTCGTTCCAACTGCCTAGAAGAATCGTTAAACTTCGAGTGGATCGCTCGAATCGTTTTCCAATGTCGCGGGACCAGGAAAGCGCAAAAATGCCGTCTGAAAAATTGACTTGGAGGTGGTTTGATGGAATACGTTTGCCCGCTCAATTGCATGGAACATCACCCTAAACATTACTGCGGCGTCTTTGGCGTCTACGGTCACCCAAACGCTGCCGAAATGACCTATTACGGTCTCTACGCCTTGCAACATCGCGGGCAGGAAAGTGCCGGCATAGTAACATGCGATGACGGGCAGTTCCGTGAGCACAAGGGAATGGGGCTCGTTTCCCAGATCTTTTCCGGTGACGTTTTGCAGAAACTAAAGGGCAATATGGCCGTGGGCCACACCCGCTACTCGACCACCGGATCTTCTCATATCCGCAATGCCCAACCACTGATTGTCGACTGCAAGCGGGGCCAGATCGCCGTTGCCCATAACGGGAATTTGACCAATGCCTCCCACCTGCGGGATGAACTCGAAGACAAGGGCTTGGTTTTCCAAACCACGGTTGATAGTGAAATCATCCTGATGCTTTTGGCCCAGCCGTTTGTGGGCGGGCAGGAAAATAACATCGTGCGGACGGTTCGTAAGATTGAGGGGGCCTATTCTCTCGTCATTATGACCGAGGACGAAATGATCGGCGTCCGGGATCCACACGGATTTCGCCCCCTCTGCCTTGGTAAATTGGAAGATGGCTGGGTTCTGGCCAGCGAAACCTGCGCTCTGGATTTGATTCATGCCAAGTATGTCCGGGACGTTGAACCCGGCGAAATTGTCATTATTAACAAGAGTGGGGTCCACAGTATCCAGGCGTTTCCAGAACAGGAACGACGCGCTTTCTGTATCTTCGAATACGTTTACTTTGCCCGTCCTGACAGCAATATCGCCAATCGCAACGTCTACAAGGTTCGTGTGGAGATGGGCCGGGAGTTGGCGCGAGAATTTCCGATCGATGCCGATGTCGTTGTCCCGGTTCCGGACAGCGGGAACTCTGCTGCCCTGGGTTATTCGCTTCAGGCGAAAATTCCCTACGAGATGGCATTCGTTCGGAATCATTATATTGGTCGGAGTTTTCTCCAGCCCTCTCAATTGATCCGCGACTTCAATGTTCGCGTTAAACTGAACCTCATTCCCGAGGTGGTGAAAGACAAGCGTGTGATCATAGTGGACGATTCGATCGTTCGCGGAACCACCTGTAAAGCGCGCGTAAACAACTTGAAAGAAGCGGGAGCGAAAGAGGTGCATGTTCTGGTGAGCTGCCCTCCTCACGTGAATCCCTGTGTTTACGGGATCGATTTTCCGGATCGCAGCAAGCTGATGGCAGCGAACTGTTCCATGGATGACATCCGCCGTTATCTTAATGCAGATTCTTTGCACTATCTCTCGCAGGAAGGTTTGGTAAAAGCCACTGGGCTCCCTCGTTCTTCTTTCTGCATGGCTTGTTACGACGGTAATTATCCAGTTCCTTACGATCCTCAGGTCGACAAAGAGATCATGGAACGTCGACGCTTTCGGCACGAAGGGCTCTCCAAGAGTCTGGCTAAAGATCATGCGCAGATTAAGCTGTTTTAATCGCGCCCGGTAAGGTGGGTAAAGACGTGCTCACTCCTTTCCTGAGGAGTATTCTTCTATCCAGAATGAAGGCTGCTGGCCTGGCTCTGGCAGAACCGTTTTTTTTCCTACCGCCGTGGATCTAATCTCTATTTAATCGCAAGGAATGAAGATGGTCTCTGAGATTGGAGAGAAACTCCGCGGTTTATTTGGAACAAAAAAATCTCTTCTGAACCTCGGTTGCGGCGGTCGGTTCCATTCCGACTGGGTGAACATTGATTTCACGGCTCATGCTCCCGGTGTGCAGGCTCATGACTTGCGGCAACCTTTGCCGTTCGAAGATAGCTCCTGTGCGGTTGTCTATCATTCTCATGTGTTGGAACATTTTTCCAAATCCTTCGCTCCCATCTTTATAAAAGAGTGTCATCGAGTGTTGGCTTCCGGTGGAATTCTGCGTGTTGTCATCCCGGATTTGGAGAACATTGCCCGTCTATATCTCAGCAATCTTGAGAAAGCCTGGGAGGGCGATGCGGAGGCGGGGGAGCGCTACAATTGGATGGTTATCGAACTACTCGACCAGATGGTGCGCGAACGCGGTGGGGGTGAAATGCTACGTTACTGGAAGCAGAATCCTATGCCTGCCGAGAACTTCGTGATCTCACGAATGGGACACGAGGTAATCCGATTTTTGCAGGCCTATCGCACTGCCAATAATACACTTCCCACGGAAGTTGCGAAGCCAGACCCTACCGCCGCGGAAGTAGCGCAATTTCGGGAGAGCGGTGAAGTGCATAAATGGATGTACGATCGTTACTCCCTCCGAACGCTTCTGCAACAATGCGGCTTTGTCGACGTGACCTTGCGCACGGCAACCGAATCAGCCATTCCCCAATTCACTACTTATCTGCTCGATGCCAATCCGGATGGTTCTGTGCGCAAGCCGGACTCCCTGTTTATGGAAGCTCGGAAAGCTTAAGCCGTCTTCTGTCTGCTGAGTGCAACAAAAAACCCTGTGGCACTCGTCCACAGGGTCGCACAAAAGCAACACAAACAACCAACAAATCAAATTACCAACCTACCGACATCCCACCAGGACGGGGGCCACAACCCTGTCCACCACCGTAAGACGGTCTGCTGTAGTCACTGCCATGTCCTGAGCCGTCGCTATACTCATATCCGTAGCTGTGATAGCTGCGGTAAACTGGAGCGACGTGGTAAACGGGCTGAGGCGACACGGTATAAACCGGAGTCGCGTAGACCGGAGCACAAACCGGAGCTACTGGCGCGCAATAAGGCTGAACTACAATCGGAGGTGAATAGTGACGATACACTGGTGCGGCAACGACTACGGGAGCCGCGTAAACTGGTGCGCAAGGGCGCGGGGAATAGTGATTACCAAATGAAACGCTAAAGGCCACATCAGCTTTGGCAGCGGCTGTTCCGAAACCAACTATCACTAAGGCAACCAACAATGTTTTTTTCATACAACTTTTTTCAAGAACCGTTTTGTGGTCCCTAAGGAGTAGACGGAACACCATACGGTTTTCTTCATTTTCATCTTTTTGAGGCGGAAATCCCCCCAAAACCTGCTTTCCCGCTTCGATTAGTCACCTTGTTATTTCTTTCTGAATAGCAGGATGCTCTATTAGTCTGTTTCTACCATGAACGAGCAGACAAGACGAGATTTTTTGAAGGCTTCTGGCACCGTGGCCGCCGCAACAGCCCTGGCTTCCTCCCTGACGTTTCCAAGTATTCTCCGGGGACAGCCAATGAATGACAAATTG
This sequence comes from Limisphaerales bacterium, assembly GCA_046597605.1. Taxonomy (GTDB): domain Bacteria; phylum Verrucomicrobiota; class Verrucomicrobiia; order Limisphaerales; family JACDHS01; genus JACDHS01. The sequence goes on along the minus strand of JBKJKE010000086.1, from coordinate 28,211 downwards.
AAGGTCGGCCTGGTCGGTTGTGGTGGACGCGGCACCGGGGCGGCCAATCAGGCGCTCGTGGCAGATCCAAACATCGAACTCTACGCCATGGCCGATGTTTTCGAGAGCAAGCTTAACGGTGGATTCGAAACGCTGCACAAGATGCACGCCGATCGGGTCAATGTTTCAGCGGAGCGCAAGTTTCTGGGCATTGATGGCTATAAGCGAGTCATTGAATCCTGCGATGTCGTGCTTCTAACGACCCCTCCTGGGTTTCGGCCACAGCATCTGAAAGCCGCGATTGAAGCAGGCAAGCATGTCTTTGTGGAGAAGCCGATGGCCACTGACGTTGCCGGGGTTAAGTCGGTGCTGGAATCAGCAGCCCTCGCCAAGAAGAAGAACCTCGCCATCGTCGCTGGTTTTGACTGGCGTTATAACTATTCCCGGCGCGAGTTGATCAAACGCCTGCAGGAAGGAGCGATTGGCGACATTCGTGCCATGTATGTCACCTGCTGTGTCGGAGCGATCAAGCCAATGCCACCCGCGGAGACTCGTCCGGCGGGGATGAGTGACGTCGAATGGCAGGTGCAAAACTGGTATAACTTCGTTTGGCTCTGCGGAGATACTTTGGTCGAAAACTGTGTCCACAGCATCGACCGTATGCTTTGGATGAAAAAGGATGTTCCACCGGAACGCTGCGTGGCCGTGGGTGGTCGGCAGATCCCAAATCCAGGTGGCAATATTTACGACCATTTTCAGGCCAACTATGTCTGGGCGGATGGAACGCGCGGGTTCGCGGTCTCACGCCATCAGGATCGCACATACGAAGAAGTGGCCGATGACATCCTTTGCGCAAATGGACGCGCTTTTGCCCGGGCTGATAACCGATCCCAGCCGGTCACGGAAATTCATTCCCCGGGGAATGTCTGGCGCTATGACGGACCGTGGAATCTGAGCTATCAGACTGAGCACGACGAACTTTTCGCCTCTATTCGGTCCGGTCGACCGATTAACGACGGCGTACGAATGGCCAACAGCACTCTGGCCGCGATCATGGGCCGCATGGCTGCCTACACCGGCAAGGAGATCACCTGGGAGATGGTCATGAATTCGAAGGAAAAGCTGGTCCCCGACAACCTCGATTGGAAGGGTTCTTTACCAGTGGCGGAGATGGCCATGCCAGGTGTTACTCAGTATATTTAAGTAGCTAAAGCCACCTCGCCTTTGAAACAGAGACGGATTTGAGACTAATTTTGGTCCTTGTTCCAGAACAGAGACGGATTTAAGACTTTTTTCGGTCCTTGTTCCAGAACAGAGACGGATTCAAGACTTTTTTCGGTCCCTGTTCCAGAACAGAGGCGGATTTGAGACTTTTTTCGGTCCCTGTTCCAGAACAGAGACGGATTTAAGACTTTTTTCGGTCCTTGTTCCAGAACATGCCCCGTTTTAAGCCGAAGATTTACCTCTGTTCCAGAGATTAACGGTTTCGGCTCAAAAATGCCGGCGTTGTTCACCAGGATGTCGACCTCTGGTAATTGCCGCACCAAATCCGCGCAACCCTCTGCAGTCGATACGTCAGCCGCGATTCCACGAGCGCCGTTCCCAATCTTTTGCGCCGCGGCGAGAGTCGAGTCATGTTTCCGCCCGTTCACGAAGACTTTCGCTCCTTCCTTTGCCAATGCTTGCGCAATGGCGAATCCAATTCCTTTGGTTGACCCCGTGACCAGCGCCGTTTTGTTTTCCAATTGAAGATTGGATGGAAACGGGGTGGGAGATAGGAGTGACCGCGGTCCGTCCCGTCGGGGATTCTTTAGAATCTTGTTATTGTTGCTTGATTCGCGAACATAGTAGTACGGATGAAACACGGATTCTGAACGGCGCGACTTCGCTATCTTTGTTTGAGTGAGCTCATCGAATAGTTCAAAGGCAAAATGCGATGAAAAGCATCTCTGATCCGTGCGTATCCGTGTCCATCCGTGGTTAAAATCTTCCCGATTGAATCGTTCCGGCTTAGAGCCTGTGCCCAACACTGCAACCGGTTCCGTTTCGATAGCACTGCGTGAAATACTTACAAACTATTTACAACATTTTGACTCCAAACTCACAAACCCCGGTCGATATAGTGCTATTCAGTTCTCATGAAGCAGTTTTGCTCTATTCGTTCGGTTCTAATCGTTCTTTTTGCTCTGCCCGCCTTTTATCCGTGCTGGGCAGCGGATTTAGAGTCCGGGGCGCATCGAGAAGCAAACACGCAAGCGTTGAACACAAACACGCCTACGGCTTTTTCTGTAAAATTTGAGGATTTCTATCAAGCGTGGCATCAGGAGTCCAAGGCGATCAGCGATTCCAGCAGAACCAGTGATTACATCGGTCTTCCGAGTTACCGCAAAATAGTGGCTCTCGGCCAAGCATCTGTTCCTCTCCTCGAACGAAAGATGAGACTGCATCGGGAACTTGATTTTATGCTGGCCTTTGCTGTGGTGGAGATTCATGGGTGGAGCAATAAAGAATTCATCGGCGAAGGTGGTGAACAAGGTTTTGCGGTGCGGGTTCTCCAAAAACTTGTGGAAGGTCGAGCTGCCCCGGAGAACCTTGTTCTGGCTCGAAAAAAGTTACCGGAATTGACCGAGGCCCAACGCATCGCCCTGGTCAAAGAAGCGAACCAGGCTTTTAGCGCGCATGTGCGCGGAGACCCAAAAAATCGTTCGAACGAGATTTCTCGCGACCACTGGGGGCCTGCCATCACGGCACTAAAACCTTTGCGGGTGATCGATGATCTTGTGAATATCAAAATCGTCCTGGTGACTGAGCTTACTATTGAGGGCGGCTTCTACATTAATCTCCCTATCTCCTCTTATGCAGGCTACAGCGATGGGGCTCTTGAATTCACGACGTTAAGCAAACCAGAAGACAATTCTTTCGGGACCATCTACCGGTACATTCATTTGCTTACGGAAGAACGTTCCAAGTAGCTGCATTGATAACGATGCGGGGTGACTCGGAAGGGGAGGGAGGTGGCTGAAAGGTTGGATAGGATCGCAGAAAGGCAGAGATCAGACCAGGTTGCTACGGATCGGCAAATGTTATCCTCTGTAACAAATCTTTTTGTTTCGGTAACTTAGGTTAGGTGACCGGACGAAACACATTGCGCGGGCCGGGAGAGGCATTCCCACAAACGCGTTGGTCCATCGTGCTGACAGCACGGGAGGGGTCTTCCCCTGCGTCCGCTGCTGCACTTGAGACTATTTGCCAGAACTACTGGGGGCCGCTCTATGCCTACGCCCGTCGCTCCGGACAAAGCCCTCATGATGCCCAGGACCTTACCCAGGAGTTCTTTTGTCGACTGCTTGAAAAACGGTGGCTGGATCAGGCCAACCGTGAAAAAGGCAAGCTGCGAACCTTCCTGATTGTGGTTTTTAAGAATTTCATGGCGAACGAGTGGCGAAGGGCTTCCTCTCAGCGGCGGGGCGGGGGAGAGCTTCATATGCCCATGGATACTACTTTTGCGGAAAGCCGTTATGCGGAAGACTGTTCCTCGAGTCTTCGGGCGGAAGACATCTTTGAAAAGCAATGGGCGCTTACCTTGCTGGACCTGACCCTGGAACGGTTGCGGAAGGAGTTCGCGCAGGCTGGTAAACCAGGGCAGTTCGACGCACTCAAAAGCTGTCTCTCTGCTGCGCGCGGCGATATCGATTATGGCGAGGTTGCGGCGCGATTAAACTCCAGCGAGGCGACTGCCCGCGTGGCCGTTCATCGTCTACGGAAACGGTTTCGGGAGATTTATCGCGAAGAAATTTCTCAGACTCTCTCTGAGGGAGATGATTTGTCCGTCGAGTTAAACCATCTTGCTCGAGCGCTCGCCTCTGCATGAACCCGGTCATGGATCATCCGCCAAACGGTTTGTCGTTGATGCCGTGTAACAATCGATTCGAGAACGGTAATAAATAGGCATGGCAACAACTCCCAACACTTGTCCGCAATGTGGTTCGCCGTTGCCGGCGAACGCTCCCGGCGGCCTCTGTCCGCGTTGCGTCATGCAGATGAACATTTCTCCTGAAACCGAGTTTACCGGGGAATCGGGTCCACAAGGGACGAAGGGATTTGCTCAGCCACCCACACCGGAAGAGTTGGCTGCAAAGTTTCCTCAACTCGAAATACTTGAACTGCTTGGACGCGGTGGCATGGGAGCGGTTTACAAGGCGCGGCAGAAAGAGCTGGATCGCATTGTGGCTCTGAAGATACTGCCGCCACAGATTGGTGACGATCCAGCCTTTGCACAACGTTTTGCGCGCGAAGCCAGGGCGCTTGCGAAACTGAACCATTCGAACATTGTCACACTTTACGAATTCGGTCGGGCCGATGGATTGTTCTTTTTCCTAATGGAATTTGTCGATGGTGTGACCTTAAGAAGATTGCTTCAGAGCGGCCGGGTGGAGCCGCGCGAAGCATTGGCAATCGTTCCCCAAATTTGTGACGCACTCCAATACGCACATGATCACGGGATCGTTCATCGGGACATCAAGCCAGAGAACATCCTGATGGACCGTCGCGGACGGGTGAAGGTTGCTGACTTTGGCCTGGCGAAGTTGGTCGGTATTCCGGACTCAGCTGGGAGCAAGGAGTCCCCTGTATCCCAACAGGAACTCACGCAGGCTGACAAAGTCATGGGAACGCCGGATTACATGGCACCCGAACAGAGGGAACGACCGAATGAAGTAGATCACCGTGCTGATATCTATGCACTTGGGGTTGTCTTTTACCAGATGCTGACGGGCGAACTGCCTGGAATGACCGTTGCGCCACCGTCGCGAAAAGTGCAGATCGACGTGCGGTTGGATGAAGTGGTTCTGCGGGCACTGGAGAAAAATCCGGAGCGTCGATATGCCCAGGCAAGTGCGATGGGAACGCAGGTGGAGTCCATTGCGCAGAACCCTGCCGGGAAGGTTCCTGGGGCAGGTACCCCGCCACCCGCGGGCGGAAACCCGAAGGATCATCGGATTAATCCACAGTGGGATAACATTGGATTCACCGCGGAATCGGTTCGGCAGCAATATCTGTTTCTTACGATATCATGGTGGATTGGGATGCCACTGAGCTTGTTTATGCCACTAGCCATCATTTGGCTCCCGGCACTAATCGTGGCCACGGTTTTCTGGTGCATTCTGCTTTATCGCCATTGGTCCCTGCTTCAAGGGTATGGTGCTCGAACAACGCCGGGAAAAGCCGTGGGTTACAGTTTTATTCCGGTCTACTGTTTTTATTGGTGGTTCGTCTCCTGTGCGGGATTGGCAAAAGATAACAACCGGCATTTAAGCGAAGTCGGAATCAACTCCGTTCGTTTGTCGTACAGGCTCGAGGTCACAAATTGCATTCTGGGTATTCTGCTGTGTACGATCGGGCTGATCCCGGTGGTCGGAGCAATTGTGACCATTCCTTACACGATCATTGGCTTTGTTCTGCTCCGTCAGCAAAGAGACTGCATCCTCGCAATCCTGAAACAAAGAACCGGAAGGTAGGGCGGTAGCGATGTCGCCCTGTTCCGTTAGCTCTGTTTGAGGTCCTCCAGTCCTCATCGCGCGCGATAGAAACGATAGGGGTGCTCTGCGGCGGTCCCATCAATGAACTCATAATCTCCGGTGTGATTATTGATATTAGTGACGATCAGCCAATTCGTCAGGTTGGTTGAGGTTTCGATAATGAACGAGTTGTTCTGTACGCCCGTCAAAACCGTCCGGAAACGGCCATCTGGCAGAATTGTCGGTGAAGTGAACCTTGTCGGAGGCGGTTCCGTCACACTCAGGACTGCTGGGGCGCTGGTTGCTAATCCCACAGAATTACTGGCGATCACTGAATAGCTCGCCGTGTCCTGTTGAGTGAGCGATGTAAGGGTCAGAGTGGGCGATCTCGCGCCAGAAACGTTCGAACCATTCATAAGGTTTACACCGTTCTTTCTCCATTGATAACTGAGTGGTGCTGCGCCACTGACTGAAACCGCAAAGATGGCGGTCGTGCCCGCTGTGTTAGTGCGACTCATCGGTTGAGTAGTGATTTGTGGCGCGAAAAGGCCACCCGTGATCTGGAGAGAGGCATTGTTACGAGCCAGGCGGAGTCCCCCGGCACTGTTTGCAGCGTCCTCCACGCCACTCAAGCCGAACGTGATCCGATTGCTGAAAGCATAGTCGCCCAGGCGGGGGATAGTGAAGGTGTAGGTCGACGAAGCAGTTGATGTGAATAGAACCGGCTCGCCAATCCGGGTTGCATGCAAAGGTCCGTTGGTCAGGAGATCATTCGAATCAAGAGCGTTTGCTTGCGCATTGTTCCAGGTGATTCCTGCGCTGAAATTGGTGTAGGCCTGGTTTAAAGCCCAGAGTTGCACTCGTTGCGCTGCATTTACGGTGTGAGTAGTGACGCTAAAAATAGCCTGGGTTTCCAAATCTGCCCCCTTTCCAGCCAGATCAAATTGGAAGTAGGCCTTACGCGAACTGTCGTAGGGTGAATCATAATGTTTGATGAGGATATAGCCGGTCGCTACCTCATCCTGATCGTTGTCTCCATTGGAACCGCCGCGAACAAATGCTTCTGCATTCACGAGCAGATTTGTTTGGTAAAGCTTGCTGCCCGGCGCATCCAGCAGGATGAACACAGTCGCTGTCCGGGAGTCGCTTTGCCCGTCACCCGCTTTGTAAGTGAAGCTGTCGCTGCCGTAGTAATCTGCCGCTGGGGTGTAACTAAAACCGCCGTTGCTACTCAAAACCAGGGTGCCATTGGCGGGAGAACTTAAAAGAATTGCATTTAAAGGATCGCCGTTCGAATCGAGATCGTTGGACAGAATACCGGGATCCGACACTACAAGTGCTTGATTCTGCGTATTGGTGTAAGTGTCGTTGATCGCCACCGGTGGGCCATTTGTCGTGTTCGTCTTAAAAATCAGGCGCAGGCGTGGGCCGTTACCGCTCTCGCTGCTTAAAATGGTTACGCCGTCCGGTTGGGTATCGCCCGCCTCCAGCGACGGCAGCGTCACATTCCAGCGTGGATCCTGGGAGATCAGGAATGAAATGGTAATGTTCGATTGCTGGCGAAGATAGCTCGTCACATCGATCAGCTTTTCACTCGGAGTGGTGGATGAAACTACCAATTGCCCGACGATGCTCGCATTGGTTCCTTGTCCGTTGATGAACTGCCTGGAAATGGTCACGCCATTGGTGACGTTGCTTTTTAGATTCGGCGCGTTGCTCCATGTCACTGTGTTCTGCGTCCAGTTGTTGTTCGTGATTCCGTAAACGTGGGCTTGCGCTGTCGTGGCGACCGTCGCGCAAGAGGCCTGCAGGGAAAGGACGGCAAATTCAAGGTTGGCCAGATTATTGGTCGGCAACTGGAACTTGAGAAAACCTACCCGGCGATTGGATGTGTTGGTGGGATCATTGCGGGCGCTCAAAGTGGTGATCGCTCCGTAGTTCTTACCTTTGTTTGCACCGTCGCGAACTTCCGCGTCCTGAGTGGACAGGATGATCATCTCCGGCTGTTGCGGTTCCGTCGAGATGGTAATGAGCCAGACAGTGTTCGCGCCTTGCGTCCCTGGCGTGGACTCTGCGGTGGCTACGGTCGTCCAGGTTTTCCCAGCTCCGTAGATGCTTTCGCTGACTTCCTCAACTAGCATCTTGCTGGTGGACCGAATATTCAGTGCGGAGAGATCCAGATTGAAGCTGAGATCGTTGGTGGTGTAGTTGGCGGAAAAAACAAAATACTTACGACTGACGGGATCGTAACTCGCATGCACATCCAGACCGCTCGCCACCAAACTCTTGCCAACGTCAAGTCGTTCGCGTCCGGGCGCGAAGGCTTTGTTGAGCAATCTCCAAACCTCGCCTGCCTTCGTGATGCCCCCGATGTTGTAGGGAGCGTTTTCATTGTCGACATAGTGCATGCCGTTTTTCCGCACTGGATAATTGTCACCCACATCGCCATCAGTCTGACTGAACTTAAAGTTATAGAGTTCCGCTGCACCATTTTGAAGGAGGTTGACGGCGATCGATGCCAGGCGGGGGTACTTCGTTGGATAGTCGAGTGTTTCCGGCATAGTGTCGAAGAATGCGGCGGTATGCACGTTGAACTCCGACAGGCTTATCGGAAAAGGAGCTTCAGGCACCATGGCGGAGGCCATGTCGTTACGAAGCCTGGCGAGGTTCGCTCCAAAAATGGCAGGCGCCGGATTGTATTGGTGATAATCGTATTGGTGTAGCAGCGAAAAATTTGTATCGGTTTGCGTGAGAAAATTGAGGTGCCGATTGGTCACGACGAACGATCCCCAGCCGCTGAAGCTCGCAGTCGTAATGACCGGAGCGATGATTTTCGGACGGAGGGATTTGCCATAAATGGAATTCACGTCTGTCAGGCCACATTGAATGGCGTCCGAGCAAAGTTGCAGTCGTTGCAAATAATCTTCCTGGGTCAGGCCGCCAGCGTTCGAGTGGTCTGGCTCATTGAACATCTGATAACGCTGCACCTCGAATTGGCGCCCCAGGTAAAAAGCCTGCGCGTAAAAATGTTGCCACAATTCCCATTTTCCCGCCCAGTCATTGGTATCCGAAATAGTAAAGACGTATTGGCTCGCTCCGATGTTTGCATCGATCTGCACGCCCAGTTTTCGCAGTTCGGTGAAAATGTCATTCGGCTGAAACCTGTTCGCGCCATGCTTGCCGATTGTGTTGTAGCGCCCGTTGAAGTAGGTCCAATTGATATAAATGGGGCTGTTCGGATTCGCACGTAACGCAGCTCTTCGTGCCAGGAAGGTTCCCTGGTCAGTCACACCATCCCCGCGGCCTGGGATATCATCAGTCGCTTCAATGAGATCCGCCGTGAGAAAGACTCGTGCACCACTCACCCCGGCATAACGCCACCAATCCTTTGTGTTACTGCCGGGATAAAAGTGTCCCGAGTTGTAGGCGAGCAAATCGGGTGTGTTCCCGGGTGAGTTTGGATCAATCGTCAGGGTAGCCGTTGGTGCATCACTCGCCAAAATAACGGCATTGCTGCTGGTCACAGGTCCTGGCTGCGCCTTTGCAGGGAGGGATAGCCAAATAAAGATGGCAAAAACTACACTTGTTCGCAGGGACATATTCTTCACTTTTACAGCATCTGCCGGCGCGCTGATCCCTATTCACAGAGTAGGTAGACGTCGCAGACCACCGTGATTGAAGAGGATAGGGACTGAAACTCCTAGGGGGATTTGCCTGGGAGGAATGATACTCGTCTCGCTGGAGGCGGAAGTATTCATGGATCGAACCCACTGGCCTTAATCGAACGGAGGCCTAAACCTTTTGGATCGAGTAAGTTCTATGAGTTCGGATTCCCGACTTTACGCTGGTTCAGTGTCATAGCCAACTGGGTTGGCCCGACCAAAGAGACCGTGAGATCAAAGCCCATCGCGTCTGCAAAAGCGTGGGCCAATGAAAGTCCGAGGCCGACGTGGCCCTCCCCAGAACGAGCGGGGTCCTTTCGCCAGAACCGCTCGAAAAAGTGGGGAAGATCTGTTTGATTGAGATCCTTCACGGTGTTGATCACCCGCACCGTGGCAGTTCCCATCTCTCCGGTGACATGCACACTTATTTGTCCGCCCCGTGGCGTGTAAGCCAGCGCGTTCTCCACCAGATTGGTGAGGATCGAACGAAGTAACGCCGGGTCCGCTACCGTTGCGACGCTGGATGGTGTGTTCAGCTCGAAGGCAAGTCCATGGTTTGCGGCTTTTGCATGAAAGGGGTTGCAAATATCTTGAACCAACAAAGCCATGTCCACCCGCTCCCGCTGCACCGGAAGTGCGCCGCGTTCGCCGCGAGCCAGGGCGAGCAGTCGGGTCAGCATCGATTCGAGGTGCAACGAAATAGCGAGCGTCTCGTGGTGGGTATTGACCCCGGGAGTATTCGGCAACTTGATGGCTAGTTCGGAGAGGGTTCGCAACTCTGCCACCGGGGTTCTGAACTCGTGCGCCACATCCGAACTGAATCTTCGCTCGCGCTCAAACGATTCTTCGAGGCGTCCGAGGAGTTCGTTCAAACGGGTTGCGATGGGTGCCAATTCCCCGGGCAAATCTTTGGTTGGAAAGCGCGCTGACAAAGAATCTGCATCAATCTGCGCCGCATCCTCAGCCAGGGTTTGCAGTGGTTTTAATTCGCATCTCAGAACACGCGGAACCACGAAGGCCGTTGCGGCAAGCAACAGCAATCCACATCCACTCAGGACAATTTGCAGAGTCGCCAGAGTGCGATCCAAATCACGGCGGCTCGAGGCAACGACAAGTAGCACCTCATCGGCCGGAGTGTCCTTTCTATGATCTTCGCCATTCTGAGGGTGAAATCTGATCCCAACGGCACGCGCGTTTGGTTCGCTCGGCAAAGTCAGGTTCCAGAACAGCGGGTTTTCCGTCTCTCTTTTGGGAAGCGGTAAAGTAGCTTCACCAAGGGAGCGGGACCGTTCCACCGTCTTGCCCTGGCTATCTCGCAAATGGAAATAACCATGCTCGCCGGCATCAAAGCCGCGCATGTGTTGATCCGAAAATTCGATTTCCAGGTGTCCGTCGTTTTGCTCGGTCAAGGTGGCGATCGCCTGCGCCCTGGAAAGAAGGGCTGCGTCGAACTGTTTAAATAAGGCGGTCCGCGTGCAAATATAGACCGTTAAACATCCGATAGTCAGGAGCAAGCCGATGGAGATGAGTAACTTGCGGGTGAGTTGTTGCCGGATGGTTTTCATTGGGTTGATAACTCGTAACCGAGCCCACGGCGTGTGTGGATGAGAGGGGCAGGATTGTTTTCAGCCAATTTCTGTCGGAGCGAGCAAATTGCGGAATCCACCGTATTGCTGGACAGCTCCGTTTCACCTTCGTAGATGTGCTGTTCGATTTCTCCGCGGGTCACGATGTGCCCTTCTCGCCGTGCGAGATATTCAAGCAACGCAAATTCCCTCGGCTTCAGTGCCACCGGATTGCCTGAGCGAAAGACCTTCCGGGCAACAGTATCAATTTCCAGGTCGGCGACCGTAAGGTTCGAATTCTTGGCACCGTAGGAACGCCGGCAAAGCGCCTGCACCCGGGCGAGCAATTCTTCCAGGGCAAAGGGCTTCACGAGGTAATCGTCAGCTCCCAACTCCAGTCCTCGCACGCGATCCGGGACGGTATCGCGGGCAGTGAGGAGCAAAACGTGAGTGAGCTTGCCCTGCTTTCGAAGTTTTTGGAGCAGAGTCAGCCCGTCAAGCTTCGGCAACATGATATCAAGGACCACGACATCGTAATCATTGGTCTCGGCGAGGAAGAGTCCTTCCTCACCATCGGCGCAAGTGTCCACCGCGAGGCCATTGCGTCGCAGCCAGATGCTTACGGCCTGGCGCAACCGGGATGAATCCTCCACGAGAAGAATGCGCATGGGGAGATTAAGGCTCCTGGAGCCACGCCGCGCAAGGATGAGATGAGGAAGCCGCGATCACTGGGGAGCGAGTAAGCCTGCGTTTATAAGCATGTTCCGCAGGTCTTTGTCTGCTTCTCTGAAGGCCTCGTTAAGCAGGCGATCGTTTTGAACGTAATCCTCTTTCAAATACGCCTGGGTCATCGCGTAGCGTTTCGCGATGATTGCAAGGTCTGCAGCGGTGGGACTTTTCTTGCTGCTCAGACCGTCGGTGTTCAGATCTTCGATTAAATTACGGCGATCATCTCGCTTCAAAGCCTGGTCAAGCACGGACGTATGAAACAACCGTGCTGCCTCCTCGCTGGTGCCGACATAAGTGAGCGCGAGTCGTGCCAGCGGTTCCTTGCTATCTGCCTCGGTGATGCGTGGATCCGAGTAGAGTTGTGTGGCCAGGGCAATGCTTTGATCGCCCATCGATTGCTGCAAGTATCGCAGAGCGCTTCGATCCACTCTACCATCCGGCCCGACCAATTGCCCTTGTGCGTTGGTGACGTAGGAGTTGTCGTTTAAACGGCGAAGAAGCCCGAATAGGTGGTCTCGGTCAAAGGTAGCCAGGTCCGTGCGCGCGAGCAGTGCTTGCGCCGCCGCAATTGCCGCGGCTTGATATTTGCCGGGGGACAGCTTTTCCAAAAGATCGGTGAGGTAAGCCAATTCCAGTCCGCCAACGGCGGTGGTGAGTGAATCCGCCAGGATGGTTTCGGCATCATGTCCGCCAATCTGGCTGACGACATCAAACAATCCAAAGCGAAGCGATATCGGGGTCAATGCATCCGCCACCGCTTTTACATCGCGGAAACTTTTGCCGCCAGGCACTTCGTAGGCCACGTCCTGAGCCGAGACAAGGAATTGTTGGATTGGCGAAAGCGCGTCAGGGCCGGCTCCGGTGAGTTGTTCCAGCAGGGATATTACGTGGCGCATTGCGCGTGCGTGTCCCGGACCGGGCGCTGGAACATTCAACGTCAGGAGCTCCGCAAGTACCGCCTGGGGATCGACCGGACTGGGAGATAAATTTTGCGAAGAAGATCGTGCTCGAATTTCCCCAGTCATTCCTCGCGTCGGAGAGCCGTTCAAGCGCGCTTCCAAAGCTGCTTTCTCGGCGTCCCAGGCGAGGCGTTCGGCGGCAAGAATACGAGCATAACGAGCCGATTCCCGGTTGCTCATAAAGAGCGAACCAGCAACGAATCCCAATCCAACGACCAGCAAAAATAGCGCGGCTTTTTTCATTTTCTAATCTCTAACGTAGTCATCTGACAAAAGATCGATCGGAAGAACGCGACGATGAAGCAATGTAAACCGCCGCGCTCCCCGGGGAGAATTACTTATTCTCCTTCTCATTATCGTCGTCGTCTTCTCCTTCATCATCGTCCTCCTCATCGGCTTCCACTTTGATGAGCTTGCCGTCGGCGGCAACTTCGATTTCCACAGTCTTGCCATCGGACTGCTTCACTTCTGCTTCATAAACTACCGTTCCATCTTTTTCGGTCTCTTTTTCCACCTCAAGCACCTGGCCAGTGCCGGCATTCTCCTTGATAGTTTTCTGCACTGCGGCGGGGCAATCAGCCAGCTTCACTTCTTCTTCTTTATCGTCGTCTGCGAAGACGGGCAGGGTCAAAGCAAGTGCCACCACTGCGACTACAAGGCTGAACTTCTTTTTATCAAATGTTTTCATAATTGTTTTTAGTTTTGTTTCTCCACGTTTTTACCAATGCGCCTTGAACTGCCCGGTGCCGGAAAAGCGCACGCCGGTCATCCGACCAACGCCAACAACATAACCCGCGAAGGTTACGGCAACATTACGTCCGCATTCTTTTTTATGTTTTCGCACCCTAAATGAGGGTGGGGGGTATACCTTCGATGGGGTGGGGCAGTGAGAAGCCGTCCTTACGCCGGGCTGGAATCCATGCCTCACCAGTATCGCCCTCAAGCGCCTCGCCCTTCGCCCTGATGATTAACCAGAGACGTTGCAAGAGTTTGCGGCTGAATTATCACGCGATTCGATGGCGAATTAATCTCTTCGCTATCGCCTCAATTCAAACCAGAGTTTTCCCTAAGTTAAAACTCTGAATTAGGACCTATCCGGAAACTACTTTGGGCAATCGGTATATTCCGTCGGAGACGATGGTGATTCTCAGATCGCACAAACGTCCAAATCACTGCCTCTAATGACGAAGTGAGTGGGTAAAACGGGATAGGGGAAGGGGGGCGAACCTAAAGTTGTAGTAAAATAAATAATTATAATTGACTAACGGCACGGTACAACCGCTTATACGGGCATCGGTCTGAGTTCTAGGGCAGGTAGTCCTTCTTCTTGGGAACCCGGGAACAAACAACAGTCTTCATAGCACTTCTTCAATCTAGGATGGGCTTCAGGTGTTGTCTCTTGCTGAAACGGCCAAATGGCTATGTATCAGCACAACTATACAATGAAAACGGCGAGATTATTGGTTTTTGTACTGGCATTAACGTTCAGCGTGAAGGTGGAGGCTGAGCTGCCCCAGTGTTCACTCTATCCGATCGCAATTTCTGCACAGAGTCTTGAGGGCAAGGCGCCTGGCGCGACTATCGAGGTTTGGAATGGTGTTCAGCCCGGCAATTTTGGTTGGCTAGCATGGGCAGGAAGTCCGAGTGAGCCAACACTCGTCAGAAGCTTAAGTCTGCCGGGAGATGGCCCAAGTTATATTAATCCCGATGACAAACACGATCACCAGCTTTCCCCGGGAGATTGGGTTCAGGGCAAGCCAGGTGTTTCCAACAGCAAGCAGATTCGCGCAGCGTTGGATGCTCTAAAAACGGTCGATATATTGCTGCCGGTCTGGAGTGCAACACGCGGGCAAGGCAACAAGACTGATTACAAAGTCAGCGCGTTTGCTTCGGTGCGGATATTAAACTATCTACTCCCGTCACAAAATAAAATCACAGCTACATTTTTGGGTTATGTCACTTGTGGAGTTCTCAATCGGCCTACGTTGGTGAACGCAGGCCCGGATCAAACGATCGTCTTGCCTGATGTGGCTAATTTGTCGGGCACCATTGTGGACGATGGAACGGTTTCTGTCCAATGGAGTTCCGTGGCCGGTCCAGGGGCGATTACTTTTGGGACTACGCAGGCGACGAATACAACTGCGACCTTCTCTCTTCCAGGCACCTATGTTGTGAGATTCTCCGCGATGGACGGAGAATTCACGGTGTCTGACGACCTCGTGATCACGGTCAATCGCCCGAACCAGGCTCCGATCGCGGATGATGAAAGCATTGTGACAGAGGAAGATCTTGCCGTAAGCGTTGTGCTGCAGGGCGATGATTTGGATGCTGATCCGCTCAGCTACGCGGTCGACGAACTGCCGAGTTATGGGACCTTGAGTGGCACTCCTCCGAACCTGGTTTATACGCCGAAAGCGGATTTCCATGGGAATGACAGTTTCACCTTCAAAGTGAATGATGGAAGATTGGAGTCGGAAGCGGCTACCGTTCTCATCGTTATCAATCCCGTGAACGATGCACCGGTCGCTGACAACCAATCGTTAAACACCGGTGAAGATATTTTCCTTCCCGTTGTTCTCAGCGGTGGGGATGTTGAGGGAAGCGCCTTAAGCTACAGCGTCGTCACGCAACCATTGCATGGAACTTTGACCGGAACGGTAACCAACCTCGTTTATTCTCCCAGCACCAATTACTCCGGGCCGGATTCTTTTACTTTCAAGGCAAACGACGGTCTCCTGGACTCTGCCGCCGCCGAGATCTCGATGATAGTGATCTCCTCGAATGACGCCCCCGATGTGTATGCCGGACCTGACCAAATCATCAGCGAGCCTGTCAGCCTTGTGTTCCTCGATGGTATTGTCACGGACGACAACTTTCTCGGATACTATTCGCTGACCACACATTGGTCTCTCCTGACTGGTCCGACCACGTTTGCCTTCAGCGACCCGACGAACCGGGCAACTGCAGTGCTGTTTGGTGCTTCCGGGATCTATACTTTTCGCCTGAGCGCAAATGATGGGCTGATCGAGAGCAGTGACGAGGTGGAAGTAATCTTCAATCAGGCACCTTCTGTTTCGACCGGCGCCGACCAAACGAACACGCTTCCTGAAATAATCTTTGTGGCAGGAACAGTTCAGGATGATGGCCTCCCCACCACGGGGGCCTTGACGCTCGAGTGGAAACAGGTGAGCGGGCCCGGGACGGTAGTTTTCGACAACCCCACCAACGCCATGACGTCAGTGACATTCAGCGAGAGCGGCCGCTACGTCCTGCGCCTTGAAGCCAACGATTCTTTGGTTACTCGCAGCGATGAAGTTTATATTGCCGTGAATAGTGCTCCTTTCGTGGACGCTGGCCCCGACCAGGTCATCACCAACCTGGTATCACAACTGAATGGAACAGCGGTAGACGATGGCATGCCGGACGCCAGTCTCTTTCAGGTCTCGTGGACAAAGCTGACCGGACCGGGCTTAGTGGAATTTTCCACAAACAGCGCTATCACGGATGCGACCTTCAGCGAGCCAGGTATTTATGTTCTTCAGTTGACGGGAAATGACTCCATTGCCCAGAGCAGTGACGAGGTGACGATCTCCATCAACCAGGCTCCGGTGGTCCAAGCGGGTGTGGCTCAAACGGTTGATTTTCCGCACGGTGTCAGTCTGACTGGTACCGTTTCCGATGATTCATTGCCGGGTGGCCAAATCCAACTGGAATGGTCACAAGTCAGTGGACCGGGCACAGCCACCTTCTCCGCAAGTGACGCGCTGGCAACTGGGGTCACGTTCACCGAAGCAGGACAGTATATGTTGCGTCTTACAGCGGACGATTCCCTCCTTAAAACTTCCGCTGACGTTCTCATCGCTGTGAATGCTGCACCCATTGCAAACAATCAGTCCGTCACAATGTCTGAAGATACGGCAGTGACCATCACACTCACCGCAGTCGATCAGGAAAACAGTGTCCTGGCCTTTACGGTGGTGTCGGGTCCTGAACATGGCGCGCTCGCTGTTCACCCAACACTAGAAAACGCCTACATCTACACAGCAGATGGGGAATACTATGGCGCAGATAGTTTTGCCTTCAGCGTCAGTGATGGTCGCGTCAGTTCTGCTCCGGCGACCGTGACGATCGCCGTCAATCCGGTGAACGACCCTCCGGTTGTTGATGCAGGTCCCGACTTTGAGGCCCTTGATACTGTGTCATCTGTCCTGCGGGGGGCGGCCTACGACGACGGCACCCCTTCTGGCGCGACCCTCGAATATCATTGGGAGCAGGTCAGTGGTCCGGGAACAGCAAGTCTTCAATATGCCCGTGAAGCGGTGACGGCGGTGCAATTTGAGACTCCCGGCTCGTACGTGTTTAAGTTGACAGTTTCGGATTCGGAGCTGGCGGTCAGCGACCTGATTGCCGTGACGGTAATACGCGGCAATCGCGCTCCGACAACTTCTGCCGGAACGTCTCATTTGATTGTATTGCCCGAGGTCGCCAGCGTCACCGGTTACTTTCTCGACGATGGTCTTCCGGCCCGTGGCTCTCTCACCTGGGGGTGGAGCAAGGTTTCAGGTCCTGGAACCGCCACCTTTGCTGCCGCTTCCGCGACCAACACAACGGTGGAATTTTCTCAGGCCGGCGTCTACGTCCTTCGTTTCACAGTCGACGATTCACAGTTGACCAGTTCCAGCGACATCACAGTTCAAGTGCTCAGTCCAGAGATGAATCAGGCCCCCTACGTGAATGCGGGTCTGGATAAAGTCGTGGGGCTCACCGACTCTCCGACCCTTTGCGGAACCGTGACGAACGATGCTTTGCCGCGCCATGCCACAATCACGGTCCAGTGGAGCGTGGTATCCGGCCCGGGCGAAGTCTCATTCGTGGAGCCCGCAAACACCAGGTCCAAGGCAACGTTCGACACATTGGGGACCTATGTCCTTCGGTTGACCGCCAGTGACTCCCTTCTCAGCGCGTTCGATGAAGTCGCCATTACCGTTTATCCCTACAATCATCCACCGGAGGTAGACGCCGGTGCCGATCAGACTATCACTATTCCGCAAGGCTCGCTCGTTACGGGGACCGAATCGATCAATGCATCGACCTATCTAAGTAGTTCGCTGCTTTCGGTGGATAGCTGGAATCCCAAAATCGGCCAACCGGGGATTTCGGGGCAAGCGAAAGGTTCTGGCAATATATGGGTTACCCGAAACGGCCTCGATGTTGATAGCGGCAACGTGTACGCAGCCGGGGCATTTACGAATGCCGGTGGAATCCTGGCGAAAAGCCTCGCAAAATGGGACGGTAATAATTGGCACGGCTTTTATGATCCACGGACCCTCGGCCAGGCGACTACCAATCATGGTGGTGGCACTTCCGGAAGTGTTATCGGTTGGGATCTATATGACTGTACCGGCGCTGAATTTTGCACGGAGATATTTTACTGTGTGGCCGGGCGTGGTTCTGAAGCTTTTACAGCCGGGTGGCTGATGGAGCTGGGCAATAGCGACGGGTACGTCGACATGTCGGCCCGTTGGTCGGGAACCGGTTGGGAAAGTTGGGTCTTCAAGCAGGGAGGCAACCACGTGCGAGTCATCAAGACAACGCCCCACCTGGTTTACCTCGGTGGTTACTTTTCGTTCCAACCTACCAATGCCTCATCGAGCACTTTTACGAATCTCCCTTGGTCATACGCGATAGCTACATGGGATGGCACCAACTGGGGAACTCTTGGCTCTGGAATCGTCGACGTTCGGGATTACCCTCAGTCAAACTTTCCAGCTCGAAACATCTATAACGCCTATATCACAAGCATGGCAGTGCGGTCCAGCAACGAGGTTTATGTCGCCGGGGAATTCAACATGCAAACGCGGTTGGGTCTGGCGAATAACGTCGCCATGTGGAATGGACAGGAATGGCTCCCCCTGGGAACCGGTATCTCAGACAACGGATCGGGTTTGCACTGCACAGCATTGGCGCTGGCACCCAATGGAGATCTCTACCTCGGTGGATCCTATACAAACGCTGGAGGAGTTTCAGTTCGAAATCTGGCGCGCTGGGATGGCGAAGAGTGGCACTCCGTCGGCGATGGGGTCAAAAACGGGGTTTTGGGAGATATCGAAGCGATGGCGTTTTACGGCGGCAATCTTTATGTAGGGGGAGCTTTCGCGGAAGCGGGAGGCGTTACGGTAAATCGCGTGGCCAGGTGGAATGGAAGTTTTTGGTCCCCCCTTGGGACAGGGTCCGCAAATGGCATCTCCGGTGGCGATATTTTCGCGATGGATGTGGACGAAGGCGGTGTTTACGTCGGAGGAACTTTTAATGCAGCCGGCGGAAAAAGTGCCAGCCGCATCGCAAAATGGGAATTCGCCACACCACCATCGCGCGGGGTTCAATTGGCAGGGCGCGTCAGCGATGACGGGTTGCCAGCGGATTCGATCCTTGCGGCCCACTGGACGAAGATCAGCGGGCCCGGCGAGGTTGCATTTGCGGATGCGGAGTCCCCTACGACTTCAGCAACTTTCGACCAGGTCGGTTCCTACGTTTTGCGTCTCACAGCCGACGATTCAGATTTAACGGCTCTCGACGAGGTTACAGTAATGGTGCGTGGCAATGAGGCACCCAGCGTGGAAGCCGAAGTGAACACACCGGCGATCGGTGTCAACGAAACGGTGACCTTAACCGGAACAATCACTGATGACGGCAGTCCGGAAGGGGCGCCGCTTGCATCCCAATGGACCTTGGCCGCGGGCTCCGGGACCGTCACGTTCGGAAACGCTTCCAGCCTGGAAACCACCGCGCGATTCAGCGCCGCGGGAACCTATCTCCTTCGGCTAACTGCCAATGATTCCCAGTTCAGTGCCTATAAAGAACTTCTTGTCACAGTAGCTGCCCAAAACAACCCTCCCGGCATCAGCCTCGGCTCTGCCCAAACGGTTGGGTTGGGAGACGTGGCTTACCTGAATGCTGTGGTAAGCGACGACGGGCGTCCGGCAGATGGCGCGCTTACCTTCTCTTGGACTCAGTTGAATGGGCCCACGCAAGTTCGGTTTGCAGACGCTGGTTCCAAAGTGACAACGGCCAGGTTCAGTGCGCTTGGAACCTATACGTTGCGCTTTACTGCGAACGATTCACAACTGTCCGCGTTTGCCGATCTCACCGTCACAGTGGTCACCAACAAAGCCCCGGTTGTGACCATGGGCCCAACTCAAATTATCTATGACTACTGGACAGTGCTCCAGGGAGATGTCACGGATGATGGCAATCCCCTTTCTGGTTCGTTGAACCTGTTTTGGACACAGCTCACCGGTCCTGCTGCTTGCACTTTACTGAATTCGAATTCTCCTGTCACGGGAGTGACGTTCCCCACTCCGGGCAGCTACAAGTTTCGCCTTTCCGCCAGCGATACACAGTTGTCTGCCTTTGGCGAAATTACAGTCCATTTTCAAAATCGGCACATCATGAGCGCTGGGCCGGACCGGGCCATTACACTGCCGCAGACTAATGTGACGCTCCATGGCTGGGCCTCCTTTTACAGCAATGAAGTCAGTTCAGCTGGCGTGGCAGCAAACTGGACTAAAGTCAGCGGTCCGGGAACGGTCAGCTTCGGGACGAACTTCGCCACAAACGCCTTTCCCCTGGTCGTTACCGCCGGATTCAGCACGACTGGCATCTATGTGCTTCGGCTCGAGACAAAACATTCGCAAGCAGGAGTTTTGACCGACACCGTCACTGTCAGCGTTGCTCCGGCCGGAAACCTTCCTCCGTCAACTGACGCTGGATCGCCGATCACCCTGCAACTCCCTAACAACACCGCCGTCCTTAGTGGTTCAGCGTCGGATGATGGCCTTCCCAACAGCATTCTCAATATCCGCTGGCAGCAGATTAGAGGTCCCGGCAAATCCGTTCTTTCCAACACGAATACTCTTTCTCCCACGGCCACCTTCCCGGCAGCCGGTATCTATATCTTACGGCTAAGTGCGACCGACGGTGCACTAACGAATGGTAGCGACCTCGCCATCACCGTCAGAGTTCCAGAGAATCAGGCTCCCGTTTTGAATGCCGGTCCGGACCTCACCATTACCCTGCCTGAGGTTGCCTCGCTCAACGGTAGCTGGAGCGATGACGGGAATCCGTTAGGCATCAACAAGATATCCGATTGGTCTAAAAAAAGCGGGCCTGGCCATGTGCTGTTTACTCCGCGCTCTACGACCAACACCCAACCGGTTGCGACGGCTCAATTCGATCTTCCCGGAACTTACGTATTGCGTCTCACTGCGACGGAATTCCTTTCGGGCAGTGATGAAATCGTCGTAACCGTGCTCGCACCGTCCGACCCGATCCCAACCAACTTCCCGCCAACGGTCAACGCCGGTGCCGATATTGTGGGAGTCACCGGCAGAGACATTCATCTGGGTGCTTCTGCCACCGACGATGGACTGCCGAACGGCTCATTGCAGACTCGTTGGTTCCAGCTTTCAGCACCGACCAACACGGCGAGAACCTACTTTGGCGACGCTACCCAGGCTTCGACGACGGTCCGTTTCTACATTCCGGGTATCTACGTCCTCCGCTTCGTTGCGAATGATTCACAGCTCGCTGCGTTCGATGATCTGGTGATCACGGTGTCCGCCCCTACCAACAGTTCACCTGCTGTCTATGCAGGCCCTGATTTTGAAGTGACACGCCCTGATGCGGCAAACTTGCAGGGAGCGATCTTCGATGACGGCCTCCCTGCGACTAACCTGCTTTCTTCTTTGTGGAGCAAGCTATCGGGTCCGGGCAATCTAACGTTCGTAGCGGGATCAAGCCCCACGAATGCTAAAGCGTCAGTTACTTTCAGTGTTGCTGGAACCTATGTCCTGCGCCTCACCGGCTCGGATACGCAATTCACCGCCAGTGACGAGGTCACCGTCCTGGTTCACGAAGGCATCAACGTAGGTCCGGCCGTCAACGCCGGTCCTGATTTCCTCGCCAATACGACCTCTCTCTGGCCGCTCAGCCGCGGCGTGGATGACGATGGCCTTCCCAATGGATTCCTCCAATCGACCTGGAGTGAAGTGGCCGGCACCGGATCCGTTCAGTTCCGCACAATCAACGGCACCTACTTTGCCAGCTTTGCAACGGTCGGCACCTATAACTTGCGTTTGACTGCCACCGATGGCGCGGTCACGAACAGCGACGAGGTCACCGTCACCGTCTACGATGCTCCCAATGCCCCTGAAGTAGCGATCACCTCGCCAGTCGATTCCCAAGAGATTACTGCACCGACCGAAATCATTGGTACTGCCAACAGCCTCTTGCTTGCCTCTTACGAATTGCAATATCGCTCCGTCCAGCCGCAGGGCACAGAAGACAACTGGGTTACGTTTAGAACGAATAACGTCGGTGTCGAAAACGGGCTGCTTGGCGTTATCGACCCGACGCTGATGCTCAACGGCCTTTACCAACTGAGGCTCCGCGCAACAGATCAACTCGGGCGAGTCGCCTCCACGGAGCTTGTAGTTGTGTTGGACCGAAATCTAAAGATTGGGAATTTCACAGTGTCCTTCAATGACCTCACTGTTCCCATGGCTGGAATCCCACTTCAGATCACTCGTACTTACGACAGTCGTAATAAAGAAACTGGCGATTTCGGTGTCGGTTGGAGTATGGACATCAAGAATGTTCGGCTGCAAAAGAATCGTCGATTAGATACCGACTGGGAAGAAACCGCCACTGCAGGCGCATTTCCGATTTATTCGGTGCAGCAGACCAAATCACATAAGGTGACGATTACTTTCCCGAGCGGAAAGGTCTATAAGTTCACACCAGTAGCTTCGCCTTCCGTTCAGTTTGCGATTCCGATTCAATATGGGCGCATCAATTATGTTCCCTCTGCAGACACTCGGGGGACGTTGAAGTCAACTCTTGTGGATGATCGGATTGCCTGGGTTGGCAGCAAACCTGGCGAGCAATCAATCTATGATCTGAATGCCATTGAAGGCGCTTCTCTCGATTTTGAATATAATCCAGACCTGTTTGATTTCACCACGCCGGATAATTTCAAATATACCATCAGCGAAACGAATGGTCTTCGCAGCATGACTGACCCGAATGGGAATACGATAACCATCACGACCAACGGAATCATTCATTCAGGCGGTAAGAGTGTTTTATTTCAGCGGGATTCTTTCGGGAGAATCACCAACCTGGTGGACGCCGCCGGAAATTCCATGACTTACCAATATAGCACCAATGGCGACTTGGTTACGTTCAAGGACCGGATCGGTCAAACCAACGGATTTTCGTACGACAATCGCCATAATCTCATCAGCCTCACCGATGCCCGTGGTATCTCGCCAGTGCGCAACGATTTTGACGATGACGGGCGGTTAATTCGCCATACGGATGCTTTCGACCGGGAAGTTAATTACACTCACGACACAACCAACCGTCAGGAAGTGATTGGAGACCGACTCAGCAACTTGACGATTCATGAGTATGATTTACGCGGAAATGTCATCCGCACCATAGCTGCTGATGGAGCGGTTACGCAGTCCACCTATGACGCAAATGACAACCTTCTCACACAGGTCGATGCCCTCGGTCGGACCAACACTTTTACGTACGACACACTGGACAATCGTACGTCAGTCTCCGACCCGCTCGACAACACCACTCGTTTAACGCACAACAGCTTGCGGCGTGTCACCAGCATAATTGATCCCTTGGGAAACATAATCACAAACACCTTTGATGCGAAGGGTAACTTACTCACGGTGCGCGATTCACTCGGGAATGTGACAAAGTTTGGTTACAACAGTCGCGGTTTGCCCACCTCCATAACCAATGCTGCCAATCAGGTAACGCGTTATGCTTACGATTCCGCAGGGAATGTAACAAATGAAGTGGATGCAACAGGTCACACTACAAGCTATTTCCGCGATACCCATGGCAATCTGCTTCAACAAACGACGACTCGCGTGACTTCCGGAGGAATAGAAACGCTAACAATAGCCTTCCAATACGACAAACTGAACCGCCTAACTAATTCCGTCGCACCGGATGGAAGCAGCGCGCAAACAATCTATAATTTAATCGGAAAATCAGCAGTAAGCATTGATCAGGCGGGGCGTCAAAGCAGCAGGATTTACGATGAACTTGGTCGTTTGACTCACTTAATTCATCCCGATGGTTCCAGCAGCCGTAGAGCCTATGACGAAGAAGGCAGAGTCATCGCGTCCACCAATGCCTTGGGGCAGGTAACCCGCAACGAGTACGATTCGGTAGGGAGGTTGTTCCGGACGATACTTACTGATGGTAGCAGCACCACCAACTATTTCGATGTGGCCGGTCAGACCGTCGCTTCGAGCGATCAGCTGGGCCACTTTACATTTTACGGGTATGATCTAGCTGGCCGAACCGTGGCAATAACCAACGCGATCGGCGAGGTGACGCGTAGCTTTTACGATGCTGCGGGCAACCTCACGAACACTGTCGATTCGCTCAATCGTTCGACGCAGTTCATTTACGACGCTCTCAATCGGCGAGTGCAGGCGATTTTTCCGGACAACTCAACCCAGACCACAACCTACGATCTTTTGGGTCGACGAATTGCGGAAACGGATCAGGCGGGTAAAACCACCTACTTTGGTTTTGATTTTCTGGGGCGCATGACGACTGTCACCAATGCCCTTGGCTACGTAACGAGCTATGCTTACAACGAGCTGGGCCAGCAGATCTCCCAGACCGACGCTAATCTGCACACCACGAGCTTCGAGTATGATTCGCTGGGTCGTCGAGTGAAACGGATCCTGCCTGGGGGCCAAATCGAAAGCTACCACTATGACATTCTTGGCAATTTGACGAACAAAACCGACTTCAATGGCGACAGCACTACCTACAGCTACGACATGATGAACCGGTTGCTGCAGCGGACTCCTTCTCCCAGTCAGATCGTGCTTGGGTCTCGCCCTGTGTCTTACGGTTACAATGTTTTGGGCCTGCGGACCAACATGATTGATGCCACCGGCGAGACCACCTATACCTATGACGCCCTAAACCGGCAGATCGCAAAGACCATGCCACTAGGAACGTTGAACTACGGATATAACGAGAATGGCAGCCTCACGAACATCCATTCCTCCACATTGAATGGGACGCAAGTGCGTTATGGTTACGATGATTTGAACCGTCTGATCAGTGTAAATGACGCGAATGTGGGTGTAACCACATACACGTATGACGGAGCAGGGAATACGCGGAATATCACTTATCCTAACAACATCACCACAACGTACGAATATAACCGGCTCAATCGGTTGACGAACATGTTTGCCGGAACTTTGGTAACGGCGGTAGCGCAATACCGTTATACGGTCGGCGCGGGGGGCAACCGATTGACAGCGGCGGAAACTGTTAATGTTGGCTCAGGGACTTCCAGCATCTACCGCAGTTATAGCTATGATGATTTGTATCGTCTGACGGGCGAAAGCATTGGGTTAGGTGCCGCTTCTGCATCTTCATTAAATTATATTTACGACCCGGTCGGCAATCGTCTCTCCCGCGGTTCGACGATGGTCAGTCTGCCGGGTGCTGCGTATGCCTACGATAGCAATGACCGGCTTACGAGCGACAATTACGATGCGAACGGCAACACCAAGCTGGCTCTGCTACGCGATCCTGTATCTGCGGGGCAGCATCAAGTATCTGATAGCTACGATTTCGAAAATCACCTGATCAGTCGCCAGATCAATGGAACCAATATCACGCTCGTTTATGACGGCGATGGCAATCGGTTCAGCAAAACGGTAAATGGGGTGACCACCTATTACCTCGTTGATGATCTTAATCCAACTGGCTACGCACAAGTCTTGGAAGAACTGTCGCCTGAAACTTCGGGTTTAGTTCCAACGGTTATTTATACCTACGGACATTCGCTGATCTCGCAAGACCGAATCAATGGCGCGCAATGGGAAACCAGCTTCTATGGCTATGATGGCCATAATAACGTTCGCTATCTCACCGACGGTATCGGCAACGTTACAGATACCTACGACTACGACGCTTTTGGGAATCTGATCGCGAGGACAGGCAGCACTCTCAATAACCGTTTGTTCACCGGTGAGCAATTTGACTTCGACCTGAATCTCTACTATTTGCGGGCCCGTTATCACAACCCGGATACAGGAAGATTTTGGTCTATGGATACATTTGAGGGGTTTGGATCCGACCCTACGAGCCTTCACAAGTACACCTATTGCGGGAACGATGCCGTCAACCTTCTAGATCCCAGTGGGAACACTTCAATTCCTGAATTGAGTATAACGACTGGGATGTTTGCAGTGGCTCGCGGAATCTTTGGAGCGACAATCGGGGGAATGACAGGATCTTTGGCCGCAGGATATGATTCAATCTTGAATGGTCGCGTCAGTAACCAGGAGCTGGCGACGGCGATGACTTCCGGGTTTCGAGAAGGTGCTATTGCTGGCGGAGTGTTGGGATTTGCGAGCGGGTTTGGATCTGTAGGAAGTTTTGGGGCATCGGCAATTGGCATGATTTATTCAGGCCAAGCTTTTTTAGCTTCGCTACAGGCGTATGCAGATGGTAATCATCAATCAGCTGGATTCCGGGCAGGCTTGGGAATTTTTGGGAGCGTAACGAGTTCAGTCGGGTTGGCCGGCGCTCTTACCAGGCAAGTCTCGGGATTTCAACTAGAGTCGACTCGTTATGGAGTTCGGAACGCGGTCTGGCAGTTAGGATACAAGGAACGTGGCCTACTGGTGGAGAATGCATGGGGGGGGAATTTGCCACCTGGTTTCGAAACGTATGATTCCTGGTTTCCATCGATCAAAACTGCAGTGAGCATCAAAACCATGGATCTGGATTTGCCTTCCTTCAACACTGCCTCAGGGGTGAGAAGTACGCTAATGCGTTACATCAACAATGTCATCGATTTCGATACGGGGACGAAAGGCCGGTTCACGTTGGAAGCTTCGCAGATCCAGACTAGAGTTTTGAAGGTTGCCATCCCTAGAATGCCTAGCCGGC
This sequence comes from Limisphaerales bacterium, assembly GCA_046597605.1. Taxonomy (GTDB): domain Bacteria; phylum Verrucomicrobiota; class Verrucomicrobiia; order Limisphaerales; family JACDHS01; genus JACDHS01. The sequence goes on along the minus strand of JBKJKE010000086.1, from coordinate 1,782 downwards.
AACAAATGCTCGGTATTCAGGAGGCTGTGGACTACGGAAACATCAACAATGTCGAAGTAAAACTTAGTGTATACTAAAATGAAAAAAAGCGCAGCAATTTACATTCGAAAGGGAGATGGGACCTACGTAATTCCGAAAGGAATCACAACACAGGGTTTTACAGTTGAGACAGAACCTTTTGAGTACCTGCCTCATGACACGGATCTAACCGAGATTTGGGCTACCGTCTTGAAATCATTGGAAAATGCTAATCGCAGGGTTCCGCATCCCTCCCACTGGGATGAAGAAACAGCTTGGTATAGAAAAGCAGGGGTGAAAACGTGGGTGCAGTTTGGATCCAAGGCAAAATCTCTCCACATCAACGAGCTGGAAACGGATTATGAAATTAAGACCCTCCACTGGAAACAAGGAGGTTTTTATGCATCGCATGATGATGTCTTCACCATTAGAAAAGACGCTCCTCTAAACGCGATAACTACACTTTTGCAGAAATGTCTTGAACGTGCCTGATATGCCGATATCCGTAAGTTTGGATACGACACTGCTAATGTAGGGGGAGTCGGAGAGTAATAAAGTAATAGCCGGTGACGGAGGAACCGCGAAAGCACCAAGTCAGGCGACAACGATTCACGAGGAAAAACGGCCAAGTTCCTAAATCCAAGAGCCGAAATCACGGAAGTAAGCTGAATTCATCGATTTTCCAGGCTGAGAAGGGCTACCGCTTTCTTGGTGAGCTTGGATTGAAGAAGCTACTATGAGCATTTCTGTGCGCATTCTGTATCGCGGAACTGAGGAGAACTTTCCTCTGGCGAGTTCCGACGTCTTTAAACGCGACTGGCTCCCTGGCGCTGTCGCTTTAAACCTTTCGTGGGTAAAACAATTCGACGCTCTCCAGCTTCGCCCCAGCAATCTCCAGCCTGTCATTGATGAGTTGCAGCAGTTGAGGGAATGGTTTTACAAAGAGTACCCGTTCGAGACGGCGGCAGCGCTGGCGGGGCGGATCGAGCGACTGCTGCCCGCCCTTGAAGCACTGAAAAGTGAAGAAGATTTCTCCTATTGGATCGGCTGAGTGAATCCAGTTAGAATTATTGACAACTCAACCGCAGAAATGGCCGAAGCCTGAACTTCAATGTCGATCTCTGTTTGGAATGGATTGAAAGCGCCATACTCCAAGGGAAACCAAGTGCTTAAGAGCCACTCTACCCTGTCGATGTAAGACTGGGTGTATACTAAAAATGAAAAGGAGTGCCGCCGTTTACATTCGGAAGGGGGATGCGATTTACCTAATTCCGAAAGGAATTACGACGCAAGGTTTTGTCTTTGAGACAGAACCTTTTGAATATCTGTCTCACAGCGCGGATCTGACCGAGGTATGGGGGGGCGTCTTGAGAGCTTTAGAAAATGCTAACCGGACTGTTCCGCATCCCTCCAGTTGGGGTGAGGAAACGGCTTGGTACAGAAAAGCAGGGGTGAAAACGTGGCGACAATTTGGATCTAAGGCAAAATCTCTTCACATCTACGAGCTGGACACGGACTATCAAATTAAGGTCCTTCACTGGGAGAAAGGAGGCTTCTCTGCATCGAATGATGATGTTTTCACCATTCGGAAAGACGCTCCTTTAAACGCGATAATTACACTTTTGCAGGAATGTCTCGAACGTGCCTTGTCAGCGGGCACTCAAAACCAGCCAGGGATGGGCGGATGAAAACCAGCCACTTTGAGAGAGGGATTGCGCAAGGTGCGGCGATAGCCGCACTGATGCGCGATGAACCAACTCATTG
>JBKJKE010000102.1:0-30224 GCA_046597605.1 Limisphaerales bacterium | reverse complement strand
CGACGCCTTCATCGCCGCTTACAATCAGACCGCCGCACCCTTTGATTGGACCAAAATCCGTTTCACCCCAAAAACCCTCGCAGGTAAATATTCGGATTTATGCAAGTAGGCACTAGCTGGCTTATGCCCTTCGATATCAACGCCATTTATCAACAGATTTTCAAGATCTGGCGAACCCGGCGTTATAAGCTATTCCTTGACCGGATCAATCCACAAGTCTCTGATATACTTCTGGATGTGGGAGGATGCCCAGAAACCTGGACCTCCAATCCACAACCTGTTCAGCGTATCGACTGCCTTAACGTGTACGAGGCGCATTGGAACCCTAAACTAGCGCCTAGACATAACCTGCGAACGTTAGTGGGGGATGGTTGCGCTCTTCCGTTTGCCAACAAAAGTTATGACATCGTTTTTTCCAACAGTGTGATCGAGCATGTCGGTTCGTGGGAACGACAGTCGCAGTTTGCTTCGGAAATCCGGCGTGTGGCACAGACCTTATGGGTTCAAACTCCTGCATACGAATGCCCTATTGAACCACACTATTTAGCACCCTTTATTCACTACCTGCCCGCCCCGGTTCAGAAAAAGAGCATTCGATGGTTTACGCTACGGGGATGGATCGGACGCCCAACCCGAGCGGAGGTGAATGAGATGGTAGATTCGACCCGACTGCTAAAAAAATCCGAGTTTCGCGAGTTATTCCCGGACTGTGAAATCGTTACCGAACGGCTGCTTTGGATCTTTCCGAAGTCTTATATTGCGATCCGGCGTGCGCCTTAAGAGCCTGCCACTAGGCTAGCAGCTCGAAGCCCAAGCGCGGAACTTACTTCTACTTACTCAGCATCCCTGACAGGCAGTTAAGGAAGGGTCCGCCTTGCTTACGTTATCGCCCTGGGAGAACATAGAACCATGGGCGAAGTAGTAGATTTTGTACAACACGGGGTGGCCAAGATGACGCCGGTCGATTTAGAGCGGGTTTATCGCAATATCCCCCTTCTTAAGCTGGAGTTTGCCGAGATCGATGATCCGAATCATCCGCATCTTGGAGAACAGTTGGAATTCCTGGCGGACATTGTGGAAGACTTTGCCGAAGGAGTGATCGATGACATGCCTTTCGTGACGATGGCTTCCGCTCTATTCGCCCTCATTTATGCCCATCGTCAGGTCGATCTTATCCCTGACTCCATCCCAGGGATCGGGAAGAGTGATGATTCGGCAATCGTCCGCGCCGTGTTAATCCAGAACGAGCGTTATTTTGAAAAGTATGCTGAACAGCACGGCAAAGTCTGGCAGCAAGTCTCGATTGAACCTTGATCGGCGCAAGATTCCAGTTTCCAAAGCTTCTTTGAGTATGGCAGTTTCCCACTTGTGACTGCCGACACTTTCCATCTTCCCAAATATTTTCAGATCAGTAGGGAAATCATCGGCTGCATCCAGTCGGGAGAGCTTAAGCCCGACTCGCTCGCCCCCTCCGAAAATGACATCATTGAGACCTACAAGGTGAGTAACACCACCGCGCGCAAAGCCTTGCACGAGCTTGAAAAGGCTGGGTGGGTCACACGCATCAAAGGCAAAGGAACCTTCGTTAAGAAATATACGATCGAGCGTTCCATCAATCGTATCTTTGGTTTCACCAAGAACATGCTGGAGGCAGGCCGGAAGCCTTCCACGAAATTGACCGGCTTCCACCTTCGGAATGGCGATCATCTTCTCAATGTAAACGGCCGGGAATATCGACTAAAAGGACCGCTGTGCGAGATTGAGCGGATACGTTTTGCGGACGGAATCCCGATGATGAAAGAGACCCGCTACATCTCCTTGAAGCTTTGTCCTGACATCCACAAACAGAATTTGGAAAAGTCTTTGTTCGAGATTTACGAGCGAGTCTACGGCCTGCAGATGACTGAGTTTGATCAGACCTTGAGTGCGATCCTGCTGGAGGGCGATTGGCTCCAGACGTTTGAACTGAAGAAACCGGTGCCCGCTTTCAACGTACAAGGCGTCACCTTGTGCGGCAAAGGATTGATCCTGGAAATGGAAGACGCCGTTTACCGCGGTGACATGTATCGTTTTTCAGGGAAGGCTGTGAAGTAGGCTTGGCGTCATCGGTTCCGAGCAAGAACAAACCAGGGTTCCGGCCCTCCGGCAACCTTCGCAGTAATCATCTCAGTTGCGACCAACCGCAACTCCCTATCTGCTAAAACACCTTCCAGGTCCTTGCCGAATCGTTCCTTCAAAACATCGGTTCTTCCCACGATCCACTGCACACCCTGGGTTTCGTCATCCCAACTCCCCTTCCCCATCAAATGAAAGACGCGGCGTGTTCCGAAGGGTCGCCAAAGCGCTACTTCTGAATCGTCTTCCCCACAAACAAGTGCGACCTGTTTCACTTCTGCGGGAAGATGTTTCCGCAACGACCCCAGAACGTCATTGCGAGTTGCGTAAGTGGAATAGACTTGTTCAATGCGTGCCACCTGCTTGCTCTCAGGACTCTTTGCCCGCATCCAGCTAGCGACAGCGCTTGCTGACCAAAGTGGACGAGACGGGTTGAGAATCAGAGGTATTAATACGAGACCAGCAGCCACGATAGCCGTCACTCGCCACCATCGTTTCCTGGCAAGAACAACATTCACCGGATGGTATAAAAGGCCCACGATCAGAAGCGGATAATAAGGGAGGACCAGACGGGCCGTGGCTTCGCTCCCGGCTTTTGCGGTGTAGACCAAACACGCAATAACGCCTCCGGCCCAGATCATGATCCCAAGTTTACGGCGCGTAGAAGGATGCCTCCTTGAATTACGTTTGCGACCGCCGAAACGAGCGAGGAGCGAAATTACGCACAAGGAGAAAACGCCCAGACCAAGCCCCGCTGACTCTTCTCGGGGCAATTCCCCAAAATCGATTTTGAACCTGGGAAAGCCTCCCTTCAATTTTTCCTTGATGATGTCAGGTATGGCATTGTGGAAAGAGGCCTCAACCTTCCGGGAGTTAATCAAAACCGGGGGTAAGATTGTTTGCGGGATCACCTGCAAAGTGTTTCCAAGCACTCCAGCCAGCGGATCGTTTAGTTCCAGGCGTTGAACATTCCTGGGATCCCCGGTCCACCCTCCAGAATAATGCGTATTCAAAACAGTAATCGGCAAGGCAGATGTCAGGAGAGACACCATGGCACAGCCAAGAACAACTTTCGGATTTTGAAAAACCATTCTCCGCGCAGGCCAAAATGCGATGGCACAAGGCAACAGCAGCGTAAGATTCGTCGCCTTCATACCCGTCATCAAACTGGCAGCCAGGATGGCTATGCATAATTCAAATCGGGAATTCGCTCGGGCGCTGTGGAGGGCGAAATAAATGGCCGATAAAAAGAAAATCACTGCAATCGTATCGTTGCCAATGCTGCCAGCCTGAAGAGCGAAGCCGTAAGCGCAGGGCAATATCCACATCCACACTCTTGCAACGCGTCCCGAAATACCGACTTCCCTGAACACCCCGAACAGAAGACCGGGTAACAAGGTGAATGAAACAAAGTTCACTAGGAAGAACAGTCGATCCGAATGAGTTATCTGAAAAAACGGCAACGTGAGCCATTCCGACCCTGTTGCGTACGCATTCATTCTCATCACCGGAGTTGATATCCAGTGCCATGCATTCTCCGACTCCCAATGAAGGAGGCGCGGAAACCGATAGGTCATTGCATCGTAATTGGTCGGAGGGTGGAGAGCCCCGCCCGCGAAAACCAGAATGCTAACTATGATGAACAGCCAGGCGAACGGATTACGCAGAATGATGAAAGCCGTAGTCCTCATCCGCGGCGTATTACGTTTACGAAAGCGGGCGAATAGCAAGGCGATCAGCGCAGCAGACCAGATGTATGGCAGAAGCCAGAGAGCGTGGAACACCGACAAAATCCATCCCGACGCAGAGCAAAGCGATGCCAGCAAAATCCATCCCGCGGCGATGTTCCGGGTATCGAATCGGGGCAAATTCCTCAATAAATGAAATGAACGAGATCCATCCATGTTTCTACAACTTCTTGCAGAGCATTTAGACTGTCACGGGAAATGTGTGATTAGAAACAATCAGTCCTCGGGTTCCACGTTGGAGAATGGCTGGACACGGCTTTACAATTCAGGGTCACAGCGTAGTTTTCCTGCTCATTGAACATAGCATACTACAAGGCTTTGATGCTTCGGCTAAAGCGATCCGCTATTGTCTTTGCTGCGTTGGGTACTGCAATCCGTTTAGGTGCGAATATTTTACTGCTCCCCTTGATTCTCCTTACCCTGTCCCAGGAAGAACAGGCCCTCTGGTGGGTTTTCGTTGCCCTGGGGAATTTTTCCTTTTTGGCAGATCTTGGATTCGCTCCGGCTATTGTTCGAGTTTACAATTTTTTCTGGGCCGGTGCAGATGACTTCGAAACCGAAGGATTAAAACCGGCCACCGGAACAGAACCGAATTATCCTAAAATTCGCCAACTGCATGCGACCGTTTGTTTTCTGTTCAAAAGGCTCTCGTTAGGAGCAGTCTTGATCCTCGCGGTAGTGGGATCGCTGCTTCTTTATAAGCCCATTCAGGCTGGGGGCGAACCCGGGCGACTATGGCTTACCTGGTTGCTTTATCTTCTCTTCATCTGGTTCAACATTTTGTCTTCACAATGGACGCTGGCGCTTCAGGGGATCAACCAGTTACGCGAAATGCATCGCGCATCCTTGTTCAGCAGCCTCAGTTATTTGATCGTGGCCGGGTCATTGTTAAGCAATGGGTGGGGACTTTCCGCAATGGTAGTGGCAATTGGAGTTCGGGGAATAGTGCTGCGAGCAATCGCCCGCCGTGCTTTCTGTAAGACGATTCCAGGAATTCAAAACAGTGATGAACCAGCCGAACTCACCATCCTTTCCCGATTGTGGCCCAATGCTCGAAAGTTCGCTATTCTGGCGCTGGGCAGCTACTTCGTCACCAGTACAAGCGTGTTGATTAGCGCCCATTTTCTAGGGCCCGATGTTACAGCGTCTCTTGGGCTCACAGTTCAAATCGGCGGATTCATCGCCGGCTTCGCAACGCTGTGGACCGGAGTAAAATGGTCGGAGATCACGATTCTCAGGACGCAGGACCGGAGCAAAGAAATGGCAGTTTTGTTCTTTCGCCGATTTCTTTTGGTCCTCGCTACTTTTTCAATCCTGGCCGTTCTCGTTGTCCTTTTTGGGGATGTCATCCTCGAATGGAAAGACACTAAAACGCGCTTGCTGCCTACGCCTTATCTAGTTTTCTTTCTTACTTACTTGGGTCTGCAAACCTTTTATGCTCAACTCGGCAATTTGGTTCTCACCCAGAACGTGGTTCCCTTCTTCAAAATCTCTATTTCCACCGGGATAGGGGTAGTGATCCTTTCGGTCCTCTTCACTTGGGCTTTCGGACTGTGGGGGCTGCTACTGGCTCCATTCGTCGTCGAATGGCTTTACAGCGGCTGGTTTACAACTCGCCTCGGGTTTCGCAGTCAGCCGCTGCCAATCCGGGAAACCTTAAAAGTCGCTCTTCGAATACCATGAGATTTACCTGTTGCATCTGTAATCAAGAAGGAGCGCATCCCACCTATAAAGCGAAGGAGCAGATGCTGGGCTGGGGGGACGAATTCTTATACTTTCAGTGCATCACGTGCGGTTGCCTGCAAATTTCGGAAGTGCCGGCAGATTTGGAGAGATTCTATCCAACGAATTATTACAGTTATCGAGTGCTGCCAGTACCGCAGAAGGGGTTAAGGGCATTCCTCGGCGGGCTTCGTGATGCTCAAATTTTGAAGGGGTTTCCCAGCAGAACCTTCTGGCATAGCGTATCAAGGGTACGTCTGGACCTCGACTGCCTCTCGCGCATAGGTTTGAAACGTGATCTAAAGATTCTGGACGTTGGCTGTGGCCGAGGACAGCTGCTCTCAGTGCTGCTTCGTGCCGGCTTCACAGAATTGATGGGAATCGATCCGTATCTGGAGAACAACCTTGAAGTGGCCCCCGGTTTGACGGTTTTCAAGATGGAGGTCGAGGCCATTACGGTAACTTTTGATCTGATCATGCTCCATCACGTTTTCGAGCACATCGAGGATGGAGCACAGATGCTTGCGTCATTGCGAAGCAAGTTAAATCCCAAAGGGAGAATTTTGATCCGAATACCTGTTGCTGATTCGTTCGCCTGGGAGAGCTATAAAGAAAATTGGGTGCAACTCGATGCCCCGAGACATTTGCGAATATACACTAGGAAAGGTTTGGAGCTAATCTCTACGCGGGCGGGTCTGAAGATAGATCAATACTGGTGCGATTCTAGTGAATTTCAATTTGTTGGTAGCGAGTTATACAAGAAAGGCATACCACTAATTGGCAGTTCTACTTCTGCGTATTTTACGGAGAACGAGATCACTCTCTTCCGAAAAAAATCAAGGCAGCTGAATGATGCGTTAAAGGGTGATCAAATAGCCGCTGTGCTCGTGGCTGAAAAATAAAAATCGCACAGGAATTGTTCCGAACCCTTCACGCTATTCCCATGAGCCTATTCGCTGACCAAATCACGATTGCAGTAACGGTATACAACCGTCGGCAATTTGTGAAGAAGGCGATCAGAACCGCACTCGAGCAGACTATGCCCGTTCGAGTGATTGTAGTGGAGGATTGCGGCCCGGATTCCACCCTTGAAACGTTCGTGAAAGAGGAATTTGGCGATCGGATCACTTACTACCGCAACCCGCGGCGCAGGGGATTGTTTGATAATTGGAATGCTTGTCTGGAGTTGTGTGAAACTGAGTGGATATCGATTCTGCATGATGATGATTTCTTGGAATCTTGCTTCGTGCAGGAAATGCTCACGCTCTCCTCGAAATTTCCGGGCAAAGTTCTTCTAGTTGGCGGGTTCCATGTAGTGAACGAGAACGGAACGATTCTTCACAGCGTTGGAAGCACTGATTCTTCCGATACAAGGGAGATCGCTCCAATGGAGTTTGCCTGGTCCAACCCCATAGTCTTTGCGGGGCAACTCATGAAAGTTCAATCTGCCATTGATGTCGGAGGTTTCAGAAAAACATCACAATATTGCGGTGATTGGGAGATGTGGACCAAACTTGCTCTTCATTCCGGCGTTGCAGCGACTACTCGGATTGTAGCTGGCATGAGAGAACATCAGGTGGCTGGCAGGGGGACTGGGAAGGTCGATCTAAATGGTAAAAAATATGCCTTGGTTTATGCGCAGGTGAAACGAAATATTTCTAGTTTAAAAAAGGAGGCTTCGCTGGAAATGCCGTTCGATCGCCGTAGAATTGCTACTCGCACGCCCTTCTCCATTGGATTTTTGCTACGTATAGCGAAGCTGTCGGACCGTATGGTTAACTATAACGCCACCCTGTTTGCAATGACTCCCTCAAGGTCCGTGGCCCAAACCTTGATGAAAATTGGAATTCAGTTTTTTGGGCCAAGATTCGTTGTCTTCACGTCAAGAATTATTGGCTTTTTTGAATCTAAGAAATAGGAAGGGATGGAGACCGCTTTGTATCTTTTACCTCGGCGATCCACTTTTTCTTTGTTTGATAATTTCACCATACAACGCTGAAAACGAATCTGCCATTCTGGACGGTGAAAGGTATTCCCGCACCTGTTCCAATGCCTCAAGTTCAACCTTTCCTACTCCAAAGTTGGGATGATCACAGGCAGCGCGAATGGCTCCGACAAATTGTTCCAGATCGCCTGTTTCAAATAGTAGCCCGTTCCTGCCCTGCAGCAGATAATCGGGAATAGCGCCCATTTTGCTTGCCACGACAGGAACACCCGCAACTGCCGCCTCTTTTACGGCATTCGGACTGTTATCCGCCCTAGTCGGAAAAAGGAAAATTGTTGCCTTCGAAAGTTCATCGACAACACCTTCCGGGGGTAAATTAGCTTTGAATGTGATTCGATTCCACGCTTCGGAAGATATCTGGTTCCGCATGGTCTGGAGGAACTCTGGATCAGAATTGCTGACCACGACTAGTTCGGCCGGTCTCGTCCTCACAATCTGCTCAAAAGCTCGTAGCAGCAGATCGGTGCCCTTTACATGCCCGAGAGTACCAACAGACAGAAACCGAACGGGAGAGGCTTGGGGATTTCGCACTGTTCGAAAAAACATCCAATTGGGTGCATGCTCCACCTGGCGCAGAGTCAACTCAGGATAGTTTCCCTCGATCCAGTTAATCGCAGCTTTCGATTCAACAGTGACTAGATTGGCTCGACGAAAGGTTAAGATCTCTGCCAGTGCAGAAATCTTTTGATGACCATTCAAAGGCACCATCGTCTTGTACCAATTGAAGGGGCCTGCTACCGTGAAAAGGTAGGGAAAAGATATCCGGGAGGCGATCAGTCCAGCTCCTCTTTCACTGCCCCAGGCATGCACCAGGTCTGGATTAATTTCCTTAACCTTCTTTCTAACGATCAGGGTATCTGCCCAAAAAAAAGAAGGTCCACGTATCCCTCCGAGCACCTTGAGAACATGAAAAACTACACCTTCCCGTTCGAACGACAAAGAGGCGTTGATCCCTTTTCTTAACACCAGGATGTGAATTCGAAAGTTCCGATTTTTCAGTTCTGGCAAAAGAACGGATTGCCAGGTAGTCGGATGCTGTTTTGGCAATTTAGCAATTTCAGATGGAATCCCTGGCACCCATTCTATCGGGAAGTCAGAGATCCAAGCAACAGATGGTGATGTCATGTGATCTATCCAGCTACCATTTTGATTTTAGCGGATGTGATGAATACGATGCATTCCCCCCTGAAACGCAGTAAAGGGACAAGCCTGTAAACGCCTCCTGAACGGGCGGAAATAATAGTGCTCATTAACATCGGGCTAGACTGCGTCCAATTTTGATGCCCGGCTTCTCGATCAACAGATAAGTCACAGCGGAAGCCGCGTTAACAATAACAATTGCGCCAAAAAACCAAACGAGAAATTGCCAACCGGAAACGCCATCCCCTCCCCCCTGGCACGGAACATATCTAAAAAACACGGCCATGAGAATGCCATGGAGCAGGTAGCACGAATACGACAATTCCGCAGGAAAATGAAACCAGCCTTTTCCACACCATTGGTTAAGTCGACCGATATATTTGTATAACCAAATGGAGGTCACCTGGCGCAAGCAGCAGAGGTAAGCAGCTAAATAGAGAACTCCCATGAGTCGCATATAGTTGTGACTACAAGTCAGAGCAAACGCTACAAATCCCAGCAGAAACCATTTGGAACGGAGAACTTGGGGTCCTCTCAGGTAAACCTCTGCGATGATCATTCCGATTGTAAAAATCTGAATTTTCAAAGGAAGGAGACTCGGTTGGGGCCACTGGCCGAGTAAACCCGCAGGGGCATCAGAATAGTAGGTTATGAGCAGGCGCGAAACCGCAGCGATGATGGACATTGTTGCAAAGAAACAACCGGGTCCCATCTTCCTCAAAGCCATGGCCAAGAAGGGAAATAGCAAGTAGAACTGCATCTCCAGAGCAAGGCTCCAATCTGGAAACGCGCTGTTGCTGACTTGTTCCTTGATGAATCCGAACAGAAAACTGAGATGAAGAAACACAGCTTTACCATCGAACGCGTTCAGGTGTAGAAAATCGCGCCATACGAGTGTCATTAACATAAGAACATAGTAAAGCGGGGCGATTCGAAAAAATCGCCGCACCCAAAATGTCTTCCATGTCTTCGGACGTTCCCATGGTTCTTTATGTTCGCGTCGGGCATAGTGATAGAACATCAAAAAACCGGAGACATTCATGAAAATGTCGACCGCGAATGCTCCTGAGCTAAAGATGGGCAATCCCTCAAATCGAAGATGATCAGCCAAATGCCACGCTAGAACAGCCCAAGCCGCGAATGTGCGCAGAAAGTCCAACAATGGGACTGCGTCTACTATTTGGCAGCCGGAGCTCGAAGTTTGGGGCAGTGGTTGTTCTACAAGCATTGCTGCAAGCTCCCAATATGTCAGCGGGATCGCATCTATGCAACTCTCTCGCTTTGGGTTGCAGTAGCTTTGGGCCCGCTACCGTCTAAATCATAATACAAAAATTCGGTTGCGAATGAGCAAATCGACCATAACTTAAGCGGAATTTTTGTGAATACGTTTGCGTTAGGCCGTCTCATCGTCTTTGCGGTTTTGATCCCTCTTGCGGTGGTTCTTGGGTATTTGCTGGCATCCCCGGAAAGCTTTATGACGGTCGCTGTCGTGGGACTCGTCTTAAGTGTTCTATGTCTTCCTGTTGTCCTGCGCTGGCATCATGCGTTGCTGATCGTATCCTGGAATGCTTTCATAAACGTTTTCTTCCTCCCGGGTCAGCCCCAATTGTGGTTATTGTTAGCCGCAATAAGTTTAGGGGTTTCGATTCTCAAGCGTACGCTGATTCCTAATTTTCGTTTCATGTCAGTGCGCCCTGTGACTTTATCTTTGCTCTTTCTTGCCCTCGTCGTGATTGTGACTGCGTACGCCCGAGGAGGAATTGGGGTGCGAGCGCTCGGTGGTGGGTCGCATGGCGGAAAAGGATATTTTTATATCCTGGGCGCCATCGCAGGTTATTTTGCACTCACTGCGCATCGGGTTCCCAAAGAAAAGGCTTACCTGTTTGGTTTTCTTTATTTCCTCGGGTCGATAACTGCCGCGATCAGCAATCTTGCTTATTATGCAGGGCCGGCATTCTATTTTCTGTTTTTGCTCTTTCCTGCTGACTTGGCAATTGCCCAGGCGGCGGCTGATTACACGCCAAACAGTATGATTCGGGTGTCTGGATTAGCTCCAGCAGCCATCGCGGGCTGCTGTTTCCTGTTACTCAGATATGGCATCAAAGGCATGATCGATTTCCGCCATTGGTGGCGACCTGTTTTGTTTGTGGCGACGTTAGGCATCGGATTTTTCTCTGGATTCCGATCAGCCACGGTGATCGTAGGACTTTTGGCCGTGATTCTCTTTTTTTTGGAGGGGCTTCATCGAACCCGTGCTCTAGCTTTGGTCATTGCACTGTCAGCGATGTTTGCTGTGGTAATGATTCCACTGGCGAATAAGCTCCCCTTAACAGTTCAGCGATCACTGAGTTTTCTTCCCTTGCCATTCGATCAAGCAGCAACGAGTGACGCGGCAGAGTCTAATCAATGGCGTATCCAAATGTGGAACGCAGTAATTCCGCAAATTCCCGAATATTTCTGGCTCGGGAAAGGCTACGCTCTGGATCCTGTTGCGCTTTTCATGACTCAAGAAGCCCAGCGTCGTGGCCTTGCGGAAGGATATGAGAGTTCTTTAATGGCTGGCGATTATCACAACGGACCCCTTTCACTGATCATTCCATTTGGAATTTTCGGCGTGGTTGGCTTTGTATGGTTTATCGGTGCTGCAGGTCGGGTTTTGTTCAAAAACTATCGATATGGGGATCCATCTTTTGCCCGCTTGAATACGTTCCTGTTTGCATATTTTCTTATGCGAGTCGTTTTCTTCACATTGGTTTACGGAGGGTTCCATGCTGAATTGTTTGTTTTCACCGGTATCGTAGGGCTGAGCGTGGCAATTAACGGGGGGGTATGTAGACCTTCAAAGAACGTCGCACCCGCCGTTCAACGACCTGCTTTTCCCAAGACTCTTTCCCCTATCACAACATGAAGTTTTCGGTTGTTACCCCGAGTTTCCGCAGCAGGAAATGGCTTGAACTCTGTGCTGCCTCCATCGCCGACCAGAAAGTTCCTTTAGAACACATCGTTCAGGACTCCTGCTCCGATGATGGCACCGGCAATTGGCTCGCCAATAATCCGCGAATCAAAGCGTTCGTCGAAAAAGATACCGGCATGTACGATGCCGTTAACCGCGGCCTCAAACGGGCGACCGGCGATGTCCTCTCTTACCTCAACTGCGATGAGCAATATCTGCCCGGCGCATTGGAACGCGTTGACGCCTTCTTTGAGCAGAATCCATCCATCGAACTGCTTTTCGGAGACGTCATCATTGTGAATCCGGCCGGTGAATATTTGTGCCACCGGAAGTCTATGATCCCACTGAAAGCGCATTCCATGGTGTCGAATAATCTTTCGACCCTGACCTGCGCCACTTTCTTTCGTAAATCGCTTTTGGAAAAGCGCGGGCTATTCTTCAACGCCCAATTGCGCGATCTGGGAGATGCCGATTGGGCAGTACGCTGTGTCGACCAGAAAGTGCCCATGGCTCTCCTGCACGGCTTCACCTCCACGTTCACCGACACTGGAGAAAACATGAATCTGAAGCCCAATGCCCGCAAAGAGCAGCGTGCGCTTTTTGATTCTGCTCCCGCGTGGGCTAGAAAGATGCATAAAGCCGTTATTGCGCATCATCGCATGAGAAAGTGGTTGACCAGTGGCTATACCCAACCCCCTTTCGAATACTCCATTTTCACAGCATCGAGTTCCTCGACCCGAAAGACTTTCCGCGTCGAACAACCGACAGCTCGCTTCGTTCGGTATACCCCCGGCACCTAGTTGGTCCCGAGCACCGCCAGACGTCAGGTCTGAATCCTGACCACCTCACTCCTTCTGCTCTCACCGCCCCTGCTCACCGCGCTCACCGCGACTTCAACCTCGGCGTCGAATGGAAATTCTTCAAATGTGAAATTCGGATCGGCTGGGCTACCGATTGCAACGTAATCTTCATCTACACCAATCACTTTCTTCGAAACCCGATAATGGGTTGCACCCGGCGAAGGTTCCCATTTTACTTCCATGGCGGTCGAACTGACAGGCGTTACGGACACATTTTCTGGGGCCGCCGGAGATCTTTTCTGGCCCGGCTTTTGGAAGCCGAAAGCAAACCATCGTGAATCCAGCGGATCCAAAACGAGATGTAGCTCGCTCAGTAACGTCCGCAGCCCCTTCTCCATCGCTTTCAGTTTTTCGTTGCGCGTTGTAAATGCCTGATCGACCCCGTGCTTGCGGTCGGCAAGCGCCGCGACCAAACGGGCGAGATCGTCAAACAGTGCACCGGCCCGCGCCCCCGTGAGATGAGGTCCTGCATCCACAATAGGATGTGCCGCCAGGTAATCCTTGATCGTGTGTAATTGGAGCAAAAGTGGTTCCGCTGAACGCGGCAGTTGCAGATTGCGCGAAAACCCAGCCACGCCCCACGACTGGGAATACTTAACCCCCAGAGTGGGTTTGAGAGTTTCACGCGCCACCATCATGAACCGGCGCGTCAGAGAGACGGCATTCTCGAGCTCAGTCCGAACCTCTCGCAATTGAATCTTCGCCTCATGATAAGCGACTTCCGCCACACTCAAAGCCGCCAACCTCCCCGGAAGATCCACCGCCACCGAATGCGGCACATTGAGCTCACCTGCGTGCTCCGCCAGACCGCCGATACATTTGGTTCCCTGCCCCACCAGGAACGGGACCGAAGCAATAATCTTATTAATCATATTAGTCCTTTTCTGCGACCGACCTGAATACTGAAAACTGAATACTGAACACTTTTCAGTTCCTTCACGCCGAACAGAACATCTTCTCTCATAAATGGCCCGGGCTACATAAGGGGAGAATTTTGGTCCAACTTCTCCCCGCCCCTTCACACCCCTGATTTCATTGGGGATTATGCATCAAAAATAATTTCAAATTTCTGATTTTTGGATCTCGGATTTCAAACTTCGCTCCCCAATTCTAAATTCGTGGATTTGAAATCTCAAATCGAATATCTTGAAATGGTTTCGACAGCAGCCGAAGAAGGAACAGACGCCATAGAAAAGGCGAAATGTTCGGCTAGACACGGTCCTTGTCGTCCGGAAACCCATTCCACCAGAGCAAAGTATTGTCCGACCGACTCCTCCCCGCTTTCAGCAAGGTCACGACCTTAGCCAGACGGCCGGGAAAAGTTTTTAGCGAGGGTAGGCCGCCAGCCCGCGAATCTCGAAATCGTTTCAGATGCACCGGCAGACTAATGGGTGGATGCTGAAAAGGTGGTTTGAAGGAACGAACAGGTCACAGCGCCCGCCGAAAGAACCAAATCGCGCCTGTGCAACTACTTCTTACGCGGCGATCGCACCGCCGCATCGCGGCAGGCGTCGGCAAGGGAGGCGAGGTTGGCCAGGAACTCTTCGCGTTGGTTGTTGGGAAGGAAATCGAGGATGTCTTTCTGTAGCTCCACGGCGATGGTCCGGGCTTCTTCGTATTTTCCACGACCAAGGGACTGAATCTGCACTCTTTTGGCCCGACGGTCCTCGGGGTCCGGTTTGCGGACGATCAGGCCGGCGGTTTCCATTCTGTCCAGTAAGGATGCGATCGTGTTCGGATCGCTGGCCATGAGCTTCGTCAGCTCACTTTGGACCAATCCTTCCTTTTCGTTCTCCAGCAGAGTCCTGAGGGCGGTAAATTGGTCTGGAGTAATGCCCAAATGAGCGATTCGGCGCCGGAATGCCTGGTTCAAACCGTACCAGGCCTGTCGTAACAGGATGGGGACGCGGCGCCTTTCGGGCGAATCGATCGGTAAGGTGGGAATATTACGGGACATGCCAGGGTTGAATTATTGTCGAACGGTTCGATGCTGATACGGCCAAAGCGTTGACACAACTCTTAAGCGGAAAGATCAAAAGAATAGAAACCACAGATGCACTCAGATGAACACAGATGGGGCAAAGGAGAGGCAGGTCATATCGCTGACTTTTCCACTAGTTCTCGCTGTTTGAAGGAAATCTTCAGGCTTCATCTGTGTGAATCTGTGTCCATCTGTGGTTTCTCTCCTAAGAGTTCCCGCTGCAGCAGTGTCCGTAAGATGATACGTGTAAGTATCTTTTGGTTGCGCGAATCTCCCGCTTGTAGAATTATTGCTCAGACAATTTTGCCGGTTATCCCAAGCAGCAATTGATCATGAAATCGAAACTTTCTGCTGTTCTGTCCGCCTTTTCTATTCTGTTGGCGACAGCTTCCCTTCACGCCGCTCCTGTTAAAGGGTGGCTCAACTGGCGCGGGCCTAATCAGAACGGGGCTTCCCTTGAGAAAGGGTTGCCGGAAACGCTGGATGCGAAGAATCCATTATGGCGGGCGGAGTTCCCCGGGCAATCGTGCCCGGTCATCGCGAATGGGAAGGTCTATATCATGGGCTATCTCGGTGAAGGCGCCGAGCTGAAGGAGGGCGTTGGCTGTTTCGATGCCGATAGCGGGAAGAAACTTTGGGAACGGCGCTATACCGATTTCCTCTCGGACACCATCTATCTCCGTTACGCCACTTCAAGCCCGACAATTGATCCGGAAACCGGCAATGTATATTTCCAGGGAACCCAGGGTTTGTTCGGTGGCTTTACCCCGGACGGCAAACCGCTCTGGATGCATTCGCTCATGGAACAGTTCGGGCGTCTTACCTTTCCAAATGCCCGCACTGCGTCGCCAGTGGTCGATCAGGACCTGGTGATAGCCCGCGGCATCACGGCAAACTGGGGAGCGCAAGGCCCGGGTGGCGATCGCTTTTATGCATTCGACAAATCGACCGGTGAATTGGTCTGGTCCTCCAGCCCGGGTGATCGTCCGCGGGACAACTCCTTCTCGCATCCTTACATGACCTTCCTGAACGGCAAGCGGGTACTGATTGCCGCGACGGGTGATGGAAGTATCGTGTGTCTCAACGCGCGGACCGGGGATCCGATCTTCCGCATTCCGTTGTTCCGAGCCGGAATCAACGCCACGGTGCTGGTGCATAACAACGATAAGATTATCGCCATCTATGGAACGCCGTACGAACCCGGCCAGATGGTGGCCCTCAAGATTCCCAATGTTTCCCCGACGAACGCCGCAGCAGGACCTGTCGTCATCGATCGCAAATCAGTTGAGCTCTGGGCGAACGATCTCTCCACCTCCACCAGTTCACCCATTTTGGTCAACGATCGCATCTATGTGGTCAGTGAAAAGGGTGACCTTTGTTCGGTCGACGCACTCAATGGTAAGGTCCAATGGCGATTAAAGATCGGCATAGAACAGCGGAACGCGTCGCTCACCTATGCCGATGGAAAACTTTACGTCCCAATGCTCGATGATCCGGCTTCCAAAGAGGGCGGCGGGGAGGCGGGCACCAAAGGCGCATTTTACATCGTGAAACCTTCGGACACCGAAGGAAAGATTCTGGCCCATGTCGCACTCGACGGACGTTGCTTCGGCACCCCGACGGCTTACAACGGGAAGGTTTACGTGCAGACGACCAAGGCTCTTTATTGCTTCGGTAAGAAAGGTGACAACACGGCCAACTTACCGGCTGATCCGAAAGAAAACTGGCCCAAGGTTGGCAAGGCGACGCAGTTGCAAGTCATTCCTTCGGAAGTGCTGCTTCGACCAGAACAGACCAATTCATTCCGGGTCCGCTCTCTCGATGCGAGTGGATTCACGGTGGAAGAGATCAAAGATTTGAAGACCGTCAAATGGGCTTCCTACATTCCTCCGACAGCAAAGGTGAAAGCGGAAATGAAGGCTGCCTTCAATGAGGAAGGAAAACTCGTCGCGGATAAAGCGCAGACCCCTTCCGCGGGAGCATTTGAGGCTTCGGTCGGTGAACTGAAAGGCTATATGCGCGGTCGTGTGTTGCCTTATCTCCCGATCAAACAGGATTTCGAATGGGCGAACCTAACGGAGAAGACCACGAACGATGTGGAAGAAGCGACCGCCTTTGCGTATCCGCCCCTCCCGTGGATCGGAGCGCGTTTCAAGTTCGACGTGCGCGACAAAGAGGGAAACAAAGTCCTGAACAAGACGATCGATAATAAATTCTTCCAACGCGCCACGGTTTTTCTCGGCGACGCCGGGATGAGGAATTACACAATCGAAGCCGATGTGATGAGCGAAGGAAATCGCCGTAAGATGTCCGACGTCGGAATCATCTGTCAGCGCTACATCATTGTGATGAAAGGGAACGAACAGAAGTTGGAAGTGAATTCGAACCTCGAGCGTTTACGTGTTCCGGCCACAGAAGAACCGCCGAATTTCAAATGGTCTGCCAACGCCTGGTATCGCTTAAAAGCACGTGTGGATACCAAGGAAGATGGCAGCGGGGTCGTGCGGGCGAAGGCCTGGAAGAAGGGTGAACCGGAACCGGAAGCATGGAGTATCGAAGTGCCTCATAAGTCGGCGCATCAGAATGGCGCCCCCGGGCTATTTGGTTTCTCTCCGCAGGATATGCGGGTCTTCATCGATAACATTTCCGTCACACAGAATTAATCCATTCATCGGTTTTAAATTTATGAAAGCACTTAGCACTATTTCAGCCGCGCTTGCTCTGGGCCTCGTGACCGGCAGTGCGAACGATTGGCCACAGTGGGGTGGCCAGCCCATGCGGAACATGTATTCCGCGGAAAAGGGTTTGCCCGCGTCCTTCGATCCAGGTCGCTTCAAATCAGGCTCGGAAGAGGTAGACCTGAAGACGACGAAAAACGTGAAATGGGTGGCCAAGATAGGTTCCCAGAGCTACGGCAATGTCACAGTGGCGGGAGGGAAAATCTTCGTTGGCACGAATAACGAAACCCCCCGGGACCCACAGCACACCGGAGATCGGAGCATCTTGATGTGCTTCGACGAAAAGACCGGGGATTTTTTATGGCAACTGGTAGTGCCCAAATTGAAAGCAGGTAAAGTAAACGATTGGGAGAATCTCGGTTTACTTGCCTCTCCCACGGTGGAAGGTGATCGCGTCTACATTGTGACGAGTCGCTGCGAAGTAATGTGCCTGGATGTCAGTGGCCAGGGAAATGGCAATCAAGGAATACAGGATGAAGCGAAGTATTTCGTGAAGGACACCGGCAATCCCGAGGTGAAAGTGGGAGCCAAGGATGCAGATATCATCTGGACCTACGACATGATGGATGAACTCGGCGTGTTTCCACATAACGCTTCGAACTGCTCCGTCCTGATCGTGGATGACATTGTTTATGTCTGCACATCGAACGGACAGGATTGGACCCATTCGAACATCCCCTCCCCTCTCGCGCCAAGTTTCATTGCTGTCGATAAGAAGACCGGAAAGCTCCTGGGCGAAGATGATGCGAAGATCGGCCCTCGTATTTTCCACGGGCAATGGAGTTCCCCTTCTCTCGGTGTGGTGAATGGAAAGAAACAGGTTCTGTTCGGCGGCGGTGATGGTTTCCTTTATGCGTTCGAGCCCAAGCCGGTCAAAGGAGATGATGAGTTTAGCCTGCTGAAAACACTTTGGAAATTCGATGCGAACCCAGCCGAATATAAGAAGTTCAAATATCCGGCTGCGGAAGGTCCGAGTGAAATCAACGCCACTCCGGTGTTTTACAAGAATCGTGTTTACGTTCCCACCGGTCAGGATCCAGAACACGGTGAAGGCGTCGGACGCCTCGTCTGTGTTGATGCCACCAAAACCGGTGACATCACGAAGGACGGCTTGATCTGGGAATATCGCGGAATCAAACGCAGTATCTCCACAGTTTCGATTGATGCTGAGAACGGTCTTCTCTTCGTCGGGGATTTCTCAGGCTTTGTGCATTGTCTCGATGTGGAAACGGGCAAGCTGCATTGGGTCTACGATATGAAGGCGCACATGTGGGGTTCCACTTTCGTGGCCGACGGCAAAGTCTTCGTCGGGGATGAAGATGGAGATTTCGTCATTTTGCCGGCGAAGAAGGATTTCGATCCGAAGAAGGACAAGCCACTCTTTGAAACCAACTTAAACGCTCCGGTCTACGGAACACCGATCGTCGCCAATGGCGCAGTTTACCTTCAATCCAACACCCATCTCTACGCGTTCACTGATCAATCGAAGGTCCAGGGCGATCAAGCGCCGAAGGTGGAACTCGACACAAAGAAAGTTGAAGAGAAGAAGTAATTTTAAAACTTCTATGCCTGAACAGATCACTGCAGAAAAAATCGCGGGCGCACGGGAACAGCTCGACGCTCATCTTCGCGAAATCATCGACTGGCATTTCTCCCCGGAGACCGGTTGCCCCTACTGGCTGGAATGGGCGAAGAAAAACTTCGATCCACGTCAGGAGATAAAGACCTTCGATGACGTTGTTAAAAAGTTTCCCCACTTCCAGGATGAATCGTTGCGTGATCTGCAACCGGAAGTCTGGGTGCCGCAGAAGTTCAAAGGACGCCCATTCAGTATCTTCGAAACCGGTGGCACCACTGGCATGCCGAAGCAACGAATCGGTTGGGAGGACTACAAAGTCGATTACAGCGAATTCTCGGAAAAGATTTCGGACGAGCATTTTCCCCGCAATCATTACTGGCTGATGATGGGACCCACCGGACCGCGTCGCCTGCGCCTCGCCATCGAGCATCTTGCCAATGTGCGCGGCAGCTCGTGCTACTTCATTGATTTGGATCCGCGCTGGGTGAAGAAGCTGATTTCAGCAAAGCAGTTCGACCAGGCCCGCGCCTACATGGACCACGTCGTCGATCAGGCGGCCACGATTTTAAAGAACCGCAAGGTCAGCGGTTTGTTCACTACACCTAAACTGCTGGAAGCACTCTCGGAAAAAGTGAATCTTTGGGACGCTGGTATCCGCGGTGTTTTCTGCGGCGGCACGACCATGGCTCCGCAATATGTTCGCTTCATTGTGGAAGAAGTGTTGGAAGGACGCATTGGATTTTATCCAACTTACGGCAATACGCTGATGGGCCTCGCCGCCAGTGTTCCGCTGCGACCCGAAGACAAGTTTTCGATTACCTACTACGCCCCTCAACCGCGCGCAGTGTTGCGAGTGGTCGATCCGAACAACACCGCCCAGCTCAAGAACTACGGGGAATGGGGCCGTGTGGAGTTAACGACATTAACCAAAGAATTCTTCATGCCTCGTTTCCTGGAACGGGATGAAACGATCCGCCGCGAGCCTCGGGCTCCTTACGCCTGGGACGGTGTCGCTGAGGTGCGTCCATTCGGTGCGATGGAGAAGAACATTGTTGAAGGGGTTTACTAAGCGGAAGCAGTTGTGGTGACAACAGACCATCAACGCTGCGGATGAAGGCAGAGATCAGGGCGGACCGGCAGGTCGCGCCCTACCTTATAGAGCTTGTCATTACCCACGAGTCCGATTCTCCCTTTCTATACCCCAAAGGGGTTTCGTAACAAAGCCCAGCGGTTGCCCGATCGGATCGGGCTACCCTGGGTCCAATGCAAATTATACGCCTCATTTTACCGGCCTAGCCGGTGCGAGCGCAGCGAGATTCTCCACACACATTGGAGAGCCGATTAACGAGATGAGTTGTGGCGCAACCACGTTGTGGTTGTTGGTCCTTTTGAACTTTATCCCATGGTAGCTCGGTCCCTCGCAACCATGGGCTTTGGGCCGGAATCCCTTTGGGATTCAGAGACAAGGAGATGTAATGACAAGGGCTGCACCCCGGGTATCACATAACGGGCTTGCAGCCCTAAACTAGGCGGCAGTTGACCACAGGTCGCGCCCTACTTTTGCCTTCGTTTTCGAACCTATCTATCAGGAAACGTTCACACCTTCCGCCTCACGTCTAACTGCAACCGGTTTCCCTGCTTTCTTAACTGGATCCCGGAAGAAAATGAGGAAGATAATCAGCACGGCGACTGCGCCCCACGCCGGGTAGATCCAGATGCCATGCCAATCGTGGGCGATTGTACCAATCGGTTCCTTGAGGGTGTGCGCGGCCAATGATTTTCCCGCCAGGAAGGATCCGACGAACGAACCGATACCCCAGAGGATAAATGCGAGCAACCCTTGGCAGGCGCCGCGCATCCGTTCGTTGGCCTCGTCATCGACGTAGAGTTGACCGGCGATGAAAAGAAAGTCGTAGCAAACCCCGTGCAACAAGATGGCGGCAAAGACAAAAGTGGTTTGCATGGAAGCGTTTCCCACACTTTCAGCGAGCAGAAAATAACGTGCGGCCCAGGCAAGAATCCCAATGAAGATCGTTTTCTTGTAACCGAGCTTCATCAACATCAGAGGGAGCAACAGGAGGAAGACAACGTCCGAAACCTGCGCCAGGGACATCTTCGCCGCAGAGTAAGTCCACCCGAGTTCCGTGATGTAGGTATTCATGTTTACGAAGTAGAAATAAAGCGGGATGCAAATCAGAAACATGCAGGCGATGAAGATTGCGAAAGAGGGTTTCTTCAAAAGCGCGAGCGCATCAAGCCCCAGAATCTCACCGAGCCGAACATCCTTGCCGGTCTTCATTGGAGGAGTGTGGGGAAGCATCAATGAGAACAAGCCGAGCACGATCGAAACCGCTCCAGCCAAATAAAACTGCACAGCGGATTGCTCGCCTTTAAACACGAAACTGAGCGTCACACCTCCAGCAATCCAGCCCACCGCAGACAATGTTTTGATCTGCGGGAAATCGCGCTTCGGATCGGCCAGATGGTGCAGCGCCAGCGAATTGGAAAGGGCAAGGGTTGGGACGAAGCAGGCGCAATACGCGATCAGCACGGCATAGAACGGCACGAAGGTCGTGAGCTTTGGCAGGAGAAAGAGCAACCCACCACCGAGCAGGCCAAGGAACGCCAGCAATTTCTCTGAAGCGAAATAGCGATCGGCAATCAATCCTACAAAAAACGGCGAGATCATTGCCCCTATGGCAAATGCGCCGTAGGCCATCCCGATCTGTCCCCCTTCAAACTTAAGCGTCTTGCCGAGGTAAGTCGCCATGCTGACATACCATGAACCCCAAATGAAATATTGGAGGAACATGAAGAACGATAGTTTGGTTTTGATGTGCGTATGCATAGCAGGTGGGTGTGGGACGACAGTATGGAAATACTTTATCTGCGGGAAGTGGAAAGTGGTGGTCGACACCTTTGGTCACCCACTGCCTGCAGTCCACCCGGTAGATTCGGAAGCGACTGCTTTCAGGCGATCAAAGCCGCAAAAAGATTTTGCGCTGGTATAAGAAACGTACCACGGCAAGAACCATCGCAATCACCACCAGGGCAGTTACCAGATCGGCATAATTCCCAAGCCCCTTCGCTACATCACCTCCGACCAGGCGTTCCGCCAGTTTTCGGAAGTTGATGAAAGCTGAGAGCAGATAAATCGTAATCGCATTCATCCCAATCCAGACAAAGGGTTGCGACCATCTTTGAATTTTCCAAACCTCGATGACCTGGTGAAAGACGCCAAGCAACAAGGCGCTCCAGCCACAGGCCACCAAAACATATGTCGATGTCCAAAGCAGTTTGATGATCGGAAATTGCAGGCTCCAGCAATAACCGACGGCGACGCTCACAGCTCCGGCCGCCAGCAACCAACACACTTTCCTTTGCTCCGTGAACCGCCGGTCCTTCAACAGCAGACCAGCGAATATTCCAAGGATGCAGTTGGCCACTGCTGCCATCGTGCTCAGTAACGTGCCTTCGAACTTTTTCCCGGGAAGAAAACTCTGATCCATCCAGTAGGCGAGATTCTTCCCCTGTTCATAAGACGCTTCACCAATTCCCGGGACCGCAACAAATGTGAGCAACACCCAATACCCAAGCAACAGCCCCCCAGCAATAACCACCAGCCCTCGCGGCTTGAAAAACAGAAACAACATTGCCGCAAACAAGTAAGCTACCGCGATGCGCTGCAACACACCAGCGAGGTAAATGTTTTTGAATCCATTTGCCACCCCGCCCATGTAAATCACCCCCAGTATAAACAAGAGGATCGACCGGATGAAAATACGCTTGGAGGCCGCTCCTTTCCCGTTCGTTTCAACGATCCCCGGCAACGAGAATGGAATGGCTACGCCCGCGAGGAACACAAACAACGGAAAGATCAGGTCGTAAAAGCGAAAGCCCGCCCAAGCGCCATGTTCCATCTGTTCCGCCAGCCAACGGGTCAGCGCTGTGTCGCCGATCTTGTGAAAGGAGCGAAAAAGTAAATCACCACCGACGATCCAGAACATGTCGAAGCCGCGCAGTGCATCAACAGACAAGAAGCGGCGCGCGGGCGCTCCGGAAGGTGCTTGGAGGGGAACCTGAGTTCTATCGACGATGGGCACCAAAAAACATTAGCAATGGCGCTGTATTCATTCAGCCCTTATTTCCGAATACGGAAAAACGATTTTGGACGTGCCCCATCATCCTTCCAAAAATTCGACCCGACCATAATATCGTGGTCCGCAATTCATCCCGGAGTGCGTGAATCGCGAAAGATCGGTGCCATGACCGACCTTTCGCGTGAGAGCAAGCTGAACAGCGCCGAAAGCTAAGGACTAGCTTGCTCCGGCGTCGCACGAGACTTCAGATCATTGAGCTCTTGCTCCAGGCGATGGATACGATTCGTTAGCGTAGGCTCGTTTTCAGCGTCGGAAAAGTCTTTGAGAAGACTTCCGCTATGCTCTTTCATATCGGTCCGAACCGCCTTTGAGAAAGTCTCAGATTCCTTCCCAATGTCGGCCATGACGGTCGAAAGTTCCGACTTCTGCATATCTTTCGTAACCCTGATGAAGGCGTCTTCAGCTTGAACCATCTCCAGTACTTCGCTGTGCTTGATTTTATCGGTGTCATCCAGCCATATCTCGCCCCCAAGGAAGCTTGGCTCTTGCAGTAGCCGGGTTTGTTCGCGCTCAGTACGCACGTCCCAAACGAAGGGATAGTGCGTTCCAACGATGCTCTTCTCAATGTCATTCCACCAATAAGGGTTAAAAGCGGCAAATGGAGTTTTTGCAATCAGACCAGGAAGCCCTGCAGTTCGCCAAAAAGATATCTGTTTCGTGGCGACGTACGTGCTCTGGAAGTAGATATAGTTTCGCTGCTTCCAATCCTGCTTGATGGCGTCATTTGGAATTTTCACGAGCATGTGAAAAGGTTGATCGCCGTTCGGAAATCCGTTGTGCGCGGCGGCCACCAACTTCTTGCCCCCACTCTTAGCGAGATCGCTCCGAAAATCGCTGTGCCGGACTACCCATTTCGCAAAATTGTCCCCCCGTCCAGCGGCAGTAATCGCGGCGTCCAGATACTCACGACGATGTGAATAGGACATTGCAGCGCGCGCCCTGGCGTAAGCACTTCCATCGGCCGTAGCCCCCAGCGAGTATCCCTGTGAACTGAAGGTTTTCCCGAGTTCAGCCATATCCCGGAATATCTCCCGGCGATTTCTGGATGAATCTTCGCCGAAATCATCCCTTAAAGAACCGATTGCATTGGTGGTGATCTGCCTTTCCGTCAGCAGCTTTCGATTCAGTCTGGACGTGGCGCTCTGCCCAAAACGTTCGGCCATCTTGGCATAGTTCAAATCGTAGGCAGCAGATCCTTCCGCCTGGCCTGCAAGTCGTGCCACAACCCCACCTTCGTTGATAGACATCGCAACTAAATCGTCGCGTGACGCGGGCAGCATATCCACAATTTGAATCCCCTTTTGGTAGGACGGGCGGGCCCATGAACGGAAGGTTCGGAAATCCTCTTTCTGGATGGATTTATAGGGCACTGCATGACGCTCTGTCTCCTCAATCATTTCAGCGATCTTCCAGACAGAGGCGTAATAATTGTCGAACAGGTGCTCGTCCAATTCGTAAACTAGCGCAATGTTCTCCGGTTCCGTGAAGATACTCTTTACGGCATTGGTCATTGATCGCCGATATTGTTTTGAGTCATTAACAAAAGAATTTGTAATGACTCCGAAAAGCAATCCCTGGCATTTGGGAGTAAGAAATGATTGAGAGCCGAGGCGTTTTAATAACGAGGGACTTAATGGCTGATGATACAGCACCCCGTAATGATCCAGCCAATTGTAGGTGAGCGCGCGGAGCCTCTCGTTTCCATCATCAAAGTAAGCCTCACGGATAGATTGTTTTGAGGGAACGTCCGGATAACTCGAAAAGTACGCATTGAGGATCAACGCAAACAAATCAGCGTCGGCTTGCATCCCCTGAAGAGACATCACGTTGATACCAGACAGAGAGTCCACCTTGTCCCCACGGAGGGGCGCTGAATGGTTGTAATAGTCCACGGCGTGCTTTAGCAATGTCTTGTCGGACGATATCTCGTTAGTGGGAGTGTTGAAAATCATCACCCCCTGTGAGCCGGCCCAGGTGAACAGATTCATTTTTTCCGGCAGACGCGCCTTTGTTTCAGTCACCGCCATGACGGAAAACAAAACGTGCATTTTCCCGAATTCAAGATTCTTCAACTTGTTCCGTAAGCTGGCCATAACTTGGGCGTCAGGGGGTAGCTTTAGATAGAAGTTGATACCAAAGGCGCGGAGTTCCTCTCGAACTTGCTGTTCGTATTCACTAGCACGACTTTTCTTGGGCTGGTTCGTCGCCATGCTTACGGCATTCTTCAAACCGTAAGCAATTTGGTGCTCTAAATCTTCCGCAACCGCCGTAACCAGGTAATTACCCTTGTCCTGGGCATTTTGCTTTTGGAAACTCCTGACACCCGCATTGCATCTTTCAATCAAGTTAGTGCTAATTACCCGGATGGCATGAGGAGCATCCGTCTGGGTTTCCTTTATCGCATACGTCTCCTCCAGGGCATCTGAGAAATGACTGTCTATCTGCTTACGCAATTCCGGCAATGCTTCGACATCTTTGGCAGCCTTGGAGGCTTGCTTCAAACCCAGTCTCAATTCAAACACCCGGCTATCCAGGTTTGTATGTGCATCTTTCCATATAACCGAAAGCTCGTCTGCAAAGGCCTCACGAATCCTGGTTGTTTCGGTACCATCCGTGGCGCGGAGCGTTCGAGCGAACATTCTGCCCAAATCGCCTGTGACACCGCCTCCTGCCGCCCCCACCTGGTAGCGCAACTTGTGCAATATATGCTCTACGGAATTGGTCTGGGCCCTAATGGCGGCAAGGTCCAGGACAAACGCACCGTAACGAGCGCGCTGAATAGTCAGAAACCCATCGCTACCCACGCCATAATTATCCGTATGCGTTGCAAGAGCGCTCAACCAGACACGGTCCTCCGGAAACACATCTTCATACAGGGTTCTGATCCCTGACCAATAACGCTCATCCTCTGAGTTTCGAGGAGCTGTAAATTCGTCCAACGCCTTCAGCATGGTTGGCCGTACTTCTGTAAAGCGAGCTTTGAGCTCAGTCGCCTCAAGCACGTTCAACGTGTCGCGGATCAAAGCGGTCGCATTGCGCAATCGAAGGTTTGCCGGCATCCCCCCTGGAACATCCGTGACAATTGATTTCACTTTCTCCGGTCTCTTCTGAGGATCTTCCCCGGACTGTTTTCCCTTGGAGTAGCCATCGAGAGCACTGTCCTGCAGCCAACGGTGGTATTGGACTTCCGGCACAACTGCCTCTGGAAATGAGATTTCGATGATGCTGTCTCCTGCTAGTTTTTTTGCCCCCAGCGGCACAGCTTTCGGGTAAAATGTCAGCCACCAATACTCATAGTCGGCTTCCTTTTCTGCTTTCAGGGCTTCAAGCAAGCGCTTCGGCTCCTGAAACGCTGAATAGAATTCCTCTTTGAACGCTTCGATGACCTGCGGGTTAGCCAACCCTGATCCAAAAAGAAACGCAACTTCCGGATCTTCGACAATCCGATTGAAAACCTCAGACACATTCGTTGCGTTGGCCTTGGAAGCTTCGGCGTAAAAGCGTTTCGGCACAGTTGAAACAGCTCGTCGGCGAAACTCAGGCGACGAGAATTTCACCTCGTCGGAGCGGAGGAAGGCAGCCAGGACAGCATCGTCGGAGCCGACATATTGGGTAAGTCCCTGGAAGGCACTCTGCAAATCGGTAATGATACGCGCACGGCTTTGATGAACTGAAAGGGGCAAGGAACCAGTCAATGCATTCGTGACGACTACGAAAAGGGTGGGTGGGTTGGTATTGTTCGTCCTGGACAACGAACCATTGAAGTAATTGCTAAGGTTTGCTCGTCCCAAATCGGCGAGCACATTGGTCCCAAAACGATCAACCATCGCAGGTTCATTGTTTATCGAAGATAGCTGATCCACGATCTGTGTTGTCAGTGCTCCAATCGACGTTGCCGACTCGGCCTGGTTGGTTCCTGACAACTTGTTGGTGAAAACAGTGTAGCTCGACAGGATCGACGCGACATTTGTTAGATTCGTTTGAAGTAAAGTTCGGCTTTCAGCAAGGAGCGTCGCCAAATCCTTTCCAGTGCCCCCCTCCGGGCATAGCTGCCGTGAAACATCCGCTCTTGATAACAACACTTGCAATGGTTCAGCGTTGAACGGCTGTTTGGAAAAAGCTTCAATAACTGCAGGACGCAATATGATTCCGAACGCTCGCAATTCATCTGCATCCATGCGCCTGCTTCGGTTGTCAGGGGCCTGGAGAAGGTACCGATTCGTTTTCGTAGTCGGGTGAGAATTCAGATGATTGAGAAAGCCCTGCCACAAAGAAAGGTTATCGGAAAATAAGACTTCCCTGAAAGTAGGCGAAAAAGCCGTCTTCTCAGCTAGCTTACGAAACGATTCCTCGGCTTCTCGCAGCCCATCCACGGGCGATCCACCTTTGCGAAAGAGATTCTGTCGTTTCGCGACTGCCTGCTGAACCACGATCCGAAGCCAGTCCCTTTGCTTTAGCCGTTCTTCCAGTTCGTTTTGGAAAGCTGGCTTAAATACTTTTTCCATCCATAGCCAATCTTTGCCCTGTGCACGCGCCACGATCCCGGAAATCTCTTCATCGTCCACGTCCGGGTAATTGTCCTGCAACAGCACACGATACAATACATCGACCAACAGGTTTGCTCGGTCATCGACCAGCTTTTGCTGCTGAGCTTCTGTGAGCTTGGGACTCGTTTTTGCCCGTGCAGTGTATTTCGTTCTGGCCTCCGTCAAATCCTTCGCTCCCAGGAGGGAATTTGTCAGGTCATGGCGAATACCTATATCGGAATGTTGGGCTATAATCGCAGTCAGGGCCTGCTTAGTGTCCTCGAAACTGGGTTTTGTATTGCCGAGGCTGAGAGTCTCTGTGATCCCAACATCAACCAACTCGATATCAGACTTGCTTGATATTAGCCGGGACTTATATCGCTCCACCACTTCGCCAACCTGGCCTTTTATAAATTCTCTGCTCCGAAGCCGGGCTACAATATCCGACAGCACCGTCGTTTTTGCATATTCTACCTTACCATCGTCGAAGTCCTGGGCACGGGAATCAAAAAACCGACGGAACGGGGTATCCGGGGCATAAATCAGTTGTTTTTCGGGTGTGTCAAAAATTACCTTTTGGGCTCTCGCTGAACGAGGGGCGTACACCAGAGGTCCATTTTCGGAAACGAAACTCGTCGCCGTACCTTCCGGGGAACCAATGACTTGAGCACCTTGACCAGAGTCTCCGGACAAAATTAAGGCCGTAATGACCAAGGCAGGCAAGTTGAAGAATTTATTGCGGATCATATTAAAGCTGCATTTGACAATTCACCCGACTCCAGTCCCGAATATCTGCCGGGGTAAGTAAACGCCGGAGATTATATACGAGATATTCCTAGTCAACAGCAATTGAGCAAAATGTTTTATTACAACTATGTAGCTCATTAGAACCCGCACAGCTGATGACGGAAGAGCTATCTATGTGCATCAAATGCACAATTAAATCGATAGCACGGTCGTGGTTTACAACGCCCCCGAAAAACGAAAACACTTTCTACCTCAGAAAACGGAAAAGAGCCGCAATGGCGAACTCTTATGTCTGCAACCCGCCCATGGAGTCTTCCCTCGAAGGCACCTGGCGCAGAGGTGCCTTTCAAATACATATCCTCGCGCTTTTTACCCTGGTGTCCGCTCATCCTGGTTCAGCCCTATTCGAAAAACAAAAGAGCCGCCCGGAAACCCGGGCGGCTTTGCTGCCGCCATGCTTGTTGTCATGGATAGTTTGTGAGCGACTCCGCTTAAACTGTCGTCACCTTCACCACTTCACTCATTGCGCTCTCTCCACCGTTATTGATCGCGGTGACGCCGATCTCGATTTGCGATCCCGCGGGCAGGCTCTCGATCGTGAAATCGAGATCCGCCGGGCTTCCCACCGGGATGGGATCCTGGTGCAAACCGAGCACCTTGATCCAGACCCGGTAATACTCAGCCCGCGCCGCCCTGGCCCATTTCACCGAGGCCGAGTCATTGTCCTTCAGGATGACGCTGACCTTGCCCGGACGATCCGGTGTTTGTTGCAGACCCGGTTTGTTGAAGCCGAACGCCGTCCAACGATCATCGAGCGGATCCAGCACGCGGCTCAATTCGTCGATCACCCACCGCAAACGCAGCCGCAACTTCTTCTCCTTCGCACGACGGGCAGCGAGCAACGTTCCGACCGCGGACTCCTGCACATCCACCGCAGTCTGGGCATTGGTCAGGGCGTCGAGCGAAGCCTGCGCCAAGACCGCCGTGACCGCGTCCGGAACTTCGTAGGCAGGATGATCTGCTAGGTAGGCCTGCAACGAGCGGGTCACCAGTTGCAGACGTGGCACGGAACGAGGCACTTCCAGTGAATTGCTGAAACCCGAGCCTTCCCAGGCGCTGGAATAGCGACGGCCCAGCGTCCGCTTCAACGAATCGCGCGCCGCGAAGTTGAATTCGTAGGTTGCGTCCTGGTTCGACCGCAGGAGAATGCGCAGATCCTTTAACTCCTCCTTCCCTGCCCGATGCGCATCGAACGCGAGGCCAAGGAGGTTCAGATCTCCGTCGATCAGCACTTTGGTGCCGACCGTGAGGCCGAGTGCGACAGAGTGCGTATTGGCTCCGGCGCTGACTTTGGTTCCTGCTGAGAAGAGGTCAGCGAGTGTATTAATGCGAGGTTGTTCCATATCGTTAGTTTCCTTTCATTACATGTCCGAGACGGTCCTTTGGGCTCATTTCCCATCGCAACCAAGGTGTTTTTTTGTTGTTACACCTGCGAATCATTCGCTCAATTTCGAACTGGGAAGTTTATGCCATATCAACGGGCGGTCGCATAAGGCCAATCATTGGTATCAATCGCTGGCCTCCCCCCTGGGGCCTTGATAATCAACGACTTGTAAAAGCAAAATTTTTGCTTTTTGGACCCATTTTTTTAGGAAAAAAGCGGGGAAATTGGAGTACTGCAGTGAAGGAGTAATGGAATTTAGAAAGTTCCGGGCCGAAAAACCCATTACTCCACCACTCCAATACTCCGTTTATCCCTTTTCCCCTCGCCTTTTGTTCGCGACCCGCCCAAATCGGTGCCTATATGCAAAAGGGAATCAGCCTGGAACAGGATCACAGCCATCCCATAGTTTTGAGAAAAAAAGGTTGAACTGAGTGTTTAAGACCTGCCACACGGCAGGGGTGAAAAATAAAAACAAGATCAGTCCAACCGCGTCAAAATTCTCTGTC
>JBKJKE010000220.1:0-3071 GCA_046597605.1 Limisphaerales bacterium | reverse complement strand
AAAAGCTTGGCTATAAGTATGATCAAGCGGGCAACCTCAATTCCCGGACGAACAATAACCTGGTCCAAACCTTCAACGTCAACAGCGACAACGAGCTGACCGCAGTTACTCGGAATGCCGCGATGACGGTGGCGGGATTAACGACGCCACAGGCTACCTCCGTCACTGTAAACAGCGGTGCGGCCGCGTTGTATCAGGATAAAACATATGCCAAAACCGTCACTTTACTCAATGACGGGTTGAACACCTTCACCGCGATTGCGGAAGACGCCACCGGGAGCAAGACCACGAACAGTGTCACCGTGGATCTGCCTGCAACGGTAAGTTTCGCGTATGACAGCAACGGCAACCTGACGAACGACGGCAAACGGACCTTTCATTATGACGCTGAGAATCAACTCACCAATGTATTCGTGCCTGGCAGCTGGAAGAGTGAGTTTGCTTACGACGCGCTACTGCGCAGAAGAGTTCGCAAGGAATACAGGTGGCAGAGTTCCTCATGGGTCCTAACCAATGAAGTTCGTTATGTGTATGAGGGCATGCTGGTCATGCAGGAACGGGATTCGAACAACGTTCCTCTGGTAACCTATACCCGCGGTCGTGATCTGAGCGGGAGCCAGGGAGGGGCAGGGGGGATTGGCGGTTTATTGGCCAGAACAGAGAACGCGACAGCAAAGAGTGTCTTCTACCATGCCGACGGGAATGGAAACGTCACCGCCCTTGCGAATCAAAACGGACTGCTGGTGGCCAAGTATCTTTACGATTCCTTTGGTTCCACCCTAGCGGCTGCGGGCCCTTTGGCCGATGCGAATACCATGCGCTTTTCCTCGAAGGAGATTCATGCAGCTTCTGGTCTCTATTATTACGGGTACAGGTTCTATGATTCAAATCTGCAGCGATGGATCAACCGGGATCCAATTGGGGAGCAAGGGGGTATCAATCTGTATGGATTTGTTGGAAGCGGTCCGATCAATGCAGTCGATCCGATGGGATTAGAAATTCGAGTTTTAGAAAGCGCAGTGATCTTTGGAAGAATCCCAACCCCCGCTGGCATCTATAATTATCACCAAGGTGATTCTATCGGTGAGGAAATGTTGGCTCAAACCGCAAATATTGGAGCTCTAGTCGGTAACGGCATTTATGGAATATTAGGAGCCGTCGGTGATGCCCAAGACGCTGTTGATAATATGCTCGGTGGGCCAAATGCTTCAAGTTTTTTACCTGCGATGCCACTAATAGGAATGGCCGGGAAAATGGGTAAGTTATCTAGGGTTAGCAATTTGATCCCCTGTAAACCTATAAGTAATCTGATAGACTTAACAGGGCATCGGGCTCAACATATATTAAACAGACACAGGTTTGGATCTGGTATTTCTGACAAAACAGAATTCCCCAAGGGTTGGAGTGATGATGTCATTTTGAATGCAGTGTCTGACGTTGCAACAGACCCTAACGCTGTGCGGGGCATCGGAAAATACCAATCGCCCTATGCAATCGGAACTAGGGGCGGTATCCAAATCCGTGTTGACTTTTTTCCTACATCCCATCCAAATCATTCGGGGAAAATTTCCACAGCCTATCCAATTAACACTCCAAGGAATCCATAAATGCTTACACCTCCTCAATATCACAAGGCAGTTGCAGACTTCAAAATGGCTTTGGATATTTGCCTGCCGTTGTTATCCGCAGAGGCCTCTAAGGACGTAAAACACTACCTTGATCATGCTGAAATCGAAATTGCCTACGAATCACTCGGGATGTCTCTGAAGGCTGAGAATGTTTCTATTCCTCAACAAGCGAAGGAGATATTATATCCGCTTGGCATAATTCTAAACGTTAACAGTGAATCGGTGCTTAGTGGAAATTTTTGGGAAGAAGTGGCCCCGCTTTTGAAGCCCTAGAACATTAAATAATGCGAACATGATGTGAACTTGGCAGTTGAGGATTTGGCATTGCTGCCGCTTACTTTAGACAGAGGGCAACCAATAGCAGGCTTGTGGCCAGCTTTTCTAGTTGGTACCAAACACAGCTTCACGTTACTTACGAACCTGCCTCAAAGGGGAGGGGCTTTCACTTATCATTCCGAACGCCACAACGTCTATCAGAACCGGCGTCGCGTTTCTTCCAGCCTGGCGCAACCAACTGGCTCGGCCTGGTCGACCGTGTATCAATATGACACCGCAAACCGGTTGACTAACCTCACCTCAGACGCAGGGAGCTTCGCTTACGCTTATGTGTCTGGGACCATTGCATCACCCACGATGCTGGTGCAGAAGTTGAGCTTTCCGAGCGGGAGTTACATTACGAATTCCTATGATGCCGTTGCGCGATTGACCCGAACGGCGCTGCAGAACAGCGGCGGCAATGTCCTGAATGCCCATGGCTATAGCTACAACGACTGGCATCAGCGCACCGCGCAAACCAACATCCTGATGGGTATCACCAATTCGCTGGACTATGTCTACGACAAGATCGGGCAGTTACAGCAGGCGACCGGAAAAGAGTTCGATGGCACGCCGCGTCTCCTGCAAAAGCTTGGCTATAAGTATGATAAAGCGGGCAACCTAAATTCCCGGACCAACAATAACCTCGTCCAGACCTTCAACGTCAACAGCGACAACGAGCTGACGGCAGTCACTCGGAATGACGCAATGACTGTCGTAGGGTTGACGACACCACAGGCTACCGCCGTCACTGTGAATAGCAGTGCGGCCGCGTTGTATCAGGACAAAACATTCGCCAAGACAGTTACTTCGCTGACTGACGGGTTGAACACCTTCACGGCGATTGCGGAAGACGCCACAGGAAGCAAGAATACCAACAGTGTTACCGTGGATCTGCCTGCAACGGTGACTTTCGCATATGACAGCAACGGCAACCTGACAAACGACGGCAAGCGGACCTTTCATTATGACGCTGAGAATCAACTCACCAATGTATTCGTGCCTGGGAGTTGGAAAAGTGAGTTTGCTTACGACGGGTTACGGCGAAGGAGAGTTCGCACGGAATACAGTTGGCAAAGTTCCTCATGGGTGGTGACCAATGAAGTGCGTTATGTCTACGACGGCATG
>JBKJKE010000199.1:0-34699 GCA_046597605.1 Limisphaerales bacterium | reverse complement strand
CGGTCAGTCCGCTCACCTTGCAAACTTGCGCCATCCACCCCAGTTAATCATACCCTCCCAAAAGTACAATAGGGGATTCCCTCATATGGCGCGCATTTCCCGTGCCGAACACAACTGGTATTTAGCGTATTTCGCGGTTCAAGACTGCTTCTGATCCCCGGTCTCGTTCATAAACGTTTCTCGCTCCCTTTTGCGACCTTTGCTATTCCTCTGGCTGTGCTTCCGATCGTCAGACGAGAACTCCAGATGGCTGCCCGCAAGCCAGCGGTTTATCGTTTGCGCTTGCTGATTGGAGGAGCGGCGGCCCTGGTGGCGGTTTTTTCATTGGCTTTTTCGCGAGTGGCACCGGGACAGGCCGGTTCGGCCATGTTTGGTATTCTGACCTGGGGGGTCTTCATTATCACGGTGCTCGACTGTATCCGTTGCGCCGGAGATGCCCTTTCCTGGGAACGGCGTGAAGGGACTCTCGGACTATTGTTTTTAGCTAATTTGAGAGGATACGACGTGGTGCTGGGCAAGTTCTCGTCGGCCGCGGCAAAGGCATTCACCACCCTGGTTGTGACCTT
This sequence comes from Limisphaerales bacterium, assembly GCA_046597605.1. GTDB lineage: Bacteria > Verrucomicrobiota > Verrucomicrobiia > Limisphaerales > JACDHS01 > JACDHS01. The sequence goes on along the minus strand of JBKJKE010000199.1, from coordinate 34,133 downwards.
TCCGATCCTCGCATTGCCCCTGATGATGGGTGGAATCACCGGAGGAGAATGGGCTCGGACCATGTTGGCCCTCGCGACTACCGGGCTTTTTTGTCTATCGACGGCATTGATGCTTTCCGCCGTAAGCGTGGGGGCTCTTACTGCCATGGGAGGATCACTTGCTCTGCTCGCTGGCATCATGTTTGATCCCGCGCGCGCTGCTCGCTATCCCGATACTACGGGGGACTGACCTCCTCTGGCTCTCGGGGCCGCTGGGCATGTTACTGAGTTCGGGCGACGCCGCGATGAAAGTGAATCCGTCGGGGTTTTGGTCCGCATTCCTTTCTTCCATTTCGTTATCAGCCGCAATGCTTGTCGCAACTTGTTTGCTGGTTATTCGACCAGGCAGTTTCGAACCAACCCAGAAGGCAGATTCCTGGTGGAAACGATGGATCGAGCCAAAGCGGAGAAAAGGGTCGGCTCAGGAACGTTCTTCGATGGAAACACCTGGCTCGTGGTTGGCGGAGAGGACACTTCCGGGACGACGAACTTTGCGCATTACCGTGTTCATCGGAACGATGATCGCCATCCTGTCGGTTGGGTTCGGGAGCAGTGGTTTCGCTACCGCAACGATCATCAGCATGCAGGTGATCTTTTGCTTCGTGGTGAAGCTCTGGCTGGCTGCAGTGGCTCCGCAATCCCTTCATGCTTCAAGATCATGCGGCGCGCTTGAATTGCTTCTCTGCACACCCTTGCGACCAGCAGCGCTGATCCAAGGCCAAATGACAGCCCTGGTTTCCTATGTCCGCATGCCTGCACTCTTAGTCTGTGTTGGGTTTCCATTCTTCGGGATCCTGGGAGGAGGTTTGCTCCGGGCAATGACTGCGACCGACTTGAAAGATATGGAGGGAATTTACGTGGCAATCTTCTTTGGCATATTCTGGTTCCTGGTGTTCCTCCTCGATTTGTATGCCATTGCCTACACCGGTCTTTGGAATGGTTTGACCTGCATCAAGATCGAACAAGCGGTGGCGCGGACCGTCGGTTATGTTCTTCTCCTTCCATGGCTTACCACCCTGATTCCTTTCGCGGGATTTTTAGGCTGGATTTTCTGGCCCGTGTTTTGGATCTGCTGGTCCTCTTACAAACTAAATCACCGTTTCACGGATCGTGTGACCGAACAGTTTGCACACACGGCACGAAGCTGATGAAACGCCCGCTTCTGAGGCGGTTGCTTATCAGGTCTTCCCCTTATTGCCCTCCCCGTAGAAAGATCGTCTACTATTAGTAGTTGGCTTGATTCTAGCTAACAAGGAACTGCGCGTCGGCGCCAATAAACGTTCACCAAGGATGACGTTTGTTCCTGTTCGTTTCGGCTACTTAATAATGAGAACTCTCTTTTACCGCTCGTTAGCCGCTTTACTGGTGGCATTCTTTTGTATCCAGGTGGAAGCAGCGCAAATCGCCTCGTTCCCAGCCGGAAACGGCGGGTGGCACATGGGCAGCCTCGCAGTGGGAAACCTGGACAACGATGTGCAATTGGAAATCGTCGTTCCCTATCGCGATGTCGAGGGGCTCTGGCACATGGACGCTTTCGAATGGAACGGAGCTCGGATCGCGGGGTTCCCCTACAGCAGTGGATACGAGGAGATGAATACCTCCCCTACCCTCTATGATCTGAACAACGACGGTAAAATGGAGATCATCTTCCCCCGTGGAAACAAGATGATCGCCTTACGGGGCAATGGTTCCCTTGTTTGGTCCAATGCGGTGACTTATCAGAACTATTTGCCGAACGGCGGATTCATGGGCCTCACGAATGGCTTCTACTGGACCAGTGACAATCAACTCCATGCCACGTTACCCGCGGCTACCGTGTTTTCTTCCCAATTTTCCTCTCCCGTCGTGGCGGACTTCAATGGAAACGGGTCTCTCGAAATTGCGACTGGTTGGAAGATTGATCCCGATCCAACCGGCACTCAGCAGGATTTTAATCCATTTATCAATGACATCTTCGGCCTGGGAGAATGGGGAACGGTCGGTGAATCATGGTCGGGAGGCGTGGTCTTCTTCAATGCTCAGACCGGCGCAAAGAATTTTGTCTATCACATCATGCAATTAGTGGAGGCCGGATTGGCTGTGGGGCGCTCGCACACGAATAAGACGCTGCACACTTATGTGTTGAACGACAGCGATAGCATCGTGGCTTTCGATAAGAGTAAACCGCACGGGTTTCATGGCATTGGGATGTTACATGGAATGTTCGGTAAAAATTTACGACTAACCACCGGCTTCTACAAACAAGGGATCGATGTCTACGCGGCAGACGTGGATGGAGACGGTCTCGACGAGGTGCTGTCAGCCACTACGCAATACAATTGCCTGTGGCAACCGAGTGAATCCTTACTGGACGATGATGGCTCGCTCATTTGGCGCAAATGGAAGGCCTCAGTGGAGGTCACAAACAACAATGGCTGGTTCAACAATGCTGGAACGTATGCGCTGAATCCGGATCATGACAACCGCGTGGATGTGTTGAGCTATACTCACTCCCCGGAGATTAACTTTCGCGAATGGAACGGCGTCGACTTTGTGGATCGCCCGGGTTGGCCTAAATCCTTTGGGGCCTTTCTTCCTACTCCGCCGGTCGTAGGAGACGTCGATGGGGATGGCGAACAGGACATTGTGATCGGCACTCATCAGCCAAGCCAAACATCTTCCAGTGGTGCGCTTTATATTTATGCCTTGAACGGAACTTTGAAGCAGCAATTGAATGTTCCAGGCGGGCTTAAACATATTCCGTTCCTTGCCGACGTGAACTCGGATGGTTCGCTCGATGTGGTTTATCGATCGCTTACCGGACAGATTTACGTTCAGAACTTCGGCGCGAACAACGCCACCAATGTTTCCTGGGCCACCCATCGCGGCAATGCGCAACGGGATGGCAACCTGGGAGTTGACCTGTTTCCGCCCAACACGCCTCGGATCACGAAACAGATCAGTGGCACTCGCCAGAGCTCTTTTCAGTGGGCGGGCGCTGTTACCAATGTGGCGAGCCAATTCAGAATTTATCGCGCCGACGATGCCAGCGGTCCTTTCGTGTTTATCGCAAGCGTTACCGGAAGTGCCACCAGCTACTCGGATGTTGGGCTGCTACCCGGTCGGCAATACTTTTATGAAGTTGCCGCGCTCGTGAACGGGAGCGAGATGCGTTCCGCCCCCTTTGCCATACTCTCATTGGTGAGTGGGAACCTGGTTCGCAACGGCGGTTTCGAGGAAAACAGCAACAGCCATTGGGACAAATGGGATAATGGCGATCTCAATTGGACGAACATGGTGACCTCCACAAACGCTCACCGCGGCGAGCAATCGATGCGGGTTAATTTGCAAAACCAGGGAACGACCGATTCGATCAACCAGTATGTTCAATACGGCACCCCGCGCGCCTACATGCCGGTCGTCGCCGGAAAGATGTATAGCTTCGGTGGCTTCATCAAAACCGATGCATCGACTGTTGCCACGAAGCATTGGTTTGAATGGACCTCTTCTAAAACCGGAGAGAACTCTGCCACACGCCCTTCGATGCCCTACCCCAACTATTTCACGCCAGAATTAAGCGTCGGGATAGCAGCGACGGGCTGGCGGTATCTTAACCGGGTTTTCACAATGCCGAGCGGCATCCCAAACGTGGAACTGCGCCATCGCTTTTCTACGACGCTGCCAGCCACTGGCTCATTCTACCTGGACGACCTGTTTTTCCGTCAACTCCCTCCGGCAAACGATTCCCGCTGGGTGAATCACCTTCCCTTCAAGTCCACCTGGAAATACCAGGCAACCGCGCCAGTGGGCAATTGGTTTGCCACGAACTTCAACGACTCGGCCTGGACACAGGCGCCTGCAAAATTCGGAGCGGGAAGTGGTCCAACGAATATTACGACAACACTGCCCGGCTCGCGGGCTTCCTACTACTTCCGCAAAACATTTGCGGTGGCCAACCCCAATTGCGAAGAACTCCTCCTTGCTGCGACCTGCACGGATGATTACGGCGGAACGATCTACCCGATGCGTTTGTGGATTAACGGATCCGAAGTCATAAGCTCCGGGATCGAAGCAGTCAGCTTTGATGGGAATGAAACCAAATATTTTGATCTGGCACAGTTTCAGAACCTATTGCGCGCTGGAACAAACACCCTGGCCGTGCAACTCAACAACACCTGGCAACCCGATTGGGATAATGTGGCATTCGACGTCAGCTTGAAGTCGATCCCGCTGACGGCTGATGCCGCTCGTATCATTTCTCTTCAACGAAATGAATCCGGGGTGACATTTCAAATTTCAGCGCCATTGGGCAGTGCGGTCACTCTTGAGTCGTGTGATTCCATGGGAGCTTCCTGGGCAACCCTCCAAACGATCGATGATGTCACTGCGACACCTTTTACGATGACCGACAGTCGTCCGGAAAGCCGCAGCACGAACAAGAATAAACCGACAAGCTTCTATCGTGTCATAACGCATTGATCGAGGTATTCGGTTCATCCCCCCCAGATTGAAGCGGGCGCTTCACGATCAACCAGGGAAAGATCGTAAGCAGAATGACAACCGTGACGACAAGGCGTCCAACCAGGTCACGGAAGCTTAATGGGCCCACTGCAAAGGCCAAGAACGCCCAAATGCCGACAACCAGCAGAGCGGTGGCTGCAAACACATGCAACCCGTAGTTTGAATGCTGACGCCGAGACTTAAAGAGCCATTGCGACATTCGTCGCGTAAACAGGAGGATACCAATCCATGCGATTGAGAGTCCCCAAAAGCTCGATCCTCCCATCTGTAACGGTCGATAGGGGAAGTTCCAGCGCAGGGCGCTCCATTCAAAGACCGCGGCCAACCCGAAAATCAGCAGAGTAATCGCGGCCAGGTTTTGCACCGGCAAGCGGCCCACGTGCAGCAGAATGCCCAGAAACGCCAGGATCAGAGTTACTGTTAGAATCAACATCAGTTACCTCCTCCAACAGACGCAAATTTTTCGTGCGTTTTCAACCGCTTTCCCGCCATCGTTTTCCATGATTCTCATCTTGATGGGTGTTTCCGGCAGTGGGAAAACGACCATTGGCAAACTCCTCGCGCGCGAATTGGGATGGGAATTCCATGATGGGGATGATTTTCATCCGCCGGCCAACGTTGAGAAAATGAGAAGCGGGACTCCCCTCACCGATGATGATCGCAAGCCCTGGTTATTGCAGATTCAGGAGTTCATGTTGCGCTGCATTTCCGAAGGAACGAGCGTGATCATCGCTTGCTCTGCTCTCAAGAATGCCTACCGCGAAATTTTGATGGCGGGAAACGAACAAGTCGCTTTCGTCCACCTGAAGGGAAACAAAGATCTAATTGCCGAGAGGTTGCAGACTCGCAAAGGCCATTTTATGAACCCAAAGCTTCTGGACAGCCAATTCGCCACGTTGGAAGAACCGGATGGAGCGTTCGTCATCGAAGTTTCCGAATCACCCGAACGGATCGCATGCAAGATTCGTGCACACCTTAAGGTGTAACCACCACATCTTAAGGCCGCGCCGAAATTTCCAACATCCGTTCGATCGGCAGACGCGCTCGTTTGATAATCTCGTCCGGCAACTCAACACGCGGTCCAAGATTCTCCATGCAATCATAGAGCTTCTCCAAAGTGTTCATCTTCATGAAGCGACATTCGTTGCAACGGCAGTTGTCGGTGGGGGCCGGAATGAAAATCTTGTCGGGACATTCTTTGCGCAACCGATGGATCATCCCCGCCTCCGTGCCGATGATAATCGCTTTCGCCGGAGAACGTTTGCAGTAGTCGACCATCTTCTCGGTCGAACAGACTTCGTCCGCCAACATCCGCACCGCGCGGGTGCATTCGGGATGCGCTACCAGAGGCGCGTCGGGATATTGCTGGCGAAAGCGCGAAATAGTTTCGTGGGTAAACTCCACATGCACGTAACAACTTCCCTTCCAGAGTGTCATTTTACGACCGGTTTGCTCCATTACCCAGGCACCAAGATTTTCGTCAGGAACAAACAACAGGTCTCGATCTTTCGGAGCAGCGTTCACGATCTTCACTGCATTGCCGCTCGTCACGATGACATCGCTAAGGGCTTTCACTTCCGCGCTGCAATTGATGTAGGTGACAGTGTAGAAATTTGGATTCGTATCCTGCAATGCTTTCAACTTGGGAGCAGGACAACTCTCTTCCAGCGAACAACCGGCGTCTTTGTCCGGAAGAATCACGATTTTATTTGGATTCAGGATCTTGGCTGTCTCGGCCATGAAGTGAACTCCACAAAACACGATGACATCTGCGCTGGTCTTGGCTGCCTGTTGGGAGAGGCCAAGGGAATCGCCCACGAAATCAGCGACATCCTGTATTTCCGGCAACTGGTAGTTGTGGGCAAGGATGACCGCATTGAGCTTCTTCTTGAGATCAAGAATATCGCGGGAGAGCGAATCCAATTGCGCAGGCGGCAGCGGCGTACGGGTGACAAAATCTACAGTGCTGCGGGCTTGAACCTCAGTTAAATCAATCATCGCTGGTTGCAATTTTAGATTCCGGAAGGCTTTATCGCAATCTCAATACCTACCCCTATTTGTCTGCTTCGGCGGACACATCCAAAAGTTCATCCACCCGCACGAACTTGTATTCTTTCTTACTCAGGTCGGCCATGAGCTCGCCCAAACGAGGGTGGAACTTGTCGGCGCGCTTATCGCTGGTTCCAAAATGCAACAGCAGGAGGAATCCGTTCAGACCACGGGGATCTTCCCGCTCTTTCTTCAGAATACTTTGAAAGATGATTTCCGAGGAAACGAAGTTCTTCGCACTCTCTTCGGTATAATCCGCCGCTGAACGCGTGCCCGGGGTAAAATTGATCAAAGTAAGACCGCTTGCCTTGCTCCAGTCGACGATCTCCTGGTTGAACCATTCGTAGGGCGGAACAAAGTATTTGATCCTGGCCTTTGGAACACCAAAGGCTTCGATCGCTTCGATATTCTTCTCCAGATCCAATCGAAATTGTTCCTGTGTGATCAGAGCTTTCTTTGGCCCTTCCCAGGGACAATAAAGGAGATGCGCGTCGGAGTGCGGGCCGAGGTAATGCCCTTCGGCAACGATCCGCTTGATCAGAGGGCGAAACTTTGGATCTCGCAGAATCTTTCCGGTGAAGAAGAACGACGCCTTCGCGTTATGCCGGGCGAGCTCGTTGAGAATGGTTTCTCCACCATCGCCGAATTCATGCGCGGTGAACTCCAGCGCAATGCGCTTCTCATCCTTCGGGCCGCGGATGATCCCGCCCTCTCTGAACTCAAAACTGCTTGTTCCCGCCATGCTCGAAAAAGCAGACAGCAAAATCACGAATAAAGCGCCAAGGCTTGGGTGGATTCGAGTCATAAGTTATTTGCTTTTTATTTGTGTCCAAACCTCGTCGTACAAGCGCGTTTTCCCACCAAGATCGTTCAGGAACTCAAGTCGCCCTTTCACTTCTTCTGACGGGTAGATTGCTGGATTCTTCAAATCTTCCGCACTAACAAACTTGAGGGCCGCTTTGTTAGGAGAAGCATACTGGGTGTAGGACGAAATCTTTGCCCCCACCTCGGGCTCAAGGATGTAGTTCAAAAACTTTTCCGCCAGATCGCGGTGCGGTGCATCGGCCAGAACAGCAAGGTTATCGACCCAGATTTGACTCCCCTCTTTCGGGATGAAATAAACCACGTTCGTATCCTCTTTCATCGCGCGAACCCCTTCTCCGCTGTAGACGATTGCCGCGTTGGCCGTTTTGCCCAGAACCTTGTTCTTGCCACCAACACTCCCTTCAAATCCAATGCATCGCTTCTTGGCAGCAATCAATAGATCCCGCGCTCCTTTCAATTCCTGTATCTCAGTGGAATTGAAGCTGTGCCCCTGATATTTCAGCGCGGCTCCGACCATATCCCGAACAGAATCAATCAAGAGAAATGATCCGGGCTGCTGTTTCGGATCGAAGAATATTCCCCAGGTTTGCGGAATTATTTTCACCCCATTCGTGCGAGCAAGCACGCCTACCGTGCCCCATTGATAAGCCACCGTATACTTGTTTCCCGGGTCATACGGCGGATTTGAGAACTTCTCGTCCAGGTTCTTCAGAGCAGGAATTTTTCCCTGTCGAAGCGGCGCGAGCAGTTTCAGTTTGATCATCGCCGGAACGATATGGTCCGGCGGAACGACCACATCGTAAAGTGACGCACCCCCACCCTGCACCTTCGCGAGCATGCTTTCTGCATCTTCGTAAAGATCGATCACCACCTTGCACTCAAACTTCTTCTCGAAACCTGCAACCACCTCGGGATCGATGTATTCGCTCCAGATAAACAGATTGAGTTTCTGCTCTGCAGACGCCAGGGAGGTCGTTGCCAGGATCACGAATAGCCAGAACAGTCTTTTCATAGATGCTTCAGGAATAATGAATCATCCCCGGTAAGTCGCACTCGCCGTGCAGGTCTCCGCCACCACCACTTCGGTGAGCAAGGGCAGAGCGGGCTTCAAATGATCCCAAATCCATTTCGCGATAATCTCACTTGTCGGATTCTCAAGCCCTTCAATCTCATTCAGGAAATAGTGATCCAGTTGGTTGTACAACGGTTTGAATGCGGCGGAGATATCCGCGTAATCCATCAGCCATCCGAGCCGCGGGTCACATTGTCCTGAGACCACAACCTCCACCTTGAAACTGTGTCCGTGCAACCGACGGCATTTGTGTTCCTCCGGCAAATGGGGAAGCAGATGGGCGGCTTCAAACTGAAAACTCTTTCTCAACTCAATCTTCATAAATTAGAACGGTCTATCATTTTTACGTTTCCCAATCGGTCCACGTCACGAGATCGGCCAGGGACAGACGACCGTCGTGCCGCCAGGTGAATGGTGGATTTTGCATTTCGCCGACCGGACAAATTCTGGTCACTCCCCAGCGTGCGAACCGTTGCGCCAGTTCTTGTGCTTTCGCTCCGCTGGCAGCCATGCCAACGGTGGAAACTTTGCCATGCACGGCATCCGCACTCCGCAACACCTCTTCCACACTGCTGACTGCTTTGACGTAAATGAAACGATTCAAGCAGGAAATCTGAAACCGGGGATCGTTTTCGTAAACAACTGTCCACGCCGTGGAATCGTCACTTCGCCACATGCGGGTTTTCTCCGAAGCGGCTGCACGCACTTCATAGAACGACCGACGGTAGGCAATCGCAGCAGCAGCTTCCGTCTGCAAAGTGCCGCGAGGCTCCTTCATTTCCGTCGCGTGGAGTTCCTTTGCCAAAAGCTCGGCGAATTGCTCCGGAGAGGTCGCACCGCCGGCTTCGACGTAAAAGGCGTGCGGCGAAAGGCAACCGAGTTGATTCCACGCAACCACATCGCGAACCGCCTGGACGGCAAGTTTCCGCGCGGCTATCCCGGAGAGAGATTCATGTGAGATATAGCCAAAGCTCACCTTGTGACCATAGCCAATGAATCGCACCTTCAATGGCAGTGTGCGACGCAGACTGGCCAACGTCTCATCAGATCCGGTGGCGGTCAGGCAGTCTGCTTCCGCAAAGAGAGCTTCCTCCAGACCGACACTGCCACCTCGCCACTCCGCAATCTCCAGGCAGGCGCCCAGTTTCCGATCTGCTTCGTAAATGGAATGTGCAAAAAGCCTCGGGATGAAAGAATAGCCCGAAGGACATTTTACGAACTGGGCGGAGCGGACGAGAAATCCCAGGATCATGCTTGTGATGGTGGGATTGGGGAGAGCACCTCCCGCGATATGCACCAACAACTCCGGCCCACGCACAATCGATGCGCGATCTTCCTCCGCTTCGGTTTCGTCCAACGCAATCGTATCGAGGCGTTGCACGTGCCCCAGTTCCTGTTGGAGCAGATGTTCCAGATTCTTTGCCGTGATCTGGCTAAAAAAAGCATCCAGGCCTGCCGCCAAAACCTGTTCTGGAAAGCCGGTCTTCGCAGGTCCTTCGCTCAATGCTTCCACCCGAAATGGATATTCCGGATCCAACCAACTCTGCGCCACATCACTGATCACCCGAATAAGGCTGTCGGTCGACCGTTCCGCGAGGTAACGCTCGCGATTGCGTTTCAGCGTCTGCCCCGCCTCCGAAATGATCGCCGGAGTCAATGCGGCTTCGGGAGGTAGATCCACCAGGAAATAGTTCGGCAAGTTCATACAGTTCTCTTTCGTAAACCGTGCAACGCAACGAGCCCCACTAGCGAGATCAGCACAAACGCCGCGAGCATTGTAAAAATCGGGTAATAACTCACAGCCGAGCCGGCCCTTGTGCCAAGCCGCTTCACCCAATCACCCACTAACCAATGGGACAGGTTTCCGATGAAACCACCGATTGTAATAAAGAATCCAAAGACTCGGCCTCGCACGGAATCATGCACCGTCTCCATCAATGCCGCTTCCACCATGGGAAAGCTCGCCATGAAAAAGAACCCATAGCCCGCAAGCACCGGCAGTATCCACTGCGATGGCACTCGGGGGAAAACAAAAATCGCCGATGCCGCGCAGACCAGGACAAAGCCGGTCCACCGGAAGCGGGAACGATCGCTTAACCCGCCAAAGATTGGATTACTGATGACCGATGCCAGGAAGATACAACTCAAGGTCAACCCCGTTTGCTGCGCGTCGAAACCATGTGCATGCTGCAGGAAGAGCGAGCCGAGGGTGGCCATGCCACTGCCTGCGAAATCACGGAAACAGAATGCGAGGCTCGCCCCCAGGAAGAATACCCACAGCATCGGGGTGGCGAAAAGTTTCCTTGGAATTTTGTCGTGTTCCGCAGGGGCAGGCCGGTCCTGGAGGCGATCTTCCTTTGCCAGCAGCACAAAGAGGACACCCCCCACTAAACCCAAAAGCCCGAATTCCAACACCGGCTGACGCCATCCCCATTCCGCCGCGCCCCCCCGCCATCCCGCATAGAGCGGCCCAATGCAAAACCCGATCGAGGCACCCATTCCAACCTTCCCGAGAGCCCTTCCGGTGTCTGTCGGAAACAAACGGGCCACCATTGCTGTGGCCGCGGGATGATAGCAACTCCCTCCCAGCCCCGCCAAAATGACGCAGGCGACGGCCGTGGCGTAATTGGGAGAAAACGCCAAAGCGATAAAGGCAAATGCATTGATGAATAAACCCGCCGCAAGAAGCTTCTTGCGACTCACGCGATCCGCCAGGACGCCCATGGGATAACTTGGGAGGAAGTAGGCAATGCTTAACGCAGTCACCAGGAAGGTAGCTTCAGCTTCACTGGGCAATCCAAAGTCCTTCTGTATCAGAAGATAGAGCGGGATCAACGCCACCTGGAACATATGCGTGAACGCATGCAGTGCAGCACAGAGCCAAAGCGTCCGCGTTCTGTGGAGTTGATCGTTCATCGGACTGGCAGCGGCAATTTCTTCAATTCCGTGGACAAAGTCTGATAAAGCGAGGCGGTCCACTCAGGTTGTCCTTGAGGGGCCGGTTTTCCTTTTCGGAAATCGACCGGTGTCAGAAGCACAGTGATGTTCTTGATTCCAGTATCCGCGGCGAGGATAAAGAAATCTTCCGCAGCCTCATCGCCCATGGCCAGACATCCAATGGAGACAGAACTTCCATGAATCATGATGTCTCCTCCGAGGTTGGTGCGCTGTTCGCGCGCCGCCTGCTCGCGATCAAACTTGTTTGGATAACCAATCCGCAGCGACAGGTGAAATCGGCTATTGGGATTCAACAACTCAATGGGATAAATTCCTTCTGGCACCTGCAAATCCCCTTCCCTCAGTTTCGGCCCCGGATTCCCACTCGCCCGCAGGATCTTGTAGTCGGCAATGAAACGAAGCTCCTTGCCCTGGTCAGCGGCGTATATCTCCAAGCGCTCCTCATCCTTGATTCCAAGCAGGACTAATTTATCAGGCGGGTACGAAACTTTCGCCGCCGCGAACTTCGGATGCAATCGCGCACGCGCAATCGCTCCATATTCTTTGACCCGGTCTTCAACTGTTTTGGTTCCCGCCGCGCGCGCCATAGACCACCAGATAGGTTTGGTTACCCACATTAGCACCACGCACCCGAGGAGACCGAACAAGATGGAAGATCTCTTCATTTCAAGAAACAGCCATCAACGAACATCCTCTAGGTTCAGCCCTCTGATTCCTGCCAATCAATTCAAAACCACTTCCGCGTCGAACGCCCAAATCTTCCGTTTGAACCGCCATGATGGAATGCACATTGGCCAGGTCGAATATCCGAATCAATCCCGTCTCTCCTTCTCCAACCTCTTTGCCGCTTTCTGGGGAAATAATTTGAACCCGGGCCCACGGTGGAAACTGAAACACCCGAGGCCCAAGTCTCTGCGGGCCATCCGTCGCTGGTTCGTGGAACTGAATAGATCGGTCATAAGCCTGCGAACTCAGTTCGCTCATCCCATACTCGCAAACGATGTGTGATTCAGGAATGCCCAGATGTTTCGTAATCAGGGCGTGCAGCTCCGCTTTGGGCATCTCCCGTGAGCGCCCTTTGTAGCCACCTGTTTCCAAAACGCGTGAGCCCGCTGCGAGGCGGTATCGCATATTGTTCGCCGCAAAATGATCGAGCAAATGCACAAAGGAGAACGCAGTGCCCAACAATGCGATCGGCCTGTTTGCGCACATCGATTTGCGAATGCCGAAGAGTGCTTGTTCCATGTCCAGAACCCATGCACAGGTTGAATCCATTCGGCCCGCAAAGAAGGAGTCGCGAGAGCCGAGTTCCCTGCACACAGTTTCAAACATATGCACCAGGGAAGAATGAGGCGTTTCAACCGGTGACGGTGTCAGGATCACAAAACCCGGCTTATCCAATGGGCCCACCACATCCGTGCCCGCTAGATCATCCCAGTCACCCAGGAAATGCCGAGAGAAATTGGGCAACAATGAGCCGTCGTAGACTGAGAGAGATTCGGAACTATGAAAATGGCGGCTCGGCCTTTGTTCCGTAGTCCCGCTGGAATGAAAGACGCTCGTGCGCTGTTCCACCGCGAGGCTTGTCAGGTCCAGATCCTTGAAAGCAGTCGTCGGCAAGGATGGAATCTCCCACCAATGCTTCACTCTCTCCGGAGTCATTCCTTTGGATTCACAGAGCCTGCGGTACGGAAGAACAGCATCGAATTGCAATGCGAAAAGTCGCAGGGCCAAGGTATCGAAACCAGGTTCCGGATCGGGAGTGGAAACGCCACCGCCGGCAACGAATTGCATGAGCGTGGCTCTGAATTGAGAAAAATCCTGGGACATGCGGTTTTTTGTAATGGCTGGTGTTCCGCCACAGCCACCCAAGAGGTAAACGTGAATGGCGCAAATCTCAAGTCTGATGTAAATCGGATCCGCTGTTGGCAGCCTCCCCCCCGGCCAAGCTGGCGTCTCCCGGCAGCTTCGTCCGCATGGCATTTAACGAGCTATAGCGATTGCCTAAAAGTAATTTCCGGAAAACAGAAGAACTGCGCGTGGCGATGGAAGCCTCGCCGACCCAAGCCTGATTACATCCGTCTGGCTGCGATGATGGGACACCCGGTAAGCAGAAACAGATGCAAAAGAGGGATTTCACCCGAACCAGACCGTCCGACATGGTCAAAAAAGTTTCTAAATCGACCCTGTAGGGCCCTCTTGTTTCCGCGGGAACGGCTCGCGCGAGGGGGAGCTCGCGGCGGTTCCTGCGGGCTGGATTTCCCTGCGCGGGAGGTCGAAACATGGCGTGCGACGACCTCCCGCGCGTGCGGGACCTCGCTGCACGCCGTGCGGCGACCCTTCGCACTGCGCGAGACCTCGCTGCACGCCGTGCGGCGACCCCTCGCACCGCGCGAGACCCCGCTGCACGCCGTGCGGCGACCCCTCGCATCGCGCGGGACCTCTCTGCACGCCGTGTTTTGAGGTGGCGCGCGCGGTTTGGATGGTTCCTCGCTGATTTCAGTGGAATGATTAGAAGGTTGGCACTCCCTCATCCCGGCCTTCTCCCCACTGCCGTTTAGTTAAGCACCTATTTGTCCTGAAATTACTGAATACCGGCGACAAAACTCCCTCTCTCCGCCATAGCGGGGAGAGGGCTAGGGGAGAGGAGTTCGATCAGAAAATTTGAATGCTGATCAGATTATTTGATCGCGGTCGGGATGAGGGTGGAAAAAACGGTAACCTCATTTGAGGGTATTCATTTGCGGGTATTCCCATTCGCCTCCTTTGCTTCTAACGTAACCGCACCTCCCACAACTGGTTACAACGAATTGTATCCGCTAATTACCGGATCAAAGTCGTTCGGTGAATAGCAAACAATGGTAGCGACTGAGTAACGGGCTCATTTTCAAAAATGGAGCGCGCATGTACTCGAAGCGTCCTCCACAGCAGTTTGAAACCTAAATCGGGCAGTGCAAATTTTATGCAAGAATGGAAACCACAGATCGACTCAGGACGCGTTAATAAAGTGCGAACTTCTTTATGGCTGGCCGCTTTGGTTGCCATCTGCGCTCTGATTACCTCGCTGGTGGTGAGACAGAATACTAACCGTGAAATGGGCATGGCAACCACGGACCCGTCGCAGGCACAAACTGCGAAGAACGGAAAGTCCACCAGCACGCCTCGAGTGCATCATGCAGCCTCCGGGGATGCGCCAGCGGATTTAACGGTCGAACAGGTGGAGGCGAGAGAGGAGGACCGCCTTCTCCACTTGAAACTCAGGGAACAGTTGAGTGCGGATCCCAGGAATGTGTCGGCGATACTTGATTTGATTCGCGGGGAGAAGGATCCCAACCGGCTGTTTCTGCTGGCCAGTGTCATCACCGGCTTTCCAGAGGCGGGCGAGCAGGAGGCTGTAACGACTCTGGCGCTCGAACTTTTGCAGGATCCGAACTGCTCCGCCTGTCGGCAGGCTGGAGCCTTGATGCTCTTCCATACCAAGGCACTGTCGCCCGAGTTGGTGGATGGCTTCGCCGACATGTCGCGCCTGGATGAGTCCAGGGATGTTCGCATTGCCGCCATGGCAGCCATGCATACCTGGTTGGATCGTTCACCAGAAATGTCTGGCGACATTTCCCGCCGGTTGATGGAGAACATGCGTGGAAGCCCGCACAGCGTCCAGGAGCGCGGGCACGCCATCCAGGCCATCGCACTCGCAGAGGCAAAGGTTCCTTTGGACGTCGTTGAAGCTCTTGTCCGGCAGTTGCCTTACGAAACCGATTCCAACAATCGCGGGCTGATGGCCATGGCAATCGGCAACTGCACGCCGGAGGCCAAGCCCTACGCGCTGGCAGAACTCCAGGGGGCTTACGCTCGGGAAGCCGACCCCAACGCTCGCCGCAATCTGATGACCTACATCGCACGTCTGGGGCTGAAGGACGCCATCCCGATCCTTGCTCAACTCGATACCAATACGCCGGAGTTGAGAGGCGATGCCCAGGACTACAGGGAACTGCTCCAGGGGAATCCCCAGAATTTTGACGAAGTCTGGGACAAAAAATACCAGCGCGATATCCAGCGGGGAACGATCATTGTCTATGGCAACTAACCGTCCGATGGCTCGCTATTAAGAATTTGATGGCGGGAACGCCATTAATAAACAGAAAACACGCACACAAACATAATACATGAAAATAAAACAAATCCTGCCCGCCATCGTTGGGGCATTGACACTAATCACCACCGCCCTTCAAGCAGACCCGGGTATGGATTATCCCACCAGCGGAACATGCACAAAAACCTGGAACTCACACAGCATTTATGACAGAGGGCTCGATATTGCTGGCAACCTCGGATACTGGGTCCAGGCCTCCCACGCGGGAACAGTGGACGAAGTCCACCTCTGGACGACCAGCTATGGTAAGCATGTGGTAATGCGTCATCCGGCCAGCTACAACACCCTTTACGCTCACAACAGTGTGGTAAATGTCAGCGTGGGACAATACCTCACCCGCGGACAAAAACTCGCGGAGCAGGGTCAAACGGGCAATGCCACTGGTGTGCATAGCCACTTCGAGATCCGCCGCTACGGGAACTTTGTGTATATCCCGGGCAGTGTCGGCCAATGGATCAACCGCGGAGCCTTGATTCCCTATAGCTACCCGGGCTTCTGATGCCAGCTTGAACGCCTCCTGAGGCTGTTCTCAGATTAATCACAAAACGCTCGTTGACCACAACGAGCGTTTTGCTTTGGGAAGGGGTCAGTGAAGGGGCTTTGTTAAGGCATTCTTGGTTGATCCCCTTTGTTAGTCACGGAGCGACGCTCCGCCCTGTAGCTGTGGAATTTATTCCTTGTCTTACCCACATCTTCGTCATCTCTGAATCCCAAAGGGATTCCGGCACAAAGCCCATGGTTGCGAGGGACGAGCTACCATGGGATGACGTTCAAAAGGATTAACAACCACAACGTGGTTGCGTCAGAAACTTATCTCGATAACCAGTCATCCAATGGAGGGGAGCATCTCGCTCCGCTCGCACCGGCGACGCCGTTAATTGGAAAGAAATTAAACGCCTTTACCCAGGGTAGCCTTCGGCAACCCGTGGGCTTTGCGACGGAATCCCTTTGGGATTCGGGCACCGGAAGAAATGTGGGTAATGACAAGGAATGAATTCCACGGATGACATTCTGGAAATTTCCCGCGTCACGTCGTGACGCATGAATGCGCGGTATTCCACCTGAAACACTTGGACGCGATGATGCTCACGTTGCTTTTCGATAGAGCAAATGACCTCACCCAGGTTGGACCGTCCACGATTGGGAAGAAAATCGATGATAGACACGAAGGGCACCCGCTTATCTCCAATCGATCTTGAGACGCATATAGAGCGGTGATTGCTGCGAAATGGAAAGGTTGGCGCGATAGGTGGCGGTTTCGAAACCGAAGCCTGCACCACTGGGAGCCACACCGATCTCGGAGGCGCTCAGCGTGTTCCATTCCAGCAAGTCCGACGAAACCTGGACCTTATACTCCAGTTCATGCGTGCCCGCGACCCGGCGCGGAAAAATTGCCTGCAAATGATCGCCGACAATTTGCGCCTGCAGGGTCATTCGATGCGCATCGGAGATCATTGGCTGCGCGCCCATGGCATACTCAAGTAGCAGGGTGCCGCCGTCGCCATCGCTGTCGGTATTCCAGGCTGGAGCAACGTCCCCGAAGTAGCGTCGGTGCCAGGCTGCGGCGGATTGGTTTGTAGCAGTGTAAAGAGCGGTAATCTCGGAGGCGGATAATGCGCGAGGATAAATGCGCACTTCATCAATCACCCCGGTGAAGTAGCGGCTCTGACTATCGACACCGATGGTGGCGGGTGCTGAATCGGTGGTGATAGGCGAAGCGGTCGATCCGCTGAGCGGTTCGAGCGCACCGTCTACGTAGAGAATAATGTTGGTCGCGTTGGGTGTTCCAAAGGCAGGGAGCACACCGGCAACATGGTGCCATAAGCCATCTCGCAAATCCTTGGTTCCGCGAACGAATCCGCCACCCATTTCAATCCGGAGCGTTCCCGTGAACGAAGCAGCATTTTCTACGCGCATATGCCACTTGCGACTGGTGCTGTTAGGTCCCCACGCAATGATCGCGCCGTTGTTGGTGGTTCGTATCCAGGCGGCAGTGGTCCGGGCGGAGGTTCCGGAGGGTGGCAAATAACCTCCCTGGATAAGAACGTATTGGCTGCCTCCGAGTGCGATCGCCTGGCCCCATTTTCCTGCCACCCACGGTTCGGTATCATTGGTAAAACCGTTCAGGAGCGCCAGAGTTTCTCCACCCGCTTCCAATGTTTCCAGACCGCTGGTTTGATTGAATGGAAACCAGGCCGTGTTGTCCGAAAAGAAAACGCTGACCGAGACGTTCGCGGACGCTGTGTTCACGCCATCGGAAACCGTGTAAGTGAACGCGTCGTCACCGAGAAAATTAGCAAAGGGTATGTATCTTACCTGGTTCCCCACAATGGAACTGGCACCGGCGAAAGGTTGGGTCACCTGGGTAATAACCATGGGCGAAGGCAAACCATCATCCGTGTCGTTGGTCAGGACGGGAATGAAGACAGTCGCATTGCGGGCGGTGGTGGCGTGATCATTCGCGGCCACGGGCCTCGAATCCGCAATCCCGGCGATGGAAAAGGCGCTGCGAGGCACGGGCTGTTTTACGACTGTCGCTGAAGAGTATTTTAAATCCAGGACCCGGGAGCCGGTGTGGTGTTTGTAATACAAGCGAAACGGGTGACGCCCTGCTTTCAAACGAACTGTGCCAGCAACCTCTGCGCCGGTCCGATTGAAATCGTCATCGATCACAGTGGCTTCATGAATCCGGAAGTGGGCTCCGCTATCGCTGGTGAGATAAAATGTGTAATCGTTATCTGCAGGAACGGTCAGGTATCCGCGAAAGGCGACACCGAATTGATCGTCGACCGGGCGGACGGATAAATCCAATCCAGCCACCATGCCAGTGCTGACGGAGGCTATCCCGGTGAACTCCGGCACCCACGGCCAATTTCCCTGGAAGGTTGCAAACTCCAGCACGCCATTTGTAAAAACGGTGTTAGTGCTGGCCGGGACGAACGCGGTGTCGTAGGGGCGGGCCGCCGAAGAATTGGGGCGTCGCACCTGCAAGACCCGGTCCTTGAAAAAGCCCTGCATGGAAGCGAACTGTGGAACGGTGGCAAGGTTGTTGGTCTCCCTCGGGTCGAGAGTCATGTCATAGATTTCGAAATCGGTCGAGGCCGAGAGAGTGTTGTAGCGGACCCCTTTGTAATTGCCTTCAAAAAGAACCTGCATCTGGTCGCGAGTTCGACTCCGATGCGAAGGATCAAATTCCAGGTAATTCGGCGTCGACGTGTTGGAGTAGTATTCGATGTAAATCAGCGGAGTTTTTTGAATCCCGATTCCGCGCAGTGTCGGCATCAACGAAACCCCATCGCTACGGGCAGGCACCGGTAAACCGGCAACTTCAGCAAACGTGGGCATCCAATCCGATGCGCTACAAGCGAGGCTGCTCACCAGGTTGGAAGCAACAACTCCCGGCCACCGCGCAAGAGCTCCCACGCGAATACCACCTTCCCATGCATCACGCTTGATGCCGTCATGCGGGCCGAAGCTGTTGAAGAAGTTCGGTTCGTAAGGCTGCGACAGGTAAGATTCCTTGCTCGGTCCATTATCACTCGTGAATACGATCAAGGTATTTGAATCGATGTTGAGCCCTTTCAACAGGGAGGCGAGGTCTCCCATGCAATCATCAATACGCCGAACACTTGTGGCATACCGTTTATAGACGTCGGGCCAGGCCACTTCCGGAGTCGCCACGTTATTGTCGTCGTCCCAGGTCGCGGAAGTGTAATCGGGATGATAGAAGGAATCGACCGTTCCACCGGCGGTATTGATCATGGCACCCGCGGTGCCGACCCATTGCAATCCCCCGGTCAGGCCGCCTCCGGCAGGATACGATTGGGTGGGCAATTCCAGCACTGCGTGGGGAGTGTCGAAGGAAAGGTAGAGGAAAAAAGGTTTGGCAGGGGTGGCAGTGCGATGATCCACAATCCACTTTTTGGCACGCGCCGTAAAGAGATCCGCGGTGTAACACTTATCGAGGACAGGCGTGATGTTGTTTGTGCCATCATAACATTCCTTCGTGCCGTTATATAAACCTTCCTTGGGATAATGTTCATGGCCGTCTCCATGGCGCACGTATCCAAAATAATAATCGAATCCGCGTTTCGTCGGATACGCGGGCCATGCCGATGGAGTGCCTCCGCCGCCCTGCAACCCGTACTTGCCGATCGCTGCCGTAGCGTATCCAGCCTGCTTGAGCATGGTGGGAAGGGTGTGGTTGTTCTCCAGCGCTTTGTCGAACTGATCATCGCGCACATTGGCGTGCCCCTGATGCACGCCGAGCAGGAGAGAAGCACGCGAAGGGGCGCAAACCGGAGCAGAACAGTAGTGGCGCCGCAACTGCACCCCTTCCGCGGCGAGTGCATCCAGGTGGGGCGTCCTATGCCACGGCTCTGAACGGATGTTGTTTGTCTTGCGAAGGTTTTGATAAAAAACTCCCACGTCTCCCAGGCCCAAGTCGTCCGCCATTACGAAAATAATATTCGGACTGGCTACAGCCCGCCCGCTTCCAACGAGAGCAAAGGCCGCCAGAATCCACATCAAGACGCTTCGGCGAACAAAGGGGGAGGGACCAGGAAGGTGCAGTTTGAGAGGGCGCAACATGAACAAAAATTGAGTGGGATAGCGATTGCCAAAAGTCATTTCCGGATGAGTCATCCTCACCTGGGCTCCCCGGTCCTGAGCCCCAAAGTGCGGCCATTCCTCAACCCGGCCCACGGGAGCTGGGGATACTTCTGAAAGTGTCAGGAAGGTAGCGGTTGGGCGCGCCCAGCCGCTACCAATGGCGGTTTCGCCGCCGCTTTCCTTAACTAAACGGCAGTGAGCCGATCGGCCGGGCTGAACTTCTACGGCGTCTTCAACATGAAGAACAGCGCTGATTGAGCACCAATCGGAATCGTATTCGAGAATGTACCGGAAGCATTAAAGCTTCCGGTGCTATTGGTTAGCCAGGCGGAACGCGGCGACGTCACCTCGGTCGAACTGAGGATGGAATAAGTTCCGCTGGGTGTGCCTGTTCCCGTCAGAACGATATCAGTCCCATTGCGCGCAAAGGTCAGAGTGATGTTGGCCACCGCTGAGCCGGTGATCTCGTAGCTTACATCATAGCGGAAGCCGAGACCCTTCAGATTCCAAACACCTGCCTGGGTTGTAAACACCAACGGACCTGCGGTCTCAAACCCGGGGATGACAGCATAATTGTTCTCGATTGCCAGGTTTGAGCCCAGAGTTCCAGTCGCAGTACCGAAGCCCCATGTATTGGTCCCAACGGTAACCGTAGTCCCTTCGGTTGCCTCGGAAAGATTGTTGGAACGCAGCCGGTTCCACTTTGGATTGGTGACCGTCCCGGAATTGAAGGTATATCCCGGCTCGGAGGGGGAACCGCTGAAACTCACGCCACTGATCGTAATTGCTGAAATTTCCACAGTTTCTCCCGCCCCGAGGTCACCGATGGTTCCCTGGGCCTGAGTCACACCCAGGCCGTTTCCCAACTGCGTTCCAGAATTCCCTTGTGTGGTGAGGAAGGAATCCGGGTTCGGAGTAGAAGCAGTGAACTGAATGTTGAACGTCATGGTGATTCCGGCAGGAATCCCATTGCTATCCACCCATCCCCCCGCAGAAGTGGCACCCCCAAAAACCGTAAAAGTTCCGGAACTGGTAAATGATGCGGCGTCCCCGGCGCCAATGCTCCCGGAAACCAGGCCGGTTGTTCCCGTCGTCGCGATGTTCGTGAGAACGATGAGATTATCCGGTGAATTCGTAAAAAAAGCGGAAGCGATCTGGGAAGTTTCGACTGAGCTCGCCTGGTTGGTCAGCATGATCGTCGCCGCCTTCGAATGGGTGGCCAAAAGGCCAAGAGCCATGAAGGTGAGGGAGAGGCAGGTTGCGATGCGAAAAGCTTGTTGGTGGAGGTTTGGCAGTTTCATATTTCTATCATTTCAGTGTTCGAAACCACGAGCGATCAGCCCTGCACGGGCCGTGGATCTATAAATTGCCCGAAAGATGCGTCGCCGGGATGCCAATCAAGCATCGGCAAAACAGCTTTCTCGCCTATCCAACAGGCCATTTCCCCAGGCAAAAAATAAGTCGTGGTTTCACCTTAAGAAGGCCAAAAAAATGCTAAATAATCAAGCTTTGTTGTGTCTGCCTGCCTGACGGCTTCATTCTTGATTCGACAAACGCTGCGCTTCTGCTTTGTTGCCAGCGTGCGGACCCAGGATAGCTCGTGCCTCGCAACCGCTGGGCTTTGCTACGGAATCCCTTTGGGATTCGGACAGAGATGTGGGTAATGACAGGGATTTTATTCCAGGGCTACAGTGCGGATGTCTCTCCGCGACTAAGGATGTTCGGGTCTGGTAACCTGCGGTGTGATGCGCGCGGAAATGTAGGGACGGAGAAAGCTCAAGCCTACTCCGAGTGTGATGACGCGTCGGGATGAACTCCGTGCCAAAAGTCTTTCCCCCCGGCGTGCCAAAAATCGATCAGCAGGTGGCACATGTATTCGTCCAGATTCCGACGTTCCGGCTTCATGCCATGTGTATCTTCCATCGCGACGAAGGTGCCGGCCATCATGGTGCGGGCAACCAGCCATGGGGCGATCTCCTTCGGGACGGAACGATCCCAACGATTCTTGTCCTTATCCTGGTAAAACTCTTTGATCCACTGGTCACATCGGGCATCGATCCCTTTCAGAGGCGTCTTGGAGCGCGGGATCAAGGTCTTGCCGTCGCAACCTGCCAACACTTCGAACCGGTAAATTTCCTTTCGAATGGTCGCCCATGGACCTCGAAAATCCGGAACTTGTGATGAGAAGCCACCGGGGTTCGGAATAAATATGAATGTTCCCCCCTGCGGTCCGGGCGAAATCTGTGAACCCGGCGGCAGGTTCGCCAGTAACTCATCACTTTCGGATATTTCTTTGTGGCCTTTTAACGGTTTGGAAGAACGTTTCATCGCGAAACAGCGTTCTACCCGTTTTTTGGATTAATGCCAATAGAAGATAACGCGAGTTCTTTTTACCCGGATAAAAACGATAGGTCTTGTTCTAAAATTCCCCCGACCGTTGAAGCTGAACCGTTGACTGCGGTTGAGCGATAATCTGTAAAGCTATTGGTCCGATCCCGATTCAACCGGGTAAAAACGCTGCGGTTCGCTAACAAGAACCGAGTCGTTGCTGTACATCACTTGACCATCTCATCCAATCCAGCGGCACGGCGTTTGCGGCCTGCTAAGTCACGTTGCGCTCACAGCGCATCTGAAAAAAGGATAGAAACGTCTTCGACTTGTCAGAGCCAACCATCCGGAATTTGCGTAAACCCAAAAGTCCAACTGAAACGATGCTGCCCGCCTTCCCGCCTGGATAATAGTGAGGAACCCCAAAATCCCCACTCTGAACTTGCTCCGGAGGCTCCCGATAGGCAAATTGCCCGGCTCGAATGTTAACTATTTCAGGTATCAGTAAGTCTTTCGGTGGCCGCACCTTGTTTGAAGAAGTCAGTCTCCAGGTGAATCGCGAGGATCGGATCGGTCTGGTCGGCCCCAATGGCGCCGGTAAAACCACGTTGCTTTCCATCATTCTCAACCAGATTTCGTCCGACACAGGATCGGTCAATTTCGAGCGCGGGATCACGGTCGGTTACCTGCCGCAGGAAAGCGCCCCCGCCGGTGACGAAACGGTATTGGACCTCGCCACCGCCATCACTCCGGAGATGGAGAAGTTGCAACGATTGATGCGCGCTTTTGAAGCCCAGGAATCAGGTGTCGCCGATCCAGCTCTGGAAACCATTGTTGAGGGTGAAGATTATTACACGGTGCAGGATCGTTATATCGAGCTGGGTGGTTATCAGCTGGAACCGAAAGCAAAACAGATTCTCAGCGGATTAAGTTTTCGGGAATCCGATTTCAATCGTCCGGCCCGGGAATTGAGCGGCGGCTGGGTGATGCGCGCGCATCTGGCGCGGTTACTCGTGCAGGAGCCGGATTTGCTCGTGCTGGACGAACCGACCAACCATCTCGACCTCGAATCACTCTATTGGTTCCAGGAATATTTGCAGGGGTATCCCGGCGCCATTCTGTTGATTTCCCACGATCGTGACTTTCTCAATCAACTCGTCACCCACATCATCGATATTCGTCACGGACGGCTCACCCGTTATCGCGGGACCTATGACGAATACCTGGTGCAACGCGCTGCGGCGAAGGAACGGCAGGTCGCAGCGTTTAAGAATCAACAGAAAGACATCGCGCGTTTGCAGGAATTTGCAGACCGTTTTCGCGCAAAGGCGAGCAAGGCGGCCCAGGCGCAAAGCAAGCTCAAGCAAATCGATCGCATGGAAAAGGTCGAAGCGCCTGAACCGGAAGATTCAGAGATCCATTTCCAGTTTCCACAACCGCAACGGAGCGGACATAAGGTGATTTCGCTCGAAGGTATTCATCATGCCTATGGCACCAACGTGATTTATCGGGGGATGGACTTCGTCGCCGAACGCGGCCAGAAAACGGTTCTCGTCGGACCGAACGGCGCAGGCAAATCGACCTTGTTAAAGATCGCGGCAGGTGTTCTTCCAGTGCAGCAGGGGACGCGCACGTTGGGGCACAACGCGAAGGCCGGCTATTTCTCGCAGTATCGCGTCGAAGTTCTGAATCCAGCGCTCACCGTTCTGGAAGAAGCCATGAATACACCGCAACGGGTGACCGAAGTATTCATCCGGACGGTGCTCGGTTCCTTCCTCTTTCGTGGCGACGATGTTTTCAAGAAGATCAGCGTCCTTAGCGGTGGTGAGAAGAGTCGCCTCGCCCTGGTGAAGTTGCTCCTCGATCCGCCGAACCTTTTGCTCATGGACGAACCGACCACTCACTTGGATATGGCGAGTATTGATGCGTTGGTGGGAGCGTTGAAACAGTTCGATGGCACGCTGCTTTTCATCAGCCATGACGTTTATTTCATCCGCCAGTTAAGCAACCACGTCGTTCATGTGAATGCCGGTCGCCTGACGCATTACGCCGGTGACTACCAATATTACCTCGATAAGAGCAAAGCGACTTCCGCCCGCGCCGCATTGACGGCAACGGGGAATAAGCCAGCGACCTCGAACGGCAAGATGTTGGTTGGGGCGTAACCGTGGTGATGGGGTGGGACCTGCGCGAGCCACCAACAAGTCGGTGGGGCGTTCCTGTGTGAACGCCCAAACTGCCGATGCCATCGGCGCGAGCAAAGCGAGCATCTCATTAATCCGGCCGAATGATCGAACAATGCTCATCCAAGCCGGAACGATGCAGAAGAAGAGACACGGGACACTTCTCTCCGAGGAAGATTTTGGTTACACTTGGGAATGGTTCCAAGGCATTCGCGATTTTTACATTCGCGCCGCAGAGGACGGGCGCTTTACTTTGTTCACTGCGGATCAATGACACTTTGGGGTGCTTTATCCAGCAACTGCAACGAGCTGTAGCCGTTGATCTCGAAAAATTAAGAAATTAAAAACGACATGAAACAACTACCCTATTTTATCGCATTGGTGGCGATCAATATTTCGATTCTGGGGAATGGGTTGATCGCTCAGGATGTGAAAAAAGACAGTCATCCAGGCAAGTTCCATACCATTGAGAAAAGCTATGGGAATAGCAGAGTGGATGGTTATAACCTGTATATCCCCAATTCCTACACCACGAATTCCAAGGCATTTCCGGTTATTGTATTTCTTCAGGGCGGGTTGGGAGTGGGAGGAAAAGTAGATGCCATTTTTAATTGGGAACTCCCCAAAGAATTAAAGGAAGCAAAAGAGGTGGGAACGGAACTCAAAGAGTTGAAGTTCAATACCTTTATCTACGTCATGCCCCATATCTCGGATGGTCAATTCTTTGAAAATGTAGATGCCATCAAGGAAGTCATTGCAGAGGTTTCCAAAAATCATAACGTGGATAAACAGAGAATCTATTTAACAGGATTAAGCCGGGGCGGCCACGGAACATGGGGCCTGGCAAGTGAGATGCCGGAGCCTTTTGCCGCAATAGCGCCGATTTGTGGTGCTGCCTATGGGATTTCTAATTACACCAATTTGACGAAACTTCCTATTTTGACAGCCCATAATATTTTTGACGCCCAAGTCGACTACAAGGCAACCAAAGATATTGTTCTTAAAATTGAAGAAATTTCCGGTAAAAAGTTTTCCCGGACAAACACCATTTCTGCGGTGGATTACAAAAATAACGATCTGATTTTTATTTCCGGGGAAGGGGAGCAAAAAGGCCACAATGCCTGGAAAGAAGTCTACAACGACGTCAATTTCTACAAATGGTTATTGAGATTTAGGAAGGATTAATCCGCGATGCCGGGACAAGGAGAATGGGGGCGGAGGTAAACCGCGAAATACGCTAAATACGCGAAAAAGGGGGCTTCGTTTGCTTCGTTTTGTTTCCCGCAGTTATTACTGACTGCGAGTGCCATTCCGAGAGTATTGGCGGTTCACCACCGCGCCCTCACGTGCCGCAGAAGGTATGATAAGCGGGCGCGTCGGGTGCGGGCGGGGTGCTAAAATCCGGCAACTGCCGGTCGTAGGCAAAGGGCTGCGCGATTACGTCGAGGAGTTTCTCCAGTACACTCAGGTCGCCATGCAATGTCGCCGCGGCGAGGGCTTCCTCGACCTTGTGGTTGCGTGGGATGAACGCGGGGTTGTACTGGCGCATCAGGGCGCGGGCTTCGTCGCTGTTCTGCGGCTGACGACCGAGCCGTTCCTGCCAGCGGGTGTGCCACGCTCGAAATCCCGCGTGGGCCGCCAGTGGGACGTTCGTCATCACTTCGCCGGAGAGGTCGCGGAAGGTGTTGGTGAAATCGGCTCCCTGCTCCTGCATGACAGAGAGAAGGCTCTCCGCTAGTTCGGCATCGCCGGGTTCTTCGTTGAAGAGTCCGAGCTTGGCGCGCTGGCCGGCCAGCCAGTGCTTGTGGAAGATTTCCGGAAACGTTTGCAGAACGCTATTGCCCACGGCAACGGCTTCTTCCTCGTCCGTGTGCAGGGACGGCAGCATGGCGGAGGCGAGCCGCGAAATATTCCAGTGCGCGATTTTCGGCTGGTTGGCGTAGGCGTAACGGCCGTGGCTGTCTATGGAGCTGAAGACGGTCGCAGGATGGTAGGCATCCATGAACGCGCATGGACCGTAGTCGATGGTCTCGCCGGAGAGCGCCATGTTGTCGGTGTTCATAACGCCATGCACGAAGCCGACGTGCTGCCAGCGTGCGATGAGTGCGGCCTGGCGTTCCAGGACAGCTTTCAGCAAGGCGACGTAAGGCTGATCCACGTTCGTCAACGTGGGGTAGTGGCGTTGCAAGGTGTAATCAGCGAGCGCTCGTAAGTTCTCAATCTCGCCCGTGGACGCGGCCCATTCGACCGTTCCGACGCGGAGGTGGCTGGCCGCGATGCGTGTGAGGATGGCACCATGCAGCGTTGTTTCGCGAAAGACCGGTTCGCCGGTGGCGACCACGGCCAAACTGCGCGTGGTGGGAATGCCCAGCGCGTGCATGGCTTCGCTGATGATGTATTCGCGGAGCATAGGCCCCAGGGCGGCACGACCATCACCACGACGCGAGTAAGGCGTCGGGCCTGAGCCCTTGAGTTGGATATCGAAGCGTTCACCACGCGGCGTGATTTGTTCCCCGAGCAAAATGGCACGGCCATCCCCCAGCCTGACAAAGTTTCCATACTGATGTCCCGCGTAAGCTTGAGCGATGGGGGATGCGCCAGGCGGCAAGACGTTGCCAGCAAACCATGCGGTATTATCGGATTGAGCGAGCACCGCGGGATCCAGTCCGAGTTCCTCAGCAAGAGGGCGATTCAGAAGAACCAGTCGCGGTGACGAGACTGGTGTCGGCGACACGGATGCAAAAAAGCCAGCCGGCAATCGCGCGTAGGAGTGCTCCAACCGCCAACCACCCGTGAGCGGATCGATTGGTGACGTCATCGGCGTGATGCCAGTTGGGGCGTTCATTTCGCTGCGTGGGTTTGAAGGTCTTCGAGTGCGATGAACTCCAGCGCATGAAGGTGCGTCGCTTCGAGCACGACGAGGGGAGCTTTGCCTGCTTCGAAAGCATCCACCCAGCGCGTCACGCAGAGACACCATTGATCGCCGGGTTTCAACCCTGGGAAATCGTACTCGGGCCGCGGTGTGGAGAGGTCATTGCCCTGCGCGCGGCTGAAGGCAAGGAACTCGGCGGTCGCCACGATACAAACAGTGTGCAGTCCCTTGTCATCGGGGCCGGTGCGGCAAAAGCCATCACGATAGAAGCCGGTCATCGGCGCGTAACAGCAGGCTTGAAGAGGTTGACCAAGAACGTTGCTGGGCATGGCAGTGTTTGAAAATTAAATCGTTAATGTGCTTTCACCAGAAGGTGCGCGGGATAACTGAATGCATCTGCTGAAAATCGCAAGCCTCGTCTGCGCCTGCGACACAACTTCCGGTTGGCAGAGTCGGTCAAGTCGCGGAGCGACGAATGATGCTTCAACAAGTGGGCGGTTGCATCGCATTCTCAATCGTCGCTACGCGACTAAGCAAGGAACTACTAACCCAGGACTCTGACCCCGTCACAATTCCTATTGGGTCGGTTCGGTGGCTGGCAGCGCGGCCGCAATGGTGCAGACGCACTCCGAGCAGGCATTTGTCTGGTTCTGGCAAGTATTGTACATGGACAGGCTAAGGGCATCGCCAACGACTTGTATTTGGTTGGTGAGAACCGTAGTCCGGCCCGTGTGAGAAGAGAAAACCTCCAGCCTAAATGCGACACCCCGTCCATTTACATTAGGCGGATTGGGTTGGGTGGCCAGGGTGGCTGGATCCATCGTCAGAACCGGGCTGAGATAGCCTTTCATCCCCGCCGCCGTGTAGGGTATTCCTGGCTGGCTAGGGTATCGGACGACCCAATGGAATTGCAGCGGTTGCAGATTGCCATTAGGGTCGAAAGGATCAACAAAGGCCCGGGCATCGATCGAAGACGGTTGAGTGCCAACAATGCGATTGGCATTCGCGGCATTGTAATCGATCACATTCTTGGGCTGACCGAAGCTGGTGATGACAATGAACTTACCATCTCCCAGTTTCGGGTCTGCGTTCTCCGACACATCCTCTTTGAGCCGAAAGAAACGTTGAGGGACAACCGGCTGATTTACCATCCCTGGGCCCATCGGTTGAGTGATTTGATAGTTCCCGTTCGTTTTAGCCGGGGTGCTAACCAACTGCCATGGCGTCGCCAGGTTGGTGGTGGTTTGCAGGCTGAACCGGGGGTAAGCCAAGGGCCAGGACAGGGTGGCATCCGTTCCATTCTGCGTGAAGGTCAGGACGAGCGGCGGCTTGTATAGAAGCAGGTCGGGCGTGAAGGTGCCGGGCTCGAAGGTGAAGATCCGCACGTCGTCCATTTTCCCACCGAAATAGGCTCCCAGCGTGGGACTCGTGCCAATAAAGAGGGTCGATTCCGGGGGCGCGGGATTTGAGGCAACGGCGGGCCCGGACGGAACGCCGTTCACGTAAAAAGTCGCCGTTTCCCCCGTGACCACGAAGGCCAGGTGCGTCCATACCCCGACCTTGATTTCGCCCTCCCCAAAATAGGTCCGGCCGCCGAAAATCGCCCTGAACGTCCCGGTTTCCGCAAGTTGGACAATTCCCCAGCCGCTCCCCGCAGTCCCGGAGTAGATAATGAACCGAGTCCCGCTGGCACTGACCGGCTTCACCCAGGTTTCCACCCCAAAATTGGTGGTCAGCAAATGCGGATTGGGCGTGGATCCCCAGCGGGTGGCACCGCTGAAATCGATCGTGGATGTCGAATAATACTGGGGCGAGTCCGACGAGTAGTGAGGCTCGCCCGTCATGGTCAGGGCATTGGTGGAGGCGCTATCCACCGTTTGCGTCACCACCCCGCCGTCCACCGCACCAATATCGGCCTCGCCCATTTTGAAATGGCGCAGGACGGTGAGCGTGCTGGCCGGAGCGTTCACGACGCACATCATCAGCGCGCACGAGATGAGCAACGGCATCAATCCGCGCGGCGGGTTCGGGTTAGTGCGGCACGGTATTGGGTTCATTCGAATTAGCAATTATCCCATAGACGATTCGTGTCCGCCATCTGAAAACCATCCAACCTAACCCGGTTCCGGGGTGAAGACCGTTAACGCATTCTGTCACCAAACCCTGGTTTGGAGAAACCCCCTGGTGGGCGCAGTGCTCCGACACCAAATTTCTCATGGCTCCAATACACCATCACTGTCGAATCCGTGGCGGAAAAACCCGCGCCAGGCAAAGAAGCGGGGAATTGAAAAACGGATTAAACCGCGAAATTGACTCACTCGCGCCCGCTCGTTCGGTCCTGCGGACCTGCGGCTCCGCCGCATTCCTTTCGACCGTTCCGACGGTCTCAAGTCGCGAACTACGCGAAAAGGGATATAAATAGCAAATTCCTCCCGGAACCAAGGCCAAAGGGAGAACGTCTTACCTTAACTCTCTAGTTCCTAATTCCTCCCCCTTTCGCGTATTTAGCGTATTTCGCGGTTTAAATCCCCATTCTCTGAGTCACTTTCGCGGTTAAAAATTCATTTTCACCCCAAAACCGGTCAAAACCGACCCATTTTTCCCGTTTTCGACGTAAAACGCCTCTCCGCCGACCCTGCAACGACCCCGCGCCGTTGCGCGGGCACTCCGTAGACTCTACGACGAGGCCGCGCAATTGCGCGGGCAGTCCGTAGACCCTATGACGAGGCCGCGCAACTGCGCGGGCACTCCGTAGACCCTACGACGAGGCCGGGCAACTGCGCGGGCACTCCGTAGACCCTACGACGAGGCCGCGCAACTGCGCGGGCAGTCCGTAGACCCTGCGACGAGGCCGCGCAATTGCGCGGGCAGTCCGTAGACCCTACGACGAGGCCGCGCAATTGCGCGGGCACTCCGTAGACCCTACGACGAGGCCGCGCAACTGCGCGGGCAGTCCGTAGACTCTACGACGAGGCCGCGCAACTGCGCGGGCAGTCCGTAGACTCTACGACGAGGCCGCGCAACTGCGCGGGCACTCCGTAGACCCTACGACGAGGCTGGGCAACTGCGCGGGCAGTCTGCAACCTCGAAAGACGGGGCAGAGCGTTGCGTTCCTTATCCCGCATCTCTCATTGGAAGCAGGGGTTGCCCCAGATTCGCTTCGCCCTAGTAAAGTATCGGATTTTCCCTCTTTAAGGGCTTTACCTAGACTCTCCATTGTGAGTCAATCGTTGTCCGCAAAATGTCCCGGTTTGCGAAAACAATCTGGGATTATCACCGTCGCTAGTTCAATAACCATGAAAAGTTCTTTGTCGTTTCGAGTCTTTACCTGCCTTTTCTCGTTGGCGTTGTGGTCTTTTTTGCCAATGACGGCGTTCGCACAACCGACCGCGACAACTTTGTCGCCCACCAATCTCGGCAGCACCAATCCGACGATGAACGGGTCAGTGAATCCAAACGGAGCTGCGACAACCGCTTATTTTGAATATGGAGCGACGACCAATTACGGCAGCAACTCGGCGACTTTTAATTTGGCGATGGGAAATACAAACCAATCCCTCAGCGCGAATATTCCAGGGGTAGGTCCCGGGTTGACTTATCATTATCGGATCATCGCGGCGAATAGCGCGGGAACGAACTTCGGGCTCGATGTTTCTCTCCAAACGCACTCTTTCACGAATATCAACGCCGGGCTGCCGGGAGTTTCCAGCGCTCTGGCCGCCTGGGGTGACTACGACAACAACGGAAGTCTCGATATTGTGTTGAGTGGACAATCCTCCGGGTCTCCCGGTTACACGGCGGGATTTTGGCGTAATAATTCCGGAACCTTTGTCCGCGAACAAAGTCCTATTGGTTCCCTGTATGAGTACGTGTTTTCAGGGCAAGTAGCGTGGGGAGATATGGACAATGATGGGACGCTCGATTTCGCTATAACAGGGACCACGCCCCAATCCGGCACGGGGAGGGTCTTTTATAATAATGGTGGGAGTTTTCAGGATACGAGCACTATTAATCGTATTGTCGTGAATTCATCCGTTGCCTGGGGCGATTACGACAACGATGGCAAGCCGGATCTATTGTTGGCGGGATCAGGAGTTTGTGAACTTTACCATAATGTGAACGGTTATTCTCTTCAAAAGATCAACGCGGGTTTGCCGGGACTTACCGGAGCATCGGTGGCCTGGGCAGATTATGACAATGACGGTTTTGTTGACGTCCTGCTCTCGGGAACCACTACGATTAATCAGGTCTGGCATAATAACGGCAATGAAACCTTCTCCAACATCAATGCGGGATTGCCGTCCTTCCCGGCTTCTGTCGCATGGGGAGATTACGACAACGACGGCTTTCTTGATATTGCTTTAGTGGACAGGGGCTCGCTCAGCAGCACGGTAGAGATCTGGCGCAATAGCGGTAACGGAACGTTTACGAAACTTGCGAACTCCGGTCTGTCAACCAGTAGCCTGGGCAAGCTGGCCTGGGGGGATTACGACAATGACGGATGGCTTGATCTGTTAGTGACGTCCAGCGAGGGCGTTCGTCTTTGGCGCAACCGGGGCGACGGAACCTTCGCCCAGGTCAATTCGGGTCTGCCTACTGCCGTCCTGGGCACAGTTTCCTGGGGCGATTATGATAATGACGGGCGATTGGATATACTTCTTACTGGAAACAATAATCCTAACGGTCCCATTTCACAGATCTGGCGCAACCTCAACCCGCAGACCAATACACCACCGACAGCTCCGAGCGGATTATCCGTCGCTCAAACCGGGAGCGAAGTCACCTTGCAATGGAATGCTGCGACTGATGCTCAAACGCCGTCGCTTGGCTTAACCTATAATATTCGCGTGGGCACGACTCCGGATGGTTTCGACATTGTGAGTCCATCGGCCGCGCCGGATGGCCGCCGCCTCCTTCCGGAAATGGGCAACGCGCACGCCGGTTTAACGGCGATCGTGAAAAAACTTGAGATTGGCACAACCTATTATTGGACCGTGCAGGCGATTGATGGTGCATTTGCCGGTTCGTCCTTTGCCGCGGAACAGAGTTTTACATACATTCCGCCGCCACTCGCCATCACTCTCGGTGCGAGTTCTGTTTCTGCGACAACCGCGACGCTCAACGGTTCTGCCAATCCGAACAGTGTCAGCAGTTCAGCCTATTTTGAACTCGGCCTCACCACAAACTACGGAACCGTTTTTCCGTCGGTGTCCGTCGGCAACGGGCTGAATAACGTCGGCGTCGATCGCGCCGCGACGAATCTGACTCCCGCGACCGTTTATCATTACCGACTAGTGGTCACGACTGACTCTGCCAACAGCTTTGGGGCCGACCAGACGTTCAGGACCGTAAGCGCGCCGGCGGTGACGACGTTGGCGTCGAGTGGACTCATCGTGAATGCGAACGGCTCTTTGGATGCAGGGCTCAATGGAACAGTGAACCCGAACGGCGTCTCGACCCTGGTCTGGTTCCAGTATGGCATGACGACGAATTACGGTAACGTGACGCCATCAACGAACGTGGGTGGTGGAGCGATTGTATTGAGTTTCAATAACGTCGTGAGTGGGTTGGTTCCAGGCACCGAGTATCATTATCGAGCCGTCGCTCAAAACAGCCTGGGTCTCGTAAACGGCGTCGATCAATACATTGTTTCCGCAAACACGGTGCCTTCACTGAGCGGGTTCTCGGATCAAAGCACTGCCGTGAACACGCCCGTTGCAGGAATTCCATTCACCGTCGGTGACGCCCAAACGGCAGCGAGCAATCTGGTGGTGACCGCCACCTCTGAAAACAGCACGTTAATTCCTTCTGCGAACATTACGTTCTCCGGCACGGGCAGCAGCCGGACGGCGACTTTGATGCCGGCCTTAAATCAGATCGGTCGCACCACCATCACCATTGGCGTGAGCGATGGCGTGTCCGTCACCACGAGGGGCTTCGGCTTGAGCGTTGGTCTTCCGCCGGGTGACGCCAATGGAGACGGGGTGATTAATGATAATGAATTGAACGGCGCCCTGGCAGCCTACTTTGCCAACAGCGGTTTGTTAATGACCAATGCCACGAAGCTCAACGATGGGTTCTTTGAGTTTGGCCTGACCAATCTCGCGGGTTGGAATCTCAACGTGGAAGTTTCGAGTGACCTGGTGATCTGGACTAATCTGCCGACGAGTGCATTGCCCGTTTATCAATTCCTGGACGCCGCCGCGACAAATGCGCCGAATCGTTACTACCGCTTGCGGCCGCAGCAATAAGATGGAGTAAGAGAAGAATTAGGTTGAGGGGGTCACCCATTAGGGCGTTTATCAGTCCTTAGTATTTACACTGAACGCGCGACGTGCGGCCATTCCTCAGCCCAGCCCATCGGGCCACCGCCATTTAGTTAAGGAGAGCGCGAAAGCGTCAGGAAGGTAGCGGCTGGGCGCGCTGCGCCGGCCCCGGCCGCGTGCAGCGGGCGGAACTGCCATCGAAGACTGCGAATGTTTGTGAATCAACGCGCGTTCTATCGCCTTAAGACGCTTCTTTCACTTCGCACGACGCTCTCGA
>JBKJKE010000192.1:0-9938 GCA_046597605.1 Limisphaerales bacterium | reverse complement strand
ACCAGCCCTACCGCATCTTGCTTAAACTGCAGGTCATAACGTCGTCCTGCTTTTGTTGGATCGATCATGCTGTCTTTCTACCTTAATAGCCCCACCCGCGAAATCGAAGAAGCTTCAGCATTCAAATTTTCTGATCGAACTCCTCTCCCCTAGCCCTCTCCCCGCTATGGCGGAGAGAGGGAGTTTTGTCGCCGGTATTCAGTAATTTAAGGACAAATAGGTGCTTAACTAAACGGCGTGGGCCGCTGTCCTGGGCTGAGGAATGTCGGCCCGTTGGGCCTTGATTTTCGCCAATCTCAACTCCCGCGCCCTTCGTTTGATACCCCTCCGCTGATGGCTGCCTTCAGGATTCGGATTTTGGGAATTTCCCTTCGTAAGAAGAGCTGAAAACCGCCGGAAACGTGTTTCAGCGCATTCTCAGCCCCACTGAAGACCGTTGAAATTATTCCCGCACTTTTTTGGCCACGCTGAAAGGTCGTGAAAATCGAGACCTGAGACATTCCGGGTGCCAAGGCCCAACTGGCAGACATCCCTCAGCCCAAGCCAACGACCCACTGCCGTTTAGTTAAGGTGTAAACAAGCGAGCGTGTTCAGGCACAGGTGGAGCGGAAGCTCCTAGCCAAAATGGTGGGGCACAACCTGCCGGTTTGCCCTGATATTTGCCTTCTTTGGAAGGATTAGCGTTGCTAGATCGAAATGTCCGATGTGAGAACTCCCTCACGGACTATTGCGATGAATTGTCATATCGGTTGGCATGGCGAAAGGCAGAAGTCAGGGCAAACCGGCAGGTTGTGCCCCACCAGCTTTGACTGGGAGCTCCCGCTCCACTCCTGTCTCGGTGCCCTTTGTTTTTCCCTAACTAAACGGCGTTGGGCCGCTGGCCTGGGCTGAGGAATTCCGGCCCGTTGGGCCTTGGCACAGAATGCAAACCACGCTGCAACCACGACATACAACCTGTCGGCTCACCCACTTTTAATCACACCCGTTGGCTGGAGCATGCGCACCTGATCCAGAAACGCCGCATCAGACAGTCTGAGCCGTCAGGAAGTTTTCCGTATTCGTAAACAGCTCCCTCAACTTATTTGAGTCCAGGGGCTTCACCAGATAGGCTCTCGCTCCGAGATCCAGCGCTCGGGTGACATCGTCCGGCATCCTCGAAGATGTAAGCATTATGACCGGGATATCTTCGAATCCTCCCTCTTGCTTCAACCATTCTAAAACATCAAATCCGGTCTTCCGTGGCATTTTGATATCCAAAAGGATCAGGGTGGGAAGGGGAAAGAGAGAGAGGTCGGAAAATTTATGCTGCCGGGATAAATAGTCGATTGCCTCTTGTCCATCTTTAACAAAATGCACCACCACCGACGCCTTCATGAGGCGGACAGCACGTTCCATCATAAACACATCATTGGCATCGTCTTCTGCAACCATGATAATCTGCTCGATGTTCATCGATAAATTTGTGTGTTCGTGAGATCGGATGCTTGCCGCCCGTGTTAAACCTGAAGGGCCAATTAGAAAGCAATTGGTCCGGTTTGATGATGGGTCTTTTACCCTATCACAGGTCACAACTTTTACAAGGCGTGCCGCTTCCCAGGGCTGATGCATCTAAATTCGGAGAAGCAAGTAGTCCGGGAGAATGTGTTTTGAGCACACAGAGCAGGAAGGGTTTTGACACGAATGGCAGGAATTGCCACGAATTAGGGAACGGAGCAAATAGGAACGGTTCGTGTGGTGATAACATTCAGCCGCCATTTTCATTATGTTTTCCTTCCCTGATTCGTGAAAATGTGAGCATTCGTGTCTACATCCCATGGCTGCTCTCTCCAAAGCAAATGATAACTAACCCCGGCGTTTGCTGCGGCATCCTAGTATCCATCACGGCAAACAAATCAGGGATTACACCGTTGCAGTGGGTAGATGGGAGTTTAATCTGAAGAATCCCCTTAGTTAGCGAAAGGGCGAACATGATGTTGACCTCCACTGTGCGTCTGAACGACAGTGGAACAGTTGCCCCCCCCTGGGTGCGAAGAACAGTTGCGGTTTCATTTTTTTTGACGGGACCAATGCAGAGGCGCTTTCTTGACCGAGCGTTTTGCCTTTGACGAATGGAATATAAAGCATCACCTGAGCTAAAGGAGTTTGCCCGGAGACTCCTTTCCCTTGAAACCACCCTGGCGGGCATACCCGCCAGCTCAGGAGCCCCCGCCGCGTTTCACGTTTGTGACAAGCTGCGTACCTCGTTGGGTAAATTTATGGGGGCGGGCGGCTTTCGCTCGCTGCAGGCACGGGCATTGGTGATGGCTTCCCTGGAGGTTCCTTTGCTGGGCGACCTCGAAGTGAGAAGCGATGGATCCCTGGGGGGATTTGCCGAACTGGAGGGAAAACACGACATTTCTGCAGGAGAAATCATTCTCGTGGCGCATTTGATCAAGTTGCTGGTGACCTTTATCGGCCCGGCTTTAACCCTGGCGTTAGTGCAGGACGCCTGGCCCCATGAAACCTTCGACAGCGTGGATTTCGGAACAGGAGATAAGTTATGAAGAAAAAAGTTCAATCTGCGGCCCACAGGGTGCCGGGCAAGGCTATGAGCAGTCCGGAAAAAGTGAAGATCCGCCAACTTCCCACTGGCGTCCGTGGTCTTGATGACATCGTTGGGGGAGGGTTGCCGGAATTCTCTTTTAATATTATCGCGGGGGCGCCCGGTTGCGGTAAAACGACGCTCGCACATCAAATTCTTTTCGCCAACGCCACCGCTCAAAAACCCGCGATTTACTTTACGGTGCTGGGGGAACCTGCTCTCAAGATGTTGCGTTACCAGCAACAATACTCGTTCTTCGAACCGGCCAAGTTGGGCAAGGCGATCCGGTTTATCAATTTGAGCGAAGTGGTGTTGGAGAAAGATCTGGGAGGAGTGCTGGAGGAAATCATGCGGGAAGTAAAAGCCTCCAATCCCAGTTTGGTGGTGGTCGATTCCTTTCGATCCGTGGTGCGGAAAGCGCTCGGGGTGGGGAACGAAACGGAAGTGCAAGGCTTTGTCCAACGGTTGGCCCTGTTTCTGGCCAGTTGGGAAGCGACCACATTTTTGCTGGGAGAATATACGGAAAATGAGATGCGCGACAATCCGGTCTTCACCGTGGCAGATGGTCTTTTCTGGCTCATGCAAAGTGTGGAGCGCAATTCCGTGGTGCGAAAACTTCAAATCATGAAGCTGCGCGGGCAGAGTTCCGTCCCCGGGCTACATACGATCCGGATTGCCGAAGGGGGGCTGCAAGCGTTCTCCCGCACCCTGGGGATGGTGGGAAGAAAACAGCGGAAGGCGAAACCGCGCCGGTTGTCCAGCGGGATACCTCTCCTGGATGAGATGCTGGGCGGAGGCATTTTCGAAGGGGATAGCGTGCTGGTTTCCGGGCCGTCCGGCACCGGAAAATCCGCGCTGGCCACGCAGTTTCTCGCCGAAGGTTTGCGCAACGGGGAATCGGGAATCGCGGCGGTCTTCGAGGAACGCCCGGAAGGCTACACCGCCCGTGCCGAGTCTTTTGGATTGGATTTGAGCACGCCGCAGAAAAACGGGAAACTGGAAATACTCTATCTTCGTCCACTCGATCTGTCGGTGGATGAAACGATGCAGGAGATTCTCGATGCCGTGAAGAGAGTTGATGCCAAGCGGTTGATCATCGATTCATTGGTCGGTTTTGAGATGGCGCTGGCACCTGGGTTTCGCGCCGATTTTCGGGAGTCCTTGTATCGCATGATTGCCGCGCTGACCGGAGCGGGGGTGACGATTTTGACGACGGTCGAGATTGTGGAGGACTTCACCTCGTTCGAGTTCAGTCATTACACAATCTCGTTTCTGACGGATGACATCATCCGGCTGCGTTACGTGGAGATCGATGGCCAGCTTCGCAAAATCATGGTGGTGGTGAAGATGCGCGGCGGAAACCACAGCAAAGACATCCGCGAATATGTCATCACCGACGAGGGTATCGCCGTGATTGGTCCACGCCAAACGGAATATGCAGAATTGACCAGCGGATTGCCAAGGCGGATCGGGAATATACCGAACGAGTTGGCACCGGAGCCGAAAACCAAGGCGCGTCTCGTTGACACCAAGCATTAAATAAAAACAGATGAACTGGACCTCAACACAGGTTCCACTTTGGTAAATCGACTGTGAGGAATTTCGGAAGGTGGGCTTTGTTTGGGCGAAGAGATATATCGACGGCAGAGCACGAAACCTTTATCGAGGTTTTCAGCATTCGACACAGCCTGCGAGTCGAGCGAGCGGGGAAGACAGCTACGTTTCATTCAGGCGCGCCCACGGGAGCGAAAAATGGATAGGTGCGGTTGTCCGATTTAATTCGGCCTGGTTACTTTACAAATTGTATGGCGACGGAACCCACATCGATCAAGAAGAGTCCGGCCGCTGACCTGCGGAGTTTGTCTGCGCCTATCATTGAACGCGCTCCTGTGCCGATCGTCGAAGTGCAGGGTCCGAAGCACATTTTGAGTTATGTGAATGTCGCCTTCTGCCGGTTGCTCGGAAAGACCAGGACGGAACTGCTTGGACATGCCTTCGCCGAGATTGTGCCAGTAGGGGATGAATGCGTGCCGATATTGGATAAGGTCTACCAAACCGGAGAGGGTACAACCCATCCCGTGGTGTCTGACTCTGACCCAAACCCAGACCAATGGCTCTATGCGATGTGGCCTGCCCTGGACGCCAATGACCGGCCAGTCGGAGTGATTATCCAACTGACCCGGGCCGCTTTATTTCGTTCCAGCGCTGCTGCGATGACAGAGGCGCTGATGATTTCTGGGGTTCGCCAACATGAACTCACCGAAGTAGCCGAAAAGGTAAGCGAACAACTGCGCGAAGAAATAGCCGCGCGCAAAGAAGCCAATAGAGGCAAAGCTCTCCTGGCGTCCATTGTGGACTCGACGGCGGATTCCATCGTCAGCATCGACTCGAATAATCTCATCACCAGTTGGAATAAAGCTGCTGAACAACTTTACGGTTTCGCCGCAGGGGAAGTTATGGGCAGATCGATCACCATGCTTACTCTGCCGGTGGACTTGCAGGAGGTGCTCGCCCGCATCGAAAAGGTAAAACAGAGCCAATGCGTGCAACTGTTTGAAACGGAAAGAATTCGGAAGAATGGTTCGAACATATTTCTCTCCATCCAGTTGTCACCGATCAAGGATGAAGAAGCACGAGTCGTCGGGGTATCAACCGTGGCGCGAGATATTTCAGAGCGAAAACAAATCGAAGATGCCCTCCAAAAAGCGACCGCAGAAATCAGCCAGCATGCCCTCAATCTGGAATATCTGGTGGCGGAACGCACTTCCAACCTTCAGGCCACAATCAGTTCATTGCAAAGTCTGACCTACACGCTGGCACATGATTTACGCGCTCCATTGCGAGCTATGAGAGGGCTGACAAATGCCTTGGCTGAAGATGTTCCAATGAATGAAATGGGGAAAAACTATGCTCATCGGATCCACGACGCTGCCGGTCGGATGGATCAACTCCTGAGTGATTTGCTCGAATACGGACAGCTGAGTCATTTGGATTTTCCGATTCGCCAGGTTGATCTCAAAGTTCCGTTGGCGAAAATCCTTGCTGAGTATTCTGATGAGATTGCAACGGTCGGCGCCGAGATCCAGATAAATGAACTCCCGCCCATCATGGGAAATGAAATTCTCGTGGAAGAGGTGTTCTCGAACCTTATCTTGAACGCGATTAAATTCGTTCCTGCTGGAATGCGGCCGAAGATTTTTATCAAGGCTGAAACGCGGGGAGGGATGGCGCGAATCTGGGTGGAAGACAACGGGATGGGGATCGAAAAAGAATATCATAATAAAGTGTTTGGGGTTTTCCAACGGTTACATACCAATGAAGAATATCGTGGCACCGGGGTTGGGTTAGCCATCGTTCGCCGAGCCGCTGAACGCATGAAGGGCGCAGTAGGCGTCGAATCACAATTGGGACAGGGAAGTAGATTCTGGGTTGAGCTTCCCCTGACGGATCAACGCAAAAAGTAGGGTTATGCGCCGTTTTGACCAGTCGGAACCCTCTTCCTGGCATTCGCAGATGCGGATTGTCCTCCTCAGCGTGGTTCCCACGTTTTTCCGGCTGTAAGGGCGTGAATATGCACGAAGGTGGGTTCTTTCCCAACGGTATCAATTACCTCTGATATCGAGCCAGTTTCGGCAAAACCTCGCTCGGCAGCGGGGAACCTGCCCGTGCCTTCACCTGACTGGTTTAATGCCGAATTGCACGATGGGTTAATATAAAAATCTCAGATGGGACAAACACCCATGGCGTCGATGATCTCTTCACGTAGGTTGATATCTTAATTGGATCTCTCTCCCCATCAGGAGTCTGGCATCCCGAAAGCTGATACCATGAAACACAAAAACAAACGCAACAACGCACTCCATGAGGGGCCGGTTAACAAGCCCACATATGCCCAAATCGAGCGTCTTGCCCACGACCTCTACGAGCGCGACGGCAAACCGGACGGCAAACACCTTGAACATTGGTTCAATGCAGAATCCATGATCGAAAGCCAATATGGATATGGCAATGGCCATACCGAACATGATTTTAGCAAATCAACGGGAGAGGAGTAAATGCTTTTACCCGCTTGTCATTCCTGTTCTGCCCCTGCAGTTGAAGCAACTTGGGAGCGAACCGCATTGCATTGAAATAGAAGATGGCGGAGTAAACAAACGGCGGCAAAGTGGGGTGCCACCTGACGCACTTCAATCCGAGGTTCAAGTAATCACAGCCTGGATGACACGTTATATTTTCAGGAAGCGTTTCTGGTATGCTTGACGGAATGGAAGATTACAGCCAATTGACCAAAGGCGAACTGATCGAGCGGCTACATGCGCTGGAGGCTGGACGTCCGCTGAAAGATTCATCGGTGGTCGCCGCTCTGAAAGATCTGCAGGATCTGAAGGCGGCACTCGATGCGCATTCCATTGTGGCGATTACGGACCCGAGAGGGCGTATCAATTTCGTGAACGACAAGTTTTGCGAGATTTCAAAATATTCCCGGGATGAATTGCTGGGCCAGGATCATCGCATCATCAATTCCGGTTATCATCCAAAGGAGTTTTTCAAAAACCTATGGACTACGATTGCCCGCGGGCAGGTCTGGAAAGGTGAAATTCGTAATCGCGCAAAGGACGGCGGCATTTATTGGGTAGCGACGACCATTTGCCCTTTTCTTGATGCCGAAGGGAAACCAACTCAATACATCGCGATTCGCACAGATATCACGGAACGTAAACGGGACGAAGAACGATTGGCGGAGCTGGCGCGGAGCCTGGCTGAGAAAAACAAGGAGTTGGAAACGATTGTCTACGTCGCTTCACACGACTTGCGTTCGCCGCTCGTGAACATCCAGGGATTCAGTAAGGAGCTCGCTGCGTCGTGTGCGTCTGTCCAGGCGCTTCTCGCTTCAGCGAGCGGGGATCACGTCAGCAAATCGCAACTGAAAGCAATCATCGATCAGGACGTTCCCGAAGCGTTGGAATTCATCCAGGCAGGTGTAGCAAAAATCGACGTGTTACTTTCCGGTTTCCTGAGGTTTTCGCGCCTGGGTCGGGCTGCCTTGAACATTGATGTGCTCAACATGAATGCCATGGTCGAGGGCATTGCCCGCGCGATGGAGTTTCAAATCCAGCAGACGGGCGCGGAAGTGCGAGTTCAAAAGCTGCTCCCCTGTCGTGGGGACACGACGCAAATCAACCATGTTTTTTCGAACCTTCTGGACAACGCTTTGAAATATCGTGATCCGCGACGCGCTCTCAAGATTGAAATTTCAGGCCGCGAAGAGGACGGTCGCGCGATTTACCAGGTGAGTGATAACGGAATTGGCATCGCTCCGGAACACCAGGGAAAAGTTTTCGAAATCTTTCATCGTCTCAATCCCTCGAAGGGCGAAGGAGAAGGTTTGGGTTTGACCATTGCCCAACGGACATTGGAGAGGCAGGACGGAAAAATCTGGATCGAATCCGAACCTGGCGAGGGCAGTTCCTTCTTTGTTTCCTTGCCTGCATCATTCACTGTGGCCGGAAAGAAATAGCATGACGAAGGAAGTTATCATTCTGGTGGCGGACGATGATCTGGGTCATGTGCGATTGATTGAAAAAAATCTTAGACGGGCGGGACTGAGCAATCCAATTGAACGATTTGAGAATGGGCAGGAGATCCTGGATTTTCTTTTTGGCCGTGGTGAGAGGCGGTGTTCCCGGGAACTTTCCTATTTGTTGCTGCTCGATATTCGGATGCCCAAGGTCGATGGCGTTGAGGTTCTGCGTCAGCTGAAGGGGGATCCGGAATTGAAAAAAATCCCCATCCTGATGCTTACCACCACCGACGATCCGCGTGAAGTCGAACGGTGCCATGAGCTTGGTTGTAACAGCTATATTGTTAAACCGGTTGATCACGAAAAATTTGCTGACGCTATCAAACAAATGGGCCTCTTCATATCACTTGTTCAAGTACCGGAAAGCCATTCCACCCCTGTTTCATGAGCATCTGCAGCCAAGTGACGATTTTAGTAGTAGATGATGATAGAGGTTTGCTGCGCTTGATCGAAAAGTCTTTGCTTCGTGAAGGTTTTTCAGTGGCGACGGCGG
Source organism: Limisphaerales bacterium (assembly GCA_046597605.1). Taxonomy (GTDB): domain Bacteria; phylum Verrucomicrobiota; class Verrucomicrobiia; order Limisphaerales; family JACDHS01; genus JACDHS01. Next base: position 1,283 of record JBKJKE010000192.1, on the reverse strand, counting down.
ACTCCGGGGCGACTGCCCTGGCGTGGCTCAAAGCAAATCAGCCAGACCTCGCGTTGTTCGATCTTAAGTTGCCGGACATGGAGGGGAAGGAACTGATTTCCGCAGCCAACGAGCTGAAACGCTTGCCTCCTTTTATTATTATCACCGGTCAGGGCGACGAGCGCGTGGCCGTCGACATGATGAAGAGGGGGGCGCTGGATTACGTGGTGAAAGACGTCCAGTTTCAGGAACTCATTCCAACCTTTGTGCGGCGGGCGCTCAGCCATCTTGATCGCGACCGTCGCCTGGCCACCGCAGAGCGGGATGTCATTGAGAGCAACGTCAAAACTAATGCCGTATTGGCAGAGCTCGAAAAAATCTCCTACAGCATCGTTCATGACATGCGAGCGCCTCTTCGCACGATCTGCGGATTTTCCAAGATTCTATTGGAGGAATACTCCGGGCAACTTGATGAACGGGGGAAAAAATATCTTGAAACCATTGCTTCAGCAGCGAACCGGCAGGACAGACTGATTCAGGACGTGCTCGCCTATCATGGCTACGTTCGCGATGACTTCCCGTTGTCACCGGTGAATCTGGGAGCGTTGGTGAGTGGAATTGTTGCGACGTATGCCAACCTCCAGTGGCCAAAAGTGCAGATCGACATTCGACAACCGCTAGGTTGGGCGTTGGGGCATGAGACTTTGCTCACTCAGTCGGTTTCCGCACTCCTGGACAACGCGGCAAAATTTGTTCCGCCTGGAGTCAGGCCTGAGATCGTGGTTGAGGTCGAGCGAACTTCGAAAGAGGTGAAACTTTGGGTGAAAGATAACGGAATCGGCATTGCACCAGAGTATCACCGGCGGATCTTCGATATTTTTGAACGATTGCACGGCAATGGTTACTATGTGGGCACCGGGATTGGACTGGCCCTGGTAAAAAAAGGGCTGGAAAGAATGCATGGCACGATGGGGGTGCAATCCGAAATAGGTAAAGGCGCGCATTTTTGGATCAGTTTGCCTTCCATTATTGCGCCGCTTGACGTTGCGATGGAAGTGCGGGCGATTGATTTACTTTAATCAAGGTTAGGCAAAGCGGAGAGGCGACCCCGGCAGGTGTGGTTCCTCGCTGTTTTCCATCTTCATAAAAGCCCTGAGACTCTCCCTCACCCCAACCCTCCACTGCCGTTTAGTTAAGGACCAAAGGTCCGATCTATACCAGCCTGGGGCAGCAGCCCCAGGAACACGACGCGAATAGAGAATGAGGCCTGAAGGGCCGACCTAATCGATAATGGGAATAAATGC
>JBKJKE010000141.1:0-56986 GCA_046597605.1 Limisphaerales bacterium | reverse complement strand
TCCTCTCCGATCGCCTTCGTTCCCGGGTTTGGGGAGGTTTTACTTCTCCGATTACCTTCGTTCGGCGGATTGCCCATCTTTTTGGCCGGAGAACGGGAGCAAGGGGTGTGATTTTTTTCCGGGGGAGACAGGCCAGTCGGTGGGTTTTGCGTAACCGCGCTCCTACTATCTCACCCGGAAAAAATCACACCCAAAGTCCCGCCTCTGGCCATTTGCTACTCGACAGCGTTTGTAAAACGGCTCACGTTGCCAAAACCATCGGTTCCACGCGACAAGGCTGGCTATGTTTGACGAAGGGCTAATTGAGGAACTTCCCGTTCGAAAGCAATATGGCGCGATTGGAATGTTGGTAATGACAGCCTGCGTTGTGTTGCCGAGCACTTTGGCTGCTTACAACCTCGTCAACGGAACTGGAATAATCCCCTCTCTCATCTGGCTGGCTTTTATCTCTCTCACCCTCTTTTGCTCCATTCAAAACCAGGGCTTTTGGGTATTCATAACCGAATTTATTGGAGCCTTCGCCCGTCGACACTTTGTTCGGACGATTCGCATCCCCGGTAAGGGTATTGAAATGCAAATTGGATATCAGATAGGCAAATCACGCTTTTTCTACATCACAACCCCTCTCTCCAGTATCACCCTGGTCAAATGGAGCACAGGTCAGGCTTCAGACAGAGTGGGCCAGGATATGGATGACTGGGCCGTCGCCATCTGGTTTGATGTGGATCCGGCCAAAAGCAGGAAGCGCTCGATAGGGTCCCGACCCGATCAGGATCTATGCATTGTCGGCGTGAGCGGTCGAAAAGCAGAAGTCGAAGCGTTTGGCCATGTCCTCGTGGACTTCTTGCGAAGATCAGGAGCGCAATTGGTCCAAGGTAAAAACGAATGCACTTTTGTGCGCCGGACGTCGGAGGTTGGCACGCCGTAGCGGTCCAGCGGCAATCCAAAGCGCTGCTCCCACCTATCGGAACACCGCGCTCGCCAACATTAACGAAAGCGATTCCACCTCTTTATGGCGATTACGACAGATCTGATCCCAGGCTGGCACCGCCTGCTGCATTTCTGGCAGGTAAATCTTCTCGATCCATTGACCCATCTTAAGCCGCAAAGCCTCTGCGGCCTTGTTATCCCCAGCCAGGACGACACTCGAATATTCTTGATGCATTTCGCGGTATCTGGGGTCATCTGAAGCCGGAAAAGGCAATTTCTCAGCCGGGGGACGCTGTTCCAGTATCTCAAGATGGGCCTGGAGATTTTCGTAATGCCTCTGCGCCGACTGGGCCTGCTGCTGTTTTTGTTCAAGCCTTGCCCTCAGCTGAAGACTTAGCAGTCTCAGCTTATTGGCCGCCGTCGTAGTCAGTTCTCCATGATCAGAAAACTCCCGACGGATCCGGCCATAGAGTGTCGCAGCCTCGGCCCAGTTCTCAGTTTCCAGTCGTTCACCAGCCAGGGCCAAAATGGCATTCGCCGCTTTCACTCGGGAAGTGTCGAACGAACTCACCGTTTCCTTATGTTCGGCGATTTCCTGTTCCGAAAGAGCGAGGGCACTGGATGTAGATACTAATAAGGCCAGAAGTAGATACTTGGTTTTCATTAGATGGAGGCCAACCGGTTCGATTGTTCCTTGAGAAAGAAGAAACACCGCAGAAGAGAAAACGTTCGCGACGAACTTTGTTCGATCAGGGCCCCCGAGGTGAAATATCCACGAAGCAGGCCTAAAGGCGGGCCGGATGCCTTATGTGAACGCTACCCCTGGAAAAGAGTGAACCGGCCCCAAGTGCAACCAATCACTCGGAGCCGGTCCTTATCCCCCCAAACAACGGGATTAAATTAGCAATAAACAAAAATACTACAATCAGGCCATCCATTTTTGAGACATAAGGCTTTCCTCCAGCCTGTTTAGGGGACTTACGAGTGTTTGAATTGGGCGTTCCAGGCACTTGGAAAGTATTGCTTCCACAGCAAGCCCAGGAAGATAGAACGGACCTCCGAACGGCTGATTTTAATACGTTTTGACCCATCCAGAACGTTCTCCGTGCGCAGTTTTGCAATCGTCTTCAATCCGATTAAAATCGGCATCGCACAGGCAATCCGCACTCGTCTCTGGCTCCGCGGGAGAGCGTTGGTGTATTCCCAACCTGCCTGCAAATGCGACACCGCGAGATTTAAAAGACTATCGTAGACCGGGCGAAACCGCGCAAGGCTCCCGGGGTTTAGCAGGTCTTCTGGTTTCAGACTGGCCGCCGTTAACTTCTCGCGAGGGATATAGCAGCGGCCCTGCTTCAGATCGGCAGGCAGATCACGAAGAATGTTTACCAGTTGAAGCCCTTTTCCGAGACGAATCCCATTCTGGATCATCACGTTTTCGTTGAAGGGCTCCGTCGGGAAAAGGTGGGCCCGGCAGATCTTCGTCCAAAATTCTCCAACACAACCTGCCACCCGGTAGGTATAGCCGTCGATTTCTCCTTCGGTTTGCAGCGCAAGGACGCGACCCTCCCCGGCGTGGGCGAACCGGATTAAATCCAATTCCTGCCCCGTGATAATGGTAGTAAGGACCTCGCGAATGCGCTGCTGATCTTCGTTTGAAAGTTGTTTCAGTAGCGCGAGTGCTTCCTCGTTTCTTTCGAGAAGGGTTTGTTCCCCCGGCGAACCCTGATTTTTAGCGAGTTCCCCGAGGTTAACCGGTTTTTCGCTCTTGTTTAACAACCGATCACGGAAGTCGCGCAGTGCCTGCAAACGTTTATCTACTGCGACCAACTGTGTATCTGCGATGGTGTCCGTGGTACGTGCAAGGAGGTAAGCCAGGCTGATCTGTGGCCTGACATGTTCAGGTAGAATCCGCATCGTTTTATAGAACGACCGCGAGACTTTCTCGAGCAGGTCAGTAAGTAGGGGCGATTGCATATTATCAGATTGGTCTCATCCTCGGAGCAGCACACATTAACTCTTCACCTAAGTAGAAAACTAGACACTAATTTCACGAATTGGAGCTTGTTGATCTTGATTCGTGCGATTCCTGTCACTCCCTGATCCCAAATTAACGTAGCGCCTTTTGCCAACGTGAAATTTGTTTCTTCACCTCGCTCGTCCCGGGAGCGCCCGTAATGTTTCTTTGCGACATCGCCTTCTTCAAGTTGAACACTTCGACAGCATCTTTACCGAAGGTCTTATCCACACCTTGCAGTTCTTTGAGCGAGAGCTGATTCAAGGGCTTATTCGTCTTCTCGGCCAGGGCAACAATCGCACCTACCACATGATGGGCCTGGCGGAAGGGCATCCCTTTGCGCACGAGATAATCGGCTAAATCCGTTGCAAGCAAAGCAGGATCACTGGCGGCGCGTTCGCAGGATGCTTTATCAACGGCAGTGTTCCCCAGCATCGCCCCCACTATCCGGACCGTTGTGCGCACCGTTTCGACCGTATCGAAGAGCCGTTCCTTGTCTTCCTGCAGATCGCGGTTGTAGGTCATGGGCAATCCTTTCAACAGCGTGAGAAGAGCCATCAAATTGCCGTAAACACGACCTGTCTTGCCACGGGTCAACTCGGCGATATCAGGATTCTTTTTCTGCGGCATCAACGAAGAACCAGTCGTATAGGCATCGGCAATCTTGATGAAATGAAACTCACTGCTCGCCCATAAAATAACATCTTCTGCCAGACGAGAGAGATGCATCGCGGTGATGGCAGCGCCGCTGCAAAACTCGAGAGCGAAATCACGGTCACTGACTCCGTCCATGGAGTTCTGGGTTACCTGGGCTTTGCCGGACGAGTCAACAAAGGCGAGTTGCTTGGCCACAAACTCACGATCCAAAGGCAATATTGAACCCGCAATCGCACCGCTCCCCAGCGGGCAAACATTCACGCGTTGAAAACAGTCGGCGAGGCGTGAATCATCCCGATCAAACATTTCCACGTAAGCGAGCAAATGATGTGCGAAGTAAACCGGCTGCGCGCGTTGCAGATGGGTGTAGCCGGGAATGATAACATCCACGTTGCTCGCCGCGAGTTCTACGAGCGCCCCCTGTAAAAGGCGCAATTCGTTGGAAAGCTCCACGATTTCGTCACGCAACCACATCCGCACATCCAACGCCACCTGGTCATTTCGGGAACGGCCGGTATGAAGCTTTGCGCCGGCGGGTGCGCGCTTCGTCAACTCCGCTTCGATGTTCATGTGGACATCTTCGAGCTCTTCTTTCCACTCGAACTTTCCATCGACAATCTCTTGCCCGATCTCTTCCAGTCCTTTCCGGATTTGCAGCAACTCTGGCTTCGTGAGCACACCGATCTTTTGCAACATAGTGGCGTGAGCGATAGAGCCCATGATGTCGTGTTTCCAGAGCCGCCAATCAAAGGAAATGGATTCAGTAAACCTGGCGACGTCTGCCGCCGGGCCGGACGCGAAGCGCCCGCTACGAGAAGTGGGAGAACTTTTACTCATGTAAAGCAGGGCGAATCTGCGCGGAAAGATACCGAAAGTCACGCGTGTTCCAATGAGAGCCGCGGGATTTCAGATCTCAAATCTGAATTTCAAATCTTTCCCTGAACCGGTCCCCGCTGTTTCACCATCCCATTGCACAGAATTTCACGCGATTGCAGCGGCATGCACGTGAGCCTAATTTGCTCGGAGCTTCCACAAGCTCCGACATCCCCGGGTCCATTATCAGAGAGGTATTATGCGAGAATCCTCAACCACCGAAGAAAAGCAAATGAGGGCTAACCGGCACTACTTTCGGATCCGGCCCGTCCGACATGGTCAAAAAAAGTTTCTAAAACGCCCCTGTCGGGCCTGACATAGACAATTTCAGATCCTAAAAATGACCCTGTCGGGACCGACATACACGATTTCAGATTCTAGAACGAATCCGTCGGGCCCGACATAGACAATTTCAGATCCTAAAACGAACCTGTCGGGGCCGACATACTCCATTTCAAATCCTAAAAATGACCATGTCGGAGCCGACAGGGTCTATTTCAGATCCTGAAATGTATCCATCGGATTGGTTTACCAGATATTATTTCATCTGACACCCCCCTCAAAACCAACTCGATCCGGCGAGGAACAGTTCTGGCTCAGAAAGGCCATTTTCAAAGCTCCCTTCTTCTGCGGCCAGCCTGAATTCCCTTGCAAAGGTCTCATACTCAAATATCTTGCCGTCCCCGCTCTTCAGAAGACGCGGAGAATCACGATTATGCCTACAGCAAACGATTTGAGAAGAGGGATGGCCATCATTTATAACGGTGATGTCGCTGTTGTTCTGGATAGCCAGCACCGCACACCGGGTAACTTGCGCGCTTTCGTGCAAGCCACCATCCGCAGCTTGAAGACCGGAAAATCGGCTGACGTGCGCTTCAGCTCCACCGAACGCATCGATGTGATCCCGATGATGACCAAGAAGGTGGAATTCAGCTATAAAGATGGCGAAGACTACGTTTTTTCGGATCCGGAAACTTACGAAACCGTCACGGTCAGCCCCGAAATCGTCGGCGACGCGAAAAATTTCCTCACGGAGAACGCCCCTGTCACCGCTACGTTCGTTGAAGACAAACTGGTCCAGATCGAATTGCCCTCCAGTGTGATCCTGACCGTAACTGAAGCCCCCGAAGGCATCCGCGGTGATTCAGCCAACAACGTGCAGAAGGCGATTGTTGTCGAAACTGGCATCACCGTGCAGGCACCTTTGTTCATCAAGACCGGCGAGAAGATCAAAATCGACACGCGCACCGGCAAATACATGGAACGCGCTTAATTGGTTCCCACAGCTTTTCAACGAGCCCGCCTTTCCGGCGGGCTTTTTTGTTACACGATGAAGTTCTCGCAGTGAATTTTCTTTTTGTTTCCGGTCGATAGATGTTAAACCCGCGCGGCATGAAACCGGCACAAGATCGAATGAAGGCGCTGACGATGCTGATGATCGCCACTTTCTTCTGGGGAAGTAGCTTCATTATCATGAAAGCCCTGGTGCTGAAGCAGCAGACGGTGGTGCCGGAAGCCAGCACCTGGCATCTGACCGCGCTTTCTTTAATTCTCCGCTTCGGAATCGCCGGCCTTTTCATTCTGGTTTGGAGCCCGCGACAGATTGCAAAGATGACCCGTCTGGAGTTTTACGAAGGTGCGGGTCTGGGAGTGGTTGGAGGTTTAGGCCTTCTCTTCCAGATGGATGGTGTGAATTACACCTCCGCCTCTACTGCGGCATTTCTCACGCAGTCGTATTGCATCTTCATTCCGCTCTTGGTCGCTTGCCGCAAACGGGAATGGCCCTCGCGAACGATCGCTCTCAGCACGGCCATGGTCCTGATCGGAGTAGCGATTCTTTCGCAGTTTGATTTCCGAATGATGAAAATCGGCAGAGGCGAACTGGAAACATTGATTGCCTCTCTATTTTTCACGGCACAGATCCTTTGGTTGGAACGGCCTATGTTCCGCCAAAACAATCCGCACAACTTCACCTTCGTCATGTTTATTGTGTCGGCGCTCATTTTCATCCCGGTGCCTTTGAGCACTGGCGGGTTGGCCATGAGCATCACCGCTTTTTCATCTGTGCAGGCGCTGTTGTTGATACTTTTTGTCGCGATCTTTTGCACTAACATCGCATACGGCTTGATGAACTATTGGCAATCGCATGTGGACGCGACGCGGGCGGGGCTGATCTATAGCACGGAACCAGTGTTCACCAGCATCTTCGCCCTTCTCCTGCCACAGTGGCTTTCTGTGTTCGCGGCAATTGATTATAAGAACGAAGAAATAACCCGCAACCAGGTGTTTGGTGGCGGGCTGATTGTGGCGGCCAATATTCTAATAATCGTGCAGGCAGCAAGGGCCGCGAGACGCGGCTCAAAAGCTGTTTAGCACGTCGATCAACTGGCGCAGCCGTCCATAATGACGGCGATCGAAGCCAAACGCGATTCGATGCAGGTCAAGATGATCATTATCATCGCGTTCTTCAGCAGTGGCCTCAATGACATGGATCTTCTCTCCGGCAATGATGTCCTTGAAATCTTCGTTCAACCCCTCGATCGCTGAAGGAGTGAGAGGATGTTTCAAACGCATGATAAACATATCCTTCACGAAGCGGGAAGAATGGTAGTTGCGGTAAAAGCGGGTGATGATTTTGACCGCTTCTTCGCTGGTTTCAACTACTTGAAAGAGATGCAAATCGTCAGGCGAGATAAGCTGTGCGCGAAGCAAATGTTCCCGAATATTTTTGTCCCACGTTTTCCAATACGTTCCGCCCGGACGATCCATCAATACCAAAGGCATGAGGCGGCTCTTGCCGGTCTGCATGAGCGTAAGAGCTTCGTATCCCTCATCGAGGGTGCCGAATCCTCCCGGGAACAGAACAATTGCATCCGAGTGGCGGATAAAGGTTAGCTTGCGAGTGAAGAAGTATTTGAAGGTGACTAATTTTTTATCGAGAAGGATGAAAGGATTAGCCTCTTGCTCCCAGGGCAAACGAATATTAGCTCCGAAACTATTTTCGAGTCCGGCCCCTTCGTGTCCGGCCTGCATGATGCCTGGACCGGCGCCGGTGATGACCATGAAATCCGCTTTGGCAATTTCCCGAGCGAACTCCACGCATTGCAAGTATTCCTGCTTCGTTGGCAGGGTGCGGGCAGAACCGAAAATGGTAACTTTGCGGCGGTGATTGTAGGGAGCGAACAAACGAAAGGCGTAACGCAGTTCCCTGATGGCAGTGCGAATAACCCGGACATCTCCACGATCTTCAACATCGGTCATCAGCTTCAAAGCATTGACGATGATATCTTCGACGAGATCGGCATTATGTCCGCCTCCTTTGAAATCGATCAGTTCCTGAATCCGACGCTTTAACTCGGGGTCTATTGAAGGCTTCTCAAGCTTCTCTACCTTTTCCATTGCGGCAGGTTAGGACTGCCCCTGAGTGAAATCAACCTGCATTCAAAGAGAGGGCTCTCACCGATGCAGGAGCGACCGGGCTTTGCAGGTTTACAAAAACAATACTACTTCCAGCCGACCGTCAGCTTTCTAAATCCAGCAACACGAGCGGGATGGTTGAGACTGGAAACCCGCCAGAGATAAAAAAGAAGCCCGGCCGTCATGAACAGGTTCATGGTCTGGGAGACTCCATGCCAAAGACCGAATGACTTCCCCGCTCCCGCCCGCAGTTCCACTGTCTGACCGCGATATTTTACCACGTGCAATTCTTTCAACTTAGGCTGAAGCCAGAGACCGCCCAGAAGGCTGATTGAGAGAATCACCGCGATCAAGCCGGACATAAAACGTTCTGTGCGTCCGGTGTATAGTTTTTCGAGCAGCAGGTGGAGCAGGGCAATTCCTCCGCAGAAATATTGCAGATAAAAGTACCGTTTCAAAAAGATCTGTGCTGCCAACCCGTTGTATGGAGGAGGGAAGAGACTCTTCATCTCCTCTGAAAAAAAAGTCGGACCGGCGACAACGGTAAAGAAGATCGCCGATCCGAACCAAATCGCAGCGTTTACTACTCCGATAAAACGTAGAAAGCCTATCACACAGGGAGCCTAAGAAAAACTACGTTATAGGCAAGTTCCCTCGGCATTAACGATGGCCGCGCACAGAGTAGGCCAATGGGACTTTCCGCATGGAAACCTGGCTTGTGACTTTCAAGCCATCGAGCAACCAGGTGACGATTGTGCCATTGGTGTGATGCATGATGAGATCCGGCTGTCCATCGCGGTTCATATCCTGAGTCCCAACTGCGCGCCATGCCGTCGAGAACGTCATGGTGCTTGGGAGCACGATGTAAGGATCGCTCAATTGAATGGATCTCACCCCCGCCAGGTAACGGACCCGGATCGAACCAGTTCTCTTATCTTGCAGGATCAGGTCCTGATTACCGTCGAAATTGAAGTCAGACGTTCCCACGATGTTGAAGTAACTTCCAACGGATGGCAGCGCCACCTGTTGCTTGAAGACAGCCTGGTTGGTGGCATTCATGTACCAGACGACCACGCTTCCGGCACTATTTTGCCACACGATATCCTGTGCCCTGTTTCTGTCGAAGTCAGCCATAGCAACCACAGACCAGCCGACCGGCATCGTCCGCATCGCGATCTGTCGCTCCTTGACTGCGCCATCCATGATCCACGCCATGGTTTTACCAGTTTCAGGATGATGCAGGAAAATGTCAGAATTGAGATCTCGATCGAAATCGGCCTGGCCGGCCAGTCTCCAGCCGCCCAGAGTTGCACCGGCATTTAAGACGCGGTTGCTCAAATATTGGGTACCATTGAAATACCAGACCGAGGCCCGCGTATCCGTGCTCTGCAAGAGCAAGTCTTTTGAACCATCGAGGTTGTAGTCCGGGCGATACGCGTGATAAGCGATCAGCGAGACGTCATCAACATAAGCTCCTTCGCCGGCAGCCACACCGCCGTCGGCCTGGCTGTAGGAATCCGAATAGAACTCGAACTTTACGTTACTGAGTTTTCCGGCATAACCGCTGATATTGATCGTGACCCGGGTCCAGGCAGTAACGGGAGTCGGTTCCGGAAAGTTCAACGTGGAAAAAACCTCTTCGTCATCAATGTAGACGCTGAAGTAATCGCTGAAGAACTCATCGAACTCCTCTTCGTTTCCTGGGAAAACACGAAACTTATACCAAAAAGTGAGAGTAGCCCCCTTGTAGCCAGTCAGATCCACGTCCCGATGGAAAACCGTCTGCATGTCATCCTGATAGAGCGGAGCTCTCGTCGTCCCCAGAAAACGATTGGCCGCGCAATAAATCTTATTGGTTCCGGCATGGGTGGCTTCTCCACCGAAATCCTTGTTCACGACCCCCCAAAGGATGGGATCGTCTTCCCCGTAAAAGCCTTCAACCGCCCAGTTGTTTGTGAAAGCTGCACGGTTTTCGAATCCTTCGAAAAACATGGTTGTTTGTGCGGAAACCTTTGCGGGCAGCAATGCAACCATTGCGGCGAGGCAAAACAAGAGATAGGGGGTATACTTTTTCATCACTTTTTCTAAGCGTTCTGCCATGGAAGCAGAAAAGCGTGCCTCCTTCAATGTATTTAAACAGCAAATCCACCATTCCCGACTCAGCGAATGGGGCATTCCCAAAGCGAGCCACGGCAAAAAGCTCGCCCTTTTATGAGGGACGAGCCTTCGTTTTCCTGGGATTCGCGAAATGGAAGACTTAGGAGACCTTTGTCCTGAAATACTCAATTGTATGCACCAAACCCTGGCTCAGCTCGACTTTTGGCTCCCATTTCAGAAGCTTCTTCGCCTTCGTGATGTCCGGTTTGCGCTGCTTCGGATCGTCCTGAGGCAGTGGTTTGTGGACCAGTTTACTTTTGGATCCGGTAGCCTTAACGATCTCCTGGGCAAACTGGAGCATCGTCATTTCATGAGGATTGCCGATATTCACGGGAAGATTGTAATCGCTCATCATTAATCGATACATCCCTTCGATCAGGTCGGCATAATAGCAGAAAGCGCGCGTTTGTTTGCCGTCACCGAAGATCGTGATGGGCTTGTTCTTGAGGGCCTGACTGACAAACGCAGGCACCACCCGACCATCGTTAACACGCATCCTGGGGCCGTAAGTATTGAAGATGCGAATAATCTTCGTATCCACCTTATGTTCCCGGTGGTAGGCCATGACAAGGGCTTCCGCGAAACGTTTAGCCTCATCATAACATCCACGCGGCCCGATCGTGCTTACGTTACCCCAGTACTCTTCCGTTTGGGGGTGGACCAAAGGATCCCCGTAAACCTCAGATGTGGAAGCGATCAGAAAGCGGGCTCCTTTATTTTTCGCAAGTCCCAGAGCCTTGTGGGTCCCAAGGGATCCCACCTTCAGCGTTTGAATAGGAATTTCGAGGTAATCGATGGGGCTGGCGGGAGAGGCCAGATGCCAGACGTAATCCACCGGAACATCGATAAAGATGAACTCGGTCACGTCCTGCTGAATGAATTTGAAATCCTGATTTCCACCGAGGTGCGCGATGTTATCTACACTACCGGTGACAAAGTTGTCGATCCCGATCACTTTATGTCCTCTCGACAACAACAGATCGGTCAGATGGGAGCCCAGGAAACCAGCAGCCCCGGTAACGACGGAAGTAGGTTGGGGTGGTTTAACCACGCGCTTCTTTTGCATGGGGCAAATGGTTAGAGGAAATTCTCGTTCTCGTCAAAAGGTGCTTTCCCCGAAATCGCGTCGTCCGTCGGGAATAACATGAGGGGCAGACTAGCCCTGACACCTGAAAACGTTTCGGGGGTATCCCTTACTGCACTCTCAGTTAAGAGTACTTTCACGGGTTTCAGCTTGGCCCTGATTGAAAAAGTAAGCGGTTCTTTATTTCAATATGGACACAGTTGATTGCAAACACTTGAACCCGGAAGAACGCTTTTATGTCCGCTAAAAAGAACCAAACCAAAATCTTATTGATCGATGATCATCCGCTGCTGCGTAATGGTATCGCGCAACTGATTGCCCAACAAAAAGACCTGGTGGTTTGCGGTGAAGTCGATGACTCGCTCAAAGCGCTCGATGCCATTGAGAAGAATGAACCCGACATCGTGGTTCTCGATATCACTCTGAAGAAAATGAGTGGGATCGAAGTGCTGAAGCACATCAAAGTACGCTTTCCACGAGTCAAAGTGCTGATTCTTTCCATGCATGATGAGACCCTCTACGCTCCGCGGGCTTTGCGCGCTGGTGCTTCGGGTTACATCATGAAGCAGGAAGCCGCAGAAAACGTTATCTCCGCATTGCGCAAGATCCTAAGCGGCGAAGTCTACATCAGCGAACGCATGGCTACTCAGATGCTAAGTCGCATGGTGGGTGGTCGTGCCACCCCGATCAGTTCCCCGGTGGACCTGCTCAGTGATCGCGAACTCGAAGTATTCACGTTGCTCGGCAAAGGTGACGGGACACGCGACATCGCTGAAAAACTGAATCTCAGCGTGAAGACGATCGAATCTCACCGCGCCCACATCAAAGAGAAGCTGAACCTGAAAAATGCCACTGAGCTCGTGCGTCACGCCGTTCAATGGGTGGCCAGCGAAACAGTGGATGCAAACTTTGATATCAATGCCAAGGTCCTCGCTTAACCCATTTTCCCCTATCCTGGTTCCACGCCGCAGCAATCCCCGGGTTGTTGCGGCGTTTGTTTTTGTATAAAGCCTCCCCGGACGGGTTTGGGATTCCCCAGAAAAATATTGGTTTTCAGTTCCTGCTCTGATTAGTTTCCGGGCTTCAGAAAATGAATATCAAGGTTTGGACGGCCACACTCAAGCTCACCCACGAATGGACCATTGCCACCGGTGTAAAGACCGGAGGAAAAAGTGCCTATGAAGTTTTCCTGGTCGAGTTGACCGACAACGGGACCAGCGGCATCGGCGAATCCTCACCACCGTCCCGCTATTGCGAGTCCGGGGAGAGCGTTCGCGCTTTCCTGAACCAGATCGACGCCAACAAGCTTTCGTTCGACGATATCCCAACCAGCATGGCGTATCTCGAATCGCTCAACCCACACAAAGATAATTCGGCAAAGTGCGCCATCAATATCGCCCTAGTCGATGGGGCGGCCAAAAAAGCGGGAAAAGCAATTTACGATTACTTTGGTATCGGCTTTACCGAAAAGAAGCACACAACCTCCTTTAGCATCGGCATTGATACGCCGGAGAAGATTCGGATGAAAGTTCTGGAAGCCGCTGCTTACCCATTCCTCAAACTAAAAGTGGGTGGGCCCGACGATCTCCAAAACATGAAGGCGTTGCGTGAAGCGGCTCCGAACAAAAAAGTGCGCGTGGACGGCAACGAAGGATGGAAGACCAAAGAAGAAGCGCTCAAGAACATCGAATGGTTTGCACAGGACAAGAACGTCGAATATGTCGAGCAACCGATGCCTTCAACGACCCCGGTCAAAGATCTGGTCTGGCTCAAAGAACGTTCTCCCCTGCCCTTGTATGGCGACGAATCGTTCCACAATTCCAAGGATGTCGCCCACTGCGTGGAATGCTTTCACGGGGTGAACATGAAGCTGTGCAAAACCGGCGGGTTAACCGAAGGCTTTGCCGCCCTGCAGGCTGCTCGGAAAGCGGGATTGAAAACAATGATCGGTTGCATGATCGAATCCAGCGTCCTCATCACTGCTGCGGCTCACCTGGCAGAGCTCGCTGATCATCTCGATATCGACGGAAATATTCTCATCAACAACGATCCTTTCATGGGTGCGACTGCGGAAAATGGTCTCGTTTCATTCGCCAAGGCACCGACTGCGACTGGATTGCGTGTAACTACCCGGAAATAAGACATTTATAAGCACGCGCTGCGCTTCGAAACGAGTTGATATCCTCATCTCCTCCGTTTCATAAGCTTCAAGGATCGAATCACCTTTAATCCTCAACAATGCGGTGGACGGCCCTGCATCCGCGGGATGCGCATCCGCGTCAAGGATGTGCTCGATCTTTTAGCGGCAAGGGTTCCCGAAGCGGATCCTGACTGACTATCCCGATCTCAAGCCGGAGGACATTCAAGCAGCCATTGAATACGCCGCAGCGCAACTTGATCACCCCGTCCTGATTGCCACTCGGTGAAGTTTCTCGTTGATGCCCAATTGCCGCCAGCGCTGGCACTCTGGTTGTGCGTCCTTATTGAACCAACAGGCATTTACGGCCATTTCCACTTGAGATACCTCAGTGATTTTCAGCTCCCAAGCGGTTCTCCCAGACTCAAAGGACCGATTCCACCAACGATTGCGGCACCTCTTGGCCCCACTTCACCGCGCCAATCTTTTCTGCCAGCACGAATTTGATCTCACCAGCACTCACCTTTTTATCGAGTTTCATTGCATCCAACAGCCTCTGCTTCTGAGTGACGCTTAGTTTGATCCTGGTCGGTAGCCCTGCCCGTTCAAAGAGTTTGGCGATGCGCTGAACTTCTCCTTTACTCAAACCGGTTAACTCCTGTGACAACCTCGCTGCAGCCACTTGTCCTATCGAAATCGCTTCACCATGCAGATACTTTCCATAGCCGGAACTGTTCTCGATCGCATGGCCGATAGTGTGGCCGAAGTTGAGTATCGCGCGCAGCCCGGTTTCAGTTTCGTCCTGGCCAACGACGTCGGCTTTGATTTCGCAACACCGCCCGATCACCTGCGTGAGAACCTTTGCATCGCGCTTTAGAATACTTTCCAGATCCCGCTCAAGTCGTTTGAAGAGCGGAGCGTCATAGATGATTCCATATTTGATAACCTCAGCGAGACCGGCTCGAAACTCTCTCTCGGGCAAAGTTTTTAACGTATCGAGATCACAGAGCACCACTTTCGGTTGGTAGAAAGCTCCTACCAAATTTTTGCCTGCCTTCAGATTCACCCCAACTTTTCCGCCCACCGAACTATCCACCTGCGCCAGCAAGGTGGTCGGAACCTGAACG
The DNA here is from genome assembly GCA_046597605.1 of Limisphaerales bacterium. Taxonomy (GTDB): domain Bacteria; phylum Verrucomicrobiota; class Verrucomicrobiia; order Limisphaerales; family JACDHS01; genus JACDHS01. The sequence goes on along the minus strand of JBKJKE010000141.1, from coordinate 42,590 downwards.
AATGGAACGCCGCGCAGATAAGTGGCCGCAACGAATCCAGCAAGATCTCCCACCACTCCACCGCCGAAGGCAACAATGAACGACTTGCGTTCGAGCCGATGCTTCGTGAGTTGGCCATAGCAATACTCAACTGTTTTGATTCTCTTCGCTGTCTCTCCGGCAGGAACCGTAATGAGCACGGGCTGAAAGCCTGCTTTCTCCAGAGAGGTCAAGGCAGCTTTGGCATACAGCGGAGCAACGTTCTTGTCAGAAATAACTGCGCAACGATTGCCAAGTTTCAGCTCCGCGCATTTCTTCCCCAACTGAGGAAGCAAGTCGTTCCCAATGAAAATCGAATAGCTACGATCCGCTAACGGCACTTTGACGATGCGCATAGATGGGAGAATAGAAAGGGGACCCGAAACTTCAAAGGGAAACTCACGAGCGCGTTAGAACCGGTGAAATAGAAAAGCGGCGTCTCATAGAGATGCCGCCATGTGTTGTTTGGATAAATAGAAGTCGGTTACGACTTGGGAGCAGCACCTGCGATGCTGAGCGTCAAATCGATATCTTCTGCAACTTTGTCAGAAGGCGCTCCCGGATTGATTCCGAAATCAGCGCGTTTGATCACGAAATTCGCACGCACCACAAGCAAATCACCTTTGAGCTGTCCACCACTGCGCGCAGCGAGCTTGTCTTTCAAATAGGTGAACTTCACCGGAACCGTCATTTCCTTTGTGACGTCCTTCAACTTGAACGTTCCGACAACATCAGCGGTGGTGACATCACCGCTGGTTTTAACATTCTTCAACTCTCTGGTTTCGAAGGTGATCTCCGGATACTTCGCCACATCCAACCATTTCTCACCGTGCAGATGTTCCTTCATCGTTGGGTTGGGCACATGCATCGTTGATGTTGCAATGACCAGTTTACCTTTCGTGGCAGCAGGATTTGCCGGATCAAAGCTGACGCTCCCGGTGACACCATTGGCACTGCCGTTGATGGCTTCGAGCGCTGCGTCCAGCTTGAACACGGCGTTATTGACTCCTTTCGGATCTTTGAAGTCGAATGTTTGCGGTGCAGCAACAGCCGCACAGCCAAGGGAAGCGAACAGAACCAGGGAACAGAGTTTATTTTTCATCAATTATTTTTTGGGTTTACGAACAAAAATAGACGCACCCACCAGAACTCCGGCGGCGAACAACGCGCCGCCGAGAAATTCCACACCAGGCAAGAATACTTTCCGATAATGGATACCTTCAATGCCGGTGACTTCGTCCACGGTTTTAACTTCAACACTCGTCTTGGTCCAGCCGCGGTTTGCCCCCATTGCAACCCATGCAATGAGGGCACTCATCGCAATTACCAGACCGAGAACCTGGAGCACCCGTTTCACTTATTCAACGATGGTGACAGTTTCCAATTTCTCGATTTTCCGGCGCAGTTTTGCCAGAGCGAGTTCCTGGATTTGTCGGATACGCTCGCGCGTCACGCCGAATTTCTCACCGATCACTTCGAGTGTTTCCTCATCATTACCATCGAGACCGAAACGTTGGCGGAGGATCTCCTGTTCGCGCGCATCGAGCGTCGGGAGCAGGTCATAGATCATGGCCGAGTTCGTTTTGCCTTCGAGTTCCTCATAGGGACTCTCCGCATTCTCATCCGCCACGATTTCGGAAACCGAATTCGAATCGTCGTCGCCGATTGGAGCGTCCAGCGATGCAGGTTGGATCGAAGCTTTCCGGTATTGCGTCACCCGTTTGGCGGGGATGCCGGTTTCTTCGCCCAATTCTTCATCCGTAGGCGCACGGCCCAATTCATCGTGCAACTTCGCTTCAGCACGGCGCATCTGGAGGAGTTTGTCTCCCACATGGACAGGCAGACGAATGGTCTTCGATTGGTCGGACAGGGCCCGACGGATGGATTGTTTGATCCACCACGATGCATACGTTGAGAGCTTCGCCCCTTTCTTGGGATCAAAACGTTCCACCGCTTTCATCAGCCCGATATTGCCTTCGTTGATCAGGTCAAGCAGCGGCAACCCGTAGTTCTCGTATTCACGCGCGATCTTCACAACCAGGCGCAGGTTCGCCTTGATCATGTGTTCGCGGGCATCGGCATCGCCCTTTTTGATCCTCTTGGCCAGGGCAATTTCTTCCTTGGGGGTAAGCAATTGCGTGGCGCCGACTTCCCGGAGATACAGGGTAAAGGGATCAGATGTTGTATATCCCGGGATGATCGGTTCCGGCACTACTTTCGGCTTCGAAACTTCGGTCTTTTCCGCCTTGGGAAGCTTCTTTTCGATCGCAGCAATGAGATCCGCCTTTTTTGTCGGCTTTAGACCAGCGCGTCGCAGAGTCGGCGCCTTCTTTTTGCCGAACTTGATGTTTTCATTCACTTTCATACTCCTCCTTTGTTTTTGACCGCTTTTTTGTCGAACCGTTGAGATTTTTCGGCTGTTTCCTGCAGGGAAATTTCCCCTTCATTCCATCCGCCACCCAATGCGCGGAAAAGTTGCACAGTCGCTATCGCTTGTTGGCCGGCGAGTTGAGCCTGTCCCCGTCGCGCGTTCAAAGCACCCCGATTGGCATCCACCACTTCAAGAAAGCTGACGAAACCGGCTTTGTATCGATCCGTCGCGAGCGCCAACGTCTTATTGGCTGCCGCCACCGCCCGATCCTGAGCCTTGGCTTGCTGGGAAAGGAACTGGATCCCGGACAGGCTGTTCTCGACGTCCCCAAACGCCACAAGGATCCTCTGGCGATAATTCGCCACCGACTCTTCGAATGATGCGCGGGAACGGTTTAGAGCGGCCTGATTTCTTCCCCCAGCGAAGATCGGGAGGGAAATACTCGGTCCGATGGACCAGATGCGACTTTCCCAGTCGAACAACGACTGTAACTCACCGCTCATGAATCCGCCAGTCCCGGTGAGACGAATTACTGGAAAAAATGCTGCTTTCGCCACACCGATCTGGGCATTCGCTGCCGCTAATTGCCGTTCCGCCTCCGCGACGTCTGGACGGCGTTCCAAAAGGTCCGCCGGAAGCCCAGCCGGCACCGCCAGCGGACGCCACTTCCAGTCGCCTTGCCCAACCTTGGATAGACGGAAGCTCGAAGGATTTTCCCCGGCCAAAATGGCGATCGCATTCTCCAACTCTGCGCGGCGGCGGCTGGCGGCGGCAAGTTCTGCTTCACCCGCTGCGAGTTCAGCCTCCGCACGGGCGATTTCCAGTTCATTGCCAATGCCACCTTCAAACCGACTACGCACCAGTCGAACCAGTTCGTTACGCAAAGACAGGCCATCCGACAGGGTGGCGAGTTCGGCATCCAAAGAACGCAGTGCGAAATAATTTTGGGCCAGATCTGACTGCAATGTGAGCAGCACAGTCTGAAGGGCCGCTTCGGAGGCTTGAACGTTAGCCCGGGCACCTTCGAACCCGCGGCGGATTCTTCCCCACAAATCGACTTCATAGCTCAGGTCGAGCGGTGCCCGAAACGTGTTAGCCGTGATGTTTCCAAAGCTGGGCTCCTGATTGGGCGAAAAACGTTCGCGGCGCCAGCTCGGATTAGCTTCCAGGGTTGGGAGATAGTCCGCCCGCGTTACCCTCGCGGTCGCACGAGCCTGGTCGACCCGGGCCACAGCGCCTCGGAGCTGCTGATTGGCCGTGCGCGCTTGCGCCTGCAATTCATTCAATTGCACGTCTTCAAAGAGTTCCCACCACGCGCCTTTCGGCACGTTATCCAGCGGCGTCGCTTCTTTCCATTGCCCCGAGTCGTTCGTGTTTACGCTCTTGTAAGAGGCAGGTGCGACCGTTTCAGGGCGCTTGTAGTCCGGTCCTACTTTGCATCCGACCAGGACAACCCCAATGATCGCCAACAACGCTACAGTCGCCGCAGGGCTCAACTTGCGGTGAGCGACTGCCTTGCTCCCGCCCAGTTTCATCAGCACCACGTAGAAGACCGGCGTTAAAAATAAACCCACCAGAGTCACCCCGATCATGCCCGAGAACACTGCCACGCCCATCGCCTGGCGCATTTCCGCACCAGCGCCCCGAGAGATCACCAAAGGAAATACGCCCGCGATGAACGCGATGGAGGTCATAAGGATTGGACGCAAACGGAGGCGGCATGCTTCGATCGCCGCATCCATTGGGGACATTCCTTCTTCGTCCTGTTTATGTTTGGCGAATTCCACGATCAGGATCGCGTTCTTACAGGCTAAGCCAACCAGCACGATCAGACCGATCTGGGTGAAGATATTGTTGTCCTGTCCGGCAAACCAAACGCCGGCAATGGCGAATAACAAACAAAGGGGCACGACCAGGATAATCGTCAAAGGCAGCCGCAAACTCTCGTATTGAGCGGCGAGCACCAGGAACACGAGCAGGATGCAAAGCGGATAGATATAGACAGCACTGTTTCCAGCGAGAATGCGTTGATAGGTCAAGTCGGTCCATTCGTAGGCCATGCCTTTGGGGAGATTCTGGCTGACCAATTTTTCGATCGCTGCCTCCGCCTCGCCGGAACTGTAGTTGGGAGCTGGTCCGCCGTTGATTTCCGCCGCAGGATACCCGTTGTAACGCATTACCCGGTCCGGCCCATACGATTCCTTTACCTTAACCAGAGTGCCCAGCGGCACCATTTGGCCCTGCAGATTGCGAGTTTTCAGACGGGTGACATCATCAGCCCGATCACGAAACGGCGCATCAGCCTGTGCGATCACCTGGTAGGTGCGACCGAACAGATTGAAATCGTTCACATAGAGTGAACCCAGATAAACCTGCATAGTTTCGAAAAGATTTTGTAATGGCACCCCCTGCGCCTTCGCTTTTACCCGGTCAATCTCGGCATCGAGCTGAGGAACGTTGACCGTGAAGGTCGAAAACAGGTTGGCCAGCCCGGGCGTTTGATACCCCTGCCCGACCAACGCCTGGGTATTCTGATAGAGCGCGTCATAGCCGAGGCCCGCGCGATCTTCGATATACATCTTGAAACCACCGAGCGCTGACATCCCATTCACCGGAGGAGGCGTGGCTGCCATCACAAAAGCCTCCTGGATGCTCGCGTATTGTTGATTCAATGCACCAGCGATGGCAGCGCTGGTCAGATTGGTCCCTTTCCGTTTGGCAAAATCGTCCAGGCCGAAAAATATAATCCCCGCGTTAGGTGCCACGCTGAATCCGCTGATACTCAATCCGGGGAACGCGATGGCGTCTTTGATGCCGGGTGTCTTCAACCCAATATCCGACATTTTGCGGATCACCTGTTCCGTTCGGTCCAGTGAGGAAGCGTCGGGCAACTGGGTGAAGGCAACCAGGTATTGTTTATCCTGATCCGGCACGAAGCCGGTCGGCACCTTCAGAAAGCTCCAACCGGTGAGATAAACCAGGCCGAGATAAAGAATAATGGCGATGGCACTCTTGCGAATGATCCCGCCAACGCTGGCAGCGTATTTATTACTCGACCACGCAAACAGGCGATTGAACGGCCGGAAGAACCATCCGAGGCCCCAATCCATTCCCCGAGTGAGAACGTCCTTCTTTTCATTGTGCCCCTTCAACAATAATGCACACAGCGCGGGTGATAACGTCAGCGAATTGAATGCGGAGATGACCGTCGAGATCGCAATCGTGATGGCAAATTGCTTGTAGAATTGCCCGGTCAATCCGCTGATGAAAGCGGTCGGAATGAACACGGCGCACAATACGAGAGCAACCGCGATGATCGGTCCCGTCACCTCAGTCATCGCTTTCTTCGTCGCTTCAAAGGGCGTCAGCCCCAGCGCAATGTTGCGCTCTACGTTTTCAACAACAACAATCGCGTCATCGACCACGATTCCGATTGCCAGGACCAATCCGAACAGGGTCAACGCGTTGATGCTGAACCCTAGCGCCAACATCACCGCAAAGGTTCCGACCAGCGACACCGGCACAGCGGCCAAAGGAATGATCGACGCGCGCCAGGTCTGCAAAAACACGATCACCACGATGACGACCAGCAATACGGCTTCGAAGAGCGTGTTTCGCACCGCTTTGATCGAATCCCGCACGAAGACGGTAGGATCATAAACGACGGCGTAATCGAGTCCTTCCGGAAAATCTTTCTTGAGATCATCCATGGTGCTGCGGACATCCTCCGAGAGTTGAATCGCATTTGCACCCGGAGCCTGGAAGATCGGGATCGCCACCGCAGACTTGTTATTTAACAAGGAGCGGAGCGAATAGCCGGAGGCACCCAGTTCCACCCGGGCCACATCCTTCAGTAAGGTTTTCTCTCCGAAAGGCCCAGTCTTCACGACGATCCCACCGAACTCTTCGGTCGTCAGCAATCGCCCTTTAGCGTTGATCTGAAGTTCCAGATTCACGCCATCCTGGCGCACGGGCGGCTGCCCAACCGCGCCCGCCGCCACCTGGATATTCTGTTCGCGAATGGCGTTGACGATGTCGCTCGCCCCCAAACTGCGCGCCGCTATTTTGTCGGGGTCCAGCCACACGCGCATGGCGTAGTCTCCCGAACCGAATACTTCAACGGAACCGGCTCCCGGAATACGCGCCAACACATCACGCACCTGTAACGTGGCGTAATTCCGCAGATAGACTTCGTCATAGCGCTCATTCGGGGAGAGCAAGTGAACCACCATCGTAAGATCGGGAGACTGTTTAACAGTCGACACCCCAAAGCGACGGACTTCTTCCGGCAATTTCGGCAGCGCCTGCGAAACCCGGTTCTGCACCAGCACCTGGGCTTTGTCGATGTCTGTTCCAAGCTTGAAAGTAACGGTGAGGGCCATGACGCCATCACTGGTCGCTTGCGAGAACATGTATAAAGAGTTCTCGACCCCGTTAATCGCCTGCTCGAGAGGCGCAGCGACCGTGTCAGCAATCGTTTTGGGATTCGCTCCAGGATAACTGGCGCGCACCACAATCGTGGGCGGCACAACCTCGGGATATTCGCTGATCGGCAAGCGCAGCATCGCGATCACTCCCAGCAGGAACACGATCGTCGAAAGCACCCCGGCGAAGATCGGGCGGCTGATAAAAAAGTGTGTAAACTTCATATATCTCGTTCCCCAGAAATCATTTACTAGCCGCCGATAAAGAATTGGTTGCAGCTCCTTCGCCTGGGGCTTGCGGCACAATTTTCATGCCGGGACGGACCCGTTGTTGAACGATGTTGGCAACGATCTTGTCTTCAGCAGCCAGACCACTGCGCACTACTCGCTGTCCATTGATCACGGGACCCAACTTCACGGCGCGATATTCCACCGTGTTTGTAGGAGTCAGTGCCAAAACAAATTTCTGAACCTGGTCAGTCCCAATCGAACGCTCATCGATAAGGAGAGCTTCGTATTTAGCGCTTCCTGGAATTCGAATTCGCGCGAAGAGTCCCGGCACAATCTCCCCATTTGGATTAGGAAATACAGACCGCAGCACGATGCTCCCGGTATTGGGATCGAGACGGTTGTCGAACGATTCCACATAGCCGTTGTGCGTGAACTCGCTGGCGTCCGCCAATTGTAATTCAACCGGCACTTTTCCTTCGCTATTGCTTGCGACTTTCTTTTCCCGCATCAGAGCGTTGAACTTCAGCAACGAATTTTCATCCACATCTGCATACACATAAATCGGATCTACCGAGACGATGGTAGTAAGCAGGGCAGCCGCTCCCGGCATGCCGCTGACGTAATTCCCTTCCGTGATCAAGGCACGGCTCACTCGACCGTCGATCGGAGAGCGCACCTGCGTGAAATCGACATCCAGCTTTGCCGCATCACGAGCAGCCTCTGCCACCGACAAACCAGCTTTGGCTTCCATGAAACGAGACTCGCGTTGCTCGGCTTCTTCGGCAGAGATCGCCCGATTCTGCACCAACTGGGCCGTGCGTTTTGCTTCCCGCTCGGAAGCGCCAAGGCGAACCTTTGCCTGTTCACACTCTGCCTGGCGCCGATTGAACTCCGCTTCATACATGCGGGGATCAATCACGAAAAGCACATCGCCCTTTTTAACGAGCTGGCCTGATTGAAACTTCACTTCATTGACATGGCCAGAAACCCGCGGACGCACTTCCACTCGTTCCACAGCTTCGGTGCGGCCGGTGAACTCATTCCATTCGATGATTTCCTGTTGAGCAACCTGGCTCACAGTCACCACAGGAGGGGGTGGCGCTTGCTGCTGGGCTGCTTTTTTCTGGCAACCACCCGCGGTTGCCGCAATAGCTAAAACGATGCTTAGAATTCCGAGACGTCGTTCCATAAATATTTCCTTATGCCGCAAAGCTGAATTCCGCGGTAGTCGCCTTCAGAGCACGCTGCCGTTCGGCCCAGGCAATTGCCGAGCTGATCTTTTCTTCTGCCAGCACTGAAAAAAACAGGTGCGGGATATTGGTTTCCCACGCCATGGACTCAGCTTCATTCAAGGTCAGATCGAGCAAGTGAATGTCAGCGAAGTAGCCGAGAAATTGTTGCCGCATGGACCGCTTAATCTGCAAAACTGCTTTTGTAGCAACCGGGCAGCGATCCGCTGCGGGTGTGACGGGTTTCCGTTTCGATGTTTCGTTCTGACTCACTTTTCTCATATCAGCTCCAGTAGTTGACCGTTTAGTAAAGTTTTTGCTCAAAAAAATCAAACCTGTTTCGGACCTAGGATAGCCAGAACTCCATCTGCCATCTCTCGCAGCACTTCCGCGTCATTCAAGATGCGGGCCTGGGTCATTAATCCCTCGGAGTAAGCAAAGAGCATCCGGGCTTTCGCGGCAGCATCCGGTGCGTTGATAACTTTCAAAGCATGGGCATCTCGAATCGCGGTCTCGATGTAGCAGTGATAGCAATTCAAAATCTCTTTGATCTTGTTGTGCAACTTTTCATCCTGATTGCAGACTTCAGCCCCTAAAGTAAACAGCGGACACCCTAAAACGACTCCGCATTCTTTCTTCATTTCAGTCTGTTTCTGATAGCCCCGTTCGCAAAAATTCCGGATGCGATCCAAAGGGGCCACCGTCGAAGAAAAGACTGTATCCAACTCAGCTTTGCATTCCTTCCAATTCTCTTCCAGGGCAGCGATCGCAAGATCCGACTTGGATTCGAAGAAATAGTAAAAGCTCCCTTTTTTCACCCCAGCTTTTTCACAAATCTGATCTATAGTTGTGCTGCCAAAGGATCCTTGCCAGATCAACTCCAGCACGGCATGCAACAGGCGCTCTTTGGCATCACTTGTACGACCCATACGTAAGTTACCCTAAGTTTCTTTACTATTTAGTCAACAAGGATCTTTCACGGTGGTCAGAAGTGTGGATTCGACAGACCTGCAGCACCCCCATTGTGATCACAAGGGCGGGTCGGACGGACCTGCGGACCCACCCTTGTGATGACGAGGAGTTGTTTGTAACTCCCTCCGAAGCAACGAGTTCAGGCGAAATTCATCCGAAAATGGAGGAGACAGGAGCCCCGTCGCCTATTCAGGAGATTCTCCAAGTTCGACGGGGGAGGCAGGTTCGGCCACTGTTCGAGCGATGAGGAAAGTCTTCAGATCACCGGCAGCTTTCCCTCCAAAACCCGATACTTCCGCGATTTGCTCTACCGAAGCCAGACGGAGGCGCTGTACCGAACCGAACTTCTTCAGTAAGGCAGCCTTCCGATTCTCTCCAATTCCGGGGAATTCATCCAAAATGCTCTCGGAAATCTTTTTCAAGCGGAGTTTTGCGTTGTAAGTATTGGCAAAGCGATGGGATTCATCCCGCACTCGCTGGAGCAGCTTTAAGGCACCTACGTCATGGCTTAGGCGGAGGGGCTCGGCTTCGCCCGGTCGGTGGATCTCTTCATATTCCTTCGCCAGACCGATGATTGGTATATGGGAGAGGTTCAATTTCGCCAACTCAGCACACGCAGCATTGAGCTGTCCTTTTCCACCATCGATTACAATAAGATCTGGAAAACCGCTCGGTTCTGATTTGGGGACCCAGGGCGCATTTAGTTCGTCGCTGGGCGGGAGCTCATCAACGGATGGAATCTCCTCCACAACTTTCCCGTCTTCAGCGGGTGGTTTTAGGGCCGGATCTGCAACGGCGGGAACAGAACCCTGGTCCTTCAACTCCGTCTTCAGCCTTGAATACCGGCGTCGCACCGTTTCTGCCATGCAGGCGAAGTCATCCTGTCCGGTAACCGTCTTCATTTTGAAACGGCGATAATTGGAGCGATCGGGTCGTCCGCGCCAGAAGCTCACCATGGAAGCGACCGTAAAGGTCCCGCTGATGTTTGAAATATCGAAACCTTCGATCCTCTCCGGCAATTTCGGGAGATTCAACAACCGCCCGAGCTCACGCATGTCGGATTCGGGATTAATCGAGACGGGCAACTTGTAGGGAATTCGCTCAAACTTTTCCGTCTTCTGGGTGGTCTTCCGAAGATCGACCAGCGCATCACGCAATTGAGCGGCTTTCTCAAAGTCCAAAGCGGCTGCCGCCTTGCGCATTTCATCCTCCATCTGCTTTTCGAACTCGTCCGTTTGCCCGGCGAGAAATTCACAGGCGGCCCGGATCTGCTCCAGGTATTGCTCCCGTGTAACGTTTCCAATGCAGGGCGCGGTGCAGTACTTCAGGTTCCCATAGAGACAATGCTTGTAGTCAGCCTGGGTGGGGGTCAATGGCCGGCATCCTCGCAAACTGAATTTGCGACGCACCATAGTCATGGCGTTGCGGAGCGCGCCGGAATTGGCGAAGGGACCGAAATAGCGGGCGCCATCATCGGTCTTCAAACGGGTGAGCGTAAACCGCGGGATCGGATCGTTCAGGTTTACTTTGAGCAGAAGGAACCGTTTGTCGTCACGGAAGCTCACATTGTAGCGCGGCTGGAACTCCTTAATCAGCTTTCCTTCCAACAGAAGCGATTCCGGTTCGCTTTTCACGACGTGAACATCCAGGTCGTGAATGGCATCGACCAAAGCCTTGAATTTCAAATCCCAACCCTGACGCCGCGATGGATGAAAGTATTGGCTGACTCTCTTTTTGAGGTCCCTTGCTTTGCCCACGTATATGACCGTGCCAAACCGGTCTTTCATCAAATAGATGCCGGGTTTGTGCGGTAGATCAGAAAGCTTGCGTCGGACCTGCTCCGTCAACGGCATGCGCCAATTTCGCGTAAAGTCTGGCCAGCGCAAAGGGAATTATGAAAACGCGCTTACGCAGGACGGGCGATTTCCGTCTCAGGTTCAGTGATTAACTTTGGCACTATCTCCAGTCGAAGCGCATGAACACGATGAACTTGCTGGGAACCTCCTGCCGAGCTCATGCGTGCCGCGCCTGTCCTATCGGGTGCTTACTGAGACAGGCTTTGAAGGTTTATCAAGGGGGACACGTCAAAGCTAATGTATGAAATCTCATTTGATTGCCCTGGCGTTACTGATGGGAGCTTCCATGGCCCATGCCGACCATCTTTCTTCTCCCTGCCAACCCGCTTATGGCGCAGTTGTCTATACCCAACCCGTGGTCTACCAGGCACCGGTCGTTTATCATGCGCCCGTTGTTTACAATGCCCCGGTTTACTATCACGGAGCACCGTCAGCCTATAGCCAGGTTGTCTATTCTGGAGCTTGCCAGTCGCCCAATGTGATCATTGCCGGAAGAGGTGCTTACCGCGCTTCGTGGAACACTTCTCCCACTGTGATCTATTTCGGAGGCGGGCATGCCAGTCACGGGATGTTGCCAAACCGCCGTTATAGATAAGCCCTCGACTTTCCGAGATTTCATACCTGCTGCAAGCCAATCAGATCCTTCGCACTCGGACAGAGCCCCATTTTGGGGAAATCCCTCACCACACTGTCGGCTCCTTCTTCTTCCTTTCGAAAAATGTCTAAGCCAAGCCCCCAATACATTGGCCTTGAACGGTTTACGGGGTCCGCTACAACTAGCTGCTTATGATTAAAGTAATTAGGAACTTGCTGGCTGCTGGGGTTCTTGGGCTCACCTTAAGCGCGAGCGCAGGAATTACGTTGTTCTCCGATAATCTGGAGAATGGAACCAATGGATGGGCTATCGCAGGCTCTACTGACGGTCAAAATAGCGATGGCGGTCTTTGGCACTTAAGCGAACGTTGGTCAGCCAGCACGAATACCGCATGGTACTACGGACAGGAAAGCACCGGCACAGTCGGCTCAAACGGATGGAACCATGGCTGGATTACGACGCCTTCTATCGACCTCGGTGGCGTAACCAACGCAGTCCTCAGCTATGCTCACCTTACAAGAGGTGATACGTGCCTTCGTTGGGACGACGACTACATTTCTGTTCAAGTTTCTACTAACGACTTCGAAACCTGGAGTACCCCGGTTGAAGGACTTCCCAACGGCTGGAGCCTGTGGGGAAATGCAGGATCATACGAAGGTCCCACTGTTACGGTGGATATTTCCGAATTCGCCAATCAAACAATAAAGATCCGCTTTTACGTCCTCTTCAACCAGGGATGTGACGAACACATGGACACTTCAGAGTGTTCTCCAACAGAAGGCTATTACATCGATGATATCACGGTCGTTGGGAACACCGAATTACCAGTTTGGGAATAATAAGCTGCAATAGAAACGTCCTGCAGATTTGGCGAGGTGCGGCTGTAAGCCGTGCCTCGCCTTTTTCATTTTTCTCTCCCGTGGCACTCGTTGGTTTTCATCGTGATTGATTTTTTCTGAAAAAATGAACGAACATGGGCACATCCAATGATGTTGCTCCAACGAACTTTCCTAACGTTCCTTTCGGTCGGAAGCTGTTTCGCCCTGCTTGACGCCCATGCGGAGGTCAAACCCATCCGGGCACTGCTTATTGCGGGAGGCTGTTGCCATGACTACCCGCAACAAAAGAAACTCCTTACCGAAGGCATTTCTGCGCGGGCCAACGTAGTTTGGTCCGTCGTCCATGAAGGAGATGGCACGACCGATCACCGCGTCAGCCTCTACAATGATCCCGACTGGTCGAAAAACTATGACGTGGTCGTGCATGATGAATGTTTTTCCGATGTAAAAGATGCCGCTTTCGTCCGAAACATTCTGAAGCCACACCGGGAGGGACTTCCCGCGGTCAATCTGCATTGCGCCATGCATAGCTACCGCGTCAGTTTCGATGACTTCAAAGAATGGTTCGAGTTCACCGGCATCGACAGTCGCGCCCATGGTCCCCACCTCCCGATAGCCCTTTACAAGGAAAAGGCGGATCATCCGATTCTCCACGGACTTACCAGTTGGGCGACAAACTGGAGCACCGGCAATGAGGAGCTTTATAATGCACTGGAAGTTTGGCCGAAGGTTACCCCATTGATCTATGGCCAACAAGAGGCCGCCAGCAATGTGGTCGCATGGGTCAACGACTACCGGGGCACGCGCGTCTTCAGCACCACGCTCGGCCACAACAACGCCACGGTGGCGGACCCGCGATATCTCGACCTCGTGACCCGTGGGTTGCTCTGGTCTGTCGACAAGCTAAACCCCACTTTTCTAAAACCCGCTGCGAAACAAAAAGCACAAAAGATGGTGCGCGTTCCGGTGAACCTTGCGTTGAACAAAAAAGTATCTGCATCTGCATCGGAGCCAGGTCACGCACCGGAAATGGCCACTGATGACAATTCAGAAACCCGTTGGTGTGCTCCCGACAACGACAACAACTACTCGTGGCAGGTCGACCTTGGAAAGCCGGAAGAAATCGTCGGAGTTCGCATATCCTGGGAAAAACAGAGCGCGGGTTATCAATACACCATTTCCGGCTCAAGCGACGGCGCTACCTGGAAAACGCTTCTTGAGGAAAAAAAAGGACCCCGCCCCGGAATCGATGAACAGAAGGTTTCGGCAAATGACATCCGTCACGTAAAAATTACCATCACCGAAGCCCCTCCGGGAGCGTGGGCCAGCTTCTTTGAATTCGAAGTGCTTGGAAAAGAAACTGTTGAGAAAGCCGCCAGCCTCTTCGACCCGCGATTAAATGGGATGCAATCTCCGGCAGGCTTTGAACAAAGCTATTTTGCCGGACCGCCCAATATCAGTTATCCCACCTGCCTGGAAGCCACCCCATGGGGAGATGTTTTCGTGGGCGTGGACCAGAACGGTTCGCTCGATCGGGAAAAAAATCGCGGGTGGGTGGTGCGCTGCCGCGATACGAATGCCGACGGGACTGCGGACGAGTTTGTTACCTTCGCAAAGATGGACAGCCCACGTGGATTGGTTTTCGACAACAAGACCCTTTACGTGATGCATCCCCCTTTTCTTTCCGCATTTCATGACGATACCGGAGACGGCGTGGCCGACAGGTCTGAGGTGCTGGTGAAAGGGCTGGGCAAAGATTTGGATTTTCGCGGGGCGGACCATACCTGCAATGGAGTGCGAATGGGCATTGATGGATTTCTCTACATCGCCCTGGGAGATTATGGCGCGCTAAACGCCACGGGTAAGGACGGCAAAGAAATTCAAGTTCACGGCGGAGGCATTGTCCGCGTCCGCCCCGACGGCACTGACCTCGAGGTCGTCGTCGTCGGCACGCGCAACATCTATGACGTCGCGATCGATCCTTTCATGAACATGTTCACGTGCGACAACACCAATGATGGTGATGAATGGAACCTGCGTCTGAGCCACATGATTCCCACGGCGCATTATGGCTATCCCTCTCTTTATAAGCATTTCGCGAATGAAACGATGCCAACGATGAAGGATTTCGGGGGCGGTTCACCCACCGGCACTGTTTTCCTGGATGAACCCGGCTTTGCCCGTGGATTATATACCTGCCAATGGGGCTGGAACAACGTGAGCCATCATCGTTTACAATTAAATGGCGCCACGTTTACTCCCGACAAAAACACATTCGTCCGGATCCCACGGCCGACCGGTATCGCCCTGGATGGACTCGGTAACATGTATGTTGCCAGTTGGAAAAACGGCGAGTTCCACCACATTGCAACGGACGTCGGCTTCGTCGCGAGAGTGTCTCCTTTTGATCAGGAACAAACATCGTTCCCGAATCTCAGTAAACTTTCCCCGGAGGATCTCGCAGGATTGCTCGCAGCACCCAGCGCGACCCGGCGACTGCATGTCCAGCGCGAGATACTCCGTCGTCCGCCAACCCCAGGCCTGATCAAGAGCATTTCCGAAATTGCCACTGGCACTAATTCCTTTCCGGCGCGTGCTGCGGCAATCTTTACCCTGGGACAAATTGCCTTACCCGAAGCAACCACGCCCTTGCTGCAATTATCCCGACAACCGATCGTAGGCGAGTTTGCATTGCGAGCCCTGGCTGATTCAAAAGTTGCTTCCAAGACTCGCGCGAAAATCTTCTCTGATGCGCTTGGGGAGAATAATCCGCGAGTTCGACTTCAAGCGATCATCGCCCTGAACCGATTGGGACGAACGGAAGTTGCGGATAGACTATTACCACTGACGGTTGATCCTGATCCCGCGGTTTCGCATGCCGCTTTTCGCGCCCTCGTCTCCTTTCGATCGACCGATCTGTGTTTGAATGCCGTGGAAAAAGCCGATGCTCCCATTGTTGCGGTGGCGCTGCGCGTTCTCGGCAATATCCATGAAATGCGAGTCGTCGAAGGGTTGATTACCCGTCTGGAGAGTGCTCCCCAATTCAGAATGGCAATCCTGGAAACGCTTTGCCGGCTCTACTACAGAGAAGACAACTGGGACGGCTCCTGGTGGTCGACTCGTCCCGATTCCAGCGGACCCTATTTCAAACCAGTGACCTGGGAAGGCACGCCGGCAATCATTGCACTGCTGGAAAAGGAATCAGAGAAAGAAACCGAACTCACGCATCCCCTTTTCGGGTTGATACAGAAATATAAAATCGAAAAACCTTCCGTACCACCTACGGGATTAGGTCTTCTCATTGCGGACACCAAGCTGGACATCACCCTACGACGCAGAGCCCTTCAGAAATTGGTCGAGGCTTCCGAAACGGATGCCCTGAAAACTTTGGCGAAGTGTGATCCTGCAGACAAATTCGCCGAGACTCTCACCGAAGAATTCATTCGTCATCTTCAACAAAGCAAAAATCTGCAGGCTTTCGCTAAAATCTCCCGGGAGAGTGACGTCAACAGCGCCATATTGGCGTCCGCCATCCTTATTGGTATCTCTCGCAACACTAATGCCCCTGCGGCCCAAGTGTCAGAAGCCTCCGCAGCCATCGCAGATCTGAAGCAATCGTCCCCCTTGCAACAAGCCAGGAACCGATTCTTTCCACTGGCGTTGGATGCAGTCCCGACAAGGCAGGCCAAGAATGACCCAATCGGCAAGATTCCGTATGAAGGAGTTTTGAAACTCGTCACAAGTGCAAACGGCGACGCCAATGTAGGCAAGCGGTTGTTCGAAAGCACCGGCTGCATAAAGTGCCACACGGTGTCAGCAACCGAGCCACCCTCCGGGCCCTTTCTGGGAGACATCTCCGCTCGTTACAGCATACAGGAAATCCTCGAATCCATTCTCAAGCCCAATGCGAAAATTGCCCAGGGATTCGAAACTACGGCGCTTGAAGTTAAACAGGGAGAATCAGTCGATGGCTTTGTCGTCCGTGAATCGGGAGACGAATTGGAGCTTCGCAACCTTGCCGGATCAACGATTGTTCCCAAGAAGAATATCGCTAATCGCACAACACGTCCCACCTCAATCATGCCCGAAGGTCTCGTCGATCAGCTGTCACCTGATGAATTAGCCTCGTTGGTCCATTACCTTCGCTCGCTGCGGGTTCAATGAGCGGAACGCTTGTTTTGCTCAAGCGGATATGCGCAAATTGAACGGTGCGAGCAATTGGCCATTTAGATTCGGAAGATAAGGCACGGCTATTCAGTGACTTCCTTGTCGTTCAGAAGATCCCCAACCAAGCCGAACCCGGCGCCACCGGAGCCTGGGATATTTGGGTTTTCTCCGATGATGACCTGCCAAAGGCCTCCGAATTCCTGACTGCCTTCCGCGCCAATCCACAGGATCCCCAATTCGCCGCCGCAGCGAAAGCGGGAGACCTGCGCAAACAGGAGCAGAAGGATCGAGAACAATTTCAGAAGCGCATTCGCACCCGCGACAATGTCTTCCGCCGTTTTGTCGTGTATGGAGTTGGCCCGCTCACCGGCTTCCTGATGTGCGCCTGTATCTTTGTCTATGTCTGGAAGAGCTTCGGGAGCGGCGAAGCGCACATACATTGGCTCTTTTTTAGTGAAGTAGGGTTCAAAGCTGATTTAGGAACCCGGTTATTAGGCTCGCCCGAGATTCGCTCGGGAGAGGTTTGGCGGCTGATTACCCCTATCTTTTTGCATTTTGGAATCATCCACATCTTCTTCAACATGCTCTGGCTGCGGGATTTGGGTGGAATGATCGAAACGGTGGAAGGGATAGGTAAATTTGCAGCACTCGTGATCGTGAGCGCAGCACTCTCCAACCTCGCCCAATATGTCATTTCAGGCCCCACGTTTGGAGGCATGTCCGGCGTTGTTTACGCAATGCTCGGCTATGTTTGGATGAAGGGAAAATATCACCCCGGCTCCGGCCTTTATCTTCATAAGGAGACGGTGACCATGATGCTGATCTGGCTTGTTGTCTGTTTTACCGGATGGCTCGGTCCCATTGCCAATTGGGCACATCTTGGTGGCTTGATCGTTGGGGTGGTGTGGGGCTATGTCGCCACACACCGTAACTAATCATCACGTCTGCGATTACTTTCTGATCCGATAGAAACGTCCTGGTGAATTCGTCACCGGCGAAAAAGGCGGATAGGGAGAGACAAATAACGGCAAGTATGGGCAGAACATTTGCAGTGTTCATCTCCAACAGCCAGGTCAGTTCGCTTTTAATCACGGACAAAATCGTGCGTCGCGCCGGTTCTGACAAAGCGCGCCGATCCTTCCAAAACCATCCCTGCAATGTTTGCTCAAGGATACAGCTCCCGGCCTGAAATGAGCCGAAAATAGGAAGGAATCAGCCGTTAACGTGACAACCCCTGCAAATCATGGGTCAAAAACCCTTCCCAACATGCAGAATGTGGGGTCAAACCAATCGCGTTCGCTATACCATTCCCGGGAATGTGGGGTCGAACCAATCGCGTTCGCTATACCATTCCCGAGAATGTGGGGTCAAACCAATCGCGTTCGCCATACCATTCCCGAGAATGTGGGGTCGAACCAATCGTGTTCGCCATACCATTCCCGGGAATGTGGGGTCGAACCAATCGTGTTTGCCATACCATTCCCGGGAATGTGGGGTCGAACCAATCGTGTTTGCCATACCATTCCCGAGAATGTGGGGTCGAACCAATCGCGTTTGCCATGCCATTACCGGTAGTAGCCCGACTGCAATCGAGGGGTGTAGTTCCAAGCGGCTGAGGTGGAGGCGTAGCCCGGGTACAAACCGGAGGGCGTTCCCTACGTTCCATTTACTGCACCATCTCACCCCGGTTTAAATCACGCCCCATAGATCCACTGCCAACGTCGAAGTGAGTTTTAGGTGGGCATTTCGTGCATAATCGCTAAATTCCGCCCATGCGCACAGTGATTTATCCGGGCAGTTTTGATCCACTCACGAATGGACATCTGGATGTCATTCAGCGTGCCGCGAAGCTTTTCGATAAAATTATTGTGGCGGTGGCCAAGAATGAGCGGAAGCATCCCATCTTCTCCATGGAAGAACGGGTTAAGTTGGTTTCGGAGGCCGTAAAACACATTCCTCATGCTCAAGTAGACTGTTTTGATGGTTTGCTGGTCGATTTTGTCGAAAAAAGCGGGGGGCAGGCCATTATTCGCGGGCTTCGGGCCGTTTCGGACTTCGAATTTGAATTTCAACTCGCTTTGATGAATCGTAAGTTGAACGAGCGCATCGAAACCATTTTCATGATGCCGAAAGATACCTATACGTTTTTAAGTTCGAGCATCGTGAAGGAGATCGCTACTCTAGGGGGCGATGTGAGTTCTTTTGTCCCGGCGCATGTGCAGGCGGCGCTGAAGATAAAGGTTACAAAACAGCCTGTTTAAAGAAGATTGCCGGGAAAGTCTCCTGGTAAAATTCGAAAGGAACCTATGCCACTGCTTATCAATATTCGTCATCTCGAGACTGAAAGCCTTTTAATTAAAGGCGACCTGCCGTCGGCGGAATTGGAGATGGACAATTTCGATAGCGTGATTCATCCGGCAGAAAAACTGTCCTATGATCTTGAAGTGCAGCGGCTTGAGCATAACCTGCTGATTCAGGGAAAGCTCCGGTTACCCCTTAAGTGCGAGTGTGTTCGCTGCTTAAAAGAGTTCAGTTGTAATATTGATTTTTCGGATTGGGCGTGTCATTTACCACTCGCGGGGGATGACAAAGTGGATGTCCAGGGAGATTTCGTGGACTTGACGCCGCATATCCGTGAAGATATTTTGCTCGCCCTTCCGCAGCATCCGCTGTGTGATGTGGAGTGCAGTGGGTTGCCGAAAGGTTCGGCAGCGAAAGTGAAGAAGTTAAGTGGGACAGGCAAGTTTGAAGCAAAACCGGCGGCCTGGGCCGAGTTAGATAAATTAAAACTTTAGTTAAAGAACGATTATGGGAGTACCCAAACGTAAGCCATCTAAGAGCCGCCAGCGCATGCGCCGCGCCTATAACAGTGTTATGACCCTGCCACAGCTCGGCAAATGCACACAATGCGATGCCCCGCACATT
Source organism: Limisphaerales bacterium (assembly GCA_046597605.1). Taxonomy (GTDB): domain Bacteria; phylum Verrucomicrobiota; class Verrucomicrobiia; order Limisphaerales; family JACDHS01; genus JACDHS01. Next base: position 22,963 of record JBKJKE010000141.1, on the reverse strand, counting down.
TCACATCGTGTCTGCCCGGCCTGCGGCTATTATAAGGGCCGTCAGATCATCAACGTCGAATTAGCATAATTTAATTGGAAAGCGCGAAGTTCGTTCGAACTCTCGCGCTTTTTCATTTATGCGCATCGCCGTTGACGTGATGGGCGGTGACCACGGCCCTGGTGTGGTCATAGACGGAGTGAAAATCGCGTTGCAAGACGACGCGAAGATCACAGAGCTTTTCCTTGTCGGTAAAGAGGATGAGATTGCGGCTGCCTTGAAAACGGCGCAATGTCACGATCGTCGAATTCGCGTGGTTCATGCCAGCGAAGTCCTCACCATGGAGGACAAGCCCGTCGAAGCCCTTCGCAAAAAGAAAGATTCTTCCATTCTCCGCGCCGTTGACCTGGTGCGGGATGGAACTGCTGACGCAATCATTTCCCAGGGTAATACCGGGGGATTGGTCGTGTCTGCGCATCTTCGTCTTCGACCCCTGCCTGGATTAGAACGCCCTGCCATCGCCTGCATCATGCCGCGCGTTTTTGGCGAATGGGTGTTGCTGGATGCTGGCGCAAATCCCGAAGCAACCCCGCTCCATCTCGCCCATAACGCGGTGATGGGTATGGTTTATTACCGAGCCCTGATTGGTGGCAGCAAGCCCCGGGTTGGGATCATCTGCAATGGAACGGAAGAAATTAAAGGGAACGAACTAACGCGTGAAGCGATGAAGCTTTGCAAGTTACTCGATTTGAATTTTGTTGGTTATGTCGAAGGCCCTGATCTATTCCAGGGCAAAGTCGATGTGGCGGTGGCGGACGGCTTTGTGGGAAATATCGTGCTCAAGACGATTGAAGGGATGGGTAAAGGGATTCAGGAGATCTTGAAGGGTGAATTAACAGCGACACCGATGCGTAAGATCGGCGCTATGATCGCCAAAGGCGGCTTGCTCGGATTAAAACGTCGGATGAATCCGGATTGCCATGGTGGCGCCCAGGTGCTTGGTTTGAATGGTAGCGTCATCAAAGTGCATGGTTCTGCCAAGGCCATTGTGATTGCTAACGCCGTGCGCCAGACCGGGCGGGTGTTTAAGAAGAACCTGAACCAGTCGATCACTGAAGAAATTGCCAAAGCGAACCAACGGTTGTCAGTTCCTGTAGCATGAGCCCATCTAACACCTCGAAGAAATTCAAGAATCCTCGCGCTCAGCATGATTTTAAAGGGCGTAGCTGCTCGATCGCCTCAGTTGGTTCTTACGTTCCCGCCCGAGAGTTGACGAACCAGGACCTCGAAAAGATCGTCGACACCACGGACGAATGGATCACTACCCGTACCGGTATCAAAGCGCGACGCATCGCAGCGGATAATGAATTTACTTCGGACATGGCTTCCAAGGCAGCCCTTCGCGCCATGGAAAAAGGGGGCGTTAAGGCAGAAGAGATCGATTTGATCATTGTCGCGACGATTACCCCCGACATGCCCTTTCCTTCCACGGCATGTTTTGTGCAGGCGAAAATCGGGGCGAAGAAGGCTGCGGCCTTCGATATCGAAGCGGCTTGTTCCGGTTTCATCTTCGCCCTGGAAATTGGCCAGCAGTTCATCATGTCGCGCACCTATGAAACGGTGCTCGTCGTTGGTGCGGAAAAGCTCTCTTCGATCATCAATTGGAAAGATCGCAATACCTGTGTCCTCTTCGGAGACGGAGCAGGAGCGGCTATTTTGCGGCATCGTCCTGCTGCGCACGGTTTGCTCACCGCCTGCATGGGCTCCGACGGGACCAAGGCCGAATTACTTTCGATGCCCGGCGGTGGAAGTCGCTGTCCTGCGACGCTCGATTCCATATCCAAGGGGTCCCATTATTTACGGATGGACGGAAAAGAAACGTTCAAAAATGCAGTCAATGCGATGTGCACAGCCGCCACGGAAGCTTTGCGTCGCTGTGAGTTGGATATTTCGCAGATCAAGTGCGTGATTCCGCACCAGGCGAATCTTCGAATCATTGATGCAGTGGGAGAACGCCTTGGCGTGCGCCCGGAGCAGGTTTTTGTGAATTTGACCCGTTACGGCAATACCTCCGCTGCTTCCGTTGCGATTGCCCTGGACGAAGCGGTCGAAGAAAAGCGCATTCAACAGGGTGACCTTGTTCTGCTCGTAGTATTCGGCGCGGGCCTAACGTGGGGTGCGGCCGTGATTGAGTGGTGAGTTTGGTTATCTTCGCACTGTAGAAACCCGTTTGACCCTCACGGGGTCCGTGGTAAACTCCCCCATGAGCGCCAGAAAGATGGGAAAAGGGGAACCCGAGATCACTGCACAGACTTCAAAAGAGAACCTTGCGATCTCAGCTGCCACTACTTTAGTTCGCAAGAATGGAATCGAATTCCGCTCCGGGCAACCGGTTGAAATTTGGACTGAGATGACCCTCGATTTCTTTTCTCCCTTCCACGACCGCCGACTGCAGTGCAAAGGTGTGGTTGTTTCTTGCCACGGTAACCGGCACCAGGGATACAGCGTTTCCATGCTCTTCACGAATATTTCCGAGACGGCTTTGGAGATACTGACCCAGCTTCATCGTCCTCAGTTAGGTAATTGATTCTCCCCCTGCGTTCGCTCACAAAATTCGGAAGCCGCGAATCCAGAAAATAAAAGTTGCCCGCTAGTCCATATTTGCCTAGGTTTCCCCTCCTTTTCAAAGGGTTGGCGTGTGCCATTTCTATTGAAAAGGGTGTAACGGCCTCAAATCCGGCTTCGAGTGAAGTTGGGCGGCCATAACAACAACTAAAATAATCCCGTGTTCCGCGGGATGGTTTGCTGAAATCAGCGAATCTTTAACAAAGGAAAATTGTGATTAGTATCGGTGTAAAAGAATTGTTGGATGCTGGTGTTCATTTCGGACATCAAACTAAACGGTGGAATCCCAAGATGAAGCAGTTCATCTTCGACGCTCGCAACGGGATTCATATTATCGACCTCAGCAAGACCCACACGCAGCTCAATGCCGCGTGTGATTTCATGGCGAAGCTTATCGGTAAGGGCGGCAAAATTCTCTTTGTCGGCACCAAGAAACAAGCCCAGGAAGCAGTGAGAGAATCTGCCAAGGCTTGCGATCAATTTCACGTCACTGAGCGTTGGCTCGGTGGGACTTTGACCAACTTCCAGACGGTCAAGAAGTCCATTGCTCGTATGAAGCAGATTGAAAAGATGGAAGCCGACGGCTCCATCAATCAATACGGCAAACAAGAGCAGGCAGTGTATCGCCGCGAAGCAGCTCGTCTCTTCAAATATCTCGACGGCATCCGCACGATGGACAAGTTCCCGGCCGCGATGTTCATCATCGACGTCAAGCGTGAGCACAACGCGATCGCTGAAGCGCGTCGCTTGAAGATCCCGCTCGTCGCCATCGTTGATACGAACTGCGATCCTGACTTGATCGATTACCCGATCGCCGGCAACGACGACGCTATCCGTTCGCTCCGCATCATCCTCACAACCGTGGTTCAGACCATCGTTGCTGCAAAGGGTGAATACGACGCGAAGTATGCTCGCAAGAAAACGGGCGATGCTGCCCCTGAAGACAAAGACGCTGCGGCAGCCGCTCCGGCTCCGGAAGCTGCTCCTGCTGCTCCTGTCACAGCTTAAGTTCTCAACGCAACCGGAGCGAAGTTCTTCCTGAACTTCGCTCCGCGCTTTTGCGGGTGCAAAGGCGAGACTCTCAATTTTTCAACTACTCATCTTTTTACAGGTATTATGGTTACAATTACTGCTGCACAAGTCGGGAAACTACGGGAAATGACCGGCGCTGGTCTGATCGATTGCAAAAAGGCATTGGTCGAAGTGAATGGCGATATCGACGCCGCCGTCGATCTGCTGCGCAAGAAGGGCACCGCAACCGCTGCCAAGAAATCCAGCCGCGACGCAAATGAAGGTGTTATCGCACAACATATTGCCCCCGGCGCAAAAGTCGGATTGCTCGTGGAAGTAAACTGCGAAACCGATTTCGTTGCCCGCAATGAATCGTTCAAGGCTTTCTGCGACGAAGTCGCCAAGAAGCTCGCTACCAATCCTTCAGCTGATCTCGAAACGGACCGCGTGGCGGCGGTCGCGAAAATTGGTGAAAACGTTAAGATTGCTCGTTCCCATCGCATCGAAGTTTCCGGAAACGGGATGGTCGCCGCTTACATTCACACTGGCGCTAAAGTCGGTGTGTTGGTGGAAGTTGGCGCGGGCAAAGATGCCACTGTTCAGAGCGAAGAATTCAAGCAACTCGTTCGCGATATCACTTTGCAAATCGCTGCTGCAAACCCGATCGCGGTCTCCCGCGAAGAAGTGCCGGCAGATGTGGTCGCCAAGGAACGCGAAATCGCCGCACAATCCGATCGTCTGAAAGACAAACCCGCTGCTGCTTTGGAAAAGATCCTTCAGGGCGTGGTCGACAAGTTCTATCAATCAGTCTGCCTGATTGATCAAGGTTTCGTGAAGAAGAACTCCGAAATCACGGTGAAGGAACACGTCGCCAGCGTGTCCAAGCAACTGGGTGATGAGATCGTGATTCGCCGTTTCGTGCGCTTCCAGGTCGGCGAAACTGCTGCTTAAGCACTCAATAGAAAGTTTACAAGAGCCGAGCTTCTCCCTTTGAGAGCTCGGCTTTTTGCGTACCGGGATCAGGCGGGACTTTCACCTCTGGGAAATGTCATTTGCGGTGGGGCTCGTAATCGCGCGGGACCATCAGGAAAGAAGCAATCAGCCCATCTTCTGAACATGTTGCGTCCCTCTAAACCTGGTGAGGGAAAGGGGTAGGATGTTATGGAATGAAAAGACTTACCATCGTAGCGGCTGCGGCAATGCTAGCAGTTAACATCAATACACAGGCGGCGATCACGCTGCCAGCGACACCTGTTTGCTTCACTTCATCAGAAGTGTATCCAGCAGGGAGTTTTAGTTACCTCGACCTCACCTTGAGTGGCGTCCCTTCCGGTTCCTCGGTAGGCAATAATAAGTATCCCGGTTGGTGTGTCGAAGCCTACAACTTCGACTTTGCCGTTGGATTTCAATACTGCGGCGCGGTTTTGCGATCCAGCACGGATCCGACGCTTCCGCCCCACCTGGCCGACATCCCATGGGGAATTGTAAATTATATTTTGAACAACAAACAAGGTAATGCCGATGACGTCCAGAACGCCATCTGGTGGTATACCGATTCGTGGCCAGTCACACCCGGGGAAAACACCGGGGCCTATCAAAGCCTGGTGGCTGCTGCTGCTTCACAGGCTTCCTTTGTCGCAGGACCGGGCGATGTTGTAGCCGCTGCACTCGACCTGGGGGACGAAAACAACCCACAGATCGTGATCATCGAAGTGCCCGATCAAAATGCCGGCCCCGGCACAGGCACTCCCGGCTACTGGAAAAATCATCCGGAAGCATGGCCCGTCGCGAGCATCACCCTTGGTGGCGTGACCTATACCCGGGCCCAGGCAATCGCCATCATGAACAAACCAACAGCCAAGGATAAGACGTACAACCTGGCTGAGCACTTGATTGCGGCGAAGCTTAACGTGTTAATCGGAAACGAAGATAGCTGCATTGCCCAAACCATTATCGATGCCGATGCATTTCTCGCTGCTTATCCCATCGGAAGCGGCGTTAAGGCTAGTAGCTCTGCCTGGGTCTCAACGGGCGGATCATTGCTCACGCAACTTGCTGCCTACAACGAAGGCAAGCTTTGCGCGCCACATCGGGATTAATCGTTCAGTTTATATCCATCTGGGGGCCATGGCGGGCTAGTTGTCCGCCATGATTTCTGTACGAATCAAAATTTAGTGTATGGTTGTCACGTTGACGCAAGCCGGGTGCGCTGGTAGAAAACCCGCGCACGTTCGACGTTGCACAACCAGCTTGTTCGCCAAATGAAAAAACTCCGTCCTAAATACAAACGCATTCTTTTGAAACTCAGCGGTGAAGCGCTCGGTGGTGAGGGTGGCGCCGGCATTAACCCAGCCGCCGTTCATGACATGGCCAGCCAGATTGCTGAAGTCCGGGAACTTGGAGTTGAGGTGGTGATCGTCATTGGGGGTGGTAATATTTTTCGCGGGTTGGCGGGCAGTGAACGAGGGATTGAACGAGCCACTGGCGATTACATGGGTATGCTCGCGACCGTCATCAACTCCCTTGCATTGCAGGATGCGCTGGAAAAAATTGGAGTCGCTACCCGAGTGCAAACCGCAATCACCATGTCCCAGGTCGCGGAACCTTTTATCCGCCGCCGCGCCGTGCGTCATCTTGAAAAGGGTCGCGTGGTCATTTTCGGTGGCGGCACAGGCAATCCTTATTTTTCCACGGACACGGCTGCGGCATTGCGCGCCAATGAAATCGGCGCGGAAATTATCCTGAAGGCGACGAAGGTCGACGGAATTTACGACAGCGATCCAAAGAAAAATCCGAAAGCGAAACGATACACGCAGGTTTCCTATATGGACGCGCTGCAGAAACAGTTGAAAGTGATGGACGCCACCGCTTTCTCCCTCTGTATGGACAACAAGATGCCAATCATCGTGTTTGATCTCTTTAAGCCACACAATTTGAAGCGGGTAGTCAGCGGTGAAAAAGTCGGAACATTGGTGACGAACTGAAGATAACTATCCAGTATCCGGCGTTCGGCGTTGTGACGCTAACGGGATGCTGAACCTTGGACAACAAACTGAATTTATGGCACTCGACGACATTCTATTGGAAGCAGAGGAAAAAATGCTCAAGACCGAGGAGGTCGTGCAGAAGGAATTTACCGGTGTGCGCACCGGCAAGGCTTCGCCGAGTCTCGTCGAAAACATCCTGGTTGAAGTTTACGGCGGATCGCACATGCGCATGCGTGAGTTGGCCGGCATCAGCACCCCGGAGGCTCGCATGTTATTGATTCAACCCTGGGATGTTTCTACGGTCGGCCCTATCGAAAAGGCCATTCAGAAAGCAAACCTCGGCTTGAACCCCTCAGTGCAGGGCAAGTTCATCCGCATCGTCCTTCCTGAGCTCAGCGAGGAGCGCCGCCAGGAGTTCGTCAAGATCGCACGCAAAATGTCCGAGGATGGTCGAGTTGCCATCCGCCACGTTCGCCGCGATTCCATGGAAGCGCTCAAAAAGGAAGAGAAAGCTGGCGGTATCGCCGAAGACCAGCTCGAAGCCGCCGAGAAAGAACTCCAAAAGCTGACCGATCAATACATCCGCAAGATCGACGAGCATCTGGCTCGTAAGGAAAAAGAAATTTTAACGGTATAATCTGGAAGACAGCTTTCGATTACTCGTGGAGGCATGCGATTCTTCAGCAAGCAGGCAATTGCACGTTGCAAGACGCCAGCGGGTGCCACCGATTGGGATAAGGTTTGGAGCGATTACAAATCTCACCTTGAATCCGTCCGCGGCCATCTTTCTCAAGGGTGGCAGCGATTGGCGGTGGAAGAACTTCATGACTGCAAGATTCTGTCTACGCATCGACCCTCCAAACGTGTTTTCGACATAGTCCTGAGTGGATTTATCCTGAAATTCACGGGTGTGAGTTTCCTGTGGATACCAGAATCGATTATTGGCGATTACTGGATATATTGGGAGGTCACGCCGTCTGAACGAGGTGGAGTGAGTTTGGAAGTCCGCCTGGTAGAGAATGAAATCAGAATCATCGCAGAAGAGGTAGAAATCTGCTCAGGGCATCGGCCGTAGGGCTTTCGCGTTCCGATGCTTTGGATTCGGGGACAGCTATCTCGCGCTATTCGTTTGCGGCTGTTCAAATCGAATAACTATCTCCCCGGGCTTGGCGTAGCTGAGGCGTTCCCGGGCCAGCCGTTCCACGGTGCGGGGATCCTGAAGGGCCTTCGTTTGAGCATCCAGCTTCTTGGATACTTCGACTTCGGTAGCAATGGAGCGATCGAGTTCCAACCTTTCTTTCCGCATCCGTTCGTTCTGTTTGATAACCGGGGCGTACCAGACTGTCACCAGCAGTAGGAATGCTCCAAAGATCAGAAATAAAACGACTCGCGTGAGATTGTCCCAAACGTTCACTCCGCAGAGTTGAGCACGGATCAACGGAAATTAAAAGGTGGAAACAAAATCTGCGAGCGATTTCTCATCGTGCAGCGGGCGGAACTGCCAACGAAGCCTTCGGCGTGAGAATGCATCATACGCTCCGTTACGTCTTAGACAGGGCCCTAAACTTCGCACGACGCTCTCGATGCTCCGATTCCGACCGCTGGTCCGCGGTCGGGGCCGGCGCAGCGCGCCCAGCCGCTACCATCGGCGGCTTCGCCGCCCTTAACTAAACGGCAGTGGGCAGAGGGCCTCGACCCAAGTAGAGTTCCCATTCCTCTGAAAACAGCATCAAGAACCATGAAAGCCTTTGCCTTCATGGCTCAATTTACAGTCTAGGCTGAAAGTGCGCTACCGGCAGAAGGCGTTCCCGCGCTGTTCGAGGGCGACTTCCCTACACGGGATGCTTTGGCGTTCACTTTCGCAATAGCCTTGCGCAATTTGAGGCAAACTGGTTTGACCTGCCAGTTGGCATCTTCCAGTTCTTTCTGCGCAATAGCCCGCTCTGCTCCCGTTGCATCGCACACAATGCGAATGGCGCGATCGCGCAATTTGATGTTGGAAGGATTCATATCCACCATCAGGTTGCTCATCACTTTTCCGAGTTTCACCATTGCAAGGGTGGTGAGCATATTCAGGATCAGTTTGGTGGCGGTGCCAGCTTTTAGGCGAGTCGATCCGGTCAACACTTCTGGACCAACGTCAGGGGCGATCAAAATATCCGGCTGATGTTTGTTCACGACCTTCAAGCCCGGGTTAAAACAAATGAGCATCGTGCCCGCTTTGCGTTTCTTCGCTTCCAAAAGCGCACCCCAGACGTAGGGAGTTTTGCCACTGGCGGCAATCCCGACCACAACGTCCCTGGAGGTAATATTATTGAAGCGAATGGCATCGGCCCCTGCCCCTGAATCATCCTCCGCGCCTTCCGCGGCTTTCCAGAGAGCGGTTTGGCCACCGGCAATAATCCCTTGAACCATTTCCGGCGAAGTTCTGAAGGTGGGGGGACATTCACTGGCATCGAGCACACCTAAACGGCCACTGGTTCCAGCGCCGATGTAAAATAATCTGCCTCCCTTTTTGAAGGATGCGGTAACGAGGCGGACAGCTGCGGCAATTTTGTCCCGTTCCTTCGAGATAGCGCCCGGGACTTTTTCCTCCTCGCTCAGCATCAATGAAACCATCTCTTCGATGGAGAGTTCATCCAGTTTGGTTGAAAGCGGGTTACGACGTTCCGTGGCGGGAAGTTCCGAAGAAAGGAAACCAGGGTCAAAGACAGAATCTTTCCGGGCGATGGTTTTCTCGGCCACGGTTGATTTCGCGTGCGTTTTGCGGGCGAGTTCCACCGCGCCCCAGACGCTCTCGCGGTTTAACGGAGCCACCACGCTTTTCGGCCAGAGTTCCTGCACCCGTGCCTGAACAGCCTGGGCAAACTTCGGCTGCTTGAGCAGAATGCTGCCTGCGAGAACGAACTGGACCGGAGTCCCCGCTTTCACAAGGCGTTTGGCGCAATCAACGGCGTCCACTGACAAACTCTCGGCTGCAGCAGTAATGATATCGTTGGCGATCTTGTCACCCTTGCTCCATGCCGCAAAGATTTCCACCGCGAGTGCCGCTACATCTGTTTTGGAGGCATTCTGCACCCAACTGATTAAATCGTTGGGTTCATTCAATTGCAGGGAACGCAACAATTTCTGTCCGAGCTTCGGCCAGACACCATCGCGATCGTAGTAATACACCACTGCCTTCAATGCGCGCAGGCCAATTTCATAGCCACTGCCTTTGTCGCCGATGAAATGGCCCCAGCCCCCCACTTTTGCCGTTTTGCCAGCAGGCGTTTGTCCATAGCAACAAGAACCTGTGCCACTAAGAACGAGAATCCGAGGGACTTCGCGCTCGGCTGAAATTTCTGCGGCGACCAATGCCGTTTCGAGATCGTTGGTGGCATAGCAGGAGGCCTCAGGCCAGACTTTGGCCGCAGCAGTTCGGATTCTCAGGCGATCGCTTTCGGTCCTGGCACCAGCCATACCGATGGCAATGGAAACAGGAGTGTTCTTCGACGTGTGAACTGCGCTGATCGTACGAAAGTGACTGACCAACTGTAGATCACTCAAAAGGCGAAGATTCGCTGGACCTGCTTCAAATTGAACTGCTTGAGAACCATTGGTCTGGGCGAAAACCGCAATACTTTTTGTTCCACCGCATTCGATACCCAAAAAGGTCGGCATCGTTGGTTGCTGGGCGCTACTCATGTAGCGGCTTACTATTCAGGTTTTTCCTTAATTTCCAAGCTTAGAATGTAGTGTGCCTCTCATATTTGGAGCTCCGGCGGGAGCTATAGTGATTCTCATAATGAATTTCCGAAAAGGTGAGAATGCCGCAGGACCCGTAAGGGGATGGAGCGGAAGCTCCCAGTCAAAAGATGGTGGGGCACAACCTGCCAGCCCGCCTGCGGGCAGTGACCCTTTAGTTCTAGCAGTTTGCCCTGAATTCTGCCTTTTCGGCCGATTTCTCATGATTCAAGGCGATTCTCAGTGCTCACAAATCGACCGGAGAGGGCAAATGTCAGGGCAAACCGACAGGTTGTGCCCCACCGTTTTTGGATAGGAGCTTCCGCTCCACCTCCTTGACCTGAACTGAATGGCAAGAGTCAGGACTTTGCCGGAAATTCATTATGAGAATAGCTATAGCTTCCTGGAAAAGCTGCGAGGGGTCCCGCTGCAGGGCTTTTCTCGGCGAAAATCGACAAAATGGGTCCGGTTTTGGCTGAAAAGTGACTTTGCGGGACTATTTTCTCTTTTCTGGAGAAAAGAGGCCGGGTGCGTTATGCATTCTGAAGATGAGCGAAACTGAACAAGCAATCCTGGATACCCTCCGGGAGCTGGAAGACAAGGTCCGACAGATGGCGACCGCCAATCCTAAGCCCAACCTGCTACCGGTGTTTGAACGAATTGAAGTGCTCACGCGGCAATTGCCTCGAACCGCTCATCCGGATCTCTTGCACTATCTACATAAAAAGAGCTATGAGAAGGCGCGCTGCTTTCTCGAAGGAATTGAACCCCAGCGCGGAAATTGCGTGAGAGACTGACGGAAAGTATTCAGTGTTCAGTATTCAGTTTTCAGACCCTTCACATGATAATTATTCTTATACTCGTTGGAATGGGATTGGCCTTTGGTGTTCCTCATTTTGCGGGAATGGAGCTGCCGCTGGTCGCCAGAGTTCTGTTGGGTCTGGTGCCCGTGATTATCTACTTCCTGATCCGGCGGAAACGCTCCTCAACCGTCCGACTCATCGCGCTTTCTGAGTTCCTCTCGAATTCAAAGGCAGTCTTTGGTCCCAAGTGGGGGAGTGCTGCAAGTGGGAGTGCTGAGTCGCTGAGTATTTTCGTGGCGCGTGGTGCTGAGGTATTGGTTGCCGTGGATCCTAATGAACCAAACGTCTCGAATTCTGTTTTACTGATAGGCGCGCCCCTGGAGCTGGACGATCGCGCGACCATCTCACGCCTCGCGGCCGAAGTTGAGTTGCTCCGTCCGCCCGAATTCAAGAAACGCTTCCCAGGCACAACAATCAGCAGAACGCCCATTTACGAGCTGACGTGGAAATAGTCCAATGTCGGTCGTCGTTGAATTTTGAATGCCCTTGTTTGAATTACGTCTGCCTGTTAATAGCCATACACACTCTTGCTTATGAAATTCCCCATTTTCGCTCTCGCTGGCATGCTGGTCCTCTCGGGAGATTTAGTCGCTGAGAACTGGGCTCAATGGCGCGGTCCGCAGTTTAACGGTTCCACCACCGAAAAGAATCTCCCGGAAAAGTTCAGCAAAACGGAAAATGTGATTTGGTCCGCGGAAATGCCCGGCCTGAGCGGTGCGACCCCGATCATCTGGGGGGACAAAGTTTTTTGTTCCACGGCTGATGCGCAGAAGAACCTCCTGCTGATGTGCCTCAATCGCAAAGACGGCAAAGTGCTTTGGCAACAAACCGTCGGTTTTGGCGATCGCGGGACCGATCAAGGCAATAACATGGCTTCGCCCTCGCCGGTCACCGATGGCAAGCTGGTCTGGTCGATGTTCGGCACCGGTGACATCGCCGCCTATGATTTTTCCGGAAAAGAAATCTGGAAACGCAACCTGGGCAAAGATTTCGGGAAGCTCGCACACATGTGGCTCTATGGAGCCAGTCCCCTGCTCTACAAAGATCGTCTTTATATTTCGGTGCTCCAGCGCAATCCACCCACCTATCCCCATTCTTTGGACGACAAGGCGGATCGCGAATCGTTCCTTTTGTGCATTGATCCCAAGACTGGCAAAGACCTCTGGAAACAGATCCGCGCGACCGATGCCCAGGCGGAATCGATGGAATCCTATGCCACCCCCATTCCCTTCCAAGGGAAGAAGCGGGAAGAAATCATTGTGGTGGGCGGCGATTACGTAACAGGTCACGATCCTAAAACCGGCAAAGAATATTGGCGTTGCGGCAGCTTGAACGCGAAGAAAAGCCAATGGTGGCGTATCGTTACTTCACCGGTCGCCGCAGACGGGATGATCTTTGCCTGCGCCCCAAAGAAAGAACCGATGATCGCCATTAAAGAAGGTGGCGAAGGAGATGTCACCGAGTCGCATATTGGCTGGCGATTGACGGAGAACACTCCGGACGTCTGCACGCCGCTCGTCTACAAAGGGAAATTATTTGTCCTGGATGGCGACAAGAAAGTCATGACCTGCCTGGATCCCAAAACCGGTAAAGAAATTTGGAAAGGCGAGCTCGGCGTTCGCGAAGTTTTCAAGGCATCCCCCACCGGAGCGGACGACAAGATCTATTGTTTCAGTGAACGCGGAACCGTGGTGGTGCTGAGTGCAGGTGATGAATTTAAAATTCTTTCGACGGCTGAAATGGGTGATTCTCCAAATCGCTCCTCAATCGCGGCTTCCCAGGGTCAATTGTTCATTCGAACGGCCAAGATGCTTTATTGCGTCGGCAACAAATAATCCGGCAGTCTGCCCGCGTGAGTTTGCCTTACAAAATCGCCACCCTGCTCTACGTCTTCAACGAGCAGGACGAGGTGCTGCTGATTGAGCGGGCGAACGATCCCAACCGCGGTTGTTGGAGTCCGTGCGGTGGTAAACTCAAAACGGAACTCGGCGAGTCGCCTTACGCTTGTGCCTGCCGGGAAGCAGAGGAAGAGATGGGTCTCAAGATTGTGCCGGGAGACCTGCATCTGACTGGCATCGTCAGTGAGCACGGCTACCAGGGGAATACTCATTGGCTCATGTTCCTGTTCGAAGTAAAGGTGCGCCTCCAGGAGTGCCCGCCGATCCATCGCGAAGGAACCTTTCGATTCTTTCCCGCGTCGGACCTGCACAAACTAAAAATGCCAACGACCGATCTGGAACAAATCTGGCCGTTGTTCTGGAAACACCGTGGAGGGTTCTTCTCCATTCATTGTCACTGCGGTCCAAACGATTGCAATTCGTGGACCTTGGAGGAATCGTTACCGCGGCAATAACTCATTCTCCAATGTCAGACGAACTCATTATCGATTTGCAGAGCGACCATTACTTCATGGGCGAAGCCTTGCGTCAGGCGGTGAAGGCTTACGAACGAGAGGAAGTTCCGATTGGCGCGGTGATCGTCCGCGAAGGCCGAATCATTGCGAGGGCCTATAACCAGGTGGAATTACTCCACGATGCGACGGCCCATGCCGAGATGCTCGCCATCACGCAGGCTGAAGGAGTGTTGAGTGATTGGCGCCTGACCGATTGCACGCTCTACGTCACAAAGGAGCCGTGTCCCATGTGTGCCGGCGCCATTGTGCATGTCCGTTTCCCGCGCGTGGTGTATGCAGCAAGTGACCTGAAATCCGGTGCGGCGGGCTCAGTGCTCAACCTGCTCCAGATGACGCAACTGAATCACCAGTCCGAGATCACCAAAGGCGTGCGCGAAGAAGAATCACGCAAGCTCCTCCAGAGTTTCTTCGCTGAACAACGAGCGAAGAACAAAAAGTAAGTAGCCTCCCCGCGTCTGCGGACCGCGGCTGTGTGCGAAGCATCAGCCGCAGCGGACAAGGATGCAACCATCACGTCCAAGTTTGCCAGCTCACCGCCGTTCCGTTTTAGCTACCTGTTAATCATCCTCACTTACTTCCCGGTTTCGTCGCAGGAATGCCGAGGAGGTCTGAGGGAATCTTATCGGGTGCAAACGTTTCGACCTGAAGCGCGATCAAACTGAAGGTTGGGACTCCCAGATCTACGGCCCCGTTAGAACGATCCACGATCATCACCGCACCGGCAACTTCCCCCTGGTTCAATCGCACGATATCAATCGTTTCCTGAATCCGACCCCCTTTAGTCACGACGTCTTCGACGACGAGTATCTTTTCGCCGCCAGCGATTTTGAAGTTTCGACGAAGGACTAATTTGCCCTCTTCTTTTTCAACAAAGATGAAACGAATCCCCAATTGTCGGGCAACTTCCTGGCCGATCACCAACCCCCCCATCGCAGGGGCTACCACCGTTCGCACTCCAAGATGCCGAACTTTATCTGCGAGAGCTTTACCGAGTTTTTCGACGATCGGCATCTCCTGGAGGGCGAGGGCACATTGGAAAAACTGGCGGCTGCGCAATCCACTGCGCAAAACAAAATGGCCATCCAAAAGAGCACCCGTCTGTCGGAAAACCTGAAGAGCTTCGTCTGTTGTCATCGGGCGGAGAATCCTGAAACTCGTTTCCAGAATCAACTTTGGAGTTTTAGCCAGGCTGGAACGGAATTTAACCACGGATAGACACGGATGAACACGGAATCGGACGGTCTAAATAAGCGTAGTCCTTCGCGTCTCTTGTAAATTATGAATTACTGCAGGTGCCCAGGTGTTCAAAATAATCTGGCCCCACAGCCGTGTTCATCCGTGTCTATCCGTGATTAATTTTTTTTGTAAATCGCTCTGGCTGACTGCATCCCGTTTCTATTCTTTTCATCCGCCGCGTTCCCGCTTAAACAGTGCTTATGCCCAAATGGGCGAAATTCATCATCGCATTTTTGCTGCTGCCCGTCTGTTTCGGAGCTCTCCGAACACTCTGGCTGGTTCTTAATGCCTCAGGCGGCGCAGACACCTTCTGGGTGGCGATGCTGGCGGGGGCAGCCTGTTGGATCGTCATCTTTCTGCTGCTGCCCAAGCCGATGTGGGTTTACGTTTTTGGCCACGAACTCACCCACGCGGTCTGGACCTGGCTCTTCGGCGGGCGGGTGAAGAAGTTCAAAGCGAGTTCCAAAGGGGGGCATGTCATCGTGACGAAACACAATTTTCTTATCGCCCTCGCCCCCTACTTTTTCCCCATCTATGTCGTGCTCCTGGTGACCCTGTTCGCCCTGGGGCATGTCATCTGGGGTTGGAAACGTTTCGAGGTCTGGTTTCACCTGCTCACGGGAGCCGCTTACGCCTTTCACATCACGCTCACCTGGCACATTTTAAAAACGCAGCAGAGCGACATCACGGAGCAGGGATACTTTTTTTCGGGGGTCATCATTTTCCTTGGCAACATCAGTGTGCTACTGGTTGGAGTGCCGTTGCTCACGGCAAGAGTGCGACTGCTCACAGCGATGGAATGGTGGCTGCGAGCGACCGCTGATGTGGTGCATCGGATCGGCACTCTCTTTTCCTGAGTCGCTTTATTGGCGCTGAATCCGGCAAGGAAGCGCGGAAAGAGCAGAATCGAAAATTGTCGTAATACAATGGTCTACGCCGTGGTTGAATTTGAGAGATTGCTCCTAATGTTTTGGGCAGGAAAAAGCACGCGGAAAAAGGATCCAAGTGAATTGCTTCTTGAAATGAGATTTTACTTCAGGCGAAATGCTCCTTCGTTGTTCGTATGAATTTGGCTGATATACTTAATCGCGAGCAGATTCTCCCCGATCTGCAGGCGAATACCCGTTGGGAAGCCATTGACGAGTTGATCAATGTCCTCGTCACCACTGGAAAAATTCAACTCGAACATCGAGAGGCCATAGCCGCGGTCGTTAAAAAACGAGAAACTTCGATGAGCACCGGGATTGGTTTTGGGATTGGAATTCCTCACGCTTCCACCGATTTGATCTACGAAGTAGTCGGCGCGTTTGGACGCTCCAAGAAAGGGGTCAACTTTGATGCCCTCGATAACCAGCCGGTGAACCTGGTGATGCTTTTTCTCGTGCCACAGGGTCAGTTCCAAAAACATCTTCATACCCTGGCCAATATCGCCAAACTTCTGCACAACAAAGAATTTCGTCAGGCTTTGGAACAATCTCCGAATGCTGACTCCATGGTGAAGATCATCAAGGAACACTCAGCCGGCGCTGGACCCAAGAAATAACTGTAGCGTGGGCGGACTCGTGCTGAATGAGAAAGCGATTTCTACATAGCCAGTTAAAGCACGAGACGACTTACAGAATTTAAGAATACCGATGACAAAACCCCCTCTCCTCGTTAAGCGAGGAGAGGGGGTTCGTCGCTGGGTTCTTCAAGTCTTTGACATTTTCGTGCTAAATAACAGCGGTGTGGGGACAAGGCACAGCGTTACACGGTTTAGCAAACAGTCGCTTTACAGCGTGCGTCTGCGGAGCCAGTTACTATTTCATTTCCTGTGATTCATAAACTTCTCGAAGCTCGTTTACAGCAGGCTGCCTTGGCAGTGCTGCCTGATGCCAATGTTTCCACCGTTCTCGTGCGCCCTTGTCCCGATCCCAGGTTCGGCGACTACCAAAGCAACGCGCTCATGTCGCTAGCCAAAGAGCGGAAGATGAATCCGCGTCAGCTCGCCGAACAGGTGAAAGCGAAACTGGTCGTGGATGATCTTTGTGAAAACGTGGAGATCGCCGGCGCGGGGTTTCTTAATTTCCGGGTCAAAACGGCAGCTATCGCTCAGATCCTGCAATCGGCGGTTCGGGGCGAACACCTCTTCTTTCAGAAAACCGAAAAGCCCCGATCTGTCGTGGTCGATTTCAGTTCGCCCAATGTCGCCAAGCCGATGCACGTGGGACACATCCGTTCCACGATCCTGGGAGATTCATTGGCGAGGGTGCTGCGTTTGCTGGGTCACAAGGTAGTGACCGACAATCATATCGGCGATTGGGGCACCCAATTTGGAAAACTACTGATCGGCTGGAAGCATCACCGCGATGCCGAAGCGCTCAAGCGCGATCCCATCGGTGAGATGGAGCGGCTCTATAAGCTGGTAAACTCCGCCTCCGAAAAGGATGAGACGGTGCTGGAATCGGCTCGGGAAGAGTTGGTAAAACTGCAAAACGGCGACGAGGAAAACCTCGGCATCTGGCACGAGATGATCGCCCTCTCGCAACATCAGTTTGAAGAGATCTACGGGCGTCTCGGTGTGAAGTTCGATTTCGCTCTTGGCGAAAGTTTCTACAACCCCTGGCTCAGAGAAGTCGTCACCGAACTTTTGGAAAAGGGCATTGCGCGCCAAACGCAGGGTGCCATCGGTGTGTTTTCTGATGGATCCATCCCACAGAAGGAAGATCCGTTCCTGATTCAGAAAGAGGGTGAATGGCAGGATAATCCTTGCCTCATCCAGAAGAGCGACGGCGCCGCGAACTACGCCACCACGGATCTTGCCACGCTGAAGTATCGGCTGGAGACCTGGGATCCCAACGAAATCATTTACGTCACAGATGGACGGCAACAGCTCCACTTCAAACAAATCTTCACCATCTTCCGCCGCTGGCATCCCGAATCTCAGGCCAAGGTGGCTCATGTATGGTTTGGTTCGATCCTGGGAGAAGATGGCAAACCGTTCAAAACGCGTTCTGGCGATACCGTCAAGTTAGCCGAACTATTAGATGAAGCCGAAGAGCGCGCGCTCAAAGTGGTATCAGAAAAGAATTCTGATCTGAGCGATGCCGAAAAAAAAGAGGTAGCACGGATTGTGGGAATCGGTTCGGTGAAATACGCCGATCTGCAGCAGAACCGCCAAAGCGACTATATCTTTTCCTGGGACAAGATGCTGGCGTTGCAGGGAAACACCGCCCCCTACCTTCTCTATTCCTACACCCGGGTCCGAAGCATCTTCCGCAAAGCGGGCGAGCAACCAAGTGGCCCGACAGGTACGATCGCCCTCAGTCACCAGGACGAGCTCACGCTTGCAAAGCATCTTCTGAATTTCGGCCTGGTGCTGGAAGCGGTCGCGGAGGAATACCGCCCTAACTTCCTGTGCAGCTACCTTCACGAGTTGTCCGGTCATTTCGCTCGCTTCTACGAAAATTGCCCGGTGCTGAAAGCCGAGGAACCCGATCGAAGTTCGCGCCTGCTCCTCTCGGACCTAACCGCCCGCGTCTTGAAACAGGGATTAGATCTGCTCGGGATTGAAACGTTGGAACAGATGTGATTTGGTGAACGATCGGCCCACTATTCCGATTCCACACCATGCCCAAGTGTCGACGCAATCAGAACTTAGGTCTTTATGGCGTAATCCTCATCAACGTTGATATGCCCAACATCGTAGGTAGACTCAACTTTAGCCGGTAATCACAGTATGCGAGAGAACAGTAACCATTCAGTTGAAGTCGACGGCGACATCAAAGCTGCATTCGGTCAAATTGCAGCCAAATATCTTCGACATCGTCGAATGGCCCTGTTTTTGTTTTTGCCCTGTGCCGTATGCTTTCTGGTAATGATAATGGTGTTGGTAATGGCGCCATTATTTTCGTCCTGGGCAGGCATTCTATTTGTACTTTGTCTCCTCGTCTGGTGTGGCGCATTACTGACCATGCCTCATCTTATCTGTCCAAGATGTACCAAGGAGCTTCAGCGCAGTTTCGGGCGGTATTGTCCTGATTGCGGTAGCCCGACGTTGGACCCGCAATGCCAGTTCCGCGCCGTTCGCTGCATCGCTTGTGGTAAGTCGAATTTGCGTCATCAAAACCACTTTAGAATTCGGTTTTGTTCGCATTGTGGAGTCATGTTGAGCCAAGAAGGTATCCCTCGATTTCGCGGCTCGCTGTAGGGAGCGAGTTGAACGATCGTTTAATTAACGGGCTAGCAAGACGGTGGAGGACAACGGCTGCTCCGCGTTTGCAGATTGTATGTTTTCGGATTTTCGAAGAGTTTTGTTCCAGTCGGTGCGACGCTTACAGCAGCCGTGCCTCACCTGATCGTTGGCCACTTTTCCAGATATGCCGCTGCTAGAGAACACGGATTCAGTCATCGAGATGATCCGGCGCGGCCTCAGCGATTTCGCCACAACTTATCACGGCTTGCTAGCTCAGCGGGCAGTCGTCTGGTTCGAGCCGGAGCACGAGCATTGTGCCCTCTACATCTCTACGGATGCTCAGACCCAGAAGCTGCTTCCAGCAGACTTCGATTTCCAGAATTTCGCCGTGGCAGACGCAATCGTTCGGAGCGACTATGCGGAGCAGAGAGAGGCGTTCTGGACTGAGGTCGAACAGCTCGTGCGGACCGTCAGCCGAGAGCTGCCGACCGCAATCAATCCGAAGCTCTGGGCGGTGCAGGTCGCCTTCGAGCACTACAGCGAGTGGAAACGATCCGATGACATCCAAAGCACCATGGTCTAACCACCGCCCGGACCAGCCGATGATAGCGCTTTTTGTTTTGATCATCAGTTACAGGCCGGGCGGTGACTCACGCTGGCGTCAGACCACTCAACCGCATGAGCACCTCTCTCACGAAAGTTCCACCAGAATGGGGGACGGTCCATCTTCGTGAGTATGACGAGCCGCTGGATTTTTCGGGCAGATCGAACAAACCAAATGCAGACGACTTCGGGATAGTGATTGCGGGTCCGCTATGGCGATTGACGTTTTGTGGCCCGGCGTGTCTGATCTGGAGACGTTCGGCAACTATAGTGATTCTGATAATGAATTTCCGAAAAGGTGAGAATGCCGCACGACCCGTAAGGAGATGGAGCGGAAGCTCCCAGTCAAAAGATGGTGGGGCACAACCTGCTGGTTTGCCCTGATATTTGCCCTCTCCGGTCGATTTTGTGAGCACTGAGACTCGGCTTGAATCATGAAAAATCGGCCGAAAAGGCAGAAGTCAGGGCAAACCGGCAGGTTGTGCCCCACCGTTTTTGGATAGGAGCTTCCGCTCCACCTGCTTGACCTGAACCGAATGGCAAGAGTCAGGACTTTGCCAGAAATTCATTATGAGAATCGCTATAGACTCTGCTATGCGAAAGCTTGAACAAATCGAAGACGTCATTGCCACCGACTACTGGGAATACAATTCAAGTAAAGGCGACATCGTGACGTGCCGTGTCGAAGTGGGTCGACCTGTTTTCGTAGCTGACGGGGAGTGGAGCTGTCCTGTGTTCATTCAGGGTTTTACGCCTACGATAATGTGCGCTTCCGGGGTCGGGCCTGTGGATGCGTTGATGAACGCCATCACGCTCGTCCGTGCGTTTGCCGAAAAAATCGGATCGTTTTCACCGGGAGCGTCAAAGCCACAATGACGACGTCGCCCAGCCAGAGCCCAACTGCCCGGCGTCTGGGGCAATGAGCATGCATACCCAAAGCCAGTGAGGTGGAACGTTCGACCTAAACAGCGCATCCAATGAATCCGAAATTAAAGCGCCCCTTATTGATTCTTGGTTTGTTGGCGGTCCTTTCTGCTGTCCTCGTGTTTTGGGTGGGTCGTCCTTCGAAGCCAGAGCAAGAGTTTGATCAATTCTTCGCTGGTTTAGCCGTCGCTTCCCCTCAGTACCAGAAACTAATCGCAGTCGAGCAGCCGTCGTTGGCAGTAAAAGGAGACTTCTGCGCTTTGGATTTCACACAGTCGCCCGACCAATTTCGATCTATGGTCGGTAGCTTAGGTGTGGCGGAGTCAGATGTCCTTTCCCCGACCGGAGCGATAATGGAGGCGTCCTCGAAGCTCAGTCCCGGTTATCCTTGGATATTGTTGATCCGCGCCCATATTACCAACGCGTCTGCTCCGGTATATCAGGTCCGAATCGAAGGACGTCAGCCCTATGATTGAGTCGAAACTATACCGGCTCGCGTATTGGTTAATACTCCAATACAGAATTTGGAAGCCCCGACCAGACACTGCCTTGGATGGTGTTCCCTCCACGCAGCCGCATATATGAAAACCGCGCTGGTCATAATCGCTTTTCTGATTGGAATCGTGGTCGGCGCGATGGCCGGGTCGTTTTTGGCGGAGCAGAGTGCGCGTGTTGCGGTCCTTTCTGGTCCATACAGCGACAATTATGCACCCGCACTGCACAGCATCACCAACGCTAGAGCCAAGCTGCAGGCTGGTGATACCAATGTAATTGAGCACCTTAACGAAGCCGAGGCACACGTTCGAGAGGCACAGAGTTGGGCGAGAAAATTCCTTGGCCAACGTAAGGGTGCAGCGAACGGGAGCCAGCCGATTCGCTCAGTGACAAATTCAACCCCGTCGTCGACTGGCTCCGCTCGCTGACCTCATCGCCATACCCCTCAACCGCATGAGCACCTCTCTCACGAAAGTTCCACCAGAATGGCGGACGGTCCATCTGCGTGAGTATGCGGAGCCGCTGGATTTATCGGGCAGAGACTTGATCAGTATGCTCACCAGCTCAAAGGAGGACGTGTCGAAGTTAGTGGGCCAGATTGCAGCCAAGCCGGAAATGCAGACTGAGGAGTTGCCCGGAGAGTATGTCACGTCTATGACCGGCGAGGTTGCTGACGAGGTCCACGAGTGGCCGAACGCCACACTTGGACAGGGATTCCGACATCTGATATTGCTCTTCAGCGAGGGGCGGCTTATTCACATGTCATGGAAATTTCAGGCAAGTGCTCTGCCCCGGAACAGCAGGCCCTGGTGGAGATTTTGGCGATGAAAAAGGCGCTCTTCGGTTTCACTACACGCTATGAGCATTAAGAAGACGTTTGTTGCCGTGACGGTCGCCGCACTTGTCGGTTTGGTCCTGGGTGGCCTCTTTGGTTTTGCTTCGGGCAAGATGACGCCCGATTTTTTCCGGCACGTCATAATCTGGCAGGATGTCGAGCCTGTCGGATTCGCTACTTTCTGCGGTGCAACTGCGGGCGTATTACTCGGCGGCGGCCTGGGCTGTTTCGGAGTTCTCGTCCAATTTATTTTAGAGTTGAGGAAGAAGCCGTGATGCGTTCTCCGTTTCCTCGCGCCTCGTGAAAAGGAAAACCCATGCAACACGTTTTAATCATCCACGAAGTCGCTGACTACAACGCATGGAAGAAGGTCTTCGACAATGCCGCATCGATCCGACGCGACGCTGGTGAGCAGTCATACCAGGTCCTCAAGTATCAGAACGACCCGAACCGCATTGTCCATTTCTCAGTGTGGACTTCCATCGACGACGCCAAGCGCTTTTTTGAATCTCCGAAACTCGTCCAAATCCGAAAAGAGGCAGGAGTAAAATCCCCGGACTTCATCTACCTCGAACAACTCGAAGCAGGAACGCTCTGATGCGTGGTGTTGTGACTATTATTGACGTTATATGTTGAGCAGAGGTTTAACTCCGTGTCTTGGTCCTGTCCCAGGCCGACCGTGGCTTACGCCGCCAAAGGGGCGTTTGGCGTAGCCGCGTGAGCGGTTCGTCACCAACCGCTCTGCGGTTACGCAAAACCCAAGGCTTTGCATCGCTCGCCGGGGGATTCGAGGAAACCTGATTATGAACTGGATAGGTTCCTTGTTCACACGCGAGAAGTTTACATTTTCGGATCAGGGAGGACCTGATCCCCGGAATAACGCGTTTTCCAGACCGGAAAATCGGCTATCCCCGCGGGAAATCCTGTTTTCCAGACCGGAAAATGAGTCATCCCGCGGGGATGGGCGGATTTCCGGACCGGAAAACGAGGCATCCCCGGAAAATCGTCCGTTTTCGGTCTGGAAAGGAGGAGTTTCACGTGGGAAGGGGAGTTTTCCGGAGTGGAAATTTGGATTTCCCGCGGGAATCGGAC
>JBKJKE010000119.1:0-4921 GCA_046597605.1 Limisphaerales bacterium | reverse complement strand
GCCCTACCGCATCTTGCTTAAACTGCAGGTCATAACGTCGTCCTGCTTTTGTTGGATCGATCATGCTGTCTTTCTACCTTAATAGCCCCACCCGCGAAATCGAAGAAGCTTCACGTTAAGAATCGAACAAACGAGCTCCTCTCCCCAGCCCTCTCCTCGTTTTGCGAGGAGAGGGGGTTCGTCGCTAGTTTCATCAAGTTTCCAACCTTTTGTAGCTTAACTAAATGGCAGTGGGACTCACGTGGTAACCCCGATTTGCCATCCATTCGCGAGCAACTTTCTCTGCTACTTCCCAGATCCCTTGCTACGGTATCGATTCACTCTGAAGTGACCCCCTAACAAGGTTGCTACGGTATCGATTCATTCTGAAGTGACCCCCTAGCAAGGTTGCTACGGTATCGATTCGTTTCATCTTTCATTCCTCCCACCAGAAGGTGTCTTCCATTTTTATACAGAGTAAGGCTGAAGATGAAACGATCTCGGTTTTCTCTCCCGTCCATCGGCGAGCTTGGGAATTGCGGCTTGCAGCGTGCCTTTGCTGGATTAACCTATGCGTCGTGTTTTCGCTGAGTGACAGACAATCCTTCATGTTTGCGGTCGTATTTTACGGCTTCAGCATGATTTATTCGTTCTTCCTCTGGCGCAGAGGTTTCCGGGAAGACAACCGGGTGAATTATTGTCTCCTCCTCATGGGGTTTCTCTTTCATACCGCTGCCATGGCTTTACGAGGCTTCAGTCTGGAGCGATGCCCGGTGAACAACCTTTATGAAGCAACCACCTTTGTCATGTGGACCATTGTGGCTGCTTACCTGGTGATTGGATTATGGTCGCGCCTGCGATTCCTGGGGGCGTTTGCTTCACCCGTACTATTTGTGGTCGGAGTTTTCGCGCTCATGCCTGCATTGGATAAGCAGAAAGATTTCTCCGGTGGATTGGGCAGCTTGCATGCCGCACTCATTCTGCTCGCTTACGGCGCCTTCGGGTTGGGATCGATCGCGGGAGTGATGTATGTCACGCAAGAACACAATCTGAAGTTTCACAAACTAAAGGCAGTTTTTTCTCTAATGCCTCCGATGGAACGTTTGGAGAAGATTTTGGGACGGTTGGTCATTGGGGGATTTATTCTGTTAACTTTTGGCCTTTCGCTCAGTCCTGTTCTGCTCAAGCAGAAGTATAACGTCTACTTTATGAACGACCCGAAACTGATCTGGTCGATCTTTGTGTGGGGTATTTACCTGGCGCTCATCCTTTTGCATGGCCGCTTCGCCCAAACCGGGCGACGATTCGCCTGGGGTGCGATTATGACCTTCGGTTTTGTCCTGCTTACCTTCTGGGGAGTAAACCTGTTATCTCCTGCACACCACTGATATGCCAATCGTTGTAATCGGCCTCAGCCATCATTCCTCGCCAGTGACCCTGCGCGAGCGATTTGCTTTTGCTGAGTCGATTACACCGGATGCACTGGCCAAGCTTCGCAGCTCCGGCATTGCCACTGAAGCTGTCATATTATCGACCTGTAACCGGGTGGAAATTTATGCTTCGACTGATCTGCCTGAGCGAGAAGCCTTTGTTGCGTTGCAGAACTTTTTGGTAGAGCACCACAGGTTTCAGGACCAGCTGAACGGGGAGGTCTACACCCTGGGGGAACCACGCAGTATTGAACACTTGTTCAAAGTCTCCTGCGGGCTGGACTCGATGGTTCTGGGCGAAACTGAAATCCTGGGGCAGCTCAAGAAAGCCTACGATCTCGCGTTGCAACACAAACACACAGGTGCGCGCCTGAACAAAGCGTTCCAACGTGCATTCAATGTGGCGAAGCAGGTCCGCACCGACACAAATATCCAGCGTGGCAGCGTTTCAGTTGGTTCGGTCGCGGTGGAACTCGCCGAAAAGATTTTTACTTCGTTGAGCGACCGACAGGTGATGGTGATTGGGGCAGGGGAGACCAGCGAGAAAACGGCGCGCGCGCTATTATCCCGCGGTGCCCATAGTATCCTGGTCTCAAATCGTTCCTTCGATCGAGCCCAGGCACTTGCTACAGAACTCCAGGGGAGGGCTGTGCATTTTGATGAATGGGCTAAAGAATTTCCAAAGATCGATATCGTTATCAGCAGTACCTCGGCCCCGCATTATGTGCTCGATCGTGCGAAGCTGGAGCCGCTCATGAAATTGCGACGAAACCGGCCATTGCTTCTTATTGATATTGCGGTGCCGCGGGACATCGACCCGGAAGTGAATTACCTGGAGAACGTTTATCTTTACAACATCGACGATCTCCAAGCCATCGCGGAGGATTACCTGAAACAACGGCACGATGAAATCGCCCGCTGTGAAACAATCATTCGGGACAAGATGAAAGGGCTGCTGACGCTTCCTCATTCCTCAAGTTCGTCTTCAGAATTGGCTTACGAGTAAATCAATCAATGAGTTCCGCGTCTAAACCGATCTATATCGCGACTCGCGGCAGTGCTCTGGCGCTGGTGCAGGCAAACTTCGTTTTGGGTGAATGCCGGCGGGAGTTTCCCGACCGCCACTTCGAGCTGAAAGTTATTAAGACAACGGGCGACAAGCTGCAGCAGGTCTCGTTGTCCCGCATCGACGCCACGCTTCCCCGCGGCCTGTTCACCAAGGAGTTAGAGGATGCATTGCTAAATCATGAAGCTGATTTGGCAGTGCATAGCTTGAAGGACCTCCCCACCATCCTGCCAGAACACCTCAAGCTCGGTGCCGCGGGCAAACGAGAAGATGTCCGCGATGTCCTTATCTATCGGGACGATGTTTTCCCGGGAGTTCCATCCATCCAGAATTTGCCAGCGCAGGCAATGGTTGGAACCAGCAGCACCCGACGTAGCGCTCAAATGCTGCAACTGCGAGCTGATTTAAGAGTAGAACCGATACGCGGCAACGTCGGAACGCGACTTCGCAAGTTGGCGGAAAACAAAGATCTTTCCGCGACTATTCTTGCGGCCGCCGGATTGCGCCGCCTCGGTTTTCAAATCGCGTCCGACGGCACTCTTTCCGGCAACGAGGTTCCAGCCGGCTTAAGGGCTATCTATTTGACGATCGAAGAAATGTTGCCGTGTGTGGGTCAGGCCGCATTGGGGATCGAAGTTCGGGAGAACGACTCCGAGATCGACACC
Source organism: Limisphaerales bacterium (assembly GCA_046597605.1). Taxonomy (GTDB): domain Bacteria; phylum Verrucomicrobiota; class Verrucomicrobiia; order Limisphaerales; family JACDHS01; genus JACDHS01. Next base: position 1,781 of record JBKJKE010000119.1, on the reverse strand, counting down.
ATTTGCGATAAGTTAAAAGACGACGTCACGTGGCGTTGTGTTCTTGCGGAGCGTGCGTTTCTCCGTGAGATGGGTGGCGGTTGTCAGTCGCCCGTTGCCGCCTATGCCGAGATGGTTGATAAAAAGTTGCGACTCCGGGCCGCGTCATTTCTGCAGAAAGAAGTGCGCCGCGCCGAGCGTACTGCCTCACTTCAGGCGGCAGAAGATCTGGGGATTGCCGTGGCTCGGGAGATTAAAGGATCACACCAATAAAAAAGCCGACCTTCACAGGTCGGCTTCGAAAAGAGCAGGGAAACTTACTTCTTCCGGCGGCGGAGCATTGAACCCAGGAGCATAACGCCAGCGATACCACCAAAGGCAAGGGTGGACGGTTCCGGGACCGGTGTGAAGTTCAGGAACAGGCTGCTTCCGTCGGAGGAGACGTTGAAATCTCCCAGGCCGGTGTCGTTTACGAAATTTCCGAGTTGGATATCGAAGGCGGATTCGCTGAAGTTGTTGATTCCCGCGGTGCGAAGAATCTCCCACGAATAAGACTGGGTGTTGTCGAAATCTGCCAGAAGGCCTTGGGAATTAGCCAGGGTGAGCGTGGTAACATCGATAATGATCGGCGATCCTCCGCCCAGAGTAAGTGTCGGTGCGATGATCAAATCATGGCCAGTCCCTGCTGCACCGGATGCTTGATTAATTTCCACCACGATTGTGCCACCGTTCAGACTTAAATTGCCGGTAGTGATCTGGCCCACTCCGCTATTTCCGGCGTTCATCGTGCCGCTCTGCATGATGACAGGGCCGGCAATAGTGCCGCCGCCAGTGACCCGTCCGCCGCTCAAAGTAACCGTGCTGGATCCAGTTGCGCTACCCGTGGTATTATTGACGTGCAAAGTGCCGGCACTAACCGTAGTTGCACCTGAATAGAGATTCGCGCCTGACAGGCTAACCGTGCCGCCGCCGGTGAGATTAAGGCCACCCGTTCCACTGATTGCGTTTGCGATAAAAAAGTCATTTCCACCGGCGAGAGTCAAAGTATTGGCACCGAGATTCAATGAAGTGCCAGAGAATGTCATGTCCCCAGAGGTTGCATTCCAGGATTGGGAGGAGCTCAGGTTGAGGCTGGCAATTCCGATGGTTTGATTGTTAACGGAATTATTTGCAAATCCGTTTGCTCCGAGGGTCAGGATTCCGGTCCCTCCCAGGGTAAAGACGCCTGCACCGCTGGCAAAAGAAATACCGCCGACGGTGTAGTTGGCCTCCATCGTATTCCCCAGCTTGAAACCACCACCGAAGACGAAATCGTTACCAGCACTGTTCACAGCTGGTGCAACACCCCCCTGCCAACTGGTGGCGTTGTTCCAGTTCTTATTCCCGGAATTTGCAGCCGGCGCCCAGGTAAAAACAGCACCATCGCTACTGCCGGTTGCTAATATGGTCCCTAGAACGGTGAGAGCTCCCTTGGTGAAAAAAGTCGGTTTCATGAAATTAACAGCGGGACTTTGCTGGAATTAGGCGTTTACAGCAAGGAATATCCCTCTGCTTTTCTGTCTGCCCGATGTCTGTCTAACGAACTTCGTGACCCCGACCTGTTTGACCCCACATTCCCGGGAATGGTATAGCGAACGCGATTGGTTCGACCCCACATTCCCGAGAATGGTATGGCGAACGCGATTGGTTCGACCCCACATTCCCGGGAATGGTATGGCAAACACGATTGGTTCGACCCCACATTCCCGGGAATGGTATAGCGAACGCGATTGGTTCGACCCCACATTCTGCACGTTGGGAAG
>JBKJKE010000114.1:0-14899 GCA_046597605.1 Limisphaerales bacterium | reverse complement strand
GCCCTACCGCATCTTGCTTAAACTGCAGGTCATAACGTCGTCCTGCTTTTGTTGGATCGATCATGCTGTCTTTCTACCTTAATAGCCCCACCCGCGAAATCGAAGAAGCTTCACGTTTATTCGTTTTTAACGAGGCAAAGCATTAGAAATTTGTGATTGATCTCCTCTCCCCTAGCCCTCTCATCGTTGCGCGAGGAGAGGGGGTTTTGACCTCGGTATTCGGTAAGTTCCTGAGAACTTTTCGCCTTAACTAAATGGCAGTGGGGCGTTGCCCCAGGCTGCTATAAAACGGACCTTTGGCCCTTAACTAACTAAACGGCAATGCGCCGCTCCGAGAAGGTTCGGTTAAAGCCGCTCGTAGTTGAAATTGCCGGCATACGTGCCGTCCTCTTTCCAGTGAATGGTCATAAATCCGAAAACAAGCATCCAAGTAACATAAAAAAACTCAAGAATATGAGAAATGTGCGCATTGTGCTATAGGCGGCATTGTCATAGTTCGTCACTGATACAAGGTGAACCAAGTGAAGGCAAACATCGCTAGAATGATGCAAAGAAGAACCGCGAGTGCCTTGACGAAATGATCAACGACAAATCTGATCACCCGGTCAATCCACACGGGCAAAAAGATTGCCCAAACAACACCGAGGACTCCGCACAGAAAAGCAGCGGTGACAATTTCCATGCCCACTTGAAGGATCAATCTGGAAAGCAAATCCCTGCTGTCGCCCGAATGGTCAACCGTGAAATACAACCAAAGCCCGCCACCGGTCGGAATCATCAGCACGACCGAAAGGAAAACGGCAAAGCACCGGTCTTGGAAGGTGCGATTAAACATGCTCACGGCTATGGAGCCTAAGGCCAGCGTGAGCCATCGCCGGCCAGTGACTCAAGATCAAAACAGAAAGCGCTATCGGCGGTTGGCTCGACGCATTGTTAGACCACGTCATTCGTCATGACTCAATCCAAATACCACGTAAACAGGCCACTGGGGTCGGCCAAAATGCCGAGCGATAGTGGAGACCAACTGAACAGCAAAGCTGCCATCGCCTGCAAAGGGCGGTGAGGGCGGGTGACTGCTGCCTGAATGACAACTGAAACGCTCCAAATGACCGCAACTGCAAGAACCGCAAGCAAGCTGTAGCCCACAACAGCATCGTGAAAAGGAAAGCGTGGGAGCCCCATCGTCTGCGGGTCGAGGAAGTAGGGCCAGTGGCCGATGCGCAGTCGCACACGAAATGCGTAGCTGAAAAACAGTGCAAGCCAAAGCGTCCAACTAATTCCAACAGCCAGAACATACCGGTTACGGTGCGCTGGGAAAAAGAAGCTCGGAATCTTCATGATTTACCCTTCTGAAAATGCGCCATGAGTTCGGCAAAATCCTTGGCTACCCCATCGTCACCGTGCTGCTGCCAGTAAACAAAACTATCTGCGCCTCGGTGAATGATGCCGTAAAGATGCGACGTTTGGTCAGGAGCAGCGGTAATCACTGCCTCAGCCTTTGCAGCGGCATCCGCTGGAGCAAAGCCAAAAAGTTTGGTAAAGAGCGTGAGGCAGACAGCATGTGCTTGGGGCTGACTCATATGATGCTGCATCGCTAAGGCAGTAACTCCACCAAACGAGTAGACAGCAAGTATTTGCTTCGGCTGAGTGTCACTTTGGAAATGCGCATCGCCGTATTGACCCATGATAGCGCGCAGATAGCGCTCCATGGTCGCGATCGACTCGCGAATGCGTTCCGGCGGGGCTTCCTGTGCTTCCTGCTTTTGACCGAATAAACGATTGAATAATCCCATATGCGTAATGAGGGCTAACGATTTGCGTGAGCCAGCGCCGACCTGCGACTCACGCGAACCAAAAAGTTTATTGGCAAAGAGAAAGCGCTATCGGCGGATGGATCCACGCATTTGTTCGACAACCCTAGTGAATCAGAGCTGCTCATGAGATAATGATGCAATCACTGTTTGTATACGATCAAACTCCATCTTGCCGCAAACGGCAGATGCGCCAGCTCTGACGAGTGCCGCATTGCCAGCATCGTGCGACGACACTGCGATAATCGGTAAACGCGGGTGAGCGGCGCGACATTCACGAACAAACTCTTCGCCCTTGCCATCGTCCAAGTCGTAGTCAGACAAAACCACATCGAAGTCACCGGACGCTAGAGTGCTCCGAGCGGCTGACAAACTGGGAACAACCGTCACGGCGTGTGATGCAAGGAACTGCCGTGTGACCTGTTTTGCAAAAATCTCATGATTCTCAAGGTAAAGAATGTTCACGCGAGCACAGAGGTCGAATATTTAGGTTAAACCACAGAATCGTGGCCTAATTCGGTTCATGTCTGCGACCGTAACTTTCCACTTTGCCCTTGTCCAGCCGCATGTCGGTGCAAACGGGCTGGTGCGATTGTTCCCGGCAAAGGCAACAATCTGCCCCTCCCGCAATCACCCACGTCTGTAGTTTATTACGGCTCTCGCATCCTGAGTTACAAGATCGTTGCCGGTCCCTTTTGACGACAATAATCCGCCGTTTTTCACATTAAAAACCGTTCCTGCAATGGACCTGAAACACGCGTTGCAGGCCGCCGCGGCTCCCGCGACGAGGTGAAACGCGCGTTACAACCCGTTGCGACTCCCGCGAGCACCTGAAACCTGCGTTACAGGTCGTCGCGGCTCCCGCAGTGAGGTGAAACGCGCGTTACAGGTGCTTGTTTGGGTTCCAAAAGGGTGGAAAATGAGGGAAAAAGGGGTCCCAAAAGGGAAATTACATCTGCTTGCCTGTTGCTCGATTTGATAAAAGTCCATGACGGACTCCAGGCTGCTTTGTTGCTTCAGAAAAACGGATTACTCTGCTTCTCTTCCGCTACTGTGCTAAACGGTCCGTGTCCCGGGCAGAGCAGGGTGTCTGCCGGAAGGGTGAAAATTTGTTCCCGAATCTTTTGCCGCGCCAGATCCCACGATTGATGCCCTTGTCCGATTGAGCCTGCGAAAATGGCGTCGCCGACAATCGCCACATGCGGTGCATCTTCCGAGAAGTTTCCTGCGATATAAGTCACACCGTCTTCCGCGTGTCCTGTTGTCTCCCGATTCGTAATGCGTAAGCTTCCCAGGTGGATACAGTCGTTGGCGCGATTGCGATGCTGCGGTGGAGACGCCTTCGAATTGGTGTGGATCTTGATCGTGGGAAATTTTTCCCGGATGGCACTCATCGCTCCGATGTGGTCGTCGTGCATGTGTGTAATGAACAGATGCTTTAGTTCGATTCCATCTGGTTCCAATAATGCAAGAATGGGGGCGGCATCCCATCCGGTATCGAACAAAGCTCCTTCGCGCGACATTTCGTCCCAGATCAGGTAGCAATTTACGGTGATATCCTCTTTGGTGGTGGTGATGCGACGAATCTCGCGCCAGAGGCTGAGGTCGGGCTCCGCGGGCACCCAGCCTTTTGCGATCGTTTGCAGCTTTGCGCTATTCAGTCCGATCTTTGCGGCAAGTGCGTCGAAATTGGGTTGTTTGGTGATCTTCCCGGATTCTTCCAGCGCGGATAGTTCAGCTTCACTCAGGCCTGCGGCGACGGCGGTGTCTGCAGCGGAAACATTCGTCATCAAACGGGCTTTCCGAACAATGTCGCCAAAGTGATCTTCCAGATTCATTGGGCGTGAAAATAACGGGATGAAACCGAGTCGCAAGCTTGAACACGTTACGCGGGCTTGGCTGAAACAGGCGGGCGGACTGCGGCTGTGTGCGAAGCATCAGCCGCAGCGGACACTACTTACTCGTCACTTTCGATTTACTGAACGCTCAGATCACCCACTTTTGATCACACCCGGCTTGGCGGCTGTATTTGGCGTGCTAAAGTTCTGCCATGAAACTTGAGGCGTTACACGTGGGTATGAAGATTCGGCATCCGGAATACGGAGTGGGGACCATCCGTTCACTTTCCGAGCACGCGGCGGAAGTTCGCTTTGATGATCAGCAACGCACCATTTCACCTGAGCGCGCCGGAATTGAACCTGCCGAACCCCAGGCGGAAATCACAGGCTTGAGCATTCCCCTCAGCACCTTGATTGCAGAAACGGTTCATCGGCTCTCCAAAGAACTGAAGCTCAAAAAAGAAGGCGAGGCAGCAATCGTCGAGCAGCTCGGCACCCGCTGGCGCAACGGCACTTTTGTCATCAAACCGGCTGATGCATCGTTGCAGGCCAAAGAAGTTCCCCTTGAGACCTTCTTTCATAAAATCGTGATGATGAGGAACAACTTTCGAGTGTTGGAACAGAAGATCAATGCGCATCCTCAACTGAGCGATGCTGAGAAAGTGGATATGCAGCAGTATATCTCGAAATGCTACGGCTCGATGACCACCTTCAATGTGCTCTTCAAGAACGAAGAGGATCAGTTTCGATCGAAAGCATAGGTGCAATTTAGTTTCTCTTTGGCCATCTGGTGCTTATCTGTCGACGGAAAATATGAATATCTCGGAAATGATTTTTGTGGGTGTGAAGTCCACCGTGGTGGCTTATAGCAAATTGGATGGTCGTTTGCTTTGGGCAACAACGCTAAAAAGCGGGTTTCTTTCCAAAACGATTGATTTTGTGACCGTGCTCCTGGAGGGAGATAGAATTTATGCTCATACGAGCGGGGAATTATTCTGCCTCGATGCACTGAGCGGGCAACAGATTTGGAACAATGAGATGAAGGGCCTCGGCTTTAATATCGCTAGCCTGGCGACTCAAAGCGGGTCTGCTCCATCCGCCGCAATCGCCGCCGCGGCTCAGATGAACTCTCAAAACAATGCCGCTGCCAGTGGCAATTCCTTGAGCTAATTGATCGGCGCAATCTGGCAAAACAAAAAAGGCGAACGGAAATCCGTTCGCCTTTGAGATTAACCCGCGGCAGTCATGCCGGATCCGCTAATTAATAGCGGTAGTGATCCGGCTTGTAAGGGCCGTCCGGGGAGATGCCGAGGTATTCAGCCTGTTTCTTCGAGAGCTTGGTCAGGACCACACCGATTTTTTCCAAGTGCAAACGAGCAACTTCTTCGTCGAGCTTCTTCGGCAAGCGATAGACCCCCACTTTGTAGGTGTCTTTGTTTGTCCAGAGGTCGATCTGCGCGAGGACCTGGTTGGAGAACGAGTTCGACATGACGAAGCTCGGGTGACCAGTGGCGCAACCGAGGTTGACCAAACGACCTTCCGCGAGAACGAAAATGCTTTTGCCATTGGCAAAGTTATACTTGTCGTATTGAGGTTTGATGTTGATCTTCTTCACCCCTTTGGCGTTGTTCAAGCGGTCCATCTGAATTTCGTTATCGAAATGGCCGATGTTACAGACAATTGCCTGATCCTTCATCTTCTGCATGTGCTCGAAGGTGATGATGTCGCAATTGCCAGTGGTGGTGACGTAAATGTCAGCCGTGCCGAGGGTGCTTTCGAGCGTGTTCACTTCGAAGCCTTCCATCGCAGCCTGGAGGGCGTTGATCGGATCGATTTCAGTGACCACGACGCGAGCGCCGAATCCGCGGAGAGAATGTGCAGAACCTTTGCCGACATCGCCGTAACCACAGACGCAAGCCACTTTGCCAGCGATCATGACGTCCGTTGCGCGCTTGATACCATCAGCAAGCGATTCGCGGCAGCCGTAGAGATTGTCGAATTTGGATTTGGTGACGGAATCGTTCACGTTGATGGCCGGAACGAGGAGTTTGCCTTGTTCGAGCATCTGGTAAAGACGATGCACGCCAGTAGTTGTTTCTTCCGAAACGCCGCGCCAATCTTTCACCACTTCATGCCAGAATCCGGGACGTTCTTTGGCCACACGCTTGAGCAAGTTCTTGATGACTTGTTCTTCGTGTGAACCGCTCGGGCTGTTCACCCATTTGTCACCTTTTTCAAGTTGGTAACCTTTGTGAATAAGCAGGGTGACATCACCACCGTCGTCAACGACGAGTTGTGGACCTTTGTTGCCCGGGAAAGTGACGGCATCGAGTGTGCAATCCCAATATTCTTCAAGCGTTTCACCTTTCCAGGCGAAAACAGGAACACCAGTCACGGCAATGGCGGCAGCGGCTTGGTCCTGGGTGGAGAAGATGTTGCAGCTCGCCCAGCGAACGGTAGCGCCAAGTGCCGCGAGAGTTTCGATGAGCACCGCGGTCTCAATCGTCATGTGCAAGGAACCGGTCACGCGCACGCCCTTCAGAGGTTTGCTGCTCGCATACTTCTTACGGATCGACATCAGGCCCGGCATTTCATGCTCGGAAACCTGGATCGTCTTGCGACCCCATTCTGCGAGGCTGAGGTCACGGACCTTGAAATCTTCTTTGCCATTACTTTTTCCTGTTGCGCCATTTCCATTTTTAGGAAGAGCGAGGGAATCTGTGGTCGGCTTCGACCGGGGAGGGGAGAGTTTAACTTTTGCCATAAATTTAGTGTTCAGTATTCAGTTTAAAGTATTCAGAGGCTGACGGAGTAATTGTATTCAGCACCAGTGTTCAGTTCTTAAAACTGAACACTGAACACTGAATACTTTTTTGAAATTACTTAGCTGCCTTCTTGAGAGCAGCGGCTTTGTCGGTCTTCTCCCAGGTGATGGAATTGAGATCGTTGATTTTGCCGAAGTGACCGTAGTTAGTCGTTTTGGAGTAGATCGGGCGGAGCAGATTTAACTGCTTCACGATGGCAGCAGGTTTGAAACTGAACACTTCGCGAACCGCCTTTTCGATTTTCTCATCGCTTACCACGCCAGTGCCGAAGGTATCGACGCAGACGGAGACCGGTTCCGGGTAACCAATGGCGTAAGCGAACTGGATTTCCGCTTTGGTCGCGAGACCAGCAGCAATGATGTTCTTCGCCACGTAGCGGCCCATGTAAGCAGCACTACGATCGACTTTGCTCGGGTCTTTACCTGAGAAAGCGCCTCCCCCGTGACGACCCATACCACCGTAGCTATCAACGATAATCTTGCGACCGGTCAGACCGGTATCGCCTTGAGGACCACCGATGACGAAACGACCCGTCGGGTTGATAAGAAAAACCGTCTTTTTATCGAGCATATCGCCCGGCAGAACCTTCTGGATAATTTCCTTGATGCAAAAATCACGAATTTCTTTGTGCTTCACGTCCGCGCTGTGCTGCGTGGAAATGACGACGTTAGTGATCCGGACGGGCTTGCCGTTTTCATACTGAACGGAAACCTGGCTCTTCGCGTCAGGACGGAGCCATTTAACTTTGCCGCTCTTACGAATACGGGTGAGTTCGCGGCCGAGACGATGCGCAAACATAACCGGAGCCGGCATCAGCTCTGGTGTTTCGTCCGAGGCATAACCGAACATCAAGCCTTGGTCGCCAGCACCTTGTTCAGCGGTATCTTTGCCGTCCGCTTCCTTGGCGTCCACGCCCTGGGCGATATCAGGAGATTGGCGGGTGAGCAAATTGGTGATGAAAACGTGGTCAGCATGGAAAACGTCATCTGAATTGACGTAACCGATTTCACGAATCGCGTCGCGAATGATTTCGTTCGCATGGAACTTTGCGCGGGTGGTGATTTCGCCACCGACTACGACGACGTTGCTCTTAACGAATGTTTCGCAGGCAACACGGCTGTTTTTGTCCTGCGCCAAACAGGCGTCCAGAATCGCATCAGAAATTGTATCGGCTACTTTATCCGGATGGCCTTCGCCGACGGATTCAGAAGAAAAGATGTAATTTTTGCTCATTTGTTTGTCTCGCTGACAGAGTTACTTAAAGACACGTATTGACGTATCAGGATAGGATGATATATCCAATCCACCGAACGTCAAACGTGATTTTGGGAATTTCCAAGTCCTTTGCCATCAGGAATAGCCCTTAATGTCTTCTACTCTAAAATCCCTGCGTGCGTTGTCCGACCCGACCCGTCTGCGCATCTTGGCATTGCTGGAGGAGGGCGAACTCTCCGTGAACGAGTTGCAGGACGTAACGCTCCTGGGGCAATCGCGAATTTCGACCCATCTAGGTTTGTTGCAGGAATCCGGCCTGGTTGAGTCGAGACGCGAAGGTAAACGCACCTTTTATAATTTGAACGAAGACGCGGATGAACTTGCGAGTGAGTTTATACGCCTGGCAATTCGTGGTGGAAAAGAACTCCCCGAATACGAGTCCGACCAGATCAATCTCCGACGCATTTTAGATCTGCGTCAGAAGCAGGAGCAGATTTACTTTAACCAGGTGGCCGGTCGTTTTGATCGCAGCTATGGACCGGGACGGAGTTGGCAGGCTTTTGGGCATTTGCTGCTGCGTATTCTCCCGCCGCTAGTCGTTGCAGATCTGGGGGCTGGAGAAGGTTTGTTGAGTGAGTTATTGGCGCGACGCTGCAAAAAGGTGATCGCGGTGGATAATTCGGAAAAGATCATTGCCTTCGGTGAGGCCAAAGCGCGGAAGAACAATTTAGCGAACCTGGAGTTTCGTCTCGGAGACCTTCAGAATCCGCCAATTGAAACCGATAGCGTTGATCTCGTCGTTCTTAGCCAGGCGCTGCATCACGCGGAAAATCCCGCCAAGACAATTGCAGAAGCAAATCGTATTCTTAAATCCGGTGGGCAGGTGTTAATTCTTGACCTGCAGAAACATAATTTTACCAAAGCCCACGAACTTTACGGTGATCGCTGGCTGGGCTTTGCAGAAAGCGATTTGCAACGGTGGATGGAGGAAGCCGCTTTCAAAAAGATTGAAATCAGCATTGTCTCTGAAGAAGAAAATCCGCCGCACTTCAAAACAATCCTCGCAGGCGGAACGAAGTAATGTTCGTTAGTTGTGCCGTAGCGCTTCGACCGGATCCATCTTCGCCGCTCTTTGTGCAGGATAGAGACCGAAAACAATCCCGATAATCGCTGAGATGCTAAACGCGATCACCGGAGACCAAAAGGTCACGACCGTTTTCATTCCAGCGAAGTAAGTCACGAGCAGGGGCAGGGTAATGCCGAGCACCACCCCCACGACACCTCCGGTTCCCGAAAGCATCACTGCTTCCACAAGGAATTGGGTGACAATATCCCGTCGACGCGCTCCCAGTGCCCTGCGAATTCCTATCTCCCTGGTCCGTTCCGTCACGTTCGCCAACATGATATTCATGATACCGATCCCTCCCACCAACAGCGAAATGGCGGCGATTGATCCCAGCACAATGTTGAAAATCTGCTTGGTTCGTTCGGCTTGTTTCAATAGTTCGAGGGGCACCACCATTTCATAATCCTTCTTCTTGTGGTTGCGACCCAACAAATCTTTAATCGCGAGCGATACATTTGCCACGGCGTCCCGCTCGTCTACCTTCACTGTGATCTCGTGCAAAGCCACCCGCTCTGCTTCGAAGCTGCCGGCTCGACGTTTGAAAATCACTTCTCCAAACTGCAACTTGGCCGAGGAAAGAGGAATGTACATGCGTTGGACAGGCACTGAGCTCGAACCTTGAGGATTGGCAGCACCCGCCAACTGCGCGCCGCCTTCCATCACGCCAATGACCCGGTAATAATCCGACGAAACCCGCACATCTTTGCCGATCGCCGCTTCGGTGGGAAAAAGCATCTTCGCCATTCCCGCAGTCAAGACGCAGACATTGGCACCCGTCTCAGATTCGCGATCGGTGAAGAAACGTCCCATCCCAACTGCCTGATTACGGATTGCCGTGTAGGCGGGTAAAGTGCCGACGATTTCGCAATCCACCCGACGGGTTGCATTCCAGACGTATTCGCGGACCAGGCGGGAAGGAATCACACTGCTGACTCCCGGAATCGTGCTTTCGATGCGACGTAGATCCAACTGGGTCAGTCCATATTCCAAAACAATGCTTCCGCCATTGTTGGAGACCTTTTGCTCGTCCGGCGGCTTTGCGCTTCGGAGAATGATATTCAAACTCCCCAGGTTTTTGATTTGCTCCTGCGCTTCGGAGCTAGCCCCTTCGCCAATGGCCAACATTGCGATCACCGAGCAAACCCCAAAGACAATTCCCAGCATGGTCAGCAAGGAGCGGAGGCGATGCAGCCAAAGGCTTTTCAATGCAAGGCGAATGGCGCGACTCAATCTCCGTCCCGAGAAGAGAAACTCCCACTTCAGCTCCTTGATTTCGGTTTTAGCGTCTAACATCGCTCTCCACTTGGCCGTCCCGGAAACGGACGACACGGGTTGTCAGTTGCGCAATGCCCTGGTCGTGCGTGACCATGATTATGGTTTTGCCGCGTTCATGCAGGTCCGCGAAAATTTTGAGAATATCTTTGCCCGAAGTGGAATCCAGGTTACCGGTGGGTTCGTCCGCCAAAATCACACGCGGATCGTTCGCGAGCGCCCGCGCGATTCCGACACGTTGCTGTTGACCGCCGGAGAGCTCAAATGGTTTGTGATCCATCCTGCTCTCAAGGCCGACCAGCTTCGCCAGTCCCATGGCAATCTCGCGACTCTCGGCTTCCGGGCGTCCCTGATAGTAGAGGGGAACTTCGATGTTCTCGATCACCGATAATTGCTGGATCAAATTGTATGATTGGAAAATGAATCCGAGCTTGGTGCCTCGGATCGCAGACAGCGCATCATCTTCCAGTTGCGACACGTCTTTTCCATCCAGCACATATTGGCCACTCGTAGGGCGATCCAAACACCCGAGCAAATTCAGCATGGTAGATTTGCCACATCCAGATGGCCCCATGATCGCGATGTATTCTCCCTGAAGAAATTCAACGGAGACGCCACGCAATACCTCCACCGCGACCGATCCCATCTGGTAGGTCTTACGAACATCCTGGAGAGTGACGATGGCCTTGGCAGACATAGATCAGGCCGGTGACTTCGCGCCCTTTACCGCTTTAACCGAAGCGGGAGGCCCGTCCTTGGATGGGGCAGGGGGAAGGACTTTTTCGGCCGGAGCGTTGGTTGCCGGTGCTTTATTCTCTTTCTTTGTGGTCGACTGCCCATCCGGGGCGCGCAGCAGGACGAGGTCTCCTTCTTTCAACCCGTCTTTGATCTCAATGAATTCGTCGTTGAACTCCCCAATGACCACTTCCCGCATCTCGACATTCCCGTTTGCCACGTAACAAAACTGTTTTCCGCCAATCTCTGCGATTGATTGCAGAGGAATATAAACAGCGTCTTCCAATTGCTTAACCAGGATCTCTACTTTGGCGCTCATGCCTGGCTTTAGCCAATCGTGAGTGCCAACGATGCTGACCGTGGTCTGATAGACTTTTAGATCTGGATTGGTCCATCGGTTCTGGGAATCGGGCAGGAGCGCGACCTTGGTTACTTCACCCATCAGTTTTCGATCGGGATAAGCATCCACCTGGATTCGTGCGGTCAAACCCTTACGCACTTTCTGCACATACGATTCGTGAACCTTTACGCGCACTGCCATCTGCGTCATATCCGGGATCGTAATGATGGGCTGCCGCTCGCGGACGGTGGCCCCTTCGCGCACTTGTTCATTGTTATTGAAGTAACCTTCGGACGAACCGCCCCCATAGACGACGAGCCCGGGTTTCGTAGCGCGGATCAGGCATTTATCCAATTGGTCCATGTAATCCCGGCGCTGGTTCGCTTCGATGGAGTAACGTCCTTCGGATCCTTTCAAACGCGCTTTCGACTGTGCCAATTTAGAAATCGCTTCCTTCTTTTCGCGCTCCAATCCCCTCAATGACTCTTCGTACTTCGAAACGTATTCCTGCGCTTGTTTTTGAAATTCATATTTGATGAACAGATTGTAGGCGGTCTCTGCCGTCTTCACCTTCAGGTCATTGTTCTTGGCGCTGATCTCTTCGGTGTCGAGTTCGGTCCGGGTCACAAATCGTTTTTCGTAAAGGCGGCGAGTTCCGGCGAGCTTGGTTTGCGCCAGGCTTTGTTGCTGTTCTGCCGTGTATTTTTCATCCGTCAGCTTGCGGAGCTGCTGCATCGCTGATCCGTCCCCAAGCATTTCCGCATTGGCATACTTACTGAAATCCAGAAAGGGCGCTACAACAGCTACTTTCGGTTTCTTCGGCGCAGGCGCGACTGCCACGGGTTGCAAGGCTGGCGTTCCAGGGGGGTGGTTTTCTGCATCGTGGCCCTTCGCTTCGTTGGCTTCGAATTCCTCCTCCATCGAATCTTCATTGGTTTCCATCGCCGAAAGCATCAATCTCTCAACATCCTCGCCGGTCGCAATCTTTGAAGCGGCCGCTTCCAGCTTGTCCAACTTGAGTATGCCGACGACCTCCTTGAACGCAGTGTCACCGAGAAATTTCTCGAGATCCATCTTGGCGAACTGAGCCTTTTGTTCCGCTGCCTTGATCGTGCTGGTGTTTTGATTCCGCTGAATCTCATAGCTCTGTCTCGCTTCCGTGAGAGTAGCGATGGCGGACTGATATGAGATTTCCTGCTGGGTGAGGCGCGACTTGATATCGGAGCTATCCAGCTCGATCAGGACCTTGCCATTGGTCACATCCTCTTCAGTTACCTGGTAACCTTCTTCAACAATCTTCAGGATCTTGGTGCTGCTTCCTTTTACCTCGGACCGAACTTCCAAAGACTGTTGTGCCTCAATGCTTCCACCTTCCAGCACGCTGATTGCGAGCGGCCCGCGCTTTACGGCGAAAGTGATTTCGTTCTGCGTCGCAGGTCCACGGGTGAGAATCCAAATTCCCAGCAAGCCCAAAACGATCGCTGTGACGACAATCCGCCAGCGCGGTTGGCTCCGCACAAACGTGGTTGATTTAGTTATCACTGAATTCATTTTCTTCGATGATCTCGGGTTCTAAAACCTCGTTCCATTGCCCATTATCTTTAATGGTCAGAATGCCGATATCGCGCCAGAAGCGTAGCCGGGCGATGGTATGGTTGACGAGCGCGCTCGTGCGTTGGTTCTTGGAATCGATCAGATCATTTTCTGCGTCCACCAGGTCACGAGCAGAGCCGCGATCCAGTTCCTGGCGCAAGGTTTGTTCCTCAACCCGGCGTTGGGCAATTTCGACGCCCATTTGGCTGATTTCATGACTGCGACGAGCCTGATCCAGGTTTCGCCAGTCATCCATGATTTGCAGCCGGATACTATCCACGGACAGATCCAATTCCCGTTTTGCCCGCTCGAACGCAATAAACGCTGCCCGGTAATTATTGCGTTGCGCTTTTCGGTCGAAAGGCAAATCGAGCTCCAATCCAGCGCTCCATGAGTAACGATCCCAGCCGGGAGTGGCGAAATTCCCTTGGGCGGTTCCATTAACCCCAGCTCGACCCACCGCATCCAGCTGTGGAAGAAAAGTGTTGGCGGCAACCTTGATGTGCCGCTCTGAATCAATCAGTCGATCACGATCCGTTTCGAGATCAAGACGGCTGACCATCGCTATTTCCATTGCTTGTTCCAGCGTGAGACTGGGTTCTACGATTTCGAGTTGCTCCAGTTCCGCGTCTGCGAGAATGATGTTTGCTTCCACGGGCAGTCCTAGTTGGATTTTGAACTGGTCCAAACTCTGCCGATAGGAACGGATGGCGTTGATCCAACGGCTTTCCGTCGAAAGCAAAGCCTGCTTCAGTTGATCCAGCTGTCCCTGGGAGCGAAGCTCCTCGTTGGCGAAAGCTTCTTCCCGTGTGACGTTTTCCTGGAAGTTTCGATAACCGCGATAGCTGTTATGCACGGTATCCCGGTTTTGCAGCACGTTGAAATAGCTGGAGGCTATATCCACGGAAAACTCTTTCCGGTAGCGAGTAAATTCACGGAGTGAATAAAGAAAATCCCGTTCCGACTGGGTGAGGTTTTCCGTGGCAATCCTCGCACCGGCTCCACGCAGCAGCGGTTGAGTCAAAGTGCCGACAAGCGCAGACGAGGTGGTCAGTCGCGGGTCGCCTGTAATGAAGCGCAGGAAGTCAGTGCTAAAACTGGTCGCCAGACGGGTGCCGATCCTGGTCAGCGCGCGGACACCTGCGGTTTGTGTTCCCGTATAGGTCTGTGTTTCCACGATGCGATCCACGCCGCCGCTTACTTCCCGGGCTGAACGATTTCGTTCGGTGCTACCTCTTCCCGAGAACAAGGGAGCGAACTCGTGCCGATCCAACGAAAGTCCAAGCGCCTGGAGAAAGAGGGTTTCTTTGCGCGTCTGATAATTGCGACTGTGTTTGACCGCGAGATCGAGAGCTTGTAGCAGGTTGATCACTCGGGCTTGCACTTCGATCTGGGCTTCTTCGCCAAAGAAAGGTTCGGTTTTGCCGAATACGGGAAATTGATCCAGTGCCAACCGTTCGGCGGGAAGAACGGTGAAGTTCGTGTCCATGTTTGGCACGAGCGGAGTCTTTTGCGCGATGATCGCAGCGGCCTCTTTGTCGGCGGATTTTTTATAATGCTTGGTCGTGCATGAGACTGCCGCAGTTGCCCCGAGCAGTGTAATGCAAAGCAAAAAGCCTCGTTGAAAAGGTATGGGCGCCATTTGTCGTTTAATTCAACAAACAGATCTCCGCCCGATTCTGATATGGGACGTTGTTGTTCGGGATACCTGCATTTCCAATGCGTTTGGGCCAAACCTGGCTTTCGAGCGCCAGTTCGACGCAGTTCCATTCTGTTGTATTTAAAACTATTTCGAAAGATTATAAGCGGACGTGGTAGGGACCTTTTGCCAAAACGTCCCTAACTTCTTCCTTTCACGGATCAATGGGAGGGAGTCGCGGAAACCGGGTGGCTCCATTTGCTGGAATACTGCGCTCCGAGCTGGGGACGCCAAATATCCGGTTCCGGTTCCTCGCTGTTCTCGGTGGAATAGAAGTGAGGCTCGCCCTCATCCTGGCCTTCTCCGGGTTCGCCGTGGCACAGTTCAATCCGAGGCGAAGGCAGAAATCAGGGACGTTTACGGCTAAACGTTCCTACCCTGCGAATGGGGCGATGTGCACGTTTCCGGAGACTTTAAAATGCTTCGAGAAACCCCGGAAACGCGT
>JBKJKE010000030.1:0-4184 GCA_046597605.1 Limisphaerales bacterium | reverse complement strand
TTGAAGGGTTTTTGCATTTTTGGAGGGAAAATGGGCGGCGGTGGACGAGCGGAGCCACTGGGAACGCTCGATTACGTTAACGATAACAGTCTGGGATTAGTTACATGGTGGAATCGTGGCATGGTTGCATAGTGGGGAGGTCGTTGGCTTGTCGCCGAGGCTGATCCTTCTCACTGCCGTTTGGATGAAAGTCGCCATAAACATGATAGTGAACCTCTTCCCTCCATGAAAATGCAGGTCATCTCCCGTTCCCGATGTGGAATTTTCGCGCATTCGCTGTAAAACACGAGTTTCCGGCCAGAAACTAATTAGGCTTCGGTCCTTGTCTTGCTTTGGGTGGTGTTGTTTTGAGGAACCAAAATCTGTAATCTGGTCGTCGCTAATGCAGAAATATCGTAAATTGCTCCGCTTCGCTCGGCCGCATTGGCGCTTCTTTGCCCTGATTTTTGTTTTTACTCTCCTGGCGTCGGCCATTGCACCTCTGCAGCCATGGCCGCTCAAGATCGTGATTGATCACGTTTTGAACGCGGTAGCTGTGCCGATCTGGCTGCAAACCGGATTGCAGATGTTTGGATTAGGTAATACCGCCGCCCAGCTCCTGACCATTGCAGTGATCGGAACCCTTTTTTTATTCGCACTTAATGTGGTGATGGACTCTGTTTTGACCTGGTCGTGGACTGTGGCGGGGCGCCGCATGGTCTATGATTTGGCTGAGGAACTATTCGCCAAGCTGCAAAGGCGGTCTTTATTATTCCACAGTCGGAGCAGCGTGGGTGACTGCATGAGTCGGGTGACGGTAGACAGCTGGAGTGTTTATCAAATTCTGGAAACCCTGCTGTTCACCCCATTGAACGCTCTTTTCACTCTTTCGTTGATGATTTTCCTGATGTGGCAGCTAAATGTAACGCTAACGCTGATCGCGTTGGTGACTGCTCCGCTCATGGTGGTTGTGTCGCTCTTCCTTGGAAAACCTCTCCGCGCGGCAGCGAAGGCGCGTCGTGAAATCGAGAGCCGCATTCAGTCGCACATTCAACAAACCCTCAGCGGAATGCCTGTCGTGCAGGCTTTTTCGCAGGAAGACCGCGAACAGCGACGGTTTACTGATTTTGCAAATAGTGCCATTCGCATTCAGCAACGCAGCACCTTCCTGGGAAGCATTAACAGCCTGAGTTCCGGGCTAATCACCTGCCTTGGAACAGGTCTGATTCTCTGGGTTGGAGCGCACCAGGTTTTGGCAGCGAAGCTCACGTTGGGCAGTTTGCTTGTTTTTCTTGCTTACCTGAGTGCGCTGCAAAAACAGACGAAGGTTTTCGCCGACATTTACACCTCTCTCCAACGCTATAACGCGAGTGTAGACCGGATCATGGAAGTACTCGATGCGCCAAGTGAGACACCGGAAAAGGCGAACGCCCGGCCGCTGACGCAGTCAGGAGGAGAAATAGAATTCGATAACGTGACGTTTGGTTACAGCCCGACCGCGCCGGTTCTGAAAGGGATCTCTCTGAAAGTTCAGCCCGGAGAGCATCTCGCCATCGTCGGGGCGACGGGCGCAGGCAAGAGTACGCTGGTCAGTCTTGTTCCACGTTTCTTTGATCCATCGGAAGGATCG
Organism: Limisphaerales bacterium; assembly: GCA_046597605.1. Lineage (GTDB taxonomy): Bacteria > Verrucomicrobiota > Verrucomicrobiia > Limisphaerales > JACDHS01 > JACDHS01. Next base: position 2,575 of record JBKJKE010000030.1, on the reverse strand, counting down.
GTTAGATTGGATGGCACGGACCTGCGCGATTTTAAGCTGGTGGATTTAAGAAAACAGGTTGGCCTTGTTCTGCAGGAGCCGTTCCTCGCCCCGGTGTCGATTGCCGACAACATCAGTTACGGGCGTCCGCTTGCATCGCGTAAAGAAATTGAAGATGCGGCTCGAGAAGCGAATGCCCACGAATTTATCCAACGTTTGCCGCAAGGCTACGACACAGTGATTGGAGGTCGAGGGGCAACACTTTCTGGCGGAGAGCGGCAGCGCCTTTCAATTGCACGAGCGCTTTTGAAAAACGCTCCAGTTTTGATTTTGGACGAACCGACCAGCGCCCTGGACGTGAAAACGGAGGATCTTCTATTGAAAGCATTGGAGCGCCTCATGGCGGGTCGAACCACCCTGACGATTGCCCATCGTATGTCGACGATTCGCAACGCCAGCCGGATCATTGTCCTGAAGGATGGCCGGATAGAGGAATCTGGAACTCACAAGGAACTGCTGGCGCGGGGTGCATTGTATGCGCGGTTGCACAGCATCCAATTTAGCAAAGAGGCGAAACTCGCCGGCGCAGCATGAGTGCGGACGACAGATCACTGGGTATCGGGCAGCTTTGTCGCTGGGTGGCCCGGTATGCCTTCCGGCGGACGGGACCCTTAACTGCCGTTGTCGCAACCATGCTGATAAAGATCGGCCTGGATGTGTTGAAGCCCTGGCCCATGCTTTTCCTGGTAGATTACGTTCTTCAGACAAAATTGATGCCGCCCTGGCTTGGGAGATTAGTGGCGGCTTTGCCGGGCGAGGCTACTCCCACCAATCTGATTGGCTGGACCGTGGCCGCAACGGCTCTCCTCTTCCTTTGCAGCTGGGCGCTGGGGTTGGCTAATGCCTATGCGAATATCGCGCTAGGTCAACGAATGATTTATGACCTTGCCGCAGATTTGTTCGCAAAGCTGCAGCAGCTCTCCCTTCGCTTTCACAATAATAAGTCCGTGGGAGACAACATCCGGCGGGTTACGGCGGATTGCGGCTGTATTTCAACGATCCTCAAGGACGCCATCCTCCCCGTGTTCTCTGCGGTGGGCACGCTGGCTGTAATGTTTTCGATCTTATGGAAACTGGATTCCGTCCTCACCCTCGTGGCTTTGGCGGTGCTGCCCTACATGCTGCTGATATTTAAAGTTTTTTCCCGTCCCATCATGGAGAAGAGCTACGCGCAGCAGGAGGTTGAGGGGAAAATTTATGATATCTCGGAACAGACATTTTCCGCGATTCCAGTGGTGCATGCATTCACGCGGGAACAGCAAAACGACGCGACGTTCCGTACCGCCACCCAAAATACACTCGCAGTGACGCTTTCGCTCACCAAAACGCAGGTACAGTTTAAAGTCCTGATGGGACTGGCGACTGCAATCGGCACCGCTTGTATTTTGTGGCTGGGAGCCCAGCACGCATTATCGGGGAAAGTGTCTATTGGAACAATCCTGCTTTTCCTTTCCTACCTCGGCTCATTTTATGCTCCGTTGGAATCGATAATGTATACGAATTCCACCATCCAGGGGGCCGCCGGCAGCGCAAAGCGCGTCCTGGAGGTAATGGATTCGACCGTGGAAGTGACTGACAACGCGGGCGCGATCTCGGTTCCCCGAATTTGCGGGCATATTAAGTTTGAGAATGTCCATTTCGGTTATGAGCAGAACCGATCTGTCCTGCAGGATATTTCCTTAGAAATTCGACCGGGTGAAAGTTTGGCATTGGTTGGCACAACCGGATCGGGCAAAAGCACATTGATCAGCTTGATTCCGCGCTTTTACGACGTTTGGAGCGGAACGGTTTCCGTTGATGGGCACGATGTTCGCGATCTGAAGATCAAATCTCTGCGCGACAACATTGCCCTCGTGTTACAGGAGCCTTTTCTTTTCCCCATTTCAATCGGCGAGAACATCGCTTACGGGAAGCCACAAGCGTCTCCTGCGGAAATAGAGGCAGCGAGCCGGGCAGCGAACGCTCACGAATTCATCGAAAAGCTTCCGGAAGGTTATAATACTGTCGTGGGTGAACGGGGAGCGACACTTTCCGTGGGGCAGCGGCAAAGGATCGCCATCGCCCGGGCGCTGCTAAAGGATGCTCCCATTCTCATCCTCGACGAGCCCACGAGCGCGCTTGATGCGGAAACTGAGCAAACACTGATGGAAGCGCTGAAACGATTGATGAAAAACCGCACGACTTTGATCATCGGGCATCGGTTATCCACGGCACGGCTCGCCACGAATATCGCAGTGCTGGAATCCGGGACGATCATGGAGTTGGGGAGTCACTCCCAACTACTCGAAAAGGGCGGGTCCTACGCGAAATTACACCACCTCCAATTCACCAGATGTTGATAAGAAATACTTTTTCCGGGCAGGATCGTCAGGTAAGATGGTCGTTTATGCAACATTCTAGTCCTCGAAGGACAGGGGGGCCAGGGCTGCATCAAGCTCGGATCAGGCAATGAGAATAGGGATAGGCTTGTGTTTTCATGAGTGTTTATTTGCGGGGCAGGGGCTGAGTGAGAAGACGGATGGTATGGTTTCGATTG
>JBKJKE010000208.1:0-41963 GCA_046597605.1 Limisphaerales bacterium | reverse complement strand
AGTTCACAGTGACAATCTTAAAACTAAGAACCCGCTGACTGGAAAGCCGGATGCGGGAAATCCGCCCGTCCGGTTTGGAGGGAGGGGAAACGTTAATCCGTTTTCCCTACCCCTATCGAGGGAGAGCGGATTAATCGCTTCCCTCAAGGGAGTAGTAGGTTGACCCGATGGCTCAGCTCCGCTAAATCACCCGCACTATGTTTCAATTGTTTCGTCTCGGCGTCTGCGCTCTCGCAACGTTGACCCTGTTCGGATGTGCCACGCACGACCATCCCGACTCCTCTTCGCCAAAGCCCTCCAAGTGGATCACCCTCTTTGACGGGAACTCCACAAAGGCGCTACGGGGTTACACACTGGACTCCTTTCCTGCCAAGGCATGGACTGTTCAGGATGGCACTTTGAAAACCGTCCCCAATGTTCCACGAGTCGACCTGGTGACACGCGAACGATTCAAAGACTTTGAATTGGAATTTGAATGGAAGGTCGCTCCCGGTGGGAACAGTGGCGTGTTTTATGGTGTGCAGGAAACCGATGGTCCTGCCTACAGTACCGGGCCCGAATACCAGATGCTCGACGATTCGAAGCATCCCGATGGCGTAAACCCATTGACCTCTGCCGGCGCGCTCTACGCTTTGATTGCACCCAATGATTCGAAGCAACTGAAGCCGGTCGGCGAGTTCAACAAATCCCGTATCGTCGCCAAATACGGCCATGTCGAACATTGGTTGAATGGAAGCAAGGTCGCCGAATACAACTGGAATAGCCCGGAAGTCCGAAAGCTGATCGCCAACAGTAAATTCAAGGCAATGCCTCGTTTCATGGAAAATCTGGAAGGCCACGTTGGCCTGCAGAATCACGGCCAGGAAGCATGGTTCCGGAATATCCGGATCCGCCGTCTGGGAGCTGCCAAGTGATTATGCGTTTTCATCTTTCACTTTGCTGCCTGGGTATGGGCACCGCGCTCCTGTTAATCGGCTGCGCCTCGACTGCACCCAAGGTTAATCAACTTTCCAAAACAGAAGCGCGGGATGGTTGGCGTCCTTTGTTCAATGGGCGAAACCTCGACGGTTGGCGTCTCTACAAAAAAACTGAAGGTCCGACACAAGGATGGGTCGTGGAAGATGGCATCCTTCACCTGATCCAGGGGAGCAAGGCCGGGGACATCATCACGGTGGAGAAATTTGATAACTTTGACCTGAGCTGGGAATGGCGGATTAATCCAAAGGGAAACAATGGCTTGAAGTATTTGGTGTCTGAGCAGCGGGGCGCCCCGGGGCCGGAATACCAAATGGTCGACGATTCGCTTGAAACTACCGCCAAGCAGATGACGGCTTCCTTCTACCAGGTTTTCCCACCTGCGCTCGATAAACCGCTGCACCCCCCGGGCGAATGGAATCAATCAAGAGTGGTCGTGCGCGGGAAGAGTGTTGAGCATTGGTTAAACGGCAAGAAAGTGTTGTCGTATCGACTTGAGAGCCCGGACCTCAACAAAGCGATCGCTAACAGCAAATTCAAAAACGAACCGACTTTCGGAAAGAAAGCGCCAGGACACATCATGCTTACTGATCACGGGGACGAAGTTTGGTATCGAAACGTGAAGATCAGGGAGCTTTAAGACTTGTGTAGCTGCCTTGGTCACAAGGCGGGCTGATCCTTTCGGCGAGATTGGCCCGCGCTTTCACAAGCGCAGCTACGGGTTGAATTGAAAAATCCTCCAAATATTACTTGCGCTAAGAATCGAAATAGTTACTTTCACCAGTCCTTTTAAGGAACGACGAATTTATGTCACGTATTTGCGAACTCACAGGAACGGGCTCTATCAAAGGCAGCCATATTTGGCGTAGTGGTAAAGCGAAGAAAAAGGGCGGTATCGGTATGCACGTTACCGGAATCACCAAGCGTCGCTTCCAGCCAAACCTCCAACGCGTCAAAGCCGTGATCAATGGCGAAGTGCGCTATATCCGCGTGACTGCCAGCGCGATCAAAAAAGGTTTGGTCATCAAGGCACCGAAGCGCACTTGGAAGAAGGAAGCTCCGAAAGCCGTTGCTGCTGCCACCAAGCCAGCTGGCAAAGGCAAGTAAGCCAACTTCAGTTCATTTTCTACAAGAGCGAGGTTTCACCACCTCGCTCTTTTTTTATTTCTTCGGGGACTCGATGTTGCGGCTGAACAGAAGAGCTACCCCCACCAGCACGATGTTAAATATCCCAATCACCTGAATCAGTCGCTTGAAGGCCAGGAAAGGCTCCATGGCGCTGAGGCTGGACCGTAGATTGAATAAAACCACCCCGTAGCCCACCGCAAGCACTACAAGCCACGGCACAATTTTGAATTTTTCCCGAGCCAACAAATTCCCCACGAGCACGTTCGCCAGCATCATAAATAACATCGCCCAGCCAAACCAGGGGACGATGGAAGCGGATTTTAAGAATTCTGGTTTGGTCCAATAGAGAATACGCAGGGGCAATTCCGGAAAAAGTGTGCAGGCAAGGGCGGCGGCACCGCCAATCGCAGCAGTCGTCCAGAAGGTCAGGAGCATCGCATTACTCTTTTCCGAACGAGCGACGCTTCGAACGATTTTTGGAAACATTACCGACACAAGAGGACCAGTTAATTGCACTAGCGCGAATCCAATCATAGCCGCTGCCATGTAGAAGGGTGACACCTCCTTGGAAAACACGCTTTGAACAAACAGGACGTCCGCAGTCTGCAGGAAGAGCATTGCTCCAAACCCCAAAGTTAATGGACCGACTTTCGCCAACCAGGGGCCCCAGGTAAAATGGGCGCCCACTCCCTTCAAAACGTCTCGGATTAACCACGCCGAGATGAAGATGCCGCCGAGTTGCCCAATAAAGGCACCGAACATCGCACCCGCCGCCTGCCATTTTAGTAATAACACGATGACGGCGATCGCGGCAAAGCGGCCAACGCCATCCAGTATCGCCACCCATCCCAGACCGAAGAAGTTTTGTTTGCCTTGCAATATCCCTTTGAAAATCGGCAACCACAGGGAGGCTAGCACGATTAACATTGTCATCCACAGTGCGCGCGCACTTGTGATCTGAAGCTTTGACAGGATCAAGTCCTGGGAAAAGAAGACGATGCCTGCCATGACCAGCCACACTGCGAAGACGAAAACAACCACCGCTCGGGTCGTCTTGCTTAGCCGGTGCTTATCTTCCTCGTTGAGCGCCGAGGCTGCCTGGTGCGCAAAGACGTTTTGTAATCCCACCGTGGGTATCCCGAGGAGGATTAGGCAGCGCAGCAAGGTAACAAACTCGCCGTATTGAGCCTTGTCCAGCTTCGCCGTCAAACTGTGGACCAACAACATGAAGACGCCGCCTGCCACTGTGGCCATGACCATCCAGCCACTTTGTTTGAAAAAACTGCCGCGGGATTCAGAACTCATTTAGTTTTAGGGAAGTGACTGGAGAAATTTCAGCAATGAAGCCGTCCCGCGTTCCAACGACTTGACCGATATCCACTCGTCGATGGTGTGGGCTTGAGCGATGTTTCCGGGCCCAAATACAATGCTTGGAATACCGCCTTGTGAAAGGATCGAAGCGTCACAGAAGTAATCGATGCCCAGCGGCCTGGTTTGTCCGATAGTGCGGAAAAATTGCTGGACCAATGGCAGTTTCGAACTTGTCTCCAGCGGGAGGCCAGAGACGGTCTTGGAGAGGCTGATTTTCGCCTTAAGCTTGTTTGAAACAAATAGCTGCTGCAGTTCACGCCGGACACTCGCTTCGGTTTCTCCGGGCAACGTCCGCCGATCGGCCGTCATTAAACACGAGTTGGGAACAATGTTCGGCTGAGTGCCGCCATTAACGGTTCCGACGCTGATGGTGCCATTTCCGAGCAAACGGTGACGTCGTTTCTTTAGGGTGGCGGTGTAACCGGTTTGGAGCAGATCAATCACCTGCGCCATTTCGTGCACGGCATTCTTTCCGAGTTCGGGGCGGGAACCGTGCGCCGATTTGCCATGGGTCTCGAACTTCAGCCAAAGACTGCCTTTGTGCGCGGTGATGATCCGATTCTCGGTGGGTTCTCCAACGATCGCCAAATCTGCTTTGAGACCAGTTTCCACCAGGGCGCGCGAACCGTGCTGCCCGCATTCCTCGTCGATGAGTCCGGCGAAGACTATCTCGGTCGAAGTCGGCCTCTTTTTTTTGGACAATGCAATTACTGCGGAAAGCATGGCGGCAACGCACCCCTTCGTATCGCAGGCCCCACGCCCAAAAAGGCGATCTCCTTTGCGGACTGGATTAAACTGATCCGGTGTCGCGTTTACGGTATCCAGATGTGGAGCGAGCAAGATCCGTTGCTGCACTTTGCCCGAAGGTGTTAATCGAACTACTAAATTGGGACGTCCGGGAAGTGCCTCCGAGAAAGCGACATCCAAGCCAGCTGTGGCCGCCGTGGCACAAAGAAAATCCGCGACCCGCCGTTCACCCGCATACGGGTGGCCGTCCGGCAAAAACGCTGGATTGACGCTAGGGAGCGCAATCAATTCGCGAAGTAGTTTTTCAACCGGGCTCATCTCTTAGTCGACACTGGAAGACAGATTAACACCAATCCGCAAAATAAAAGCCAACACCTTTTTAGAGCGCCTCGGGAGTCTTGCGAAACCACTCCACGAAAAGAGGAATTCCCTTCTCAATCTTTATTTGAGGTGCGTAGCCGAGCATTCGCCCAGCCTTTGAGATATCGGCAAAGGTAATGGGGACATCCCCGGGCTGCATCGGTTGTCGATCAATGACTGCCTTCTTTCCCAGCGCCGCTTCGAGCAGTTCGATCATATAACTCAATTTGACCGTCTGCGACTCGCCCAGGTTAAACACTTCATAACCGAAATTGTGCTGTGTGCTGGCCATGACCCCATCGACGATATCGGAGACGTAGGTGTAATCACGTGCGGTGGAACCATCACCGAACACAGGTATTGGCCTGCCGGAGAGAATTAACCGCGCAAACTTGTTGATCGCCAGATCCGGCCGTTGTCGCGGCCCATAGGCCGTAAAGAAGCGGAGCATGGTCACATCCATCCCATAAACATGGTGATAGACATGCCCGAGGGCCTCGCAGGAAAGCTTGCTCGCTGCGTACGGAGAGATGGCCTTGAAAATCGTATCGGATTCGGAAAAAGGCACTTTTGCGTTTACGCCGTAAACGGATGAGGAGGAGGCGATCACCACCTTTCGCACTCCATTGAGATGTGCCGCTTCCAGAACGTTGACAGTTCCCTCCACGTTCACCCTTTGGTACAAGGCAGGTTCCTTTAAGCTCGGACGCACTCCCGCCCTTGCTGCGAGGTGAATCACCTGGTCGAACTTTGTTTCGTCGAACAACTCATCCACTGCGGTCCGGTCTGTGATATCCCCCTGAATAAAGGTAAACGGCTTCGCCAATGCCTGTATTTCGCGGATATTGGCTTGCTTGAGGGAGAGATCGTAAAATGAATTCAGGTCGTCAAATGCCCAGACCTGGTGTCCGGCGAGCAGCAAGCGTTCGCAAACGTGTGAGCCAATAAAACCGGCTCCACCTGTGACCAAAAAATTCATCGCGCGGCGATCATGAAGTCCAAAAACAAAAACGCCAAGAACGGAGTGGGAGGCCGGCTAAGGAACTTAACCACGGATGGACACAGATGGACACGGATAGGGAACAGAAATTTGATTTACTAAGACCCAATTTGGATAAGACCAACAAGAGAGTCATATGAAAAGATCTCTGATCCGTGTTCATCCGTGTCAATCCGTGGTTGAACTTCTTCCCCTTTGGATCGATTTAATTTTCTTTATAATGGAAAAGCTGAATACATTATGTGGGTTCCAAATGAGTGAGCCACTGTTGCAAATTGATCTGCCTGGAATCCAAAAAGTGAAAAGCGGCAAAGTTCGCGAAGTCTTTGACCTGGGAGATCGTCTGCTGTTTGTGGCAAGTGACCGCATTTCAGCTTTCGACTGTGTCATGCCCAATGGTATCCCACGCAAGGGCGAGGTCCTCACCCAAATCTCCCACTTCTGGTTTGAACAGACCAGGTCCTTTCAACCCAACCATTTGCTCTGCCGACCGAGCGATCCATTGCCACCGGAACTGCAACCCTTCGCAGCCAAATTGGAACGTCGCAGCATGATCGTGAAGAAAGCGACGCCGCTGGCGATCGAATGTGTGGTGCGTGGCTATGTGGCTGGATCTGGTTGGAAGGATTACCAGAAAACCGGCTCCATCTGTGGAAACAAACTTCCGGCTGGATTAGAGGAATCTTCGGAATTGCCAGAGCCAATCTTCACTCCCGCAACGAAGGCGGAAACGGGCCACGACGAAAATATCTCCTTTGCAGAAGCCGTTAAATTGGTCGGGGAAGACATCGCCGAGCAGGCGAGGAGAGCGAGCCTGGAGATTTATAATTTTGCACGCAACTATGCCCGCCAACGCGGCATCATCATTGCCGATACCAAGTTTGAATTCGGCATTTACGAAGGGCAGCTCCTCTTAATTGACGAAGTGTTGACGCCTGATTCTTCACGCTTTTGGCCGGCGGACAAATATCAGCCGGGTAGAAGTCAGCCGAGCTTCGATAAACAATTCGTGCGCGATTACCTGGAAACGCTGGACTGGGATAAGCAGCCGCCCGCTCCCGCTCTTCCCGCCGAAGTAGTCCAGAAAACGCAGGAGAAATATCTGGAGGCATACCAACGTTTGACCGGTCGCGGCCTGTGAGTTTGCCTGCAAAGAAGTCTTCGGATCGTATTGCCATAGGCCAGCGGGTTTATCTCCGCGCGCCCCAGGTGAAAGATTGGCCGGAATATTCCACTCTCACGCGCAGAAGCTCACGCTTGTTTCGCGGATTGCTCTCTCCTTTGAAGAGCGAACTGCACTTCTCGGAATATGTCAGGCGTTGTCAGAACGATGACTATCTTGGACTTTTGATCTGCAGGATCGAAGACGATGCAATCGCAGGCACGATCAACGTTTCTCAGATCTGCCGCGCTAATTTTCAAAACGCCTGCCTGGGATACAGCATTGGGGAACCTTTCGCGAATCAGGGATACATGACAGAGGCGATGCAGTTGGTTTTGCACCTTGTGTTCGCTGAACTCGACCTGCATCGGCTTGAAGCCAACATCCAACCGGTGAACACTCCTTCCATTGCACTGGTTAAACGCGCCGGCTTCCGGAAAGAAGGTTTCTCTCCACGCTATTTGAAAGTCTGCGGAAAATGGTGCGACCACGAACGTTGGGCTATCCTTGCCGAAGATTGGCGAGCGATCAGAAAGGCACGACATGCAAAATCTCGTTGAAGATTTTTTATCCTATCTCCGCAACGAACGCGGCCAGTCAGAAAACACGGAGAAGACCTACGCCGGTTTGTTGGGTAAGTTTTTGGAGTGGGCTGCCCAAAACGGTCTATCAGATTGGAAAGCGGTCGACCTAAATCATTTGATGTCGTTCATCGAACATGAACGACAGCGCCAGCTCGATACCGAGCCGAAGGAGTCCACCAAAAAATTGAGCAGCGAAAGCGTTTACCTCGAGATCGCTGCCCTACGCGCCTTTTACAAATATGCGGAGAACGAGAAAATCCTACCGCACAACATAGCCGAAAACTTATCACTACCGCGCCGCTGGAAACGTCTCCCGAAATCTTTATCCAACGAAGACATCGAGAAGTTGCTCGTCCCGGAGATTCCCGAGACCCCATCCAGCTTGTGTGATCAAGCGATGCTTGAGCTGGCCTATGCCTCGGGCCTCCGTCTTTCCGAACTCCGCAACATTCGCCTCGAACAACTCAACCTGGACGCCGGTTTCATCAACGTGATTGGAAAGGGAAACAAGGAGCGCGTCGTGCCCGTCGGAGGAAAGGCCATCGAAGCTTTGCAGCACTATTTTCGCGCCGGTCGACCGAAACTCGTAAATAGGAAGTCGCCCGCAAACGTTTTTCTTTCCCAACGCGGCACCCCGTTCGCGGCCCTCACCGTTTGGTGGCGGATCAAGCGTCGAGTGAAACTTTCTGGCATCGAGAAGAACGTCACTCCGCACATGCTGCGTCACAGCTTTGCGACTCACCTACTGGAACACGGCGCGGATCTTCGCGTCATCCAGGAAATGCTGGGCCACGCCAATATCAGCACGACCGAAGTTTATACTCACGTCGCCGGGACGCGCTTGAAAGAAGTCCATCGCGCCTTTCACCCAAGGGCCAGGAACAAGCCTTAGCGCTCTACCCTGACACAACGGCCCAGAACCCTTGCTGAAGAAAAACAGTTAGAGCCTCGTGACCTCGTCTGCTACAACTCGGTCATGCACACCGATTCGAAGTTCAACACCGGATCCGTTTTTAACATCTCTCGTCGCCGATTCCTCCAGACTCTTTCCGCATCCGTCGCGATGTCTGCTCTCGGGGCGGACGCTCTCGATATCGTAAATAAGCCGCGACGGGTTGGGCTGATCGGGGCCGGTTGGTATGGGAAAAGCGATTTGTGGCGACTCGTCCAGGTGGCACCGGTCGAGATCGTTTCCATCTGCGATACCGATTCCAAAATGCTCGCGGGTGCAGTCGAGATTGCCAGTCAACGGCAGAAGTCGAAGAAAGAGCCGCGCACTTATAAAGATTATCGCCAGATGTTGGCGGAAAAAGATCTCGATATCGTTCTCATCGGCAGTCCGGACCATTGGCATGCCTTGCAAGCCATCGCTGCGATCGAATCCGGTGCCGATGTTTACCTGCAAAAACCAATCAGCGTCGACGTCCTGGAAGGTGAAGCCATTCTCAAAGCCGCTCGCAAGAACAAGCGTGTGGTGCAAATCGGAACCCAGCGCAAAAGCACGCCTCATTTAATCGAAGCGAAAAAGCAGGTCATTGATGCCGGGCTCCTTGGTAAAATCGGTCATGTGGAAATGTGCTGTTATTACCACATGCGCACCAATGGCAATCCACCCGTAGAACCAGTTCCCGCGCACCTCGACTACGAAATGTGGACTGGTCCCGCTCCCATGCGACCCTACGACAAGCTGCCTCATCGTGGTTGGTGGCGCACTTTTATGGAATATGGCAACGGAATTGTCGGCGACATGTGCGTGCATATGTTCGATACCGCTCGTTGGATGCTCGATTTAAAGTGGCCGAAGCAGATCAGTTCCACAGGGGGCATCTATGTGCAGAAAGATGGAAAGTCGAATATCAGCGACACCCAAAACGCCGTTTTCGAATACGACGGGTTGAACATGGTCTGGCAGCATCGCAGTTGGGGTACCCCGCCTGACCCCGACTATCCATGGGCGCTGTTTATATATGGAGAGAAAGGAACGCTGAAAGCCAGCACTCACCGCGCTGATTTTATTCCACATGGTAAAGACGCCAAACCAATCCATTTCGAATGTGTTTTCGAACGCGAACAGTATCCAGAAGATGTGACCGAGAAGGATATCGAACTCAACGCAGCTCCGGCCACTCGCCGTCATATGCTGGACTTCCTGGCCGCCATCGATAAACGAAGCCGCCCCATCGCGGATATCGAGGAAGGCCATATTTCTACCGCGAGCTGCATCCTGGCAAATGTCTCGATGGCGTTGGGCCGTCCTGTCGCCTACGACTGGAAACAGCACAAAATAGTGGGAGACCGCGAAGCGACTCAGCGCCTGCAACGTGAATACCGCAAGCCGTGGAAACATCCGGGCGCTTGACGAACCTGCCATGGCTTTGTGGCTTTACGTCCCAGGTCTAAGAATAGCCAGGGCGATATACGATTCGTGAATCTCACCTATGATCATTGGTTCATGGTGATGCTTCGACGCTTCGTGGTGAATACCTTCGTCGTCTGGCCGATGCTGGGGCTCTACCTGCTGATCAATCATCACCAATCGACAGCGCCGAGTACGGTGCTGATGCCTTCCTGGGTTCCATTTTGGCCGGCCTTTTTTCCGATCTACTGTGGCCTGATGTTAGTCACCTGGCTACTCCCGGCGTTAATCTCCCATCCCGGACTTTTTCGCTCCTGCCTTCGGGCCAATGTCTTCGGCTACCTGCTCGTCATGCCGTGGTGGATACTGGCACCCACGATGATGCCGAGGCCTCCGCTGCCAGAGGGGGCATGGGCTGATTCCTTCCAATGGATCTGGGCACTCGATCAACCGTTTAACATCATGCCGTGCGCTCATGGAGTCGGTCCCGTGGTGGTAGCCTGGTTCCTGGGGCGTGATCGTCCTGCGTGGCGGTGGCCGCTCGCCGGGATGCTGGTCGTCGCTCTTCCCTCCATCGCATTGGTTTGGCAACATCGCCCCATCGACATTCTCTTCGGCACAGGGGCGGCGGTTATTGGGATAACCCTCGGGGAGATCCTGGGCCGAAGAGAAAGAACGGGCACTCGCTCTGTGTAGACGTAGATGAAAGATTCACCACCAGCTGAAATCCACGGTCATTCATTGTGGAAGCGAGCCGTTCGCCTCACCGCCCGGATCATCTATTTCGGTGGAGCTTTGCTGTTCGTGTTGATGCTCGTGGGGGTGGTCGTGACCTCCTTGCTGACCGGGGTTTCCCCGGCCGATGCGTTCATGAGACTTCTTGGCATTGTTCTGACGGACAATCCTTTCAGCATGCTGTTTGGAGGAGCTCTCAAAGTAGTGGCGGTGGTCGTGGTCATAACAGACCTCTACTTTCGCATGGGCGGAAACTACAAACGGGTAGATGTGATACCGCGCCCGCCCGCCAGTGATATCGTTTTTCGATTGGCAACAATGGCCGTGCTCTGCCTGCTGTTTTATTGGTATCCAGTTTATCATTGGAGCACTTACGTCGATCCTGATCCGCGGGATGGCGGGGCTCTGGTCTTCGCACTCTTTTTCTGTCCCATTTCCTGGATTGTCGGCCCTATCTATTATGCCCGCGCGTGGAGGCGGGATCTTGAGATCCGCAATCGAGGGCTCTTTCGGATTGTTTGCACCGTGTTGTTGCTCATCATTCTCTCCTCGCTCGTGATCGCTTATCGCATGATTCAGATCTGGTTACGCGATTGAAATATTGCGAATTTTACAGTTTACGTCATACCGGTCGGAATGAGTTCGAAATCGAAAAAGGTCGGCGCACCTTCTGCCAAAAAAACTTCCTCATCCAAATCCACAACTCCGCCTGTCGATACCGATATGCGCCCGCGCACCGCGCGACTTATAAAGATCGACGCCATTCTGCAGACGGGCAGATATGTGAATGCCAAAAGCCTCGTTCCGGTTCTGGGAGTGAAAGAAAAAACAGCACGGAGAGACCTGCACCATATGATCAATACGCTCAAGCTGCCCATGGCGTATTGCTATAAGAACAAAGGGTTTCGTTACACCGCCAAAGTTACCTATTTTTCAGGCCGGTTAGTCGCCGAGAGCGAACTGCATCTGCTCGCCTTGCTGCGACTTTTCCTTGGCACGCTAAAAGGCACGACGCTCCAGAAAAAGATCGAACGTTTAATCCGGGACATTACCGCCAATCTTCCCGGCAAATTTGCTCAGACCGAGGAGGAATGGAGCCGGATCGTATCCGTGCATAATACTTTCCAGGCCAAGTGCGATCCCAAAGCTTTCGACATCCTCTCCCAGGCTGCCGCCGCTTGCATGACCATCAAGCCGAAGTACCGCAAAGCGGGTGAGAAGGAATATAAAGAACGTGCGATGGATCCTGTGCATATTCGTTTTGTGAACGCCGACCCTTACCTTTTCGCCAGGGATCACGGTCGTGGACAAGTGCTGCGCTTTTCTGTCGCGCGCATGAGGGACATCGAAACTACCGGCGCGGTGTTTGATCGCCCCGATTTCGATATCGAGAAAGAGACTCAGAAAAGTCTGGGCATCCAGTCGGCGGACGGCGATTACCACATCGTCATCCGTCTCACCGCCTACGCCGCCGATGTCGCGCGCGAACGCGATTTCCCCGGGCTGACCGGAATGATCGATCGACCGGATGGCCGGGTGGACATGCATTTGAATTTATCCAGCCTGGTGGAGATCCGACGCTGGATTGGTGAATGGCTTCCGCACGTCAGCTACGTGAGTCCGCCCGAGTTGAAACAAATGGTGATGGAGGATGCACAAATGTTCCTGTGTGCGATGCGACGGGAGGAGAGTTAGGAAAATTGCGGCACCGCGGGAGGGCGAGCGTCCTCGCGAGCTGTGGGGCGTGCGTGAGCCATGGCAGGTAGGATTGTTCCACGGCGTAATAACTGGATCCCCAAGCTCGCGCATTTATGAACACCGCAAGAAGTTCGGAGGCCCTTGCCATTCGGGTACGCCACAGCTCGCGAGGACGCTCGCCTTCCCGTGCGATATTTTCCTCGTTTTAGATACTTGCCTGGCTTTACAACCGCTGCATGAAGGAAGGGGATAAATCTGTGACGAGGCGTAAGCCCGCTTCAGGCGTTCGCATTGATCTCGGTCAGCCGACTATCGTCTTTGTCACGGTCTGTACCCAAAATCGAGCTCCATGGCTTGCTCAACCGTGCGCACATGAACTGTTGAAAGAGGCTTGGAGTGAGTCCGAAGCATGGCTGGTAGGATATTATCTATTGATGCCCGACCACGTTCATTTCTTTTGTGCCCCGCGCGACTTGAAGATCACACTCGATCGTTGGGTGAGTTATTGGAAACGCCTGTTTACCATCAAAGCGGGCAATCCTGCCTGGCAATGGCAATCTCATAAATGGGATACTCGCCTGCGTCGTTCAGAAAGTTATCAGGACAAATGGATTTATATTCGTGAGAATCCCCTCCGCAAAGGGTTGGTTCAAACTCCTGAGGAATGGCCGCACCAAGGCATGTTGAACGTCCTTCGTTGGTGATGACCGGAAACCGCCGGTTTCGCGATTCGGGAGGGCGAGCGTCCTCGCGAGCTGTGGGGCGTGCGTGAACCATGGCAGGTAGGATTGTTCCACGGCGTAATAACTGGAATCCTCAAGCTCGCGCATTTATGAACACCGCAAGAAGTTCGATCGGCATTGCGTGATTTCAATACGCCACAGCTCGCGGGGACGCTCGCCCTCCCGTGTTGGTAAAGTCCCTGCTATGATTGTTACAACCTGCGCGGCTTATTGTAGTTGGTGCGTTTCGGGGGAGGGGATACAAAACCCTCCATGAAAAAACAAATCATCCGCGTGTCCATTCTACAATCCAGCAAGATCATCACTGCGCTCTATGCCTTGATGGGCTTCATCTACACGCTCATTGGTATTCCCATGATTATTTTCGGTGGCAAGCAACTGGCCGTCATGGGCACCATTTACCTTTTCATGCCGATTCTCATGGCCCTTATCGGTTTTGTCTTCTTTGCCATTTTCGCCGCGATCTACAATAAATTGGCCGCGTGGCTCGGAGGCATTGAAGTCGAAATCAAAAACGTCGAATAGCCCTTGTTTAAGAACATGTCTTGAACACAAGTTTCGCATTCCTCTACCCCAAAGGGGTTGCGCAACAAAGCCCTGGGTTGCTCGGCACGAGCTACCCAGGGTATAGGTCAATCAACGATCCAACCCCAAAGTGGGTTGCGTCATATTTCCAAAAGTCCCAGCGAGGTTGATCCGTCCATGGCGCAACCCCTTAGGGTTGTTGGACATATTAAACACTCACCCAGGGTAGCTCGTGCCGAGCAACCCAGGGCTTGGTTGACGGAATCCCTTGGGATTCAAAAGCAGGGGAAGCAGGAGAGATGCTGCCAGGCACTCCGTGGAACACATCCAACCGCGCTCCTTAGACACTTTCCCAGAAGTAAAACGACCTTTCGGAAGGCAAAACCTCCGCCGGAGACTCAGCTACGACTTTTAGGAAGGCAAAACCTCCGCCGGAGACTCAGCTACGACTTTTAGGAAGGTAAAACCCCCGCCGGAGACTCAGCTACGACTTTTAGGAAGGTAAAACTTCCGCCGGAGACTCAGCTACGACTTTTAGGAAGGTAAAACCTTCGCCCGAGACTCAGCTACGACTTTTAGGAAGGTAAAACCTCCGCCCGAGACTCAGCTACGACTTTTAGGAAGGTAAAACCTCCGCCGGAGACTCAGCTACGACTTTTAGGAAGGTAAAACCTCCGCCGGAGATTCAGCTAGGACTTTGGCTAAAAAGTCCCCCGCCGAAGCTGAAATAACTTCTAGGAAGTTAAAGAACGAGTAACGATGAGATCGATCGCACGGGCGATTTTACCGAAATAATTTTCAACCGAGTCAACCGAACATGGGCAAAAACTCCCACATTGAATGGACGCATCATACCTTTAACCCTTGGTGGTAGGGATGACTAGACTTTGGAAAGCCACAACGCCAACGAGCGGCTGCATTGGAATTTGTTTAGGACAAAGATTGTTGGCCTTTTGAACACGCTTTTGTTTCCATTCAGAAACGTGACTAATCTGCATTTTTATGCCTCCCTCTAAGCAAGATAAGCCTCTGGTAGTTGACCTTTTCGCTGGCGCTGGTGGTTTCAGTCTGGGGTTTGAAATGGCTGGATTTGAAATCGCTACTGCCTTGGAAATCGACGCATGGGCCTGCGACACACTTCGTCACAACCATTCAAAAACGAAGGTGATTCAAGGAGATATAACCCTTGTTAGTTCTAAAGAAGAAATCGAACGGCTTTGCCCCTCAAAACCTGATGTCATTATCGGCGGTCCTCCTTGCCAAGGTTTCAGCGTTGCAGGGCCGAAGAAAGACCCCTCTGACCCTCGAAACAATTTGTTCAGTTATTTCGCAAAATGGGTAGGACATCTTCAACCGCATTTGTTTGTGATGGAGAACGTGAAGGGACTCCTGAACCGCAAAAATGCAAATGGAGACAGCGTTCCCGAAATAATTAAACAAACTTTCAGGGATTTGGGTTATTCCGTTCAGCTCTGGACGCTGAACGCGGCGCAATATGGTGTTCCACAGGTTCGGGAGCGGATTTTCTTTGTTGGTAACAAGTATGGCATGTGCTTGGAGGAGCCTCTTCACAGTCATCTCCTAAACACGGCTGAGGTTGGGGACCTTTGGGGAGGACAACCCGCTGTCACATTATGGGATGCCATTTCGGATCTACCACCATTAGAGGCAGGCGAGGGAAAAGAGTTGCAATCTTATACCAATGCCATTGCCAATGAATATCAGCGTTGGGCGCGTAACGGTAGCGGTGAGTTGTTTAACCATGTCGCGATGAGCCACTCCAAAAGAATCGTTGAACGATTCAAACAAATCAGGTGTGGCGAATCCAGCGCTGACGTGCCCGAGGAATTTGGCGCAAGAGTCCGCAACGGCAATGGCGCTCTGTCGGGAACATCGTATGACCAGAACAACCGACGCCTATATCCTGACAAGCCATCTCACACCATAGCCGCATCGTTCTACGCAAATTTTGTTCATCCTTTTCAGCATCGGAATTTAACTGCCCGGGAAGGAGGCAGACTGCAATCGTTCCCAGATACTTACCGCTTCTTAGGCAAAAAGACGGTTGTTTCTCACCGCCTCTTGCAGCGCGAGGAGCGGCTCGATGAGAAATTCCTTTGCCAGTATAACCAAATTGGAAATGCTGTTCCGCCCCTTCTTGCCCGTGCCGTTGGAACACGAATCAACGAATTTTTAAGACATGCCAAACATCGAATCAAAGCTAGTTCACGGATGCAATCTAACGCAGAAAGAACAGAACAAGGACAAGTATCAGGATGCGGACAGCCGCCGATATTTGCCTGAAATAAGAGAAAAATACGATGCTTGGCACAATGCCAACATGGAGCTAATCGGTCCGAGAAGTGTCGCAGATAAAAACGACGCAGCGGTGATTGAAAAGAGAGTAAAGCTATTCTCCGATTACAAAGACTTCATTGACCTACAAAAGTATGCTGAACAATTCGATTCTAGGTCGAACCTCCATTCAAGCGTTCTGGAGGAATTCATGTTCTATCTCTTTAAAGATTTGGTAGCTGATTTCGGAGACAATGCGTTGCTTGGAAAGTCTCACTCCTTCAAAGATATTTTTTTCACCCCTCCGACCTATTCGCAGATGCTTGTAAGACCATACGCGAAGATTGAGAAGAAGGACCACGACTTTGTTATTGGTGCAACCTATACGGCAGGCTTTGATGCAAGCACACCGCTTGAGGCAGACCCGGACTCCGCTGCTCAAATTGATGTTAAGTTGGAGGAAAAGCCATCCAACTACGAAGATGTGGCTGTGACAACGGGACCAACGAAGGGGCAGGAAGCCCAAGGTTCGGAGACTCACCTTTTCGATGTTCCAGCGGTGGCGATTGAATGTAAGACCTATTTGGATAAAACAATGTTGGAGGGATCTTCTCGCGCCGCTGAGGAAATCAAAGCCAGAAATCCTAATGGCATCTACATTGTCGTGATGGAGTGGATTAAGCTGACCGATTCAGTGAACCTGAGGAAGTATAAGGTTGACCAAATCTACGTGCTCAGAAAACAGAAGAACACCGATCGGGAATTTCGTTACGCAAAGAGCTACGTTAAAAAGCCAATTGATGTGAAGACAGTGGAACATTTGTTTCAAACTGTTCGCACACATTTGACAATCGATTGGACGAGCGGCAATGCGGCTGGTTTGGAACGAGGTTGGCTGCTCGGG
Source organism: Limisphaerales bacterium (assembly GCA_046597605.1). Taxonomy (GTDB): domain Bacteria; phylum Verrucomicrobiota; class Verrucomicrobiia; order Limisphaerales; family JACDHS01; genus JACDHS01. The sequence continues at coordinate 25,380 of JBKJKE010000208.1, read as the reverse complement.
TAGATCTCCACTTAGGGGTTGTGGCGGACAAGAGCTAAACCCGCTGTCGCTCAATCGGCGGGTTGGTGAGTAATTTGGATCTGTTATTCCTGCCATTTAGGGGAGCAAAGTTGGGCGAAAAAAGGCGGGAGCGCTCTTCGCTTAAAGGTTCCCAAAAATTCGGCGGCACCCGGTCAGAAAAATGAAACTATTTTGGAATCTTTAGGCTTGCTTCTTCTTAAGTGCCTGATGCCAAAGGGTTTTCGCCTCTAAAAATAATTTCACTTTAAAAAGTAGGTACCCCCTTAGATGTCCACCTACACCTGTCAGGATGGTTGCGTTCGATTAATCGCGATTGGTTGGTTGAGCAACGTAAACAGAACAAATAATACAAAAGAAAGAGACAGGTAAAACTATGGAAAACATACTGAAAACGAACGTGACAGACCTTGCCACCCAGGGAGGCAAGATCGCAGCAGGGGCAACGGAACATGCATTAACCATCGCATTGGGCGATAACACAGCGGCCAAAATCACGACCGATGTCGTGGCATTGACCAACGTGATCATGGCGGTGGGGGCGGGGAAAACGGAACTGAGTAATCGTCAGACGGCAGTGCGGAACACGGTGGTGGATGGTCGGCTGATGCTCACGGCGGCGCGTGATAGTTTCAAACCGAACCTGGGCTATCAACATAACCTTCTCTGGAATGAGACCGGTTTGACTAATTCTCTCGCTATCCCGGAGAGAGAACTCGCGGTGTTGCCGCTCTTGAACTCGTTCAAGGCGTTCCTCACTACTCATCCGACGTTGGAAGTGCCTGATAAGAACATCACGGCGGATCGCGCCGAGCAGTTATATAACGCCCTGGATAACGCCGGGATTGCGGTAAACTCCCAGAGGGCAGCGGTGGGGCAGTTGATGCTCAATCGTGGGACCAAGGAAAAGCAACTCCGCACCCGCCTTCGCGGCACGATTAATACGTTGAAGCAGGTGTTGGGGCCGCTGGATCCGCGCTGGGCTTCGTTTGGATTGAACCAGCCTGGATTGAAGGCGACGCCAGATGCGCCGGCAAAGTTGATCGTGGCGTTGTTGGGGCCCAATGCCGCCACGTTGCGATGGAACGCCGCGCCGCGGGCGGATTATTACCGGGTCTGGAAGAAAGTGAGCGGGGTGGATCAGGACATGGTCGCAGTGGGAAGTCCGGCGGATCTCGACTTCCTCATCCAGAACCTGCCCGCAGGTTCCACGATCGAGATTGCGGTGTCGGCAATCAATAACGGCGGCGAGAGTGCGCTGAGCGGCATCGTCACTGTGCAAACGGCGTGATCCTGTTCCTGATGGAAAGAGGGAGCTGCCGCAAAGCACATTCGAAGAAGGAGAACGTGGCAGACGTTCTCCAGTCATGGCCACCCGGGAAACCGGGTGGTCCTTTTTTTGCGTGGCTGCGTTGGTCACAACGCGGGCTAACTTTCGAATAACAGCCCGCGTTCTCACGAACGCAGCTACGGGATTGATTTTCGGAGTGGACACCCCTGGCTACCACCGGACCAGTCCCCGAGGGGCCATCACCATAAAAGTCGGGCAGTCAACAAAGGTAAGTTGCTTAGCTTGTAAATCGGGTTAGATTGGATGGTTCTCCGTTCAACAGCGATGACAACGCTCAACCAAAAATTGTTATGTGCAATAACGACACGAATGCATGGGCCTAAGGTAAATGAGAGGCAGGTCTCGCGGGAGTGTCCCAGAGTGCTGAAAGGACAGGCAGTTAGATTGACCATGGGCCGTGTTTTTGCATATAATGCAGATTGCTGTTGGAGGGAGTCTTGAAGAAAACGTTTACAATATGACTAATTACCCATCCCGTTCTCGTTCTTTAAGAACGATTAAAAAAGCAACCGCCGTGGCTTGCGCTGCGGTTACTGCGGCCAGTTTCTTCACTGCCCATGCGCAGACGCTGGTGCCACGCTGGCAGAATCCAACTGCTGCCGGAGGTACGACCACTCGTGACCTTGCCTACAACCACATTACTGGGAATGTGCTATTGGTTCATACGGCCCCCAGGATCACTCGCTGGCAAGGGTCCGATGGCCTGAGCGCAGGGGCTGATATGGATGTGTCCACAGTTTCGCAGGGAACCGAGCAACTCCGTGGTATCGCCGTCCAGACGGATGGAACCATTTGGGCGTGTAACTACGTGATTGGTGCTCAGAGCACGAATCCCTTGAAACTTTATCGCTGGGCCAATGAAGGCAGCGTGCCGGAAGTGGCCGCTACTCTCCCTACAGTGCTTGGTGTGGCGGCCGATCGTTTCGGAAGCGGTCTGGATATTTTTGTGCGCCCGGGCATTTCCACAAACTTTTTGTTTGGCGGAACGGCTGCCAACGCCATGTTTGCTTCCTATGAAGGAACAACCTGGACTTTCAAAGTCATCGCTGTGGCATCCCAAACAGCAACTCCTGGCCTGACCTTTATTGATTATGGAACGGTGGCGAATCGTTTTCGTTTCGTGGCTAAATCCCGTGGTTCCAATGGCCAGTTGTATAACTTTGATCCGACTGCAGTCAGTCCGATCACGCCGACGGCAACAGCGATGACAGGGAATTGGAGCTTTCAGGCAAATGGCATTACGTCGCACGCCTACGATCCGGTAACGAAGTTGTTGGGTGGCCTTACCTGCACGCTTCAATCTGGAACCTTCGATTATACCAACAGTATCTATAACGCGGCTGCTTCGGTCAATGCTCCGACTCTGACTTCATTCATCAAACAAAATGCAGCTGGCGCGGACGGGGGAACAGCGGGTGGAACTGCCTGGGGTGCTGGAGCACTCTTCTCTACCATTCCGTCGCTAACCGCGGCCGTCGGAATCAACGCCTTTGATGTGACTGCTTTCCTCGTGTCTGGCCCTGCAGATGTTGTAAAAACCGCGGGTGACGCGAGTGCCACGATGACCGCTGTTTTCGGTGGAAGTTCTCTCACCTACGTGTGGAAAAAAGGTGCCACGGTTTTGACGGATGACTCCAAGTACTCCGGCACAGGCACCGCTTCTCTGACGATCAACAACCTGCTGGTCAGCGACTCGGATACCTACACAGTCACCGTTACCGGGGTGCAGGCCTCCACTGCAACGGCTTCCGGCAGCCTGGTCGTCAACGCAACTGCGGCCGGTCCTAAAGTCTGGAATGGTGCCGGTGCTGATAACAATTGGTCGAATGCTGATAACTGGAGTGGGATTCCGCTTAACCTGGCAGGCGACTCGGTTTTCTTTGACGGCATTACCCGACTCTCACCTTTGATGAACGGCGCCTACAGTGTTGAGGCGATGACATTCAATTCAGGCGCTGGAGCCTTCGTTGTGAATTCTACGGGTGACACACTCAAGCTTGCTGGTGGCCTCACGAACAGTTCGGTGAACGATCAAACGTTGAGTTTGCCCGTGGCAATTGCCTCCGGTAATCACAACTTCAACGCGGATGCAGGAAAGGTTATGGCCAATGGCGCGATCAGCGGCCTTGGTGGAATCACAAAGCTGGGAACCCAGTCCCTGCGGTTGGGTGGTTCTGCTCCTAATACCTTTGCCGGTGGCCTTACGATGAGTGGTGGCGATGTTCACCTGAGCAAAAGCAGCAGCAATGCGGTCGGTGGCGTGATTACTGTGTCGAGCGGCACTCTGTTCGCGGAAAGCTCCGATCAAATCGCCGACAACGCCGTGATCGATCTACAAACCAGCGGTCGCACTTTGTCATTGGCGAACGGTGCCACGGATACCATCCGTGGATTCAGTGTCGGACCTCTCAACGCCGGAACCGTTTCTGGAAACGTGCAACTAGGTGATACGGCGCAACTGACCGTCACGCCGAGTGTGGCCATCGGCTATAGCACCGTTTCCGTCACGGCCTCGAATCCAGCAGGGACGAAGCTGATCATTGGTGCTTCGACGGGTGGTGGTGAGCTTCGCTGGACCCCGACGAACATGGTGAACACGTTCGAGAAACTGCAGATCAACAGCGGTGGCAAATTGCGTCTCGGTCACGGTGGGAATGCGTGGAACGGACAAGACACAATGTTGGGTGTTGTGCCCGCCACTTTCGCGCAGGACCAGATCTCTATCAACAATGGTCACCTCGGATTCAATGGCGGTCTGATCGCTGAGAAGTTCATCGTCAACGCCAACCGCGGGATGACGATCACTGGCATTGCGACCAACGAAACACTGGTTAACACGGTGTTTCCTGGAAAAATTACCGGCACTGGAACACTGGCCCATAGCGGTGGCGCGGATTTGGCCATACCGGCATTCAATGACTTTACCGGTGGTTTGCATCTCTATGCCGGTTCCGTCACGGTTTCCGATCATCGCAACGTGGGAACAGGCCCAATCGCATTTAAGCAAAACGGGGCGACTCTTGGGGTATCCGCAACTGGAATTACTATCACCAACAAGATCGATCTAAGCGCGGTTCTCACGAATACCTTCGGGGGTTCACTGACCAACGGGACAAACTTCACCTTGAGTGGGCCCGTGGATATGGGCAGCAGCGGTCAGAGCCCAAGACTCATGGTTTCGAATGCGAATACGACCATCACGTTCTCAGGGGAGATGACGAATCTTCTCGGTCTCACAAAAATTGGGCCGGGAACCGTCCTCTTGAGTGGTAACAACAGCTACGCAGGGGTCACCGTCGTGAGCAATGGAACATTGAGCCTCGCGACGGGAGCCAGCCTCGGAACCAACCTTGTTTATCTCAGGTCTGCCACTGCGGTCTTGAACGCTGCACAAACGCTAACGTTGAGCCAGCCCGATCGAGTGATCATTAATGAAGCGGATGGTTCCACATTGTCTGCTGCAGCGGGTGCAAAGTTTATCCTCGACGATGCAATTTCGGGAACCTTTGGACTGAACATAGCCGGTCCTGGGGAAGTGGTGGTGAACAACGGCGCATTCCACTCTGGCACGATCACGGTTAGTTCTGGAAAGCTCACGGTCAATTCCACTGTCCCTAGCCCTGTCACGGTCAATGCTCTTGGAACATTGGGTGGGATTGGATTGGTCACGGATGTGATTATCAATGGAACGCTCGCTCCCGGAAACGGTGTCGGCAAGCTGACTTCGATTAATCACACATGGAACGCTGGTGGCACTTACAAGTGGGAAATGAACGACGCTACGGGGGGCACGGGAATTGGATGGGACCAGGTACAAATCAATGGGACCCTATCGATCGGCGCCAGCGCCGGCGGCAAGTTCAACGTGGATGTCACCTCACTGGCCGGTGCAGTTGCGGGCAATGCGGCCAACTTCAATAATACTCTGGCGCAGAGCTGGACCCTGGTCACAGCCGACTCCGGTATTCTGAACTTCGACCCGACTGCGTTCAATCTCGTTACCACCAGCTTTGGTAATTCGCTGGGAGGCGGGACATTTGGGATCACCAACAGCGGCAACAGTCTGCTCGTCACCTTTACTCCCTCCACAGGAGGACAAGGCGCACAGAACTTCCAAAGCGTGACAGCCGGAAGCGGAACATTCACGGGCACGCCCAATACGAGTTACACAGTGCAATACACGGACAGCCTTAGCCCGATCAACTGGCAGACGTTGATGACGGTTATGACTGACGGAACCGGCGCAGGAGCATTTACAGATGCAGCGCCTAACTCCAGTCAGCGGTTTTACCGCATCGTTCTGCCGTAATAAATCATACGCGGAAAATCATTCGAAAACAGGAAGAGGGTCGGCGCGAGCCGACCCTCTTGTTATTTCTAGTCCTTTTTGCCGATGCCAATCGAAAAGACCGCTAATCGTGAATGCTTTCGTCGGCATATTTTCCGGATGGCAGAACAGATGCTCTTCTCGCGGGAGGGAGGGTTCGTTCAATCGGGAACGCACTCTGTTCCATATAGGTGTTGCCCTTAAAACATATCGACGAAGCTGACCTTGTTTGGCAGACTTCGTTGAAAACCAAGAGAAAATGCTCAATTCACTGAAAAGTTTCCTGTCCAGGACGTTTTCGAAACAACCCGCAGCTCAACCGAAGCCTGCGGCACCGACGCCGGCCAGGGAAGCTCCCAAGTCAGGTCAAACTCCCGCAAAAGGGGCACCTCCCGCCAAGAACGCTCCTGTGGGCGGTAAAGCTAGCGCCCCGGCGCCCGCTGCGCCAGCCGCGGTAGCTTCCCCTACAGAGGAGATCTTTAATTTACCTGTGAAGGTCGCTTTGGGTCGTCTGACCGACGGCCAGAAGGCGCTGGTGAAATCCAATGGCAATGGTGATCTTGCTCTGCCGCTCAAGAAGATTTTGGCCATGTTGCCACTGGGTTCGGTTAAATTGACTTTCGGTGAGATTCGCCAGGCAGCGCCCGCTGGAACGTTTCTGGACGTGGCCAGCGAGGATCAAACAATGGTGGAGTTGCCGCTCCCGGACATTCTGCAACGTCTGAGTGCAGCGCATCTGTCGCGTCGCCCTGCTCAGAAAACGGTTGAAGTTCCGCCGGAAGTGGGAAATGTGTTTGGCCCACGTGGTGAACAACTCCAGCAAGCCGGCGGTGATACAGCCATTCGTGCAAAACCCGCTGCAGCGCCGGTTGCCGCGGCTCCTGCACCTGTCGTTGCGCCAAAGCCGCCCGCACCTGCGCCTCTAGCGCCGCCAGCAATAAAAGTGGCTGCGCCGTTGCCGACCGTTCCCAAAGTCGCAGCGCCATCGTTGCCGAAGCCCCCCTCTGCTGCGCCTCATTCCCGGACAGAACCGGCTCCGATGATTTCCTCAGCGAGCTTGCCCGCCCCCGCCCCGTTCGTGCCGCCGCCGTCGAAACCCGAAACCAATGCTCCGATTCCAGCTCTTAAGATTTCTGCCCCGGGCCTCCCGAAACCGGTCCCGACGATGCCTGCGGTTACAAAACCTGAGCTGGGTTCAGCAACAGCGTTGCCTCAAATTTCACAAACTGCAGCGCAAACGCTCCCAAAACAGGACAGTGTAATAGACGGTGAGTTGCTAACGGTGTCACTCGCCTCTCTGATTGAGGGATGGCCGCAGAACATCAAAGATGAAATTTCCGGCAGCAAGTTGAAAGACTCGTCGGTCGGTCTTCCGATGGAACGAGTGGAGGCGGGATTGAAGACGGGGAAACTGACTTTCGCATGGCAAGAGATTGCCGGCTGGCTTAAGCCGAATCCTTTCACAAGCCAACTGAATGCAGACACCAACGTGGATCTGCCGCTGAAGGTGGTCGCTCCTCTCTTTATCGCGCAGCACAAACCGCTCAAGTCCCAGAAGAAGCTTGCGATTGATGAATCGATCCCTGACCTCTTTGCGGGCGGGAAGCCAGGGGCTGCGGCGGAAACGGTAATTGAAGCTCCGGCTCCGAAACCGGCACTGCCTGCTCTGCCAAGTGTGCCAGCGCCGACTGCTGCACCAACCGGTGCTCCCATTCCGAAGGCACCTTCACTTCCAGCGCCGGGCTTACCGAAGCCAGCAATGCCAGGTTTGCCCAAACCGGGCGCGGCCGTAGTGGCTGCTCCTGTGAAAGAAGCAGAGACTTTGAGCGAGTTATTCGGGCAGGCGGAAAAGATGAACTGGAGTCCTCGCGAAATTGTGCAAAAGGCCAACATGCTGAAGGGAATCGCTGGTTCCATCGTTGCGATGAGCGACGGGTTGATGGTCGCTGGAGAGTTGCCTGCACCTTTCAAAGCCGAAACAACCGCAGCATTCTTGCCGCAGATTTTCGGCCGGATGATACAATACGCCAAAGAACTAAACCTCGGCGATTTATCGAGCATGATTGTGGAGTGCGACAAGGCACCATTACAAATCACTAAGGCGGGTCAGATCTACTTTGCTGTCATTGGAAAACCTGGCGAACCACTGCCAGTGAGCCAGATCAAAATGATCGCTACGGAATTGGCTAAACAGAATAAATAAGAATATGGCAATCATCAACCAGGCTACGAAGGAACTGCAGGTAAAGATCGTTTACTACGGTCCTGCCAAGTGCGGTAAGACGACGAATCTTGAGCAGGTTCATTCGAATGTGAAAGTCGCCAGCCCGGAGAACAAAGGGAAGATGGTGTCGTTGGCCACGAGTTCAGATCGCACTTTGTTTTTCGATTTTCTACCGATCGAAGCAATGGCGATCAAGGGCTTTAAAACCAAGTTCCAACTCTACACGGTTCCGGGGCAGGTCATTTATAATACTACCCGGCAATTGGTTTTGCGTGGGGTGGACGGCATTGTTTTTGTGGCCGACTCGCAATACGAGAAAATGGCCGAGAATGTGGAGAGTTTTCAGAACCTGACGGATAACCTGAAGAGTTTGAAAATGAATATCAGCGACATCCCCTACGTTGTGCAGTATAACAAACGTGACTTACCCAACGTAGCGCCAGTTGAGTATATGGACTTTCTCCTCAACAACCGAGATGTGCAGGTTCCAGCTTTTACAGCGTCGGCCTCAAAATCAGAAGGGGTTTTTGAAACCTTGAATATGATTACACGTCTGCTGTTGAACAAATTCATCAACGAAAGCGCTCGCAAGTAATATATGTTCACGCTCCCCGCATTAATCGAAGAAGACGTTCAGGAACTGGAAGGTGCCCTGAGTGATCTTGTCAACAAGAGCGAAGCCACTGCAGCGCTGATTTTGGATATCGGTGGCTTTCTGATCTCTCAACATGGAAAAATGGAAGGGTTCGACTACACGACCATCGGCGCATTGGCTTCCGCATCGTTCGCGGCGACCCAGGCCATGGCCGGTTTGGTTAGCGAAACCAACTTCAGTTCCATTTATCAGCAGGGGGAAAGTTATAGCCTGCTGCTGAACAGCATCGATGGACAATGCCTCCTGGCAGTGATCTTTCGTGCCCAAATAAGCGTGGGAGTGATCAAGTATTATGCTTCCGGTACAATCACGCGAATTGGTGTTCAACTGACACGAGCCCGCGAACGTTCTCCCGATGGCGGTTATGATCTTTCCTCGTTGAACGTGTCAGATCCTTCTGAATTGTTCCGGAAGAAGACAGAATAGAGTTTGTGGTGCCGGGAGCCGGTAGAGGGCTACAAGTGCCTCAATTCCGTCCAGCAATTCAGCTGGGAGGGGAGTGGGAGCTCTAGAAAGTAGGGGGACATTTGAGATGAAATCGCATAAAACAACGGACGCTGCGGGGAGCGCGGAGACGACGAGTGATCTTTACGCCACCCTGGCGGAAGCGATCACGCACGACGACGCCGCTGTCAGGGAAGGGGCTGTTCGGGAATTTGCTAAGCTCAAAGACAAACGAGCAGTCAATCTGCTGGTCGAATTATTAACCGACGATGCAGCCATCGTTCGATTTGCGGCAGCGACTGCGCTGACTGAACTTGGATGGCGGCCTGCGAATGCACTCTTTCAAGCGCGACACGCAGTTGCTTTGCATCAATTTCAAATGGCTGGGAAGTTGGGTGACGTGGCAGTTGAACCGTTGCTGGCACTACTGTCTGATGACGACACCACCTTTCGAATGGCGGCGGTAGAAACGTTATCCGAGATCGGGGGGCCCAAAGTGGGTGCCCCGCTTTGTCTCATTTTAGGGGATGAAAACTGGCATGTGAGGGCGGTCGTGGTACAGGCGCTGAGCCGGTTAGCGGATCCGACCACCGTAGAATCGCTTGCCAGGTTGGTTCGCGACAACAGCTATGAAGTTCGTTCTGTGACGTTGGACGCACTCGATGCGATTAATGCGCCGCAATGTGTTCCAGTGTTAACTCGATTTTTAAAAGATGAGGCAGCTGACCTTCGACTCCGGGCTGCGGAGTTGCTGGGTCAATTCGGTGAGGGGAAGGCAATTGGTCATTTGATCCCCGCCGCGGTAGACCTGAATTCGGCAGTACGTGAAGCGGCAATGGTGTCCTTGAAAAAACTGGATTCCAACTGGGAAAAAACGGAATATGCAAAGCAATCCACCTCTGACCTTCTGGATGCATTAAAGCATGAAGAAGAAGATGTGCGGAAAGCAGCCGCGGATATCTTGAGACTAATTGGTCAAACACCAGCAATGAACACCTTTCTCACGGCTGATCTCGGTGCGGTTCCAAAGAACGCTGTCAGCGTTCTGGCGCAGGGATTGCAATCAACCAACAGGGATTTGCGACAAGCCTCTGCAGAAGCGCTTGGACGGTTGGGTGATCAATCAGCCATTTTTCTGCTTGTGCCGATGCTGCGGGATGAAGATCAGTTCGTAAGGGATGCTGCGCTTTATGCCTTGAATTTACTCAATTGGAAACCTGCGAACGATTCGGAGCTTGTTCTGCGGGCCGTTGTTCTGCAGCGATGGGAAACTGTTCTTCTGTTCGAAACTTTGGCGATTGACCCGCTGGTGATGGTGTTGGAGTCCCAGGATCCGGTGGTTTGCAAAGGAGCTGTCGAGACTCTCGGCAAAATTGGTAATAAACGCGCTGAACCGGCTTTGGCAGTTATGCTGGGACACCCCCATAAATCGGTGCGAGTTGCGGCGGCGAGTGCGCTGCGAATGATGGGTTGGCAGCCGGAAGATCCCAAGGAATTTGCGGTCATGGCGATTGAATTAGGGGATTGGGAAACAGTGAAGATGCAGGGAGATATAGCGGTCGCTCCCTTGATCGCTCAGATCAAGGAGAACTACCATGATGCGCAGTTTGCGCCCGGTGCCCTGGCGGCTCTGGCGCAAATGAGCGATCCCCGTGCAGTGAGAACTTTGCTGGCTCACACCCGCGATGGGCAGATTGCAGAAACCGTGATGCAGGCTTTGGAGAATATTGTCGAGCAGGCTGCGGACGGTATCGAGACTGCAGATCTTCAGACTCTCGCCGCTCTGAATAATCTTGTGCAGTTTCGTTATTCCTTTGATCCCAAATACGGCACTCAGGTGCGGTCTGGTTTGCAGGAGGTTGATAGCTCCAGACTTAAGAAAATGGCTGGGCAGGAACTGGCCAGACGGAGTTGATATTTATGCCTGACACCAAGCCCAGGAAAAAAGTTCTCTTTGTGGATGATTCTGTAGAGTTTCTGCAAATTTTTTCGCAGGCTATGGAAGCATACAGTCGTGGTGAATGGGAAATCTTTACCGCCACCAACGCTGGCAAAGCGCTTGCCATTCTGGACGAGCACCAGATTCACCTCGCCGTTGTTGATGTGCAAATGCCGCTCATTGATGGCATGCAGTTGCTCAAGCTGATCGGGAATAAAAATCCTCATTTGCCCAAAGCGGTTCTCACCGGTTTTCCCAACCCCAACGATCGGACCAGCAGCCTGCAAAATGGAGCAGATCTTTACCTGGAAAAGCCCACCACCCCGGACGGGATGGAAACGATCTTTTACACGCTGAATGAGTTGGCCAAGGTTGAGCACGAAGAAGGTTTTCAGGGGACGGTGCGTCGTGTGGGACTGCATGACATTCTTCAGATGGAATGTCTCGGGAGAAACTCTGCAGTGTTGGAGGTTTTTAACAAAGAGACCCGGGGCGAAATCTTCATCAAGAACGGTTCAATCATCCATGCTCAGGCAAAGGAGTTGAACGGTCAGGAAGCATTCTTTCGCCTGCTCTCGATTACAGGAGGCGGATTCAAATTAAAACCGTTTGTGGCGCCGCCACGGGTCACGATCACGATTTCCTGGGAACATCTTTTGATGGAATCAGCTCGTCTGCGAGACGAGACAGACTTGCTGACGCGGGATGAGTCGAATAGTCACGCGATCGCCGCTGCCGCCAGGGCCGCGGATGCTATTCCGGTGCGTCTCCCAAGGCTAAAGTCCGCCACTCAGAAGAAAGAGCCCGTAAAGATCACGGAGATGGCAGTATTTTCATCGCAAGGAGCTTTGCTGTATGAATGGCAGTGCCAGGATGTTGAATTGAAGAAACGCATTTTGGAATTTGTGACCGAGAAATCGAAAGAACTTGCCCAAAACATTAACTTTGGTCGGCTGGATTTACTTGAGATGCAAAGCGGAACCAATCGAACGGTCACACAACTTCAGGCTGAAGCCGGAATTTTTGTAGCCACTTCCAAGGTGTCGACGAACTAGGAACCTTATGCAGTCTAATGAAGTGACAAACCGGTGGTTGAGTCGAAACGCCAAAACGAAAGGGGTTCTGGCCTGCGGGATTCGTTATTCAGATCTCACCACTTTCAACCAGACAGGGTCGCCCGAGTTTTCCACCGCAGCCCTCGATAGCTCGTGGGAGTGTGTTTCCCATACGTTTGCCTTCCTCAAACAGCATAAGACCGAGGTGGATCAGATGTGTTGGGTTTTTGAGAATTTTCTTCTGCATTGCGCCTGGCGTAGCGACGACACCTGCCTTGGGATCGTTACTTCAAAAAATCAGGATGAACACGACGCCGTGGCCGTGAATCGCATCATCTCTGAATTCAAAGCGTTAAAAAAATAAACTGATTTTCGAGTTGGGGTTGGCTCACCAACCCTGAACGAAAACGGCCGAGTCGCGATGACTCGGCCGTTTCGTTTTAAAGGTCTTTGTTACTTCCGCAACTTGACGAGCATATCCTTGCTTTCGACGGAGTCGCCAATCTGCACGAAAATTTCGCCCACCACTCCATCCGCTGAAGCGTAAATGGTCGTCTGCATTTTCATCGCTTCCATAACGATGAGCTTGTCACCTTTTGCCACTTTAGCTCCGACCGTCACGTTGATGGAAGTAATGAGACCGGGAATGGGCGCGCCGATTTGCATTGGCTCAGCAGGATCGGCTTTCTGACGTGCTTTGGTTTTCGGTTGGACCGATTTGTCGAGAATCGACGTGGCCCGGTTCATTCCGTTGAGTTCAAAGGTAATAACACGGCGTCCATCCTTGTCGACTTCTCCAACTGACATCAGGCGCAGGAAGAGCGTTTTTCCTTCTTCGATCTCAACCGAGATTTCTTCACCAGGTTTCAAGCCATAGAAGAATGCGGTGGTTGGGATGACGCTGACATCGCTGTAGTCGCGGTTAAACTTGGTGTATTCGGTGAATACTTCCGGATACATCAAATGGCTATAGAGATCATCCTCGGTCGCTTCCCGTTTTAGTTTCGCGGAAAGCTCTTCCCGAATCTTTTTCAAATCCGCGGCTTTGTAGTGCGCGCCGGGTCGATCGGTGAAAGCTTTCTGTTTTCCGAGAACAACTTCCTGCAATTTCTTAGGCCAGCCGCCCATCGGTTGCCCCAGGTTGCCAACGAGCATGTCGGCAACGGATGCAGGGAACGAGGTGGTCCCGGGTTCCAGGTTCAACACGTCCGCTGGTTTGATGCCGCGGGTGATCAGGAACATAGCCATGTCGCCCACGACTTTGCTGCTCGGTGTGACCTTTACGATATCGCCGAAAAGCATATTTACTTCAGCATAAGTCTTGGCGATCTCATGCCAACGATGTGACAAGCCCATGCTGGCCGCTTGTTCCTTCAGGTTGGTGTATTGGCCGCCTGGCATTTCGTGGAGATAAACTTCGGCGCTGCCGCTACGAGGCGCGGTATCGAAAGGTTTGTAGAACTGTTGAACGTGTTCCCAATAATCTGAGAACTGTCCAAGCGTTTCCATATCCAATCCTGTGTCGCGTGGAGTGTTCTGAAGGGCTGCGACGACCGAGTTCAAATTGGGCTGACTGGTGGAACCGCTCATTGAAGCGATAGCCAGGTCGACGATATCCACTCCCGCTTCACTTGCCTTCAATACCGATGCCGCATTGACCCCGCTGGTGTCGTGCGTGTGGAAATGGATCGGGATGGAAACTTCCTGCTTGAGCGCTTTGACGAGCGCATGAGCTGCGAATGGACGGCAGAGGCCGGCCATATCTTTGATGCAAAGGATATGCGCGCCCATCTTTTCCAATTCCTTCGCCAGCTTGACGTAATAATTGAGGGAATACTTGGTGCGCTTGGGATCAAGGATGTCGCCAGTGTAGCAGAGTGTCGCTTCGCAAATTGCGTGTGTGTCCTGCACGGCATCCATTGCCGCTTGCAGATTGGGCAAGTAATTCAGTGAATCAAAGATACGAAAGATATCCATCCCGTTCGCAGCGGAGTGCTTTACAAAGCCAGCGACAACATTGTCCGGATAATTGGAATAACCGACCGCATTAGATCCACGGAACAGCATCTGGAAACAGATGTTCGGAACCTTCTCGCGCAATTGCCTTAAACGCATCCACGGATCTTCATGCAGGAAACGCATCGCCGTATCGAACGTAGCGCCGCCCCACATTTCCAGGCTGAACAACTGCGGCGTGCGCCGTGCAACCGCATCGGCAATCGCCAGCATGTCATAGCTACGAACGCGCGTTGCCATGAGCGATTGATGCGCATCGCGGAAGGTTGTGTCCGTGACCAAAAGCTTTTTCTGTTTGAGCGTCCACTCAGCGAACTTCTTCGGACCAAGTTCGATCAAAAGATCGCGTGTCCCTTTTGGGGGAGCTTGCTTGTGATCGAATGGAACGCGTGGAGCAGGAACCAGCGCGACGGTAGGCTTGTAGCCCTTTGCCTGCGGATTGCCGTTTACAATGACATTACCAATGAAATTAAGAAGCTTCGTGGCGCGATCGCGGCGTGGCTTGAACTTGAAGAGCTCAGGTGTCGTATCGATCAGGGTCGTCGTTGCCAATCCCTCGCGGAACGTTCCGTTGTGGATGACGTTTTCCAGGAACGGGATGTTCGTCTTGACCCCACGGATACGAAACTCGCGCAGCGCACGATCCATTCGCTGCAATGCCATGGGGAAGTCCTGGCCATAGGCAGAAATCTTCACCAACAACGAATCGTAGTAGGGCGTAATGACCGCGCCGCCGTAACCCATTCCACCATCCAGACGCACTCCATAACCACCTGCGGAGCGATAGGTCAGAATCTTGCCGTAATCCGGCGTAAATTTGTTTTCCGGATCTTCCGTGGTGACACGGCATTGCACGGCATAACCCATGCGCGGAATCTGGTCCTGCTGCGGTAAATTGATTTCCTTCCCGTGCAAGGAATGTCCTTGAGCGATCAGAATCTGGGCGCGGACGATGTCGATCCCGGTGATCACTTCGGTTACCGTGTGCTCCACCTGGATACGCGGATTCATTTCGATGAAGAACCATTCCTTCGAATCCAGATCGTAGAGAAACTCAATGGTGCCGGCGTTGTCGTAGTTGATCTCCTTCGCCATCCGTACGGCAGCGTCACAAAGTTCCTGGCGTACTTTGTCGTCGACTCCGACAGACGGAGCGATTTCGACGACCTTCTGGTGACGACGTTGCACGGAACAATCGCGTTCGTGCAGATGAAGAACATTCCCGTGTTTGTCCCCGAGGATCTGCACTTCGATGTGCTTTGCCCGTGGGATGTATTTCTCGAGGAAGACAGCTGAGTTGCCGAAAGCGCGACCGGCCTCACCACGAGCTTCATCCAGCAGATCCTGCAGATCGGCTGCCTTGTGAACCACGCGCATACCGCGACCACCACCGCCGAATGCTGCCTTGATGATCAAAGGAAAGCCAATCTGGTTGGCCACCTTCAACGCTTTATCCCGCTCATCGATCGGATCTTCCGTTCCAGGGAGCACTGGGACACCGATCTTCTTGGCAAGGGCACGAGCAGTGGTTTTGTCACCCATCATCTCGAGCAATTGCGGTCGCGGTCCTACGAAAGTAATTCCGGCCTTTTCGCAGGCGCGAGCGAAAGCGGGATTCTCCGACATGAAGCCGTAGCCCGGATGGATCAGGTCGACATCTTTTTCCTTGGCCAACGCCACCATGCCTTCGACGTCGAGATAAGCGCCCACGGGCCCTTTGCCTTCGCCAGTGAGGTACGCCTCGTCCGCTTTGAATCGATGGATGGAAAGACGATCTTCCTGCGCGTAAGCGGCCACGGTGCGGAGTCCCAGTTCGGTCGCAGCGCGGAAAATGCGGATCGCAATTTCGCTGCGATTCGCCGCCATCAATTTCTTGAAGGTCCTGGGGGGAGTTGGAATGGCTTTTTCGGGCGCGGGTTTAGCTTTGCTGACAGGGCGTTTTGCCGACGACATAATTGGCTCGGTTTATAGAGGTCAAAACGAGCCTTGGCAAAATTATTCCTGCGGGACTAATTCAGTCCGGAAGCAGTCTTTGCTTTTTGAAGGACTTTATCCGCCAAAATTCGAGCTTTTGCAGCCCCATCGGCGAGAACTTTACGCACATAATCAGGGTTTGCCGCAAGTTCCGCCCGTTTCGTGCGAGCATCGGCGAAATAGGTCCAGTAATGCTCGAAAAGTGCCTTCTTCAGGTCGCCATAGCCTAATCCACCCGTCCGCAGACGATTTTCCCAATCCTGCGCGACATCAGTGGGGGCAATCGCTTTCAGGAGCTGGATGGCGATATTCTTTTCTGCATCGGGCTTTGGATCCTGGGGCGTCCGGCTATCCATCTGGATGCCCATGATTTTTTTGCGAATCGCTTTCTCCTCACCGAAGATTTCAATGGTGTTGCCGTAGCTCTTGCTCATCTTCTGCCCATCCGTGCCCGGGATGACGGCGACTTCTTCGCGGATCTGCGGTTCCGGGATGACAAACGTCTGGCCGTACATCTCGTTGAACTTCACGGCGATATCGCGGGTGACTTCAACATGCTGCTTCTGATCGCGACCAACCGGAACAATGTTGGAATCGTAAATCAAAATGTCGGCCGCCATTAGGACGGGGTACGCAAACAGCCCGTGATTCGCCGAGATCCCTTTGGCTACCTTATCTTTATAACTGGTGCATTTCTCAAGAAGGCTCATAGGGGTGAGCGTCGTCAGCAGCCAGGAGAGTTCTGTGACCTGGGGGACGTCGGATTGCTTGAAGAAAATTGATTTCTGCGGGTCCAGACCGCAGGCGAGGAAATCCAGTGCGACGTCGAAGCTGTTCTTACGGCGTTGCTCCGCATCGAACAGGGAGGTCATCGAGTGATAATCCGCGATGAAGTAAAGGGATTCCCCTTTTTCCTGAAGTTCAATCGCCGGGCGCATCATCCCGAAATAGTTTCCGAGATGCAGTGCGCCCGAAGGCTGAATGCCTGACAAAATTCGCATGGCGGAAATAAACAATGAATCCGCCGGTCAGAAAAGAAGTAAACTGCTCTTGTTTACTTGTTCTTTTTCTTCTTGCTGGCCTTGTCAGCCGATTCCGTCGCGACCGCTTTGCGGATCAGTTCTTTGAACTGGTCCATGCTGTCTGCATCGAATGCTGCTGAAATCGGTAGAACCGGGACCTTGGGATTCTTCTTCTTGAACTTCTTCAAGTTTTCCACCGCGGCCGCTTCATCCATTTTATTGGCAACAACGTAGCGCGGCTTTTCCAAAAGTTTCTCGTGGTAAAGACCGAGTTCGCTGATGACCTGTTTATAATCATCCCAAGGCTCGCGGTTATCTGTCCCAGCCATGTCGAGCAGGATCACCAGCAGCTTGCAGCGCTCGATGTGACGCAGGAATTTATGCCCGAGCCCGACATCGTTATGCGCTCCTTCGATCAATCCTGGAATGTCGCAAACAGTCAACCGATGGAAATCCTCATATTCCACGATGCCGATTTGCGGATGCAGCGTGGTAAAGGGATAAGCAGCAATCTTGGGGCGGGCCCTGGAAATAGCATTCAGGACGGTGGATTTTCCGGCGTTTGGATATCCCACCAACCCAACTTCCGCCACGATCTGCAGCTCTAAGATGTAGTTGCCTTCAGTCCCGGACTCCCCGGGTTGGGCAAAGCGTGGGGTCTGACGGGCAGCGGTAGCAAAGTTACTATTTCCCAAGCCGCCACGGCCACCTTTGCACAAGACAAAGCGTTGCCCGTCCGTGGTCAAATCGGCCACCAGCTCAGCGCCTTCATTGCCAGGGCTGCTGCGTGTCTTTTGTTCTTCGGGTTCTTCTTCGAGGTTGAACTCCATCGCTCGTTCACCAGCTGAGGTCCGGATTACCGGGCGCTGCTGGGAGCTGGTCAGGAACTGTGCCTTTCTGGATTCCGCTTTCTCGCCGTCCTCTGCATCCTCATCACTGCCTTCTTCCAGCTTCGGTTCGTCGGGCAACCGCCAGACCAACGTCCCGCAAGGCACCTTGATAATAATATCTTTCCCGGCTAATCCATCCATTCCCTGGCCCATGCCGTGATCGCCGTCCTCTGCCAGCAAGCGAGGGTTGTAGAATTGCGCGATCAGATTGTTGAGATCGTGCGATGCCTCAAGAATGACATCTCCGCCGCGACCGCCATTGCCCCCGCTGGGTCCGCCTTTCGGTCGATACGCTTCGCGCATGAATGCAATGGCACCTTTGCCGCCGTGGCCGGCGCGCGCATAAACTTTAATTTGATCGATGAACATGTTGGATCCTTAAAACCTGCTTTTTGACTGTGTCCGCGCAGGAAGTAAGACTGCGAGTACCATTAAGATTAAACCGAATTTAGTAAAAGAAAAAGGCGAGGCGTTTTTCACGGCCTCGCCTGCGAAAAAATGTGATTCGAGCGATTAGTTATTCGCTGCGAGTGCCGGAACGATGTTCACGCGGCGGCTGCCCTTATCGAACAATACTTTGCCGTCTGTGAGCGCAAAGAGTGTCCAATCGCGACCAACACCGACGTTTTTGCCTGCGAGAAACTTCGATCCGCGTTGGCGAATGATGATGCTGCCTGCTGTCACCTGGGTGCCACCGTATTCTTTGACCCCGAGACGTTTGCTGGCGCTATCGCGACCGTTACGTACGCTACCTTGACCTTTTTTATGTGCCATAACTTCTAAAAATTAAATGTTAATCTCTTTGATTTTCACGATCGTGAGCTCCTGGCGATGCCCGATCTTCTTATGATAACCTTTGCGGCGCTTCATCTTGAACGTGATCGTTTTCACGCCACGGATGTGTTCAATCACATCAGCAACCACAGTGGCTCCAGCGACCGTCGGTGCGCCAATGCCCAATTTGCCATCGTTGTTTGTGAACAACACGCGGTCAAAAGTGAAAGTTTTGCCAGCTTCGACAGCCAGACGTTCGATTTGCAGCGTGTCGCCCGCGGTGACACGATATTGTTTACTACCAGTTTCTAAGACAGCGTACATAGCTTTTGCCCTTCAAAGGGACGGCGATAAAATCAAATACAGGATCAGGTGTCAATCACCTTTCCAAAAATTGTCTGTAAAGGTGCTCTATAACTTCTCTACGTCAAGGAGCAGGAGCAAACTTTTTTGCAGATTCATCCAAATGGCGGGCAACTTGGAATTGGTTCCAATTGCACGAATATCACGCTGGCTACGCTGTCGATTCGTTCCTGATCGACCCCATAGCAAGCTTGCTATACTACAAAATCGTTTCGAATCGACCCCCTAGCAAGGCTGCTATACTACAGATTCGTTTCAAATCGACCCCCTAGCAAGGTTGCTACACTACGGATTCGTTTCAAATCGGCCCCCTAGCAAGGTTGCTACACTACGGATTCATTTCAAATCGACCCCTTAGCGAGGCTGCTATACTAAAGATTCATTTCAAATCGACCCCCTAGCAAGGTTGCTATACTACGGATTCGTTTCAAATTGACCCCCTAGCAAGGCTGCTGCGCTATCAATTCACTCTCAAGTGACCCCGCAGTTCGGGGATTTCGGATCTGAAATTTCAAATTTGGGATGGGTGACGGAGGAAATAGGTTCGGTTCCATCAAAAATCCCACCCAAACTATTTTGGTTTCCGAAAATACCCACCATCTATCCATTTTCATGGCATGAGAGGCAGCTGATACTTTCGGGACAATCCGGGGCGAACGAATCAAAAAGCGTGGTTAGCTTTGCAGATGGGCACGTCAGCTATATCAAAGTATTCGAATACGGGCTTTTCCAAGCCGCTACAAGTGGAGCGGCGATTAGTTCGGTATTTGTCTGAGCGATCTGAAATCTGAAATTTCAGATTGGAAATTGAAAATTGGATCAAAGCAAACGCGCCCTGCGGGCACATAGCTGTCGACACTGATTTGGCGGGCCCATAAGGTTCTCGGAACGGATAGCTTGAACCTGCACATGGCGCATTCCGGCCCAGTAGCCAGCAGTTGTTTATGTTTGCAATGGGAATCATAGCGCTTGGAGCGATGGCGGTAATGATCATCGCAGCGGCGCTATTAATGGCGGGGTTTGCTGCACTGGCAGCGTTCGTGGTGATCTATCTGACTCGGAAAAATGGTAAGGAGTAGGATGGGAAGTAAGATTTTAAGCGCCTGTGCGTTCCCGAAATCATGGACACTGCTAACATCAAACACGAGGAACTGATTTCTCAGATCAAGAGTGCCTTTAAAGGTGTCGAGAAGCCGGAGATCACTCTCCGCGTCGCTAGAGGTGCGGACGATAACCGCTGGGACGAGTTGGGTCAGTTACGAAAGCTCGATGGTCATTACAAGCTTTGGACTGGAGTGCCAGATGAAGACATCGAAAAATACCAGGACGTGTTTCCCTGGCTATGCCCCATTGGGTTTCGGTTCTATCTGCCTGCGTTCATGATCCATTCGCTTCGTCACTCTTCCTACTTGGCCGGTGAGAACTGGTTGTTCAGTGCTTTTGGGGAACTGTTGTTTCAAGAAGCTGACATTGAGATTCTCGATCAATCTCAGAAGCGCACAGTGTTCGATTTCCTGGTAAGTGTCCTGGCATCGGTGAAGGATGACTATAATCCCGACTGGTGGAACCACCCGTGGGATCCGGAATGGCAGGATGATGCGGAGAAAGAACATGTGTGGAAGGAGTTTGGACGAGCTTTCACTTTCCTCAAAGATCGGGTGGACGTAGCGATGTCCTGAAGAAAGAAATCACTGGCGGCCTCTATTTTGCCCAAAAGACGGAGAATGGTGGAGGTGTTACCGCGGCCCGCAAAGAAGGTCGTGCCTATCTCGACCGAAGTTCGCGGTGAATGTGGTTTGAGAAAACCTCTTTTGCCAAACTTCCCCTCGCCAGATTAGATTTCTCCCGGACATGAGTGATTTCGATCAGCGGTTTAGTGGCATTCAACGGCTTTATGGTGTGGAAGGGCTGCAGAAATTGCGGCAGGCGCATGTGTGCGTGGTTGGGATCGGCGGGGTGGGTTCGTGGGGAGTGGAGGCGCTCGCCCGGAGTGGCGTCGGCGCGCTAACGCTGATCGATCTGGATGAAGTGTGTGTCAGCAATGTGAACCGCCAGTTGCATGCGCTGGATGGAGATATCGGGCAGCCTAAAGTGGAAGCAATGGCGCGACGGGTTCGGGCGATCAATCCGGAATGTAAACTGAATGTGATCCAGGAATTTTTCACTGCGGCGAATGCAGAAGAGTTGCTCGCGCCGGGCTTTGATTGTGTGCTCGATGCGATTGATAGCATGAGCAACAAATGTCTCCTCATCGCGAAGTGTCGCGAGAAGAATATTCCGGTGGTGACGACGGGTGGGGCAGGGGGACGACGCGATGCCACGCAGATTCAAGTCGCTGACCTGGCTCTCACAATCAAGGACGGATTACTCGCGAATGTGCGCAAGAAGCTCCGGCAGGATTTCGATTTCCCGCGCGACGTGAAGCAGTTGTTCAACGTTGATTGCGTCTTCTCCACAGAACCGCAGGTTTTCCCGCAGTCTGATGGAACGGTCTGCGAAGAGCGTGAGGAAGGCTCGGGGCTGCGCCTCAACTGCGAGAGCGGATATGGAACCGCAACGTATCTTACGGGGACGTTTGGATTCGTGGCGGCGCAGCGGGTGGTGGAGAGGATTGTGGCCAACTCCCAAAAGGGACTTTGACACGAATTGCACTAATTTTCACGAAATGGAGCAGGAGCAGAAATTCGTGTTACTTCGTGAAATTCGTGTCGCAGCCTGTTGCCAGTGGATCAACGAGATCTTTTCCGCATCAGGACGTGAGTGGCGTCGGGTGCATCAACGTATTCGTAGCCCAGGCTTGAGTATTTGTTGATCAAAGTATGGATCACGTAAACGCGCTCATCGGTGCGCTCGGGCCGCGAAGCGTTGCCGATTTCAGGAAAGAATTCTGCTTTCCCATTTGGAAACAAGACATGCGTCTCAGTGCGACTGTATTGAATCGTGATGTATTCCCCGCCTGCCGCTGCCAATTTTGGGTCCTCCGCGGATAAGTTAAGGCTGGCAAGGGCCAGGCCGCCGACAACCGCCGCTAATGCGTAAATAAATTTTTTGTTCATTGTTTCACCCCTCTTATGCCTGATGCGAAAGGGAGTTCAAAGGGCATAGTGCGAGACGTGACGTTCCTGGGATCCCCAAACCCTCGGGATTAAACCGCGAAGAGTCGTTGGAAGTTTTCCTCCATTCTTTCGGTGAGTTGCTCGATAGGCTCGCCGAGCAGTTCCGACGCGAAGGCGTAGACGGCGGCTATGTTCGCAGGGTGATTGATTGGCTTTCCCGTTTTCGAATCTGTTAATTGAAAACGGTTCAATGCCTCGGGAAGAAGCTGGTCGGGAGCGTCCGTTTCAATGAGTAGTCGATCCGGTGGAACATGCAGAAAGGTTTCTCGCTGCTTCAGCTTGCGTTCATGAGCAAAGTAGCCGGGCAGCGAAAAGTAGGCGCCGAGTTTTGCGAGCGGTTGAATCATCTCCTGCGGGCCTCCATAGGAATGAAGCAGGAAGCCGCGCTCGGGACGTTCTTCACCCTGCAGGATTTCCAGAAGCCGTCCCCATGCCTGCAGGCAATGTATGCTTACGGGCAGATTGCGTTCCGTGGCGAGGCGTAGTTGAAAAATGAACGCATCCTCTTGCGCGGGCAGGTCATAGTTCTCAATCCATCGATCCAGGCCGATCTCTCCTATAGCCGCGGGAACCGCGTCGAGAAAATGAATGAGGTTCGACTGCCACTCCGCACTGCGCTCTTTCACATACCATGGATGGTAGCCAAAGCTCGGGAGAACGAAGGGATACTGTCTGGCCAGCGCGAGAACCTGCGGCCAATCCTCTTCACACGATCCGTTTACCACCATTTTCGCAATGCTACTCTTTTCGACGGAAACGGCGATCTCAGGAAAATAACTCGCGAGTCGCTCATCCTGCAGATGGTTGTGGGCATCGTAGAAGCGGAGCGACATAGGAGAATATTATCGCAGAGATTCACTTGCCAGTTTCCCAGCCTTTCGCGTCACCAGCTTCTTGACGACTTCAATATTCCGCACCGCTTCCTTGCCGGGTTTTGTATGTGGAAAACGGGAAATAATTTCTTCGTAAATTGTGATAGCCCTCGAAGGGTCCTTTGTTTCCAGTGCAGCGGCTTCGTCGAGGAGGATGCGAGCTTCGATATCCGGAGGCTCGGGACTTAGATTCTGGACAGCCAGATAGGCGCAAAAAATTCGATACGCGACAACGAAGAAAAGACTGGATTTAGCCGAGGCGAGCATAATGGGAAAAAAGACCACGATCCCGGCAATCAACATCTTCACCCCCAGCATGGGGCGAACATACAAAAGCCCCAACGGCCCGAACACAAGAGCCAGGAATATCGCGAGGCCTTTGGACTTCTTCGGTGGAGCAAATTCTTCTGAGCTCAAATAGCTTCCACAACCGCCACAATGAACAAGTTGTTTCGGGTTTTCCTTGCCACAATAGGAACAAACGGTGGCGATGGTAATGGGTGCTGGAGCTTTTGCTAATGGTTCCTGGTCTAACATAGGTCTCTTATCGGATGCCTGGCAGTTTTAGACTTGAGACGTTCTGAAACAAGAAGGTTTGTTTTTCAAGCAATCTGTTGGGCGGCGAAACTTCGTATCCGTTCCCAGATTTTCGTGAGGCTGTTACGCCGGTTTTGCGTGAGGTGCTGGGAAATTCCCACTGACTCAAGAAAGGATGGATCCGTGCTGATGATTTCCTCAGGGGGTTGATCGCTATAGAAGTCGCAGAGGAGCGAGGCGACACTCTTCACGATGGCGGAATCCGAGTCGGAGTGGAAGTAGCAGCGGCCTTCCCGGAAGTCCGACACAAACCATAACTTCGCGAGGCACCCTTCCACGCGGAAGCCGTCCGTCTTGAACTCTGTTTCCAATGCGGGAAGTTTTTTAGACCGCGAAATCAGGTAGGAGAAACGTTCCTGCGAATTCTTGATCGCGGAAAGTTCGGCGATGAGCGTTGCCTTCTTTTCGGTGATCGTCATTCCGGGGGAACAAAGGTAACCACGAATGAACACCAATTAACACGAATGAATCTAATTCGTGTCCATTCGTGATTTAGAAATACCGCTTACTTCTTCGCCTGCAGCTTCGCGAGTTCGTCTTTCATTTCGGAAAGATGCACATCGGCGCTGGGGTTATCAGTGATGTGTTTGATTTTTCCATCCTTACCGATCAGGAAGCTCATGCGTTTGGCCATCTTTTTACCTGGTTCTTTGCGCGCGCCATAGGCGTCCGCAATTTTACCTTCAGTGTCTGCGACGAGCGTAAAATTGAGATCGTGATCCTGCATGAACTTGCGATGGCTGGCAGTGTCGTCGAAGCTGACGCCGACCACCTCGATGTTGTCCTTCTGGAAATCGAATCCACGATCGCGCAAGGTACAGGCCTGCTTGGTGCAACCGGGGGTATTGTCCTTCGGATAAAAATATAGCAGAACGATTTTCTTCCCGAGAAACTTATCCAGCTTCCAGGGTGAATCGTCCATATCGATTCCTTCTACCCTGGGGGCAGCATCTCCTACTTTTAACTTGGTTTGGGCGCTAGTTACGAGCAGACCTGCCGTGAGCAGTGCAACGGTAAGAATGAGAAACTTCATATGACGAACTGTAGACGAGCAGGGGAGGTCGGCAATTCAGAATTGGGCGAATGATCTCGGGGAAAAACTGCTAAAATTGTCAGTGGAACGAATGGGAGTGATTCGATGCGGATTTTCTGAGTTGGGTTATTTTAGGAACATGTTGGTCCAAACGAGCAAGTCGCGACGAGCGTCCGAAGTCATTCAATTTTCTGTCTTTACGCCGAACCGAACGGGTCGGTTGCATGATCTGGTAGGTATCTTGAGCAACAACGGGGTTCATATGCTTGCGTTGAGTGTTCTGGATACGACCGATAGTGCGATTATCCGATTTGCCGTGGATGATCCCGATCGAGCCCGGGAGCTTCTGGATAAGTACAGTTTTCCCTATTCAGAGAGCGAACTGCTTGTGGTGGAGTTGGGTTCTGCCACGGATCTGAACCGATTGGTGTGCGCTCTTTTGGAAGCTGAAGTGGACGTGAATTATCTCTATTCGTTTATCCCGCAACAAAACGGGAATTCCATTCTGGCCCTGAATATGGAAGACAATGAAGTTGCGGAAAAGGTGCTGCGAAAGCACCAATTCCGGGTTTTGAAGCAGGTGGATATTTCCCGCTAGTGCCTACTTGCATAAATCCGAATATTTACCTGCGAGGGTTTTTGGGGTGAAACGGATTTTGGTCCAATCAAAGGGTGCGGCGGTCTGATTGTAAGCGGCGATGAAGGCGTCG
>JBKJKE010000197.1:0-3224 GCA_046597605.1 Limisphaerales bacterium | reverse complement strand
TAGGAGCCGTTTGCGAGTTCAGCGGTGATGCTCTCGCTCCAGTTACCAGTACCGTAGTTACGGCTGGTGACTGTTGCTACCGTCTTGCCGGTGACGTCAAGTACGTTGATCGTTACCATTGCAGGCTCTGCAAGGGTAAAGCCGATCTCCGTCTGGCTGATCATCGGGTTCGGGTAGTTCTGCATCAGGCTGAAGCCTGCTTCTGATGTACGGGTCACTGACTGTACCTGGCTTGCTGTACGGCTGCCATCAAGGTCAACTGCGACCACACGGTAGCTGTACGTGCCATTAGCTGTCACCTGATCGGTGTAGCTGTAGGTCTTAGCATTGACCTCGCCTGCCTTCATCCACTCACCATTGGTGAGAGACTCGGCTACGAGTCGCTCGACCTCGAAGCGTGCTACATCCTTCTGCTCACCCGTCTTCCAGCTGATCTCGTTACCCGTCTCTGTCGCACGGACATCAACGTTCACGAAGTTCACAGGAAGTACCGTACCACGGAACGACTGGATGAAATCCAGTGCACCGCGCATCACACGGGTCGCACCGCTGGTAAGGATCATCTGCTCACCTGGGGTCGACTGCTGGACGTCTGCCCAGTCAAAGGCAAAGAATACGACATTGAATGTCTTGCCGGACCAGGTCGTACCTGCCGCTGAGTCACTCGGTGTCGCTGAGTGGTTACGGTAGCTATAAGCAATACCCGAGACCTCTTCACCCACCGGTGCCGTGTTGATCGTCTTGGCTACAACGTCTGGTGTCGTTGCATTCAAGTACTCACGGAACTGGAAGTAGACCTGACGGCCATCGATCGTATCTGCATAGCTGCCTGCTACTGGTGCGTTGGCTACGTAACGGGTGTGAACCAAGCCGCGCATGAACTCGCGATCTGTTACACCGTTCGCGTTGATCTGACCGAGGTCATTGTAGAACGCAATGTTCTGACCAGCCAAGACCAAGCTCTTCTTCGCATACGTGCGGCCTGCGCCCAGATAACGGGTCAGTTCCTCGGTCTGCTTGAAGCTCAAACCACCACTTACGGATGATGATGCATCACCTACGGTGTAGACCACTGTCCACCATGGGCTGTAGTCGATGTCCACCGTCGTGAAGTTCTGGCGGTTCAGCGAGTCGTATGATACACCAAGGCGCTTCAGAGCTCTCGTTGCCGAGTCCTTGTTCGCAAGACCGCGAGCGGTCGATGCATCGTAGCTTACGAGCGCCGCCTGACGCTTGATCATCACACGGAAGCTCTTCGTCTGCGTGTTGTTCTGGTTGTTCTGGTCATCGGCTGTCCAGACCGTTACACGGAAGACGCCCTGCTGCTCCTGCTGCTCAGTGATCGTTGGGCCCTGGAAGTCCAGTGTCTTGCTCTCATTGAGATCGAACGTCAGACCGGTGCGGCTGCCCGACCAGATCTGATTCCATGCACCGCCATTGAGGGCTACCTCGATGCGGGCATTGACCGTACGGTTGTAGAGTGCCGTCTGGCTCAGGTTCTTCACCAAAGCCTGGATCGCTAACGGATTCTCCGTTACTACAAATGTCGTATCACTCGTCGTGCTGTAACCAGCTGGCTTGAAGATCGCCATCACAGCCAGATCGTTGTTGAGCTCAAAGCCCTCAACTTCATCTGCACCGATGTCTGGGGTTAGGTTACCAGCCTGACGAAGGTCACCATCGATGTCACGCTGCTGTAAGCTCGAGCCGATCCATACACCGTTGTTCGATGCTGGAGTTGGGATGTAGCTCAAGGCGCCTGGCAAATGAAGGTCACCGGTCGTACCAACTGTGAACTGTGGGTTGCCGACTACTGAATGTGCATCCTGGCCTGTGAACGTACGCCAGTCGTTCAAGCGACGGAACGTGCGGGTCTGGATCAGGTTGCCAGTCGCTGAGTCACGCTCGATCAACATCGCAAATGGCTTCTGGCCTGCGAGGTCGAACAGGTTGTAGTCGCTCATGAAGCGAGTCGCGAATGGACGAGGAACCTCAAAATAGAAGTTCGCGCCTGTTGCCAGCGTCGAGGTGTTCTGGATCGCGTTGTTCATCACGAACGGATAACGGATCTGGCCCATGTACACATTGTACAAGGCGTTGTTCGTCGAGATCGAGTTGTGATAAACAGAGTCGTTGTTCGTCCAGTAGCTTGTCGCTAACGTCGAGAACGAGACCGGGACCACGTTCGTGGTGCCCTTCAGATCCCAGATCATGTTGTTCGTTACACGGTTCGCTGTTGTCGTTGGCAAGACCGAACGTGCCTGGTTCGCACCTGTGCCCTGTGTGAAGATCGTCGCATTCTGCGCGAACTGCACGCCAAGGGTCGAGGTCGTACCTGTGATGTTGTGGATCTTGTTACCCGTGATCTGAACGCGCTCTACGTTACCGACTGCCATCTGCATGACGCCAGCACCCGTGCCGCCACCGGCTAGGTTAGCATTCACGTTCTGGATGTCGTTCATCGAGATCAACAGATCCTGCTCGTTATCGTAAGCGATACCAGCGCGGCCAAGAGCCCATGCCGTCGAGCCGATCGTGTTGCGTGCGAACTTGTTCGAGTAGTTACGGCGGTCAAAGAACTTAGCCGGTCCTACGGAGAACAACGGAGCCAAACCACGATCGTAGATACCGTAGCGGGCATTGCCCAACTCCGTGTTCTCTACCGTGATGTGATGACTTGGCATCGTGTCTGTGATGCGGTTCAAAGTGAACGTGTTGAGTGAACGCTCATTGAACAGACGGATCACTGATGATGAATCGTTCGTGAACATGCCGCGACCGATGACCTTCAGGTTCTTGAATGTCATGTTGTTCGCAAAGCCGTGCTCGATCGCGATCGTTGAACCGGCTCGTGTTGAGCTGTCTACGATCGTGATACCACGCTTCGATGGGTCCTGCGTCAGCAACTCTGGGGTTGGTGAGAGCTGGTTCATGCCGTCAAACGTCATGTAGCTCGGGCTGCCTTGACCAAAATAGAAGCTGTGTGGTGCATCGCCATAGATCGCAATGCGTGGGCTCACGCCGGCCTTTGGCTTCCAGGTCACCTGGACCTGCTCGCTCGTGCCGATGATGCCACTGAAGTCCAGTGCACCCCAAAGGCTGCGGACTGACGTGTTACCGTTCTCACGGTAGTAGCTGTCGGTCAGGATCAGGTTCAATGTACCGCCTACGCCACGGAAGCGCATTGAGTCAATTGCTGCACTGATCGTTGGGAAGCGGCGGCC
>JBKJKE010000229.1:0-10783 GCA_046597605.1 Limisphaerales bacterium | reverse complement strand
CAAACGCAGTCTTGCCAATGGTAGTGGTTGTATAGCTTCCGCGAGAGTAGGTTACCGCCAGATCTTTCATAACACCCAGTCAGTTCCTTTAAGAACTGATTGGGTGTTTTTTTTGTTCTCATGGTCGGGCATGCCGTGTGTTCTGCTTTTGTTCCTGCTCTTTTTTCTAATCCCTCAGGCTCAATTTGAGTGTATGGAGTCTGCTTGGATACCTGGCGCTGGACTTGGCCTCAAAGGAGCGCCTCAGGAAAACTGGTAGCAATTGTATTCGCGATTCAACGGAAACGGCATAGGCGGAAATTTTGCGGCTGTCCTTGGAGTTCCGCCACTTTGACGTCCAGCTTTGACGAGGTCCAAGTCGCACAACTGGTTCCAAGCCAAACTGCTACGAAGAGAAATCCGCGGAGGATAATTTTGAGCATCACGGACGTGAGGCGCGCGGTGCCAAAGGAGGCAACTACGTACGTAGTGAAGGAATGAGAAGGGGGGAACTTGAATCAGCTAGCTATGCCTGCTCTTTTTCTAAACTGGCCAGGACTTCTGGATCCCGCACATCGACCCAACGCCCTTTTATAGCTAATCCTGCTATCAAATGGCCGTCTTTTAACATCGCAATGATCGCATCAGTCAGCTCGTATTCTCCACGAGGAGATTTCTCAAGGCGTCCTGTGTAGGTGAACAGGGAAGGGGAGAAAATATAGATCCCGGCGTTGTACCACGCAATGTCTCCCGGCTTAAGCCATCCATCTGCCCGCAACGTTTCGATTTCAGCAACGGTTGCTTTTTCCACGAGTTTCATCAGGCAGAATTGATCGTTGAAAAAGTTGAGGCCGCCTTTCGTGACGTCTTCACTTCCGGTGGCTGTGACGAGTGCGGAAAAGGTTCGCTCAGAAAAACGAGCAAGCATTTCCTGGTAAGTCTCGGGCTTAACGAGGATATCCCCATAAGTGAGGACGAAGGAGTCGTTGCCCACGAATTCTTTGGCTAGTTCAGGTGCTTTTCCGGTTCCGTCCTGGACGATTTGGCGTCCGTAAGAGATTTTTACATTCCAGCGCGCACCATTCTGGAAATAGTTTTCAATCGTCTCGGCTTTGAAACCCGTGACGATGAAGAATTCGGTGACCCCGGCTGTCACTAAGCCTGTGATGATGTGCTCAAGAATTGGTTTTCCATGCACCTTGAGCATGGGCTTTGGGATCTCATTCGTAAGTTCGCGCATGCGCGTGCCTTTGCCGGCAGCGAGGATAACGGCTTTCATTCTGAATTCTTGGTAAGGAAGCAGGAACGATTACGATTAGACGTCACAAATCTGAACGCCTTGTGTGAGCGATGCGATTTTGTCGGCACGCTTTGGAATAAACTCCTGCGCAACGAAACCTTTGAATCCAGTATCGACGATGGCCTGCATGACTGCAGGGTAGTTAATTTCCTGGGAATCATCGATTTCAGCGCGTCCTGGGACACCCCCGGTGTGATAATGTCCGAAAGCTTCGTAATCGCGTTTGATGGTGGCGATCAGGTCGCCTTCCATGATCTGCATGTGGTAAATGTCGTAAAGCAGTTTAAAGCGTTCAGAGCCGACGGATTGCACCAATTGCACACCCCACGCGGACTTATCGCACATATAGTCTTTGTGGTTCACACGGCTATTGAGTAGTTCCATGCATACTGTGACCTTATGCTTTTCCGCTATCGACATGATTCGCTTCAACCCGATGCTGCAGTTTTCGATACCTTTCTGGTCATCAAGGCCTTCTCGGTTGCCGGAGAAACAAATCACATTGGGAGCGCCTGCATCCGCAATCTCAGGAATGCTCTTGGTCATCCACTCCACGATCTTGTCGTGGTTTTCCAATCGATTCAGTCCGCTGCCGATTCCACCGGGAACGCCGGAGACCATGGCGCACGTGAGATCATACTTTTTGATCACGGGCAATTGAGCGATCTCCAACAGTTCGATCGAACGGAGCCCGATTGTTTTGGCGGATTTGCAAAATTCTTCCAAATCAATTTTGGGATAACACCATTTGCACACCGAATGATTGATTTTACCTTTTAGTTTAGCCCCCACAACTGCATCAGCAGCATTCAGGCGGTACGAAAGGTTTGTGGTGGCTGCCATAGCAGCAGCAGCTCCTGTTAAAGTGGCAAGAGCAGACCGGCGAGTAATCGATTTCATGGCGTGGAGAACAGGCTTACAATCGCGGAGTTACCTGGGGTTTTTCAAGCTTTTCTCGCTCGTGTTGAGCGTTTGCCTGACTGGCGGAAGTGCTGCATCCGGCTGCGGTGAGGAGAGTCGCCAGGAGGACGATTGCTGCGAGGAACGGAAATAAACGTTTCATAGAGTTAAGCCAGCGCCTGATTGTAGCGATCAGCCACAAAGTCCCAATTGATCACATTGTAGAATGCAGAAATGTAGTCGGGACGACGATTCTGATACTTCAGATAGTAGGCATGTTCCCAAACATCGATGCCGAGGAGAGGGACTTTACCTTGTGAAAGCGGACTATCCTGATTGGGTGTAGATTCGACTTTCAAATCCTTCCCATCCACCACCAACCAGGCCCACCCGCTGCCGAATTGCTTGGTGGCAGCTTCTCCGAACTTCTCTTTAAATTTGTCGTAGCCGCCAAATGTTTTGTCGATGGCTTTGGCCACGTCGCCCTTGGGAGCTCCGCCGCCATTCTTCTTCATCATCTGCCAAAAGAGCGTGTGATTAAGATGACCGCCCCCATTATTTCTGACCGCCGTTCGGACCTGTTCGGGTACGCTATTCAAATCGCGCACAATTTCTTCGATCGTCTTCTTTCCGAGACCCGGAGCTTCAGAAACGGCTTTGTTTAAATTCTTCACGTAGGCCGCATGATGCTTGCTGTGATGAATCTCCATGGTAGCGGCATCAATATGCGGTTCCAATGCATCAGGGCTATAAGGCAAGGGAGGTAGTTTGAATCTTTCGGCTGGGGCAGGGGCTGTTTGTGCCGAGAGTTCCTGGAGCGGTGAGGCTACAGCGAGGGTGGCTCCGAGGAGAGCAGTTCGTTTTAGTGCTTCGCGTCTTGTGATCATGATTCTTTTTCTCATCAGGAGGACGCCGCGAATCTAAACGTTATTTTCTTTTACGCTAGAGGGGAATGTGTGGCTTTGGAAGCAGGCTTGCGACTATGCACGATCCTCGAAAAGATGCTTCCCCGACCATTTCAGTATATATCTTGTTTGGTTGAGCGGTTAAAAAGCTGTCGGTTCGTTCCGCGGTGAACGTGTGTTAAAGTTTTGAGAAGCTGGCAAGGTATGGCTGTTGAATTTAAAGACTACTACAAGATCCTGGGGCTCTCACGAGGTGCCAGTGCAGACGATATCAAGAAAGCGTTCCGGAAACTGGCGCGCGAATACCACCCCGATGTAGCCAAGGACAAAACCAAAGCAGAGGAAAAATTTAAGGAAATCAATGAGGCTTACGAAGTCTTAAGCGATCCTGAGAAACGCAAACGGTACGATACTCTGGGCGAAGATTGGAAGCGGGGGCCTGGCGGTGGAGGCCGAGGCCCGGGTGGGCAACCAGGACCGTGGCGCTCTCGCACTGGCGATGAAGAGGAGTTCGAATTTTCCGGAAGCACCGGATTCAGTGACTTTTTCGAACAAGTCTTTGGAGGATTTGGCCGGAGCGGTTTCGGACGCGATTCTTTCCGCCAGGAGGAATTCGCCCAGCGCGGGCAGGATGTGGAAGCCGACATCATGGTCACACTATCTGAGGCGATGAGTGGTTCCGTTCGTAAAATTAATCTCCGTCGAAACAGTAAATGCGATCGGTGCCGGGGAGCCGGCGTTTTGCAGAACCAGGTTTGCCCCGTCTGCAAAGGTGAAGGGTTCGTTCCCAAAGCCGAGGCCTACCAGGTCAGAATCCCCGCAGGCGTCCGCGAAGGGCAACGCCTGAAGTTAGCCGGCCAGGGCGAGGCTGGAAGTGGACGTGGGCCTGCAGGAGATCTATTCCTTCGCGTCAAGTTTGCTGCACACCCGGATTTCACGGTGGAAGGAGGCGACCTTTATCATGAGCTGGCGTTGGCCCCATGGGAAGCGGCCCTTGGAGCGAACGTGTCAGTGCCGACGCTGGATGGTTCGGTCAATATTCGCATCCCCTCTGGAACTCAGAACGGACTGAAGCTGCGCGTCAAAGGACGCGGCTTGCCCGACCGTGCGGGCGGGCAGGGCGACTTGTATGTAGTCACGAAAATCGAAATGCCGAAGCAGGTCAACGAGACCGAGAAAGCTCTCTGGGAGAAACTCGCCCGGGAATCTCAATTCAATCCTCGAGAATGAAGAAGAAGGGAAAAGTCATCGTCGTTACGGGAGTTTCACGCGGTCTTGGCAAAGCCATGACGGAAGGGTTCATCGCGGCGGGACACCGGGTCGCTGGATGCGCTCGCTCAGCGAAAGAACTGGAGCAGCTTCGAAAATTGTTTGGTCCTTCCAATGCATTCAGCACTTTGGATGTCACTAATGATCAGGCGGTGGCTCAATGGGCGCGCGATGTTCTCAAACAGTTTGGCCCACCCGATCTCTTGATCAACAACGCTGCTCTTATAAACAAGAATGCACCACTGTGGAAAGTGGACGCTGCAGAGTTCTCTTCTGTGATCGATGTCAACATCAAGGGTCCTGCCAACACCATCCGCCATTTTGTTCCTGCGATGATTGCGGAGGGCAGGGGAGTGATTGTCAATTTCAGTTCTGGATGGGGACGCTCCACAGACGCCGAGGTCGCTCCTTATTGTGCAACCAAGTTTGCCATCGAAGGAATGACCCAGGCACTTGCCCATGAGTTACCCAAAGGGATGGCGGCCGTTCCTTTGAATCCTGGAATTATTGACACCGATATGTTGCGCAGGTCATTCGGTTGCTCCGCTTCTTCCTATCCCAAAGCTGGTGAATGGGCTCGATTGGCAGTCCCATTCATCCTTGGGCTCGGTCCAGAGCACAACGGCTGCTCTCTGACAGTCGAATGACAATTGATGTATGGATCTCTTCTACGACACACACGCGCATTTGAATTCCCAGGATTTCGCAACTGACCTGCCGCAGGTTATTGAACGCGCGAGTAATGTTGGCATTCAGAAGATAATTTCCATAGGTACCGATTTGGAAGGCAGTCGCCGCACTATCCACATTGCCGAACAATATCCAAATGTCTTTGCAGTCGCTGGCTGGCATCCCACCGATGTGATGGATGCACCAGATGATCTGAAGACTCCATTACGCGAATTGGCCCGGCATCCCAAGGTTGTGGCGATTGGCGAAACGGGAATGGATTACTACCGCTTGCCCAGCAAAAAGGGAGGAACTGCGGTCGATGATGAGAAGTATAAAATCCGCCAGGCAGAAGTCTTTCAGCAACAGCTCGAGTTGGCTTCCGAATTGGGATTGAACTGCGTTATTCATCAGCGCGAATCTTTTGAAGACACGTTACGCCTCCTAACGCCATTCGCGGGGAAAGTAAAAGGAGTGTTCCACTGCTTTTCCGGAACGGTGCAGGAGATGGAGCGCGTGTTTGAGATCGGATGCCTGGTGAGTTTCACAGGAATATTGACGTTCAAAAACGGGCAGAACATTCGAGACGCACTGGCTGCTGCCCCATTTGGCAAGTTCATGCTCGAAACGGATTGTCCGTATCTCGCGCCCATTCCCTATCGCGGAAAACGATGTGAACCAGCTTATGTCAAAGAGATCAGCGAATGCGCCGCGAAGGTGAAGAACTGTTCTCTGGAGGAATTGAGCGATTGGACCTGCCGAACCGCTCATGAATTTTTTCCCAAGCTGACCTAAGAAAGCAGGTCAGGAAGCGTGAAGACGCAGGAACTTCACCGCGACGGTAATATCCTTCTGCCAGTCGGCATTGATCGTTATTTCCTCTCCGGTGATCGGATGCGGAAGGATCAATTGTTCTGCGTGAAGAGCGGTTGATGTAATCAAAGGACGTTCCGTCTGGTTGTGCTTCAGCCGATATCCCTGCTTGAAGGAAGAAAGAAACAACTGCGAACCACCGTAAACCTTGTCCCCCAAAATCGGCAACTTCAAGTAAGCCAAGTGAATACGAATCTGATGCGTGCGACCAGTCCGTGGGCGGCACTCCAGAAGGGTAATCCCCTGGAATCGTTCGCGCACCGTAAAATCAGTTTGCGATTTTTTCCCGAGTCGCTGATCAACCTTCATCACTCCTAAACGGGTTGCGTGCGCCATCAGCTTTGCGTCGGTGGTAAACTCGTTTTCGGGCGGAGATCCGGTGACCAATGCAACGTAAACCTTCTTCGGACGCTCGGAGCCAAACATGTTCGCTAGTTCCACCAGGGCAGGCTTGTTCTTAGCCATCAGAATGACACCGCTGGTTTCAAAATCCAAACGGTGAGCGTTAAAAAGGTAGGTCAGACCGCGCTTGGCCGCCCATGGAGCACCGCGTTCAATGTCGCGATGCAGCAATTTCATCAGGTTCGGCCGATTCGGATCATATCGATCCGGAGAGGTGAGCATGTTTGCCGGCTTGTTCAAAGCCAGCAAATGTTCATCTTCGAAAAGAACAGGGATTTCCCAGAAATCGCTGGTCGCCGCCGAAGATAATTTAATCGTATTTTTGGCGGCACCCATGATTTAGCGTTGCGCCTGGGGCCGCTGTGGTGGAGCTGGGGTGGCTGCAGGAGCTGCGGTTGGGCGCTTCAATTCCAACTCATCGCTCAACTTGCTCCTCCAGGCGGCATAGGCGGCATATTCGCGCTGATCGCGGGTACGACCAATATAGTCCTCGATGTCGGCGCTCAGCTTTTGCTGATCAACCGGTCGACGTTCACGCAGGTAAACGACTGCAGCACCGTTCTCCGTCACAAGCAGGTCACTGACCTGGGCCGGGGAGAGCCTTGTCGTAGCGTTTTTCAGTCGATCGATTTGCACCCGTCCGGCCAATTCCGGCAGATTTTGAGTGCTCATGTTAAAGGGCGATAATGTGACCGATTGGGCTTTGTGGGTAACCAACAAGGATTCAAAGCTTTTCTTCTCCGCGAGGCCTTTCGCTGCGGCCTGCTGGAACGCTTCCGCTGCTTTGCGCGCCAGTTCTGCGGCTTCAACCTTCTTGTAATCTTCAGCGACGCGATTTTTCACGGCGGCAAATTCTGGAATTTTGCCCTCAACCTTTTGCTTCAACGAGAGCACGTAAGCGGCACTTTCAGCAACAACCGGGGACGTATTAAACTCCCCCGCATTCTTCATCTTGAAAGCGGCAGCCTTAAATTGGTAGGGCAGTTTGTTTTCTTTTGCATCAGAGCTTATGTCAAACAAAGGCGATTGCTCGAGCTTGAGGCCACTCGCGGCTGCCGTCTTGGCGAGGGCATCCGTCGCAGCAGGATTAGCTTTCTTATACGCATCCACCTGACTGATGAATTCGGCAGCACGTTTGCGTGCGTCATCGAGCGCGGCCTGCTCGAGATATTGTTTCTTCAAAGCCGGCTTTGCCTGTTCAATCGTCTGAGAATTGCCCTGGTCGTCTTTGAAGGTGTTTGTGCCACCGCGGGCGAAATAAACGCGTTCGAGGTTCAAGTTTGCGTTGGTATCAGCGTTGAATTTCTCTTCCGCGCCTTTGAGGTAGTTACTCGCGCTAAAGCTGACGTAATCGGCCTGGACTTTGTCGGGAATGCGATAGGCCGGCTTGTTCGCGTCGAAATGACGATTCAGCGCTTCGTCGTCCACTTTGACCTTGGAGAGAAAATTCGAAGACGTGAAGAAGACGACCTCTGTGAGCATGTTCTCGTTCTCACGCTTGTAGTTCTCTTCTGCCTCGGCCCGTGAAACTAAACCACCGCTTGCTCCAAAGACCGTTACCAGATGTTGATTGCCGACTTCGTGGCGGGCGAAACGCTCGAAGTCTTCTGCCGTAATGCCATTGGGTTCCAGTTGGGTTTTAACAAATTGCTCATATTGATTAGCCACGGAACCGCCCTGAGAACCGCCCCGTTTGAACAAGTTGGAGATCCACTCACCGGTTGCCTGGGGAGAAATATGCACATTCATTTCGTCCATCTTCTTGTTGAGCAAAAGACGGGTGTACGATTCCTGTTCGATATCAAATCCGCGCATGCGGAGCACATCTTCGTTGCCCGGCCATTCACCGAAGCGTAGGCGATAGAACAGGCGCATCTCTTTATAAGCCTCCACGAATTCCTCGCGGGTAATGTCTTTGCCTTTGATCGACCCGAGTTCACTGTCCTTGCGGCCCAGATCCATGTTCGCGTTAGGCGAAAACAAGAATACAAAGCTGACAATGATAATCGCTATTATGAAGTACCATAATAGGTTTTGATGCTTACGGACTGTGCCAAACATATAGAATTATTGGTAAATTGAGCGCGCAAGCTAACCTCGCACTTGCGCCTTGGTCAAACGGAAAGTAAGTAGTTCTAAGGCTTCAGCACCCCCCTGGTTCGGAAAGTACACTATCAATTCACTCTGAATCGACCCCTTATCACGCGGAGTACGCTATCGATTCACTCTGAATTGACCCCCTAATACGCGGAGTACGCTATCGGTTCATTCTGAACCGACCCCCTAACACGTGGAGTACGCTATCGATTCACTCTGAATCGACCCCCTATCACGCGGAGTACGCTATCGATTCATTCTGAATTGACCCCCTATCACGCGGAGGACGCTATCAATTCACTCTGAATCGACCCCCTAATACGCGGAGTACGGGGTCGATTCAGACCATCCACGACGACTGATCCCTGACTGAAAACAGAAAACCTCCCGAAAACCGCTTTTCAGCGCTTCCGGGAGGTTTGAAGTCATCCAAGGGTTAAGACTCAGGAATCGTATGAACGCTCGCTTGTAAGCTGCCTTGAACGTTTTTCAAGCAAACAAATTTGCCGCCGGTTATCCAACGAGGCAAAAGGCCTTCTGCGATTTTCAGGGAACGCTTTAAGTTTCCATCTTTATCGAATTCCAAGCCCCAGATCTGTTCGGTTGATCCTTCCTTGTAGTCATAGATCAACCAGCGGCCATCCGTTGACCATTGCGCTGTACTGAAGGGAGTCGGTACCCAGGAGGCAGTCGATTCTTCGAGTCGAACATTGGTGATCTGCTGAGGCTCGCTGCCGGCGGCTTCAACTTTCCAAAATGAAGGCAACCCGGTCGCGCCACCCGCAACGAGAAAGATTGTTCCGTCCGGTTGGATCATGGGGCGAACATCGTCGTAAAAACCGCCAGTCAGCGTGATAATCTTTAGATCAGCCAATTGCAAACGAGCGAGCACCAACGCACTTGGGTGAGTGAGCGAATGGCCTTCACCAGCTCTCAGAAACACGATGGATTTGTTATCCGGTGCCCATGTAAAATCATGGGCGCCTTCCGCAGTTGTGATTCTTTTACCGCCCGCCTCTTCAACCACCAAAATATGTTCCAGCGTGGTGTAGGCTATGAGGGTTCCATCCGGCGAAATCTTGGCATCCTGTGCTTTCCCCGCCACGGTACGGCCATCCCCGGATTCATCGATCAGCCAGACATCATAGGTATCGTCGGAATCATCGGTCGCAACGAGGAACAAGCTCTTGCCGCCGACTCGGACCGAGTCATAAATGTGAACGATCTTCTTCCCGTTCTTCATCGTGATGGTCTTCACGGCTTTCCCGGATTCGTCTACGAGGTCGACCGTACCATTTGCGTTAAGAACTGGTGCGGCATCGGTCACCTTGGGAGCTACTGGTGCCTTTGGTGTTGGTTCCGTCTTAACTACTTCGACCGGGGGCACCGCCGGCTTCGGTTTGTTCATTACGAAAAAAACGATACCGCCAACCAGGAGCAAGAGAATCAGAAGTGCAGCCCACTTCAGTCCTCCACCTGAGCGTTCTTTTTCGGGAGCTGCCTGGATGGATGCAGCAATCGGCACCGGTACGGGCTGTGGTTTCGCTGGCGCCGGCTGGGGCTGGGGAACGATCGGTGCTACTGGACCCGGTGTGACTTGAGGTTGAATCACAGGGACTGGAATTGGTGGGGCCAATGGCTTCGGTGCTGCCACCACCGGAGCGACATCCGGGACGGGTGCAGTAATGGGGGTTGCGGCAAAGCTCAGGCCGAGAAATACATTGCGGTATTGTTCGATGATGTCCTGAATCTCATTTTCGGCCTTGGGATTCTGGCTTGGGTTGTTGAGCAGATCCAGGCGTTTATGAACTTCACCCACAAACTTCATGAGCCCGGCCGTCAGGATCGGTTCAGCCCCTTTTTCCTGGAGGTTCAACTCGGTTTTAATGAAGCCGTCGATAACTCCAGGCACATTCCAGTTGGAGTCGACGTCGTATTTTTTGTCGCGTCCTAGTAGAGCCCGGGCAGCGCCTGCGGCTTCTTTTTCCTCGATCGCGCGAGCATCTTCCTCGCTTAGAATGCCTTGTTTGCTGGCAATGCGGCACTGGATCGTTTCCCGGGCGATACCTTGCAAGAGTTTGCCGACGATTTGCGGGTCGCCGAGGTAAGGGCGATTTTCGGATGCCGGTCCGGAGTTGGAATCTGTCATGTTGCGGATCTTTAGTTTAGTTGCCTTAACTTGTACTCCGGTAAAGCCCTATATTTCAATCCTAAATGCAGAAGGAACGATTTTAAGTCGGCGAGAAAGTTGGAGCCAATGCCGGGGGCTCCCGTCACTGCCGTTTAGTTAAGCACCTATTTGCCCTTAAATTACTGAATACCGGCGACAAAACTCCCTCTCTCCGCCATAGCGGGGAGAGGGCTAGGGGAGAGGAGTTCGATCAGAAAA
>JBKJKE010000202.1:0-29744 GCA_046597605.1 Limisphaerales bacterium | reverse complement strand
TTTTTCGACCATCACGCCTCACTTTGCTCTGTTCCGTCAACTTTCCCAGACCTCATCTGGTCTCAAACACCTAAAAGTCATTCTTTATCTCTATTGGTGAGAAATGCGGGTTAGGGTTCCACGTTTGAATTACTTCTCCGTTCCGAAACAGATCAATCTGGGAAATTTGGCAAGGTTCGCCGTTGAAACTGGTGCTGGCCAGTGTCCAGGGATTGAAGGAATAATTCGCTCGGATTCGAACGGTTCGGCTCGCGCCCGAAGGAAGTAAAGTATCGCCCGGCTTGGCGTTATCTATATTGAAGAGAAGCGACGGACCGGTCGTCGCAATGACCCGCCCCTTCTTGATTGCGTCAATCACCGACGCTTTGCTCAGCGGCTTTCCTTCAAGATGAAAATAATTCAGCCAGTTGCCGGGAGCTTTGTGGCCATTGTTCACTCGATCGAAAGCAATATCGGAATCGGCCATAAGAGGAATGCGATACCCCATTTTCAGCAGTTCAAA
This sequence comes from Limisphaerales bacterium, assembly GCA_046597605.1. Classification (GTDB taxonomy): domain Bacteria; phylum Verrucomicrobiota; class Verrucomicrobiia; order Limisphaerales; family JACDHS01; genus JACDHS01. Next base: position 29,242 of record JBKJKE010000202.1, on the reverse strand, counting down.
ATAGGGAGGCAGCAGAGCTGGACTATGAGCTTCGTCGGAGATGCCACTCCAACCATCAATCAAAGTGCCAGTCAACGCCTGGAGGGGATATGCTTTGTAAAAATTATTGAGCGGATAAAGCGTCCAACTGGAACCATCGAATTTGCCAGGAAAGGGGCGCAAGGGGTGAACAGGGACAGAAACGCCACCCTGCCGATGCACTTCCTGAATTCCTATATAGTATGGCAGCGGACTGCGGATGTTCCACGGTTCATTCACAATGCTGGCATGATGGCCCCAGGCATTCTTAGGTTCTTCTGCTCCGAGCCAGACCTGACATTCGCTGGAATCAAACTGCTCCCAGACATTGAACATGGCCTCTTTGGTCAAGGTTGCGGCGCCATAATGTTCCTGACATAAAGACACGAAATTCATGCCGCCGGCAGCTGCCATGCTATGAACCTGGCCGGGTGTTCGCATGATTTCTCCCTCGCCATGATTATAATGGGTATGTATGTCCCCTGAGATCCAGCCGCTCCCCCGCATGTCAAACACTGGCTGGAGCTGAACACTAAGGGTGGTGGTTTGGCCAGCTACCAGATCTGCGGTAATTGTTTGAGGATAAAAATCCGGGCCCTTGCCTATAGTTACTACAGTGCTGCCCGGTTGCAGTTGGAGAATGAGATTGGGTCCAACCGCCTTTCCCCGGAGTTCCACATTAGGCCAGCTGGACGCCCCCCACTCACCGGGCAAGTAATTTCCATCAGCTTGGCGCACAATGGCCCGCACGGCGACTGCCTCAGACGAGCCGGCAATTGTGGCGCGGATCTTCAAGCCAGCTGTTTGGGCGATCGCTTTATTCGAACACAGAAAGGCAACTCCCAGCAGGAAGGACAGCACCGAAAGTTTACCGATACCCAAAGATTTTGACCCAGTCATTCGAAGGATCCTAGAACCTCGTAACTTTCCTGGAATCGGTCATTCGGAGGTCTCTGAACTGATGCTTTTCCATATTCCTAGGGGTACACGTGCTTAGCACCTGGTCGGTATTTCCCGCTAAGGACCCGGCACGAAGCTGATGCCTACGATGCAAGGCTGGGGTTCCCATCAGGGCAATCCGGTGTTTGCTGGTGAATACGGGAGAAAAGGCATACTAATCGATGCTGTTTTGGGTTTGTTGGGGAAATTAGCCATCAGGAAAAGCACTCGTTAAACGTGGCAAGCAAAACAGATCCGCTCGAATTCAGTTCTCCATGGTGCGCGGCCGTGTTATTAGAGAATCACTCCCGACACTCGAAACTAAATGGATCACTTCATCCCTGTTACAATTTTGCTATGAACCGCAGACAACTTCTCAAAGGCCTCTGTGTCGCTGGATCAACGGTGGGGATCAAGGCCCCTGCGGGAGACAGCAGTGTCGACTACAAGGCTCACTCCAAGAGAATAAAACAGTCAGTTGTCCCGTGGTGTTTCCGACCAATGGGACTTGAGGAGTTAGCATCGAACGCCGCAAAGATGGGAATTCAGTCCGTCGAACTGATTGTTCCCGACCAATTCGCCACGGTTTTAAAGCATGGCCTCACATGCGCAATCGTCTCAGGCCATGGCTTCTCCAAGGGCTTCGCGCAAGCAGGACAGCATGCGGAATGTTTGCAGATCCTGCGCGAACGCATTGATGCAGCAGCGGCGGCGGGATTCCCGAATGTCATCACATTTTCAGGTTTCCGACGCGGCCTCACCGATGATGTGGCCAGTAAGAACATGGAAGACGGTCTCAAACAAATCGTCGGTTATGCGGAAGAAAAGAAAGTCACCCTCTGCCTGGAGATGCTGAACTCCAAAGTGAACGTAGAGATGAAAGGGCACCCTGACTACTTTTCGGATGACATCGATAAAGCAGTGGCACTCTGTCAGAAGATTGGGTCAGAACGTTTGAAGGTGCTCTTCGACATCTATCACGTCCAGATTATGCATGGCGATGTCATCTCTCGCCTGAAACAACACATGCCTTTCATTGGTCACATTCACACCGCGGGGAATCCGGGCCGGAATGAGATCGATGAGACGCAGGAAATAAACTACGCGCCGATCATGCGCGCGATCGCAGAAAGTGGTTACAAGGGCTTTGTCGGTCAGGAATTCATTCCCGTTCGGGACAAAATCGCATCGCTGAAACAAGCCGTCCGAATCTGCGACGTCTAATTATCAGAATCTTCACAAACACTTTCTTGAATTGACTTTGTTTACGTCTCGTCAGGAGTATATCGCGAATCACACTACGTTATGAACATTTCGGACAATCAGACTAATCGTCGAGAATTCTTTAAAACCACCGGGAAGTTTGCTGCTGCAACTGCTTTGGTGGGCGTTTCGATCCCATACGTCCACGCCGCTGGAACGGAAACCATCCAAATGGCTCTGGTCGGTTGCGGAGGCCGGGGAACCGGGGCCGCCGCCAATGCCCTTGCCACCAGCGGACAGGGTCCAATCAAGCTGGTCGCCATGGCCGATGTTTTTGATTCGAAGCTTGAAGGCAGCCATGGAACTTTATCGAAGCAGTTCTCCGGGCAGGTGGAAGTTCCTGAAGATCGTCGCTTCATCGGCTTCGACGGATATAAGAAGGCCATCGACTGTTTGCGCCCTGGGGATATCGCGATCTTTGCCACCCCTCCGGCTTTTCGTTGGGTGCATTTCAAGTACGCAATCGAAAAAGGAGTTCACGTTTTCATGGAGAAGCCCATCGCAGTCGATGCTCCTACTGGGCGAAAAATGATGGCGCTTGCTAAAGAGGCGGAAAAAAAGAATCTGAAAGTGGCCGTGGGACTGATGGTCCGCCATTGCCGCGGGCGCATTGCCCTGAAGGAACAGATCGAACAAGGGAAGATTGGCGACATCCTGACACTTCGCGCTTACCGCATGCATGGTCCCCAGGCGACCGCATTTAGCGATTGGTCGATGAAGAAGGAAGATCAAAGCGAGCTGATGTTCCAAATCTCCCGCTTTCATAGCTTCATGTGGTTGAGCGGTGGCTTGTTCAGTGATTTTTACATTCATCAAATCGACGAGTCCTGCTGGATGAAGGGCAAGTGGCCGGTTAAATGTCATGCAATCGGTGGACGTCATTACCGTGGCGACAACGTCGATCAGAATTTTGATCACTATCAGGTCGAATACACCTTTGACGACGGCGCACAGTTCTTCTTCTACGGACGAACAATGGTGGGCTGCAAAGACGACTTTTCAAGTGTTGCGCACGGCACCAAGGGCATGGCCACAATCTCACTTGGCAGTCATCACCTTGCTCGCGCGGGCCGCATTTTCAAAGGTCACACGATGGCGCGGTCTGAAGAAGTTTGGGCCGCTTTCCCCGAAGCAAATGCTCCGGACCCCTACGCAATGGAGTGGGTCGATCTAGTGGATGCAGTTCGCAACAACAAGCCGTACAACGAAGTGGATCGTGCGGCGGAGGCCAGCATGATAACAGCCATGGGACGCTTCGCCGCTCATACCGGACAGGAAATTACCTGGGAAGATTACAAGAACAACGAACACGAGTTCGCACCGAACGTGGATCAATTAACACTGAAATCTGAGGCGCCGCTCCTCGCGGACGCAAACCACAAGTATGCGGTGCCGCAACCCGGTATCATCAAAAATCGCGAGTACTAATCTGCTGTATCTCTAAAGAAAAGCCGGAGGGAAACCTCCGGCTTTTTCTTTTTGTTAAGACTGCAAAAAAGAAACTCCGTTGGCTGTCGCCAACGGAGTTGTGCATTTCTATCGAACTCTTAGTAGCCGCCCATACCGCCCATACCGCCGCCATGGTCATGGCCCCCACCACCACCTGCTGCCGGCTTGTCTTTTTCCGGAGCGTCAGTGATCAAGCATTCCGTGGTCAACAAGAGACCAGCGATGGATGCAGCGTTCTGGAGCGCGCTGCGGGTAACCTTTTTCGGGTCAACCACACCGGCTTTGACGAGATCAACATATTCGCCAGTAGCGACGTTGTAACCTTCGTTACCTTTGCGCTTCTTGACTTCCTGTACAACGAGCGATCCTTCGACACCGGCGTTCAGAGCGAGTGCGCGAAGCGGGGCTTCGACAGCCTTCTTCACGATTTCGACACCGATCTGTTCATCTTCGTCTTCGAGCTTGAGAGCTTCGATCGCGGGGATGGTGCGGAGCAATGCCACGCCACCGCCAGGAACGATACCTTCTTCGACAGCGGCACGGGTTGCATGCAGGGCATCTTCCACGCGAGCTTTCTTTTCCTTCATTTCGGTTTCGGTTGCAGCACCAACGTTGATGACGGCAACACCGCCGGCCAACTTGGCGAGGCGTTCCTGCAGTTTTTCGCGATCGTAGTCCGAAGTGGTTTCTTCGATCTGGCGGCGGATCTGATTAACGCGGCCCTGGATGTCCGAGGACTTGCCATTGCCTTCGACGATCGTGGTGTTTTCTTTGTCCACAACGATGCTCTTGGCGCGACCGAGGTCTTCGAGTCCGACACCTTCGAGTTTGATTCCGAGATCTTCGCTGATGAATTTGCCACCCGTGAGGATCGCAATGTCTTCCATCATCGCTTTGCGGCGATCACCGAAGCCTGGAGCTTTAACAGCGCAGACGTTCAATGTGCCACGGAGCTTGTTCACAACCAGAGTTGCGAGAGCTTCGCCTTCGACTTCTTCCGAAATGATCAAGAGAGGCTTGCCGGTCTTGGCAACCTTTTCAAGCAACGGAAGCATGTCCTTCAAGCTGCTGATCTTCTTTTCGAAAATCAGGACGTAGGCTTCATCAAGCTTCGCTTCCATCGACTCAGCGTTGGTGACGAAGTAGGGGGAGAGATAACCCTTGTCGAACTGCATACCTTCGACAACGTCGAGGGTGGTTTCAATTGACTTGGCTTCTTCAACCGTGATCGTGCCGTCTTTGCCGACCTTATCCATCGCGTCAGCGATGATTTCGCCGATGGTGGTGTCCCAGTTAGCGGAGACCGTTGCGACCTGCTTGATTTCTTCTTTGTCTTTGACCTTCTTGGCGATTTTCGCGAGGTGCTCAGTAGCTGCTTCAACAGCTTTCTGAATACCACGTTGCACGCCAATGGGGCTTGCGCCGCTGGTGACATACTTCAGACCTTCGCGATAAATCGCTTCGGCGAGTACAGTCGCGGTGGTAGTTCCGTCACCTGCGATATCGCTGGTCTTGCTGGCCACTTCGCGAACCATCTGGGCGCCCATGTTTTCAAAAGGGCATTCCAATTCGATTTCTTTAGCAACAGTGACACCGTCTTTGGTCACCGTCGGCGAACCGAACTTTTTGTCTAGAACAACGTTACGGCCTTTCGGTCCGAGTGTTGCGCTAACGGCTTTCGCCAACTTCTGCACGCCCTTCAGCAATGCCTGACGAGCTGCTTCATCGAATATTAATTGTTTTGCTGCCATAGTATTTAATTTCTTTCGTAGAAAAATTTTAAGCTGAGTTGATTATGCGATCACTGCGAGGATCTCGTCGGAGCTCAGGATTTTGTATTCCTTGCCGTCGAGCTTGATGGTCTGGCCACCGTACTGGCTGGTGAGAACGCGATCGCCTACTTTGACTTCGAAAGGAATCTTGTTTCCCTTGTCGTCAACTTTACCAGTGCCGAGTGCGCGGATGACGCTTTCGGTTGGTTTTTCTTTTGCTGAATCAGGAATGATAATCCCGCCCTTTTTGACTTCTTTTTCTTCAACGGCTTCCACGAGGACGCGGTCACCGATTGGTTTCACATTGAGTGCCATATATATTAACTTGTTTACTGTTTCTGTTTATTAACGAATCAAAGACCCCCGCCGCACGCGCGGACGGGAAATTTATATTAAGGTCTGGGGGAATCACCCTGGGCAATCTCCCCCAAACTGAATTATTTCTTCTCGTCCACAACTTCGGCGTCGATAATGGGACCTTCGTCCTTCTTCTTTTCTCCACCTTGTTGCGCACTCGGGCCTGCGTCGGGTCCCGGGGGCGGACCACCTGCTTGCCCGGCTTTAGCTTGCTCAGAAGCTGCCTTATATAGTTCGGCGGAAGCTTCCTGCCAAACGGCTGTTAGTTTTTCGCCAGCAGTTTTGATTGCGGCATTGTCCGTTCCTTTCAGCGCTTCTTTCACCTCGGCAAGAGCGCTTTCGATTTTGCCCTTCGCATCGGCCGAAATTTTGTCGGCGTTGTCTTTGAGCATTTTCTCCGTGCGATAGACCGAGTTGTCGGCTTCGTTGCGCGTTTCAATTTCTTCCCGCTTTTTCTTATCGTCCTCGGCGTGGAGCTCAGCGTCTTTGCGCATCTTTTCGATTTCATCCTTCGACAATCCGCTGCTCGCCGTGATGGTAATCTTCTGCTCTTTCCCGGTGCCAAGGTCTTTTGCGTTGACGTGCAAGATGCCATTGGCATCGATGTCAAAGGTGACTTCAATCTGCGGCATTCCACGAGGCGCAGGAGGAATGTCGCTTAGTTGAAATTTGCCGATCGTTTTGTTATCGCGGGAGAACTGGCGTTCACCCTGGAGAACATGGATTTCCACCCCGGGCTGATTGTCTGACGCGGTCGAAAAGATTTCCGATTTGCGTGTGGGGATGGTGGTGTTGCGTTCGATCAATTTAGTAAACACGCCACCGAGAGTTTCGATTCCAAGTGACAGCGGAGTGACATCGAGGAGAAGAACATCTTTGACTTCGCCCTTGAGGACGCCGCCTTGAATGCCTGCGCCGATCGCGACCACTTCGTCCGGGTTCACACCTTGATGCGGCGCCTTGGTTACAAGCGTGCGCGCTACTTCAACTACTCGCGGCATACGGGTCATACCACCCACGAGCACGAGTTCATCGATCTTGTCCGCGCTGATTTCCGCGTCTTTCAAGCAGGCCTTCGTTGGTCCGATGGTGCGCTCAAACAGATCGTCGCAAAGCTGTTCCATTTTCGCGCGGCTGAGCTTGGTCGAAATATGTTTCGGTCCACTTGCATCCGCAGTGATGAAAGGAAGATTAATTTCGTATTGCTGGGAAGAGCTCAAAGCGATCTTCGCTTTTTCCGCTTCTTCTTTGATGCGCTGCAAGGCATCCGGTTGCTTGCGCAGATCCATGGCGGTTTCACGTTTGAACTCGTCGAGAATCCAATCCATCAAACGATTGTCCCAGTCATCACCGCCCAGGTGCGTGTCACCATTGGTGGCTTTGACTTCAAAAACCCCGTCGCCGATTTCCAGAACCGAAATATCAAAAGTACCGCCACCGAGATCGTATACTGCAATTTTCTCGTCTTTCTTCTTATCCAAACCGTAAGCGAGAGAAGCTGCAGTCGGTTCATTGATAATACGGAGAACTTCCAACCCGGCGATGCGCCCGGCATCTTTAGTCGCCTGACGTTGCGAATCGTTGAAATACGCAGGAACCGTAATCACGGCTTGCGTCACTTTTTCCCCGAGCCGCGTTTCCGCATCGGCTTTTAGTTTCGCCAAAATCATCGCGGAAATCTCCGGAGGAGTGAACTGCTTCGGCTTTCCGTCGATTTCGATCTCGACTGCGGCATCTCCATTGGAAGCTTTAACCACCTTATACGGAACCCGTTTGAGCTCTTCCTGAACTTCGTCGAATTTACGTCCCATGAAGCGCTTCACGGAATACACCGTGTTCCGCGGATTCGTTACCGCCTGCCGCTTTGCCGCCTCACCCACCAGGCGTTCGCCGTTTTTAGCGAATGCCACAACGGAAGGGGTCGTGCGTTTCCCCTCGGAATTTTCGAGCACGAGCGGTTCGCCGCCTTCCATCACCGCCATGCAGGAGTTCGTCGTACCTAAATCAATACCTAAAACTTTAGCCATAAAATTGGTTCCTTTCAGAGCAGCGAAACGCCGCTGGGGGACTTAGAGCAAACGTGGCACCACATGACTTGATACCCCAAAATAGGCGTTTTGCTGGACTTTTGAATACTCTGCCTAAGTCCGAGCGCGGTTTGTGCGCCACTTTGGCTCATCTCTTGGCTTGGCGTGGCACAGTTGCGCGCCAAGTTAACAACTTTAGGCGGGAACGACAGAAGCAGCTGCCTCGAGCTGTTTCTTCTCTGAGGGTGGGACCTTATCACTCAACCCCAAGGTGCTATAAAGATCCAGAATCGACCTCGCCTCCACTGCTTCATAAGTGACGTTCGGATCCACGATCTCCCGTCCCATAATCTTTTCGAGTGCCTCCTGCTGATAGGCCGGTTTTTCCGCGGCGGTGGATTTTGTTCCGTACTGACCCAGGTTGGATGCAAATATTCCGGCTGCGCTAATCGGCAGAAAGTCCTCATAGCGAAGACCTTGCAGATGAATCAGGCCTCGTTGCGCCAGTTCGCAAAGATCCGTCGTTTGTATGGATCCTTTTTTAGCTGCGGCGATCCCTGCTTCAGAGGGAATATATTGTCCATAGACCAATTTTTGCGCGAGGAGCTCGGGAAGCGTTTGGGGAAACGGGGCAAAACAAGCAGCGTAGGCCTCCTGATAAGCGGTGTAATCGTTCTTCAGTGCGGGATTTTTTTCTTTAAGACTGTCAGTCGCCGCGAGGCATTCGTCATACAGTTTTCTTCCCATTGGAGTGGTTGCGTAGAAGCGTTGTTCGATCTCCCCAAAGCGGGCAGTGTGCGCGCTTTCTACGGTTGAGCCGTCGTCCTGCCGGAAAACTACCGGTTCAGTCAACGCTTTATAAGCATCTTGTCGCAACAGGATCGGAGTGTCTCCCGCCGGGCCTTCGGTGAAGTCTTTGAAACCGGCGTGTTTTAAGTTGCGGAGCGCGAAGTCGGGCCTCTCCAAGGTGGAGCCCAGCTTTTCGATCAAGCCATCCACCCCCTCTGAACTAAGATCCTTTTGACCAAACCGTTGGATATCCCGAAAGGACAGGTGCTTGAAATGCAGCTTGAGATAGTAGCTATCTGCAAACTTTGTAAGATGAGAAAGTGCCCTAGTCGCCCTGCTTCTGAATGCGTTCGCATCCAGTTCACCCAGGCAAAACTTCATCGCTGTGGTGTAGAGATCCAAACATAAAGTGTTGGGCGTCAAGTGGTTAAGGTGATGGGACTCGAAACAGGCAATGTCCGCGGCAATCTTGAAACCGGCTTTGGAGAGTTCCTCGTAGAGCTGAAAATCCCGCGCTTTCCCCGTCCATTTGAAGATTCGATTCACTCCCTCGGAAACCAATTCCTTTGCATCCTCTGTGCTCAAGCCGCCTTGCTTTGCATTCTTTTCAACCAGCGCTTTGGCTTTTTCCGAAAACACCTGGCGCCTGGAAAGCAACGCTTCGATTCGCTCGCGGATTTTCGGATCGAAGTAATCTGTCATCAATAAGGAACAGAAAACCCGATGTTCCGGATTCAGCCGGGATCGAAATGCCGTCGCTACGATCGGCTGGCTCTTGCCCCCGATATTGGTCATGTCATAATAATTGTGCGGCTCCATGCCGAAGGCCGCGAAGAAACCTGCCACCCACTGGTATTCGTCCGCTCGACCGATCCGAATTGCTCCATGCCGTTCGCCGCTGGTCTTGTTCAACCGCTCCTCCGTCAGCTCAAATCCCGAATACATCTGCGCCAGGAGGGCGCACACCGTCTTATTGCATTCCCGGTTAACCAACAATGATTTGTCATAGAGCGGAACTTCCCGCCCGAACATGCCCGAAAGTTCGGAAAACAACATGTTCTGCATTTCTGTCTTGTCGGCGAACGGAGTGTTCATAGTTCGTTTATGCTAAAGGAAGGAGCTGCATCAAAGCCGCCCCCGAATCATTACTGTTTATCCAAATTTGCAACTGGTTCGCTTTGCTCAAAACTACAAATCACCACAGCAGGGAGGGGTTTCGTCGAGGTGTTCTTCAGCCGCGCAGACATCGGTGTCCACGGGCTTGGGGGTCAACCCACGTTTGAGCCATACCATCAAAATACCAATATCTGAGGGGGATACTCCCGAAATTCGGGACGCCTGGCCGATCGTCGTCGGCCTGATTTTAGAAAGCTTCTGTCGGGCCTCCGTCCGCAGGCTGTGAACGGTGCTGTAGTCAAAACCGGCTGGGATTTGCTTATCCTCCAAAGTTTTGAATCGGTTTACCTCTGTTTCTTGCCGATCGATATAGCCCGCATACTTCAAGAGAATCTCTACCTGCTGAACCACCGCAGGCGCGAGATCGGTTCGAGCATTGGGCATCTCTGTATAGGTTACTTCAGGACGACGCAACAATTGGGCGAGAGTGTCACCGCCATAACGCGTCTTTTCCAGGCGAAGCATTTCGCACTCGATCGCAATCTTCTTGTCACTGAATGTTCTGTAATTCCGCTCAGGAAGAAGACCAATATCATAGGCCAGCTGACATAGGCGTAAGTCCGCGTTATCCTGCCGGAGAAGTAATCGATACTCCGCGCGGGAGGTAAACATCCTGTATGGCTCGCTGGTTCCCTTCGTGACCAGATCGTCAATCAACACTCCAATATACGCCTGATCCCGGCGGAGCACGACCGGTTCTTTTCCCTGCACGCGGCGAGCGGCGTTGATTCCCGCCATCAATCCCTGGGCTCCCGCTTCTTCGTATCCCGAGGTTCCATTGATTTGGCCCGCAAGAAATAAGTTGCGGCAAGGCTTGGTTTCAAGCGACGGATGCAATTGGGTTGGAAAGGAAAAGTCGTACTCCACGGCATAAGCAGGACGAAGGATTTCTGCCTCTTCGCAGCCGATGATAGAACGCACCAACTCATACTGAACATCGAAGGGAAGGGACGTGGAGAAGCCATTGACATAGATCTCGTCGGTGGCTATCCCTTCAGGTTCCAGAAAAATCTGGTGCCGTTCTTTCTCAGCAAAACGCACGATCTTATCTTCAATCGAAGGACAATACCTTGGACCCACCCCTTCGATCACACCGGAATACATGGGGGACTTGTGTAAGTTGGCCCGAATGACTTCCGCCGTCTTCTGAGTGGTATAGGTGATGTAGCAGGGCAGTTGCCCCCCCGCTTGTTCCAGAATGGAGCCCGGAGGATATGCTGATTGTTCCACGTGGAACTTTCTTGAAGGAATCGGAAAGAATCGATCGTAAGGACGCTCTTCCATCCCAGCCGCGGCAGTTTGTTCCACGTGGAACAAATCCTCTTTCCAATAGCTAAAGTAGGGAACCGGCTCGTCTCCGCCTTGAGGTTCCCCTTTACTAAAATCGATAGAGCTCTTCAGGAGGCGGGGCGGGGTGCCGGTTTTGAGGCGACCCAATTCCAGCCCGACTTCAATCAGGGAGCTGGATAATCCCATCGAGGCCGCATCCCCCAACCGACCGCCTTGTTGCTGATTGCTGCCCACGTGCATCAATCCGCGAAGGAAGGTTCCAGTCGTGATCACCACCGTCTTTCCCAGATATTGAATACCCAAAGTGGTTTCAACCCCATAGACCTCATTCTCTTTATGAAGGAGGGTGGAGGTCTGCCCTTGTTTCAGATCCAGATTCTGCTGCCGTTCACAGATCCACTTCATCCGGAACTGGTAAGCCTTCTTGTCGCATTGTGCTCGGGGAGCCCAAACTGAAGGTCCTTTCTTTGTGTTCAGCATCCGGAACTGCAATCCGGTCATATCGGTGCATTTGCCCATCTCTCCACCCAACGCATCGATCTCCCGGGCCAAATGCCCTTTGGCGAGCCCCCCGATCGCAGGATTGCAGGACATCTGCCCAATTGAGTCGGCATTGATGCTGAGGAGCAGTGTTTGACAGCCCATGCGCGCGGCAGCCAACGCCGCTTCGACACCAGCGTGACCAGCGCCGACGACGATCACGTCGTATTGCTTAGGGTAAACAAACATTCGGGGGCGGAATCTACGCTATTTGATAAGTTGATTCAAACGGTGATTTGCCCGGCATCTTGCTGATCCCCTTATCTGGATTGGCTGAAAGATGCTCGCAGATCTTAAAAACCGTCTCGTAGCCGTCGTGAGCACCGATGCCACTGGCAATCTGGGAAGAGGTAAGGGCATGTCCTCGCTTGGTCTTGAGATACTCGACCACCTTGGCTTGCAGCGCTATGATCGATCCGGCCGCCTTCTTTCCCGCTTCTACTCCCGGTTGGTGATAGGCATTGATGTTGATCAAATGGGCGTAGAGACCGACGGCACGCTCAAAGAGCGCGATTAGAACCCCGATCGACCGCGGTGAAACTTCCTGGATCGTGAGTGTGATCGATTCGCGACCTTTCTCGAAGAGCGCCTCGCGGGTGCCCAGAAAGAAGCTATTAAGGTAATCTCCAGAGGTGACACCCGGCTCGACTTCCATCGAGCTACCATTCCGATCCTTCAGGACCTCAATGAAGGTGGCGAAGAAATTGTGAACGCCTTCCCGGAGTTGTTGAACATAAGCGTGTTGATCGGTGGCTCCCTTGTTCCCGTAGACCGCGATTCCCTGGCTCACGAGCTTGCCACTTAGATCCAGCTCCTTGCCCAGTGATTCCATGATCAGTTGCTGAAGGTATTTCGAGAAAAGCTCCAATCGATCTTTGTAGGGAAGGATCACCATATCCTTTTCTCCCTTGCCTTTGCCAGCGGAGTGCCACGCCAGAGCAAGCAACGCGGCGGGATTTCCTTTGACCGTTTTCGTCCTGGTTAGCGAATCACAGTCCTTTGCCCCACTGAGCAGCCCATCAATCGAGATCCCTTGGAGAGCGGCAGGGAGCAGGCCCACGGCCGACAGCTCGCTTGTTCTGCCACCCACCCAGTCCCACATGGGAAAGCGACGGATCCAGTGGTTTTTGACGGCAACCTTGTCGAGCTCACTCCCGTCACCGGTGATGGCAACCGCGTGTTTACCAAACGAAAGACCCGCTTTTCGGTAAGCCGCCTCGGCTTCCAGCATTCCATTGCGGGTTTCCTTTGTTCCGCCCGACTTCGAAATGACAATGCACAAGGTCTGGCCTAATTCTGTAATCACCTTGGAAAGCACTTTATCCATTCCGTCGGGATCGGTGTTGTCGAAGAAAAAGATATCCATCTTGTCGGTCGTCGGGTTTCCCAAAGCGTGGGAAACGAATTGCGGTCCCAGGGCGGAGCCGCCAATTCCGATAACGAGCACATTCTTGAAGGCACCACGTTCGCCTTCGATTTTGCCCTCATGCACTTCCTGGGCAAACCGCTTCACATCGGAAACCGTTTTATCGATTTCCGCAGCAATTTCTTTGGTCGGTGCCAGCTGTGGATTGCGTAGCCAGTAGTGACCCACCATTCGCTTCTCATCAGGGTTCGCAATATCGCCTTTCTCAAGCGCTTCCATTGCTGTAAGTGCTTGAGCTGCAGAGGGTTGCATTTCATCGAAAAAGCCCTGGCCGAAATTGATCCGGCTGAGATCGACCGCCAGCTCGATGGCTGGAAACTCAAAGTAAAAATTCTTAAACCGATCCCAAAGCTGCTCTTTCGTGAACGTCATGGGTCGGACAGTAGCGAAGTGCCGCGTTTGTGTGAATAGGGATTTACAACGGAAACATAAATACAGCGGACGGAGGCACCCGTTTTCTCAAGAGCAGACCGGGGTTTCGGAAAGGAGGTGGAACTGGAAGCTTGTCTTTTGACTCATGCGGAGGCGGCTGCACGGTGGCAATCTGCCTTATCAGATCAGTGAACACCTGATCCCCGGGATAACGCGTTTTCCAGACCGGAAAATCGGCTATCCCCGCGGGAAATCCTGTTTTCCGGAGCGGAATATGAGTCATCCCGCGGGGATGGGCGGATTTCCGGACCGGAAAACGAGGCATCCCCGGAAAATCGTCCGTTTCCGGTCTGGAAATGAGGAGTTTCACGTGGGAATGGGAGTTTTCCGGAGTGGAAATTTGGATTTCCCGCGGGAATCGGACAAATCCGGAGCGGAAATGAGCATTTTTCGCGGGAAATCCTGTTTTCCGGTCCGGAAATTGGGCCATCCCCGCGGGATGACTCGTTTTCCGGTCCGGAAAATCGGATATCCCCGGGCGAACTGTCGTCACAACCGGCTGTTTACCAACAACTTACGCATACTCTGCAGTTTTTCTCCGTTGTCAGCCGTGGAACCCGGCCAAGGATCTAAGGCTCTTCTATCAGTTTCTGGACTAATTCAGGTCGGACCGGAATTCCGTTCAGTAAACATAAGTCGGAAAGGCCAAAATCAGTCCCTTTGTGCTAAGGGAAAGCTCTATCCCCATAGCCAACGAAGTGGGGGTTCGTTGGCTTCGCCCTCCATACTCCGCAGAACCTGTGTCACACTTGGAACTGGAATAATCTTGCGGCACCGACCAGTGGTCCTGGGACAATATTTTTTTGAGAGATCCGATCGGCTCCGCCCGTTCACCGCGTGCGGGCAGAGTAGTTTCCGTCGGGACAAACGCTAAATATTAACGTTGGCGGTTTAATACGTTCTTGGTGCTGGGCTGGCCGAAGACTTCCGGGTGGAGGTAGGTTCCGCGTTCGGTGCCAACCTTATCTTCTTCGACCTGAATGCGATGGGCATTGGCATAAGCATCCTGCCGCACGCCAGTCAACTGCCAGGAAACTTTGGAGCCGGGTTTACCTCCCGCGATTTTGAATTTATTATCTGTGACTTCTTCCGCGATATAGAGGTCCGGGCCGGGCGCACCGATGGCCGTAAGCTGATAGTGAAATTCTTTGTTTAAAGCCTCAAACCATTCCGGCAACTGCACAACTGCCTCACCATTGTCATCTACAGCAACGGTGCCGTTGTAGATATTCATCATATCCGGCGACTCAACGAAAGAATGGTAGAGGTATTTATTCGCGGGATCGAGAGGGTGGTCGATTTTGAACGAACCGCTGCCCTTCGAAAGATTGCCGGAGATCGATACGCTGCCTCCCACACTGACGCTCAAGTCCACGACGAGACTTTCCGTTACCTTCACTCGCCCGACAAATTCTCCAGCAAGTCCGGGTGTGTTCACCGCGCGGATTGCAGCCGTGCCATAGCCGAAACCGGGCGCCTCCACATGCAGCCGCGCCGCGGGGGTGACATTACCGATCGCCACGTTTCCACCCGGGGAATTCAAAAACAGATCACGTGGTGTGAACGTGGAATAGTTAAATGCGAACAGAGAACCGAAGTTCCCCCCAGATTCCAGAAAAACACCCGAGCCAGCTCCGGTATAAGGACTGGAACCACCGGTGACGGCCAATCCACCGCTCGCCACATGAAGCGCACCCGCCGGAGTGGCTGTGCCAACGCCAACCTTTCCAGATGTTGCAATCGACACGCCACCCGCTGTGGATGGCGGAGAGGCGCCAGCGCCGGCCACCAGCTTCAGAACCGATCCATTAAACCGAATGTCCGCGCGCGAACTTCCGATGATCGTCATGCCGGTTTCGCCGTTAGGAGCGCCGAATTGAACCTCGCCACCACTTCCTCCGGCAGCGATAGCGGCTGCTCCATTCACCTGCAATTTGATTCCTGTGCGTTCAGTTCCATTTCCCATCACGACATTGCCGGAGTCGGTAATCGACATATCGTAAACAGCGGCGTTTGTGGTGGTGCCGGGATCGCTCGCAGTCCGGAAGAAATAAAGTCCACCACTTGATTGGCCCAAACCGAAACGTTGACCGCCGCCATTGCGCTGCCAAGCAATCGCGGCTGCACTCTCCAATTCAATCGCTCCGCGCCAAAGGTTTTGAGTCCAGTAAGGCCCGCCCGCGATGCTCAGGCTATGCCGTGGAGTGCTCGTGCCGATGCCGACCTTACCCGTATTGAAATAAGCGTTCGTCCCGCTCAGGCTCCATATTCCATCGCCAGCACCCCCGGACGAGGCAATGGTAAGGGTGTTTCCGTTGGGAGTAATGGTGACGTTGGCACCCGCTTGCAAAAGGACTTGGTCCTTTAACCCGTTGAGGCTTTCAACGGCAGCACCACTGGTCACGGCGGATGCGCTGCCAGCGGTCGCGGCTTTGGTTGCAAAAATCGCGTAGGGAGCTGGGGTTAATTGCTGCCGTGGGCTCAAGTTTACAAACGAAGAAGCGGAGTTGGTCCGAACGGAAAGATCTATCCATCGATCAGGTCCAGTAAAAACCTCAACGCCAAAATCGACAGTCGCGGTGAATAATCCATTGCTTACTATGAGTCCGGACTGTTCCACAGTGCCTCCCAATTGGGCTCCGTCACTCGCCGCATCGAACACCCGAAACGTAATATCATAAGAGCCGGTCGCTGCAGTGCCCTCTTCGAACAGACGCCCCTGATAGGTAAATGCCGTGGACTGGGCGGAGAGAGAGCCAACAAGAGCAAGTAAGATACATAGAACAGCACCAACCGTTAGGAAGCATTTAGATTTCATATTTGTGGGGTCGCCCCGGGGAGGCCGGAAACTCTCAAATCCGGAAGCATTGGTCAATAAGGGGACCGAAGAACGGGCTGTCGCTTGCAGAAAGCCGGAGAAAAACAAAAAAGAGAAAAATGGAGCGAGCGAAGGGATTCGAACCCTCGACGTTCACCTTGGCAAGGTGATGCTCTACCAACTGAGCTACGCTCGCTTCCGAAGAAGACCCAAAAAAAGTAGGTGAAACCGTTTTATTTGCAAGTTCTGTTTTTTGTTTGTCCTGAAAACGCGGTCTCAACCAGCAACCCGCGACCGAGTGAGTCCTCCATACAACAACGATTCGACGTGCCCAGAACATTCGGAACGTGTGTGGTACGGTCGATCACTGTCGCGCGCTATCAATCGGGATCGCCGCGAATGCGGCGAGCGGCGTGAACCGAAAATACTTTAGGACATTCGAGCTGCTACGCCCTGGCGTTTATTTCGGCCCGCAGATCTTTGCGATCGGCGGGGTTGCGGAGTTTGAAGTCGTCCCGTTTGGCTCGTCGATCGATTGTGATTTGGCGTTTCTTACGGCGGGATCGCAACTTCTCGATTTCGTCATCCAGTTTGAGGAAACCGTCCAACCGCCCGGAATCAAGCGTGCCGTTTGCCATTGCCTGGCGAATGGCGCATCCCGCGTCCGAGCGATGCTTGCAGTCATGATATTTGCACTCGCTCGCCAGTTGCGCGAGATCGGCAAATCCTTCCCGGAGGGTTTTTTCATCCGTCCACATCTGCACCTCCCTGATCCCGGGGTTATCGACGAGCATGCCGGCCAGCTTGGGGAGGAACAGGAGCTCGCGGGCGGTCGTAGTGTGCCGACCTTTGCCGGTGACTTCATTAACCGCATCAGTCCATTGCCAGTCATCGCCAAGCAGAAGGTTGATCAAGGCTGATTTCCCGACGCCGCTGGAGCCGATGAATGCAATGGTGACCCCCCGCTTAAAACCAGCCCGCAGTTCACCTAGTCCCTTCTTTTTAATGGCGCTGGTGATATAAACTTTTGCTTGCGGGTTCAGTGCGCGAATCGACGCAGCCGCTTCCTGGTTTTGGGCGTCTGTGAATAGATCCGATTTATTGACCAGGACCACAGGCTGGGCACCGCTTCGGCCGATGAGTGTGAAATAGCGTTCAAGACGGCGAGGGTTAAAATCCTGCCCTGCATCCGTGACGACGACCACGACATTGACGTTGGCGGCGATAACTTGTTCTTCCGCACTGTGTCCTGCGGCTCGGCGCGAAAAGCAACTCTGCCGGGTAAGCCTTGCCTGAATAACTGTTTCCTTCCCATTGTTGCCGACCTCCAACGCAACCCAATCACCGACCGCTGGAAGCTCCG
Source organism: Limisphaerales bacterium (assembly GCA_046597605.1). GTDB lineage: Bacteria > Verrucomicrobiota > Verrucomicrobiia > Limisphaerales > JACDHS01 > JACDHS01. Next base: position 11,583 of record JBKJKE010000202.1, on the reverse strand, counting down.
CATCGGTTTCCGCATCGTGATACACCTTGCCGCTCATGACGACTTCCAGCTCCATGCCACCCTCTTCAGCCAGAAGCGCGCCGTAGGTAATCCTATTGTCACGAATTAATCGCGCGGGTTTCCAACCCTTCGCGTAAAATGGGGCAAACTCAGTTTCGAAGGCTGCGTTCCAGCCGAGGTCTTCCAACGTCATCGGCTTCATTATAGTTTTTTTCCTCCAAATGCCAATGGCCAAAAGACGGGCACTCTTGAAATAAGAGGCGGTCGCTGAGAGGGAAAAAGAAGGTGGGGTGGCCAACGGGACTCGAACCCGCAACATCCAGTACCACAAACTGGGGCTCTACCATTGAGCTATAGCCACCACAAAGGCGGGATAAAGCTATGTTTAGTCGCGTAACCCGTCAAGGCAATCTGACTTGTGCTGCCTGGGGCGCTCGAAAACACGCCTTTTTCGGGACGTCTACTCTTTAATCACCGTCACTTCAGAGGCAACTATTTGTTATTCACGCGCAACCAATCGAACTTCGCCGTAGCGTTTTCCCCGCCTCCCGTCGTGATCGCAATCCGCATGCCGCGGTCCCAGGGCGGCAGGAAATCCCCAAGAACATCCGCGGTGCCGCCCACCGGAATCCATCGATCTTCAACCCACGCAGAGAATCGGAATTTATGCCCGTCGGTCGACGCCATGCGAAGGTAAACCTTGTCGGCCTGAGGAATTGCGACGGTCCCAAGAGACTCTTGCTGGTTCTTCTGCCGTTTTATCAGTTCCACTATTCCATCTCCCAGCAAAACGCCAATGGCGTTATTCTGATCGCCGAAAGCAAAGAGACCAGCCTTGCTCCCACTGGCGAGGTCCCCCGCGTTGACCAGCGTTGTTGCAGAATAGTTGCCACTGGTGGTCTGCACCGCCATCACCGTGCCTAAAGTGCTTCCTTTCTCACCGGAAACCAATACGAGCTCGCCCCGCTCCAACTTGTATTTCGGATCGGTCATGTGAGGCCACTGCCAACGCAGCCCCAGTTTCTCATCCGTAAAATCATCTTCAAAATCAGTCCAGGGCTTCTGCGCTTTGCCCAGAGGCGACTTCGCAATGGGGCTTGTTCCTTTGCCTGCGTTGATTGCCGGCCATCCTTCTTCGTTCCAGACAATTTCATCAAGCACACCCTGGCGACCAACATAGACGGTGTCCTTTGCGTCATACGCATGATACAGAAAATAATCGCGCCCATCGGCTGTTCGTACGGTGGTTCCGTGACCAGGGCAGCGCCATTTATCGTTATGGGTGATAATTGGATTCTTCGAGTATTTCTCGTATGGTCCGTGCAAACTTTTCGACCGTGCCACTCCAGTTCCGTAGCTGCATTGTGCCCCACAGCACCCGGCCCCCGCATAAAAGATATAGTAATACCCGTCGCGCTTCAGCACAGCTGGCCCTTCGATTAGAGCTCCTTCCCACGGTTGATCATTCCGAATCAGCTGTTTCATTTCACCTACGAGTTTCAAGCCATCTTGGGATAATTTTTGTATGTGGAAGAACGTTGGTTGTTTGCGACTGTTTCCATCGTTCTTCCAAAGCATGTAGCGTTCGCCTTTTTCATCCGTCTCGATAATCGCATCGATCGAACCGTCCTCCTGGCCAATCATCGGACCATGGTCTGTCCATGGACCCAGAGCGTTCGGCGCGGTCGCAACGGCAATGTGCAGTCGATTGTCCTTCGGATTCCGTCCAACGTAATAAACAAAGAACGTCCCTTCATGATGAACAATCTCAGGTGCCCAGTAGTTAGCCGAAGACCAGGCGGGCTTCTGCTGGAAGATATGGCCTTTCAATTCCCAATTCACCAGATCGCGTGAGTGCAAAATAGGAAAGAGAGGGCCCCATTCTGAAGACGTTGCCGTTGCCCAATAATCTTCTCCCACTCGAACGACGGAAGGATCGGGAAAATCCCCACGCAGCACAGGATTCTGGTAATCGACAGCATTGGCGGATGCCACCGCGAGAAGGGCGAGAAGGAAAACTAAGAAGCCTGGTTTGCTTTTCATTATAGTTAGGTTGTTTCTATCCGTTAGTACGGCCAAATTTTTTAGCCTGAACCAGCTTCTGCAGCAGAATAAACAGCAGGAGCAACCCCCCGACGACGATCTTCGTCCACCAGGAACTCAGCGTTCCCTGGAAGATGATTGCGGTTTGGATAATTCCGAAAATCAATACTCCAACGAACGTGCCAGCGAGGTAGCCCACACCGCCACTGAGCAACGCGCCTCCGATCACGGCTGCGGCAATAGCATCTAACTCAAGCGCCATTCCGGCATTCGGATTTCCAGAGGAGGTGTAGAGCGAATATGTGACGCCGGCAAGCGCAGCACAAAAGCCGCTAAGAGCATAGACCCCTACCCGGGTTCGGGCAACCGGAAGTCCCATCAACGTGGCCGATTGTTCACTGCCGCCGATCGCATAAACATTCCGGCCAAATCGACTAAAGTGGGCAAGCCACAAAGCGAGAACGAACGCGGCCAGGTAAATGATGGCTGCAGCTGGCAATACCAGATCAAAGCCAATTGGAATAACCAGACCATTGTTAATGGCGTCAATGTGCTGTGTAATCGGGATGGATTCGTACTGAAGCACTAATGCCATTCCTCGAGCGAAAAACATACCAGCAAGGGTCACCAGAAAAGCAGGCAGCGCAAAGTAATGAATGAACGCTCCCATGATTGTCCCCAATCCGGCCCCGAGCAACAGAACCAATGGAATCGCCACGGCAGGCGGGGCCCCGTGTTTTTCGATCAGAATTGCGAGCATCACACTAACCAAACCGACCACCCCTCCCACCGAGAGATCGATCCCGCCGGATAAAATAACGAAGGTCATTCCTATAGCAGCGATGCCCAAAAAGGCGTTGTCGTAGAAGAAGTTAACGAATACCCGCAGGGAGAAAAAGTTGACGTCGTGAAACTGAATCGCGGCAAAGGCATACAGCAACACGCAGACAACCGCCGTCGCGGTGAACGGAATATTTCTCTTTATCAGGCGAAGATTCATACAGCGAGCCTCTTTGAGCGAGGCACCAGAAAGGCTCGAAATTTTTCCGACTGCAAAAGACAGACGCCAATAATCACCAACGATTTCACAACGAGAGTCCACTGCACCGGAACCCCGCGAGTAAGAATCGTTGTAGTGAGCGTTTGAATAAGAATCGCTCCAATCAAAGAACCCGCGAAAAAGAACCGGCCTCCGGTCAGGGCTGTTCCTCCGATTACAACCGCGAGGATCGCGTCGAGCTCAATCCACTGTCCGGCATTGTTTGCATCAGCCGCCTTGATGTCCGTCGTGACGATCAATCCGGCTAACCCTGCCAAAAGCGAACAGATCGCATAAACGAGCATCTTCACGTAGTGGGTATTCACGCCTGCATAGCTACTCGCTTTTTCATTGTCTCCAGTTGATTCAATAAACAGGCCAGCGGCAGTTCGCCTCGTAAAGGCGCTCAGCAGCAGAAAAGCGAGGAGAACCAGAGTGATAGTGAAGGGTAGCCCAAGAAAAACGCCGCGACCGATATATTCGAAACTCGGATTATTGAACGTAATAATCTGTCCGTCCGTGAGCAGCTGAGCAATCCCGCGACCAGATACCATCAGAATCAACGTTGCGACAATGGGTGTAACCTTGAAAATACCCACGAGTGCGCCGTTCCAAAGACCAAAAAAAAGAGCGGCACCAAGTGCAATGGCGATCACAACGAAAGGATGGAGATTCCTGTTAAGTAACAACGCGGCAATTGCTCCGGCAATGGCCATGACTGAGCCTACGGACAAATCAACGCCTCCTGTTGCAATGACGAGCGTCATGCCGAGTGCAATCAACATCACCGGGGCCGCGCGGTGCAGGATATCCACAACACTGCCGTAAACCCGACCATTCTGGACTTTGAACTGAAAGAAATTGTTTTCTTTAACGAGATCGACCGCGCCCCCGAAGTTGCCTTTGAAAAGCGCTTCCATCATCCCCGGAGGCCCAAGAAGGTTAAACAGCAACACGAGCGACAGCGCGATCAGCGGCCATTTCAATTTTTGCCAGATATTCATTCTTAGATTCACTCGCCCATTGCCCGACAATCGTCTGCTCGTTTCAGTGCTCCGCTTTGGCTATGGCATGCATGATGGCGGATTCGGTAATTTCCTCTCCGCTTAACTCGCAAACCTTTTTCCTGTCACGCAAGACAATCACCCGATGGCTGTTGCGAACCATCTCTTCCAGATCGGAGGAAATGAACAGAATAGCCATCCCCTCTGAGGAGAGGTTTGCCATCAACTTCTCAATTTCAAGTTTGGCGCCAACATCGATCCCGCGGGTGGGTTCATCAAGGATCAACAATCTCGGATGTGAGGCGAGCCAGCGTGCGAGGATAACTTTTTGTTGATTACCACCACTCAAAAGACGGATCGGCTGTTCGGTATGCGGCGTCTTAATGTTCAGTGCCTTGATGAAATTATCGGCCAGTTCCATTTGTTTCACGCGCGAAACGTAACGCATCCAACCCTGGTTCACCTGCAAGGCCAAGATGATGTTCTCGCGGACCGACAGGTTGGGAATTATCGCTTCAATCTTCCGATCCTCCGGGCAGAATCCAAATTTCTGTTCCATTGCTTTTCGGGGAGATCCTAATCGCACCTGCTTTCCCTCTATTAAAAGTTTTCCGGAATCGAGATGATCCACCCCGAACAGTAATCTAGCGGTCTCCGTTCGTCCCGAACCCAACAAGCCGGAAAGACCCAAAATCTCGCCGGGATAGATATGCAGATCCATGGGCTTGAGTGCTCCTCGTCGCCCACCTTTTTGCAATTCGACGAGTGGTGTTGCCTGTCGCCGTTGCTGGACGCGGTCCGTAGCTTTAAAATCCGCTTCGCTCAACTCTTTGCCCATCATTCGGGAAATCAGCTCGATCCGCGACAGCTTCGCCGCCTCATACTCTCCGACATATGTTCCATTTCGCAGGACTGTAATGCGATCCGAGACCGCGTAAACCTGATCCAAAAAATGAGTGACAAAGACAATGCCCAGCCCCTGCCCCTTCAACTTCCGCATCACTCCGAAAAGAATTTCCACTTCTTTCTCATCCAAGCTCGAAGTGGGCTCGTCGAGTATCAGAAGCTTGGCATCGATGTCGAGAGCGCGAGCGATCGCTACTAACTGCTGAATGGCAATTGAACAGTTTGCCACGGTCTCCGTGACATCAACTTCAAGCCCTAACCGGGCCATGGCTTTCTCCGCTCGCCGCCGGATATCGCCCCAATTCAGAAACCCAAATTTTTTTACCTGTCGGCCAAGGCAAATATTCTCCGCAACAGAAAGGTATGGGATGAGATTGACCTCTTGATAGACAGTGCTGATTCCCAGTTGCTGCGCGTCCTGGGGAGTCTTGGGATTGATCTCCTTGCTATCAAACAGTGCCGCTCCGCCGTCGCGTTGATAGACGCCAGTCAGAACTTTGATCAGCGTCGATTTGCCAGCGCCGTTCTCACCCATCAAAGCATGCACCTCGCCACGCCTGACAGTAAAATTCACATCAGAGAGCGCTTTCACCCCAGGAAACGTTTTACTGATTCCTCGGAGTTGTAGCAGCGGCGTTTCGAATTGTTCAGCCATTAACGGATGCGATTTACGGTTCTTTTGGCGTATAATTCAAATCCCAAATTAAAAGTGCTCCGAATCATTCCTGGGATACATCAATCTTTTCACCGCTCATTTCGTAGATCCCGATGAGATAGCCATTCTCCAACATCTCTCCCACTCGAATCTGCCCATAGACCGTCACGGGCTGATCCATGACGGACTTAACCCCTTTACCTGCCATCTTAACGCTCACCCAATCATTGATGCGCGGTTGCGCTCCATAGCAGCACATAGATTGATCTTTCATTATCAACATTTCACTAACCAGACCGTTATCGACTTTTAGAGGTAACATGAAACCAGTGAGCGCGACCTTCTTCTGATTCAAGGAACGCACCTCGGCAGGAATTTGTTCATTACTTTTGCCTACTGCCTTGGCAGCTACAATACCTTGAGGAACTTCGAACTCGAAATTCGCAAGACTGGTGAAGTTCACCACTTGAAACTCCCCGTCCATCGTCTGTGTTTTTTCCGGCTCGGGTTCCTGTTTCTTCTCTCCCGACACGTTCGCGGGGGCAATGTTAGTCCTGGTTGCTGCACGGATCGGTTCCCCTTTGATCGGCTTCCCTCGACCTTTTTCACCGCCGGACTGACCATAAATAGAACTCCCGACGACCAACGTCGCCAGCGCTGTGAACACTCCTAACAATTGAGTAAACTCCCGCATTGCGAACCATGGTATCTGCAAAACATCTTTATTTCAATTGTCCGGTGCCTTCTTTTCCCTCGACTGCCCTAAAACGGCGCAGGACATTCCGGTTGTGCTGGAACTTGAAGATGCGCTTAAAAAGATTCTGTTCACTGTGGAACCCCTTGGGACAGAAACGTTGCCTCTCGAGGAGTCAATGGACCGGTTCCTTGCTTCCCCTGTCATCTCGCAAATTGATCTCCCACCATTCGACAATTCAGCGATGGACGGTTATGCGGTGCGTGCCGAAGATGTACAATCGGCTTCGCGCAAGAATCCCGCCGTTCTAAAACTCATTGGCACCGTCGCCGCAGGGGAAAGTTCCGCTCCCGGAGTAAACAGCGGCTCTTGCATCCGCATTTTTACGGGTTCATTGTTGCCACAGGGCGCTACTGCTGTGGTGATGCAGGAAGATACTCGCACTGTGTCAGCAGACGCAAACCAGATAGAGATCCTCGATTCCGTAAAACCTTGGGAGAATATCCGCTTTGCTGGCGAAGATGTGAAAAGCGGAGCTGTTTTGCTCAGAACAGGGCATAAGTTGACCGCCTCTGCTTGCAGCCTCGCAGCCGCGTGTGGGTTCTCTTCGATGTCAGTCTTCCGCAAACCAGTCGTAGGCCTTTTGGCTACCGGAAGTGAACTCGTTGCCGCGGGCCAACCTCTCGAGCCCGGTCGAGTTTATGAAAGCAACAGAATTGGTTTGTCGGTTCTTGCGAGACGTTCCGGAGCCATTCCGAAAATTTATCCTTTGGTGAAAGATAGTTTGCAAACGACGGCTTCAGCCCTCAATACCGCCTTTGAAGAATGTGACGTGGTAATTACAAGCGGTGGCGTTTCAGTTGGAGAGTTTGACTTCGTAAAATCCGCATTCGAGAAAATCGGCGGCGAACTCTCCTTTTGGAAGATTGCAATAAAACCAGGGAAGCCCTTCGTTTTCGGCAGATTGCGAGACAAGTTGCTGTTCGGCCTGCCAGGCAATCCGGTTTCTGCGCTGATCACCGCTTTCCTTCTGGTGCGGCCTACTCTCCTTCGAATGCAAGGAGCCGAGAAGATCGCGCCACTCAGGCATCCAGTGACATTGTGTGACTCGATCTTCAATTATGGTGATCGACGACATTTCATACGAATTTCTATCGACGCCGACGGAAGTGCTAAGCCAGTCAAAATTCAAGGATCTCACATCCTATCCGGCCTAGCCGAAGCTGATGGTCTTATAGACGTTCCTCCGAAAACGGTGCTTACAGCGAGGAGCACCGTGAACGCCATCCGCTGGGACTAGAAACTGCCGGGTCGTTTAAACAACTCTCCCGGACGGCTCGGAAAAGGCAACACTGCAGGCTGCACCTTCATCTTTGGCTGCTCCATCCGCGTCATCGCACTCGATGGATCTCGGCCAAGAGACCGGTCATTCATATTATCGAAGAGCCCGGATCGGGGTCCGTTCACACCTGAATAGCTATTTTGATAGGAGTCGGTCCGGCTACTTTGCGAAGTACGACTGCTGTAATCGGTGGGCGCGGGAGCGATTCGGTCAGAAACATTCTTATCGTCGGCTGTGGAGATTTCTTGCGCGACGCCGCGGGTTTCAAAGATTTGTTGGAATTCTGAACGCCTGGCGGCGCTTTGCTCGTCGAACCGCATTGAGTCAATGCCGGTGGTCTCCTTCCAAAATTCTTTGAAGGTAAACGTTTCGCGATTGAGCTTGCCGGAATCATACCCTGATTTGTCGAAGGATGATTCTCCACTCTTCCGCTGTTCCTCTGATGCCTCCTGTTCATTCGCCTGCCGTTTATCTCGCTCGGTTAGTCTTTGGTGCTCTTGCTCCAGATCCCTGCTTTTTTCCAATTCCTGAACGTATCTATCCAATCCATTTCCCTGCGCCTGCATTTTTTCTCCAGTTCGCTTTGATCCATCTGTCGCCCCAGGTTGAGTGCCTCTATCATCCGGCCTCGCCAAAATCCAGTCCTTGCGTTCATTCTCCCTCGTCCGATCGCTACCTTGGGAGGGTTGCTGCACCGGGGTAGGCACGCTCCACGCATCGACACCACCGCCCCGATACTTATCAAAAAGATTCGGAGACGTTTTCGGAAGGGAACGTTGCTCAGCAGGAAGACCGTCATCACGAGAGGGAGTAGAAAATTGAATCTTATCTCCAGCCTGAAGAGTTATCGCACAAAAAAACACCACACGAACGAACGATCGCGATATATTTTTAGGCTCCATTTAGCTCAACTTCTTACCTCAGTTTTGGAGTTTGGTCAAATATTGCTGGGGGCGACCGATGAAAGTGGGTGTGATTTTTTCCGGGTGAGATACGCGGCTACACAAAATAGAGTGGGGCGTAAGGCAGAGTAAGCGCGTAGAGCTGGCATTGCATCTAACACTGGTGGGATTTTGCGTAACCGCACAGCGGCTACGCAAAACCCCACCGACTGGCCTGTCTCCCCCGGAAAAAATCACACCCCTTGCTCCCGTTCTCCGGCCAAAAAGATGGGCAATCCGCCGAACGAAGGTAATCGGAGAAGTAAAATCTCCCCAAACCCGGGAACGAAGGCGATCGGAGAGGAAGAATCTGGGCGTTCCCTAGAACGAGCGCAATCCACCTCGGAGATTGTCGGTAACACGCGAAATGGAGGCATTCTAACTTGCTGGATTCTTGTTGCGCAGGAGGGGTGCGGACCCTGGCCGTCGGCTTCGGTGACAAGAATGTTGATGCGTCGCGTCCAAGCATCACTTTATCCCGAAATCATTTTACGCTGGCCCCGTTTTGTATTCTGGTGGTAAAGGCGGATGGTTGCGGGATCAACCTGTTGTGGGCTGTCCTGATCGTCAGTTGGCAACGTCGCCCTGAGGAACTGGGGCGGCTCTTGAATTGGGAAGCGGTGCATCATGGATTGGCAAACCCCAATAAAATGCCACGTCCAGATTGGCAGCCTGGCGAACCCCTTGTGGTCTGCTGACCACAATTTTCCAACCTTCTTCGCTCGCCTTCACCGATTCGTCGTTTTTTTCCAGACCTTGTCTGGTCTCAACCACCTAAAAATCATCTTTCAACTCTCTTGGTGAGAAATGCGGGCTAAGTTTCAAGTCACTTTCCGTTGCAGGTCACTTGCCCGAAATTTGAGTGATCCAGTGCGCCAATGGCCCCACTACAAAGAGTCCGATAAAGGTTCCGAGAATGTTTCCCATGATAGCCATTAAAAGACCGACGACAGCTAGGTTGGGCTGATGCGCGGCTGCCACAACGGGCGCGGACACCGGCCCGCCAACGTTCGCCTGACTTGCGGTGACACCAAAGAACAATGGCACTTTCAACATCTTTAGGACTGCCAGCAAAATACCGCCGTGGATTAAAATCCAAACCGCACCCATAATGAGATAAGCAGGAAATTGTCGAATAACACTGAGGTTGCCCTCTGCCCCAATGCGTGCCAGCACAACGTAGAGCAGGGCGTATCCAAGTTTCGAAGCTCCGTACGTTTCCAGCCTGGCGACCCGTGTCGAGGAGCAGCTTAGTCCTAGGAATGTAACCGATACAATTGTGATAGCAAAAGCGCCGAAAACGCTCTTCCATAATGGACTTTGGATATTTGCAGCCAACGTTCCGTTCAATGATACCCCCAGTTTCAAGCAACAAAATGCCACTATCATCGCCAAGCCTATCATGTATAAAAACATAGCGGTCGACGCCTGTTTGGATTCCCCTTCAGTCCGAACCAACATTCGTTCATTTACCTCATCGATACGCGTGTTGTCGGCGCGCAACCAGCCATTGATCTTTTCTTGATAAGCGGCCAAGGCGACCAGGAAAGCCATCCATGGATAACCAATACAAACGTCTACTGCGATCATCGCTGCAAAAATATCACGCTCCGCAGGGGTTTTTACGGCACCAGTCAGGCTTTCCCAGATCGCTGCCATGTTGGCGCTACCTCCTGTCCAACTTCCGCTCAAAGCCGCTACCCCCTTCCATATAGATTCCAAATGTTCGGCAGGCAGCAGGCCGGCTTTAAACATGGGAATCAGCACCAGCACCCCGCCAACTGCCCCCAGAACAATTGTCCCAGTGGCTGCGAGCATCACCATCAGGGTGCGTCGGCCCAGTTTGAGTAATTCGGGTATCCTGACGGAAATGAATAGAAGAAAAAGACTGGCAGGCAAAAGGTAATCCCGGATAAAGGCAAACGTCGGTGATTTCTCTGGAAAAAAACCGAAGGTGGCGAACACCATGGGAACAAAGTAAATCCAGAAAACGGTCGGAAGGAACTCAAATACCTTTTGCAGCGGCTTGGCTTCGGAGAGTGCGTGAACCACAACAATGATTCCCACTAACGCAATAAAAAGTGCCACCGGCTCATTCTCGAAAAACTTCCTGACATCCAGCGGAGACATGCGCGGAGAGTGCCAACTAACCTCTGCGGGTGGAACAGTTATTTAGCCGCAGTTTCATTTGCCTCTGGCTCACGAGTAACCTGAACCTCTTTTCGACATACCAGATATTAGCTGCAAGCCTTTCTCTCTCGACCTTCGAGATCCGGTTGTAGCATTAATCAACAGCGGCCATGACTGAAATGCAAAAGGTTACCTCTCGAGTTGGATGCCATTCTGGAGTTTCAACGCTGGGGTCGTCCTCTTCCCGCGCGCATTCCAACCCGGTCGCAAGTCTGTTACGGGCAGGTATCTTGGTTCACATATGACTGCGACAACAAATGATCTGAACAAAAAAGATGAATTCGTTTTCAGGTTCCTGACCTAATTAAGGGTTCTGGAACGGTTCATCCAGAAGGTATCTCCAGACGAAAGCCTGGATGCTTGTTGGAAAGTGCTTTGGTCTGCAAACAGAATGGCACTACGTAGTGTCTGGCCGGAAACTAATTTGAAGTTGACTGGGGTGATTGGGATGAGGATTGAGGGAAGTGAATGTTGGAGACGAAGATGAAGCTTTTCGAGAGAAAGAACCATTCGCTGCCCATTTCCCTCCATATTCCGGGTTACTCAAATAATTATTTGTCGTGAAAAACCGATGGGCGGAGACGCCAAATAATTATTTGGCCTCTCCGACGGTTCGGCGGAGTACTCAAATAATTATCTCACGTCTCCGCACGATGGGAAAAGTACTCAAATAATTATTTGGCGTCTCGGCAGGATCGGCGGAGTAGCCAAATAATTATTTGGCGTCAAAAACGAATCGGCGGAGTGGTGAAATAATTATTTGGCCTCT
>JBKJKE010000065.1:0-3958 GCA_046597605.1 Limisphaerales bacterium | reverse complement strand
CGGTTTCCGACTGCTGTGTGCTCACGCAGTCGATCGGAAACCTCGCTTCGGGTGTCGCTTGGGGCGACACCCACATTCCCTCACGGTCACGGAACCGGTTCTCGCGATGAAAAGGGTAACAGGGGCAATGTCCTTTACAGCTTACGCTGTCTTTTAAGGGAAGGGTTCGCCTGCGGCGAAGACGGGTTGGACCGCCCGAAGACTTGGAGATTTTTCGCCTCTCGGTGCGCCTTCCTCGCGACCCCCTATCCCCCGCTCGTCGGGACACCTCCAGTCTCAAAACTGCCAAGACTTCGGGCGGTCCCAGGAATTCGCGGAGAAATCGCTGCCAACCCTGTCGAACCCGCAGCCATTTCTCCGCTCATACGGTTTTGACAGTTACGCCTCCTGACGGGCGGCGTAACTGTTCGGCCCCAGGGCCGGACTGGTTAACGGTTTCGAACCAAAGGCGGGTTTAGACAAAAGAGACGATTCTCACGAATCGCCCCTTTTTGTAATTCGCCGGAAAGTCTTCCTGCAACAAGGAATTGTCGGTGGTGGAATAGGGCAGAAGCAGCGCGACTATGTGATCGAGTCGATGTAAAAGCCGTGCAGGCAGCCTTGTACTCCGACCCGTCGGGCATCCGTGTATTTGGCTTTGTCAAAGTAACGCCTTTCGCCATCCACCAGAATCTCTACAAGAGTGTCTTTGGGTTCCGGGCAAAGTTTTTTGAAAAATGACACTCTCTCTGGCAGGTGAACCACTCTATCTGCGGTTTCAACTCCGGATAACGTTGCGGCTGAATAGGGCAGCGTGGTCTTGTTCCATCTCCAGTCTTCGGGATAGAAGCGAATCACTACCTCTGCGCTCCGGCCTCCTATCGGCAATTCATGCCGCCGGCGCAACTGGCGGAAGGCGTGATGAGACTCATCACCCTTGAGCAATGTGAACCCCATCTTTTCCCAGAAAGGGATAGATGCCGCGGGCTTGCATTGGATATACAAGAAGCAGGAATTCTCCTTATCGGCGATTCCTGCGCAATATTCGACGATTTTCCTGCCGATGCCGCGCCCTTGAAATGCGCTGTGCACCTGGAGGATGCCCGGACAAATCAATCCGCCGACCTGATAAGCGACAGGAATTCCGCTTTCCTCATCTATGAAGGCGATCAGTTTTCTCTCTCTTTGAGCATCTTTGATCACGCTCCAATTGCAGAGAAAATTTCCGGCAACTTCTCGGCTGTCTTGCTTTTCGAGCCATATGCGAATTGCATGAAGGTCGCGTTTACTGGCCAACCTAATGTTGGATTGGGAACTTGAAACTTTTGATGCTGATTTATCCATCGGGCGTCTGCTCAGTTCAGTCTGACTTGGAACATACCACTATTTTTGCAAGCAGCGTGCCTTTTCTCCGACCGACGCCAACAGGGGATGTCTGTTGGTCGTGGAATTGCCGACTGTTCAGCGAATCAACCGGATGTTTGGTTATCCAAAACCGCAATTTCCTATTTCGCACCGATGCCGCCTTTAGATCGTAAGTTAATACTTCATGAATCATCCGACAATCCTAGGAGATTTGGGAACGCTTCCGTAAGCTAGCAAAACTGTTAGGGGGACAAACCCTCGCACCATGGCAGATAGCGCAGCTTATTACCGGTCATCTCAAGGCGCGCCGCAGTGCGATTGATCATTTTACGCGCGTTTTCACGTCGATTATGGAATGCCAATAGGCCCCGGATGGCCCCCTTCATCCCGTCGCCCTCTTTCCATCATACCATCCGGTCAAGGTCGTTCCAGCCCAGCCCGGTCGTGAAAGCCTGACCCATTGCGGTCGCAAGGAACCCCGCTGAGGCGGGTTTTTTTGTTGCTTTGGCGTGAGGCGCGGGCGGCATCCCCGAACCCCCAGCCCCTTACCATCGGCGGACCTCCCCCAAGGGGTGTTGGATTCTCGGTCACTTCAGAGTGAATCTCGGTAACGTGCAGCCTTCTTGGATATCTGCCTCTGTCGCTGATATTGCACGCGAAACAGAGCGTTATTTATCTTCACCAAACTGCTGAACGCAGCGCCGAATTCCTCTACGAACGTCGCCCAATCGGTTTGAATCGGCCAACGCACTTCAAGGGAACCAAGGTCTTGCACATCCCGATCAAGCAAGCGGTGGGTGGTGTAGTTCCGGATCAATTTATAAATCTGGCTTCTGCCGGACCGGTGCATGGCTTTGGCCCGTTCCGGCGGATCGTTTATCCAAGAATTCTCCGTAAATCTGAAACCCTCGAATTTAGAAAGAGCGACAACATGCTCCCAAAACTCATCTGAAACATGGGGCAATCCTTCTGCGTCGAGGTCCGTTTCGAGGATGAATTCTCCGTCGTAATCGCCAAATTCTATTTCTCTAAATTGCTCATGAGCTGCCAACATCACTCGGCTTTGCCCTGGATGCCCTGGAGGGCTGAGTTGGTAAGTGAGTATTGGAGCTTCAGCTGCGCGAAACCACCTTTTTGCCTCCGACATCATCAGCGTAGTTTCGATCTGCAAGAACCCTGCCTCAATGCGGTCAGACTCGGCAACGGTGAACTCTCGTTGTTTCCTCACAAGTTCCAAATATTCCTCGCGAACGAGAGTCCAGTCATCGAACCGTGTTCGCAGTTCACCCAAGGGAAGCGCCTGGATTTTGAGAGTATAGATATCAACAGCCATAGATGAGCGGACATGCTAGAATTAAAGCTTTATTGAAGCCAATGCTTTCCGCTCGCCGCAAATCAGACGGCCAGACCGTCAACGCATATTTCGAGTCCAAGGCCAACGCTCCGTTCTATTGCCTCGTCTGCAACGATCCAGTTGTTCTCAAAGCCGGCAAAAATAAGATCAACCACTTCGCGCATGCAAACCTTGCGTGCGAATTCGCCGAGGGGGAGAGCGACGCGCACCGTAAATGCAAGATCGAAATCTACGAAGCGCTCCGACGCCTTCCCAACGTCCGCGATGCAGCCTTGGAGCGTCCTCTCGATACAGTCCGTCCTGACGTGAGCGCATACATCAACGGCGTAAAGGTCGCCATCGAAGTTCAGATCAGCTCGCTCTCAGTCGAAACGATCATGCGCCGGACGATCGACTATCACCGGAAGGGAATCTACGTCCTTTGGCTTCTGCAATGGACACCAAAGCTGGATCAGGAAAGATATACTCCGAAATTATGGGAAAAATGGATTCATTCCTGCTATTTCGGGCGCGTGTATTATTGGAAGGAAGGATTGGATGTCGTCAGCTACCACTTCGACGCAAGTTTCAAAACTGTTCCGAAGAAATCCTGGCATTCGAAGGATGGCAAGAAAATGACCGGAGGCGGATACTCGGTCCGCGCAAAACGCAATCGAACGGCGATCCGGGGCCAAACGTTCAATCTGGCGACCGATTTCGTTCCGCAGCAGCGCTATTGGTGGGAAGGCAACGGCGTCAAAGTCCCGGATGCGAAACTTTTCATGCAGCGATAGGCCTACTAAATGGAATATTTGATCCCCCGCCAAAACATTGCCAGTTAGTTTTGTAGCAACAGTGTTCCATTGTTGTTCAATTCTCGCATGTTCCCACTGATTGTTTCGATGGCGAACTGCCACTCATTGTCTATGAACAGTGTAACCCCAAACATCAGGTCGTTTTTCTGTTGAGAAGCTGGAAGCATCGCAATGTTTGAAAGATAGTGGTAAACGTATTTCTGATGATAGTCCGTCGAAGCCCTGAAATATTCTCTGAAAAAGGTGAACTTATGGATCATTTCTGAGTGGCTTAAGCTCCCATTAAGTTGTTCTTGACAGGCGGCGTCAACCTTAAGCAGGACGGATTGCAATAATTTCAGAGGGCTGGTGACGGGCGTTGCAGCGGCTTTGAAAATGTTGAAACAATTGGTGATGGTCCGGTTTGCTGCCAGTTGAACGAAGTCTTCGAATCGGTGCATATAGAGGTCTTTCTTTACCCCTATGC
>JBKJKE010000243.1:0-42014 GCA_046597605.1 Limisphaerales bacterium | reverse complement strand
TGGGGGGGGGGGGGGGGGGGGCCCGGATCACGGCGAGAAACATAAAACAACAGCCGCCCTGTTGTGGGCGGCTGTTACGACTTACACTATAATTACTCTGAGATTCGCGGCTTACCGTTTGCTGCGTTCTTTAGGCTCATAGCGTCCCGAGGCATCGGCTCCCGTTCCATAGCGCGGTGTTTCTTTTCCAGAAACTTTGTACCACGCAGCGCGGGCGGCATGCTTTGCGTCGTCCCACAGGAGAGTCCCCTTGTTGCGCTCATAGTCCTTGCGCAATTCAACTTCACACTCATCAAAGCCGCGGGTGGCTCCGTAGCGGGTATAACCTTCGTAACCGGTTCGATAGGCCGGGCTGAATTCGTCGTATGTTCGGTTTTTAGCGAACGGTTGCGTGGTGTGAGTTTCGCGCCAGTAGGCATCTTCTTCGGTAGGATTGACCGCTTCGGCAACTCCTTTTCCGGCCAAGCCACCCACGATCGCTCCGGCAGCAATGCCAACAACGGTTCCAACTGGTCCTGCCACACTGCCTATGGCTGCTCCAGTCGCGGCACCGCCTGCGGCTGCTCCAAGGCCAGTCCCAACCGGATGTGCTCCCGGGGCGCCTGAAATTGGATCACGGTTTTCATCGGGAATTTTGTCATTATTTGTTTTGATATCTCGGTTCATAACTTTCCTTTCGTGCTGAGGTTTGCGGACGTTTTTTCATGGATGGCTTTCCTGCAAACCCGGGACATTCCTTTCCCGATTGGATCGGGGAAGAAGGGCTCACGTGAGTTGCAGCAAATCATGTAACTAACAACGCACCAGTGCCGAAATGTCGCTATCGGGGGATACCATGCTTTTACAAAGAAGCCTTTTTACTGAGGGGTCCATAGGTGCCGTCAAAATACAAAAAGCCATCGTATGCACCTGAGTGCTACGATGGCCGCAAGTTTGGATAGGACGATGCAGGGATTATTTCCTGCCAACCAATTCCCGTATTTTTGCGACAGCGTCTTCCACTTTCACGATGATCATTTCGCCAGCGCGCAACTTGATTTCCACTTCTCCTTTGGCGAGAGATTTTTCGCCAACGTTGATTCGAATCGGGAATCCGACCAATTCCGCGTCTTTGAACTTCACACCGGGGCGTTCATCCCGATCGTCGAGTATTGCTTCGATTCCAGCCTCACTCAATTCTACATAGAACTTCTCAGCGACTTCCAACGTGGGAGCTCCGGCAGTGATGTTCAACGGGCTGATACAGACCTGGTAAGGCGCCACACTGAGCGGCCAAATGATTCCGTCTTTGTCGTTCGATTGCTCGATGATTGCCTGCACCGTGCGTGTTACCCCGATGCCATAGCAACCCATCACCGCCGGCTGCCGGTTTCCAGATTCATCAACAAACAAGGCACTCAACGCCTCGCTGTATTTAGTGCCAAGTTTAAAAACGTGCCCTACTTCGATTGCCCGCTGGATCTTCAGCGGCTTGCCGCAGCTGGCACATTCTTCGCCGGCCTGCGCGAGGCGGAGATCAGCCCATTGCTTCACTTCAATATCGCGCTCGATCGACACATTGCGAAAGTGGAATGCATTTTCGTTCGCGCCGGTGGTCATACTCTTCAGGCCACGGAGAACTTCATCTGCATAGATTGGAGCGTGCTTCACCCCTACCGCTCCTAAACTGCCAGGGCTGGCTTTCAAGAGGGCAATAATTTCCTCGGGCGTAGCAGGACGGAACGTTGCGGTCCCGATTGTTCCCGTGAGCTTGGCTTCATTTAATTGATGATCGCCACGCAACAGGATCAGCACCGGTTTGTCTTCAACCATGTAAACCAAAGTCTTGATCTGACGGTGCGCAGCTACCTCGTAGGGAGCCTTGGCCAATGCTTCAATGGTTCGAACTCCTGGTGTGGGAAACTTTTCCAAAGCTTGTTCGTCTCCGCCGAGATCCGCGTGCATCATATGACGGCTCGTGGCTTTCTCGATGTTCGCCGCGTAATTGCATGCTTCGCAGTAAACGACTTCGTTCTCGCCGGTTTCGGCAGGAACCATGAACTCGTGGGAAAACTTTCCGCCCATGACCCCGGTGTCCGCTTCCACGGGAAACGCCTTTAAACCGCAACGCTGAAAGATGCGAGTGTAGGCATCGTACATCTTTTGATAACTCACCTGCGCAGCGTCATCGGTCGCGTCGAAGCTGTAGGCGTCCTTCATGATGAACTCTTTTGCGCGCATCAAGCCGAAGCGGGGACGAATTTCATCCCGGAACTTTGTTTGAATCTGATAAAAGTTCTTAGGCAACTGGCGATAGGAACTCAGCTCACCGGCGACCAGCGTCGTAATCACCTCTTCATGAGTCGGCCCGAGAATCCACTCTTTCTTCGCGCGATCACGCACTTTGAAAAAAACATCCTGCGCGGTTTCGTAGCGTCCGCTCTGTTGCCAGATTTCCGGCGGCTGGAGCGCAGGCATTAGAACTTCGAGCGCGCTGGCACGGTTCATTTCTTCGCGGATAATGTTGCTCACCTTCTGCAGCACGCGCAGGCCCAGCGGCAGAAACGTGTAAAGTCCGCCGCTTAACTTGCGAATCAATCCAGCGCGCAACAGCAACTTGTGGGAAACAATCTCCGCATCAGCGGGCGATTCTTTAAGGGTGGGAATTAATGCCTGACTCCATTTCATAAAATAAGAAAAAAAATTACCACAGAGACGCAGGCGTCGCAGAGTTTTGTTCTCTGGGAGCTCTGCGCCTCTGTGGTTTACAAAGTTTGCAGATTATTTAACGGCGTTCACCAACGGTGTGAGCCCTTGAACGCGAACTTCCAAACGATCGCCAGACTCAATCGGGCCAACCCCGGCGGGTGTCCCGGTCAGAATCACGTCGCCGGGCAAAAGTGTCATATTGGTCGAAACGAAGCTCACGATCTGAAAACAATTGAAGATCAATTGGCTCGTGTTCGAGTTTTGACGCAATTGACCGTTCTGGAACAATTGAATTGTAAGATCATGCGGGTCGATCTTCGTTTCCACGTACGGCCCGAGCGGCGTGAAAGTGTCGAAAGACTTGCAGCGAGCCCATTGGCTTTCGGCATTTTGGATCGTGCGATCGCTAATGTCCTGAGCAGCAGTGTAACCAAAAATGTAACGGGCAGCTGCTGCTGGTGTCACATTCCGCACGCGGCGGCCAATCACAATCGCCAACTCCGCCTCGAAGTCCGTGCGATGGGTCGCGAAAGGAATTTCGATCTTGGCACCGTCCGGAATGAGCGAGGTGGTGGCTTTAAGCCAGAACAACGGCTCTTTCGGCAGCGGTTTGCCAGATTCCCTGGCGTGATCTGCATAATTCAGACCTACGGCAATAATCTTGGACGGAACAACCGGGATAAGGGTTTTGACCCCTTTTAGAGGGGTTTCTTTCTTGTCGAAAGAGGGGGAACCGAAGACATCTCCGCGCAAACGGAAAATCTCTCCATCAACTACTTTGGCGTAGAAAATCTCTTCGCCTTTTTGAAAACGGCCTATGGCTGCCATATAGTGGGCGCGATTTCTAGCAAAACGTTAACCTTCACCGCAAGCGTGAACTTGGCTTAAAATGTGCGATAGTGTCATGCACATGGGTAAAAACCGACTCAAACTGACCTGCTTTTGCTCTATTTCCCTCCTCTTTTCCACCCTTCCAAGCCGCGCTAACGCTTTGGCGCAGATGGGGTTGCCTGCTTTGCAGTCGCTCAACCCCTCCATGACTGGATCCGGGGTAGCCGTGGCGCAGGTTGAAGCCGATGGCGGTGGCGGCTCCTGGCAGGTAAACCCGGGAGCGGTCGGCCAACCGCAGTCCAAGTTTCGATGGATATCGAACGGCGGAACCGCAAATTCCTATCCCAACGCCCTGGGGATTGAGTCGGGACATGCCAATGGAGTGGGAGTCAATTTCTATGGTTCTCAGGGCATGGCCCCGGGAGTAAGCCAAATTGACAATTACGAAGCCGATTTTTTTGTTAACTCCATCATTTTTGCCACTCTCCCCCCAGCGATTCCGGCGCGCGTCGTCAATCAAAGCTTTATTTTTACCGGGCTCACCCCAGCGAACGAAAGCTTGGTCAACGAGAAGTATGATAACTTCGCCGCCACTCACAAAGTTCTGTTTGTGTCAGGCATCGGCAACGGTGGGCCAATCTCGCCACCAAGCACGGCTTACAACAGCATCGCGGTTGGCGCATTTGGTGGCGGTAGCAGCATTGGCCCCACAATCGATGGTCGCTGCAAACCCGACATCACCGCACCTGCCGGAGCTACCAGTTTCTCCACCCCTTATGTGAGCGGCGCGGCCGCAATCCTGATCCAGGCTGGTAAAGAAAACATTGGAGGCTCGAACACCAACGCCGCCACCGACATCCGCACATTGAAAGCATTGCTGCTGAATGGTGCCGTTAAACCTGCTGGCTGGACAAATCATCCTTCTGCGCCGCTGGATCATCGGTTCGGTAGTGGGAATGTGAACGTTTTCAACTCCTATAAACAACTCAGCGGGGGTAAACAGACCTTTCAAGAAGCGACCTCCCACACGGCAAACGGAGCTCACCCGCCCGGCGCAAATATCAACAACGTTGCGCGCATCGGTTGGGATTTTTCGAGCATTACGAACCAAGTCACCGGCCCGAATGTCACCGATCGGGTCCATCACTATTACTTCACGGTCCCAACCAACAATTCGTCCCACATGTTTACGGCGACCCTGGCATGGAACCGTGCCGCCAACAGCAGCGAAATCAACAATCTCAATCTCTTCCTGTATAACGCGGGATCCGGATCGATTGTTGCCCTCAGCACCAGTGCGGTCGACAACGTCGAACACATTTTTGTTCCGCAACTTGCACCGGGCCGTTATGACCTGCAGGTCTGGAAAAGTGCTACCCTGCTGAGCACAGTTGACACTTACGCGATCGCTTTCGAAAGTGTGGCCACCAGCGTCCAAATTGCACGCAGCGGCAGTAATGCTCAGCTTTCCTGGCCCACCTATCCGCACGGTTTTGTCCTGGAAAGCGCCAGCAGTTTGAACTCTCCCATTTCATGGAATCCAGTGCCGTCTCCCCCCACCCTGGCGAACCAAACCTATCAATTATTGCTCCCCACTTCTTCTCCCATGGAATTTTATCGTTTGCGCCGGCCCTGATTTCTGCAACGTTCAGTGCAGGCATACGCCTTATTAGAATGAAGCGCTGGTTTTCCATTGGGTTGTTTCTGTTTCTGCTGGTTCTTACCTCCGCAGCGACCCCGAACGTCAATAAGCTCGATTGGAAGCACAACGACAACCAGGTCAGCGCAGATATTCAGTCCTGGAATCTCAAAGTCCTCCTGGAACGCATCTCGTCCGTAACCGGCTGGGAAGTTCTGCTGGAACCTGGCACGACGCGGGATATTTCGGTCAAGTTCTCGAATCTCAGCATTGAAAACGCGCTTCCCCGCTTGTTTGGGAAGTTGAATTACGCGCTCGTTCCTCAGACCAATGCAGCCCCGAAATTTTTCGTATTTAAAACCTCGATGGGACGAGCAACCGAAGCCGTGCGCCAAAGCTTCAAGGAAACCGAGAACAAAGATAAAAACCGGATTCGCACGCAATTGATTGTCACGCTGAGCCCTTCCTCCGCGCTTACCATTGATGAGCTTGCCAAGCTACTGGGCGCTAAGGTCATGGGAAGAGCAGACGGATTGCACACCTACCTCCTGGAGTTTGAAAATGAGTCGGACGCATTGGCCGCCCGTGCCAAACTGAACGACAATCCAAATATCTCCTCTACAGAGAATAATTACCGTTTCGACCCGCCACCTCCACATTTCGCCGCCCCTGGTTCTTCGTCGTCGGCGTTCAATCTAAAGCCCGTTTCCACGGCGGACGCTAATAATCCCATCGTTGCGCTGGTCGACAGCCGAGTGCAGAACCTTGATCCAGCCAAGGCGCAGTTCCTCTTGCCCGGTGTTTCCCTGGTCGACGGCACCCCCGCTCCTGGGCAACTCACCCACGGCACATCCATGGCCGATGCCCTTTTGACCGGAATGGCGGCAGGATTGAAGGGTGCGGAATCCAGTCCCTGGAAGATTTTGCCGATAGATATCTACGGTCCGAATGAGACAACCACCACATTCAATGTCGCCCAGGGGATTTATGAAGCAGTTAATCGAGGGGCAACCATCGTCAATCTTAGCCTGGGGAGTCCTTCCGACAGTCCCTTGCTGCGAAGCGTCATTCAGAGCTCCACGGAACAAAAGGTTGTCTTCTTTGGGGCCGCCGGCAATGTTCCAACGGATGCTCCCACCTACCCTGCAGCCTACCCCGAGGTGATGGCTGTGACAGCCGGAGACCAGAACCGGAACATTGCGCCCTACGCCAATTACGGATCGTTCGTGGATGTAATGGGCCCGGGTGGCACCATCGTTAATTACAGTGGGCAGCGTTACTTCGTGGGGGGAACTTCCGTGGCAACGGCATACGTGAGCGGATTGGCCGCAGGTGCTGCGACTACAACTGCCATGCCGCTCTTCGACATCCAAACTTTGATCCGGGACCGCCTCGGATTCACGGCGACCCCAAGGTAGTCTCTGCAACGCTGCCTCGTGCAAAAGGCAGCCGTTCGTTAATCCGCTTCCTCCTCCTGCCCAGGCTTCCACTCCGATGTATCGTGGATCATTTGAATACCTGGATTCATAAAACGAATCCGACGCTGTTTGTAGAGCGCGCCCAAAGCTTGTTTGAACGCCTTTTTGCTTACGCCGAAGGATTGGCGGATACTCGCTGGCGAACTGTCATCGTCAAAAATAAGGCGCCCACCGTTTCTTGCCAGCGCTTCCACAATTTGCTCCTTCAACGAAGCCACCCGCTTGTAACCCGAAGCATCCAGGCTTAAATCGATTTTCCCATCGGGCCGCACTGTTTTGATGTAGCCGATCATCTTTTCCCCAATGTAGAGAGGACCGGCAATCGAATCCGCATAGACCAACCCGCTGTAAGAACTCTCGATCAGCGCGCTGTAACCGAGCGGGGTCTTTCCCGAGATCATCAGGTTTACCGGCTGGCCTGGACGAAAATTCGGGATTCCCTTCTTGAGATGTTTGTTGGTTCGACTGGTCGCAATGATGCGGCGGCTTTTCTCATCGAACAGGACATACACCACCACCGAATCACCTACTCGAACGGGCCTGACCTGCTCGCGAAAAGGCAGCAGCAAATCTTTCATCAGCCCCCAGTCGAGAAACGCCCCCACCCGTTCGTTGACACTGACCACCTTGAGGCAGGCGAAATCTTCCACTTCTGCGTAAGGAACTTCTGTGGTCGCAATGATCCGGTCTTCCGAATCGAGGTAAATGAAGACGTCTATTGTGTCTTTCGGCACAATATTCTTCGGGACATACCGTTCGGGCAAAAGGATTTCGCCGAGGTCCCCTCCATCAAGGTAGAGCCCAATCGCCGAGGCCCGGGTTATTGCCAGTGTGTTCCGTTTGCCGATAGTTGCCATTATTTTGAGTTAACTTAACGAGTCACAGGGAATCTTCAACGCACCCTTTGGCGTAGCCTATGGGCCGGAAAGGACATTGCAAGGGAACTCGGAACAAGTGCCAGACCGACATCTCAAAGGTAATTGAAACGGATCAAGCTAATCGTCCCTCGGTCGTTGCCGCGTCTTCTTTTTTCCCGATTGGTGAGATTTATCCGCCAGGATGCGCTGTTTGGAGGCGCGACTCCTCTTCCGTTTCTGGCGTCGTTCCTTCTCCATCCGAGCGCGTTCTGCCGCAGCTTTGTCCTGCACGCGGGATTCCAGCTTCTCGACCAGCAACTTGCGGGCAAGGAACCGATTCTTCCCCTGTTGCCGGGTTTCCTGGCATTTCACCTGGATCCCGGTTGGTTTGTGCAAAAGCATGACACAGGTGGCAACCTTGTTGACGTTTTGCCCGCCATGCCCGCCTGAACGCACAAAGCTTTCCTCAATGTCACCCTCCCGCACCCCCAGCGCAGCCAAACGCTGCGCCAGTTGCTCGTCTTTATCGGGGGGATCGCTTGGGCCACTCATAGGAACGCTTCGAGGCAATGCCGCCTCCTTCGCCTGTCTTAGTTCACGCCCAGCAGCTCAACTTCGAACACCAGAGTGGAGTTCGGAGGAATCGCGCCAGGATAGCCGTTCTTACCGTAGGCCAATTCCGGCGGAATTGTCAGTTTGACCTTGTCGCCGACCTTCATGGTTGCGACCCCTTGATCCCAACCGGCGATCACTTGCCCCATCCCGAGGGCAAAGGAGAAGGGTTCGTTGCGATCCACTGAACTGTCGAATTTACCGCCGTGGGTAAACCAACCTGTGTAATGAACGCTAACCACATCGCCCTTCTTGGGTT
The DNA here is from genome assembly GCA_046597605.1 of Limisphaerales bacterium. Classification (GTDB taxonomy): domain Bacteria; phylum Verrucomicrobiota; class Verrucomicrobiia; order Limisphaerales; family JACDHS01; genus JACDHS01. The sequence goes on along the minus strand of JBKJKE010000243.1, from coordinate 33,650 downwards.
GAGCGCCGGTTCCAGTTTTGATCTTCTCGATTTTCAAATCATTCGCTGCCATCGCCAATTGTCATCACGTTAGACAACCCGGGTCAATCCCAGTTCACGGATTGTCCTGGACGTTAACACCTCACAATCGTTCCGGTTCGAGGTCAATTTTCGGGGTGCTCAGATAATTATCTCACATCAAAAACCAGATTGGCGGAGTGCCGAGAAAATTTTCTCACGTGCCGGACAGATTGGCGGAGTAGCCAGATAATTTTCTCACGTCTCGGCAAGATTGGCGGAGTAGTCAGATAATTTTCTCACGTCTCGGCAAGATTGGCGGAGTAGCCGGATAATTTTCTCACGTCCCGGCAAGATTGGCGGAGTAGTCAGATAATTTTCTCACGTCCCGGCAAGATTGGAAAAGTAATGAGAAAATAATCTGGGCACCCAGCAAATCTGTCAGACAGGCGAGAAAACGCGTTGCGGACCATCCAAGTGCTTGATACCAGCGGGCGGCGTTGGGGGGACCCGATTCCCTGGCGTTGGATGGGGCCTTCAGAATTCCAGTTCCAAAGGAGCGGTGAAGGCTCGTTTTCGAATGACTTAATCAGCAAAGAATTCGAGCAGGGAACTCTCTGGCGATGGCCCCGGTTTGATCCCGTTTAAAGGCCCCCCGAGATCGTGGAGTTCGCTTCTGCCCTCCAAGCCGTTACTGGTCGCAATGATCAAATCCTCCAAAGCTTCCTGTCGGATCAATGGGGAGGCGATTTGATGTTTTTGGCGCAACTCGGCGTTGCGCATGGGACCCCGTCGGAAGAAGTCTTCCGTCTTTTCCAGGTCGGCACTGACGAAGTTCTGTTGAAAAATACTCCGATCCATCGACGGCAGCCGAACCTTGATCTCCTCCAATAATGCCGCGGTTTGGCCCTGAAAGAATTGCATTTTGCCGCGTGAACTATTCGGTGAGCTCAATAAAACCAACAGATTGCGAAAGGGCGCACTCCATTATCCGTGCAAATCCGTGTCTATCCGTGGTTAAGTCCCTTTCCCATTGCATCGTTCCGCCCAAGGTGGCGGCTGGGCGCACTACACCCACTACCATCGGACAGCTTCGCCGCCCTCCCACTTTCCCCCGCCCCATTCCTGGTGCATCGTTACCTGTGCAGTTCACTGCCAACACCAAGCCTTTATCCGACTGGTTTGCAACGCGGGGATGGAAACCATTCCCATTCCAGCAGCAGACATGGGAAGCCTTCCTCGAAGGCAAGAGCGGTCTGGTTCATGCACCCACAGGATTAGGGAAAACATATTCCGTCTGGATCCCTGCCCTCCTCGAATGGCTGGAACAAAATCCGCACCCGGCAGCTCCCAGTAAGAAGTCCCCTGCTCCTCCCTTGCAGCTGCTTTGGATTACACCGCTGCGGGCGCTCGCCAACGACACGGTCAATTCCATGCTTCGTCCCGTCGCCGACATTGGAATCCCATGGACGGTTGAGCTACGCACCGGGGATACCGCCTCCCACATCCGCGCCCGACAACGCACTCGCTTCCCGACGGCCCTCGTCACCACTCCGGAAAGTCTCTCACTCTTGCTATCGTACCCGGAAACACGGGAGATGATGCGATCACTCAAGACCGTGATTGTGGATGAATGGCATGAACTGCTGGGTTCCAAACGGGGAGTTCAAACGGAGTTGTGTCTCGCCCGGCTCCGCGCCTGGCAGCCGAACCTCCGCACCTGGGCGCTTTCAGCGACTCTGGGGAATCTGGAGGAAGCAATGAATGTTCTGTTGGGACAATCAGAGGCCCGAAAAACCTCCGTGTTGATCTCCGCGAATGTTCGCAAAAAGGTTGAGGTAAAAACATTGATCCCTCGTTCTCTTGAAAGCTTTCCATTGGCGGGACATCTCGGGCTGGCTCTTCTGCCAGAGGTTCTTGAGAAACTTGAGGAAGCACGCACCACCCTGTTGTTCACCAATACCCGTTCACAAACTGAGATCTGGTATCGCGCCCTGCAGGAAGCCCGTCCGCAATGGATCAACGAGATTGCAATCCATCACGGCTCAATCGATCGAGAGATCCGGCAAGAGGTGGAAAACAAACTGCGCGCGGGCGACTTACGTTGCGCCGTCTGCACGTCGAGCCTCGACCTTGGCGTGGATTTCCCGCCCGTTGAGCAAGTCATTCAAATCGGGGCGCCGAAGGGGGTTGCCCGAATGTTGCAACGCGCGGGCCGCAGCGGGCATCGCAAAGGTGCCACCAGCAAGATCTTTTGCGTGCCGGCCCATGCCATGGAGTTGGTTGAGTTTGCCGCAGTCCGCCAGGCCATCGCCCGCTCAGACCTTGAGAGCAGACATCCGATCGATCGTCCCCTCGATGTGTTGGTGCAACACCTCGTCACGGTGGGCCTGGGCGGAGGATTCTCCGAATCCGAACTGCGCCATGAGGTGCAAAGCAGCCACGCGTTTCGCAATCTGAACGATCAGGAATGGCAATGGTGCCTCGATTTCGTCACTCGCGGCGGGCAGTCCCTGAACGCGTATCCGCAATTCCACAGGTTGATCGCGCGGGACTCACGGTTTGGGGTCGAAGACAAAAACATCGGCCAGATGCACCGGATGTCGATCGGGACAATCACAAGCGACAGCGCGGTTGCGATTAAACTAATCAAAGGCAGCAGCCTCGGCTCGACTGAGGAATCGTTCGTGGCCCGACTCAAACCCGGAGACCGATTCAGTTTTGCAGGGCTCCCCCTGGAATTCGTCCGCATGCGCGACATGGTCGCTTACGTGCGACGCGCCAAGAAAGTGGCCGGACTTGTTCCCCAATGGATGGGTGGAAAAATGCCACTCTCCTCCCAGCTCGCAGCGGTGGTCCGCGAAAAAATGGCAGATGCCAAGCGTGGTCTTTACGAAGGCCCGGAAATGAAGGCGGTGCGACCTGTCCTGGAAATTCAAAACAGTTGGTCGAAGATTCCGGATCCCGACGAGTTACTTATTGAAAGAACGAAACTTCGCGATGGCACGCATCATTTCATTTTCCCTTTTGCGGGACGTCTCGTGCACGAGGGGCTTTCCGCCCTGCTCGCCTATCGCGTTTCCCAGGAGACGCCCAGTTCGATTGCGGTGACGATCAACGATTATGGTTTCGGCCTGCTCTGTGCCAAGCCCCTGGCCTTTAGCGATGAACAATGGCGCAAAATCCTTTCCGGGGAACGGCTCATAGAAGATTTGCTCGCTTGCCTGAATTCCACGGAACTCGCCAAACGACAGTTTCGTGAAATTGCGCGCATTGCGGGACTTATCTTCCAAGGGTTCCCGGGCAGAGGAAAATCAGTGCGGCAATTGCAGGCATCGAGCGGATTGTTCTACGACGTCTTTTTGCGTTATGATCCTGAGAACTTACTATTGCAACAATCGCGTCGTGAAGTGTTGGAGAGACAACTTGAGGTAAGCCGGATGAGATCCACCCTGGAAACTATTGCGAAGATGCGGCTCTCTGTTTTGGAAACGCCGCGACTGACACCGCTCTCGTTTCCACTTTGGGCCTCATTCGTCCAGGCAAACGTGACCAGTGAGAAATGGAGCGAGCGCATCCAACGAATGGCTGCAGAACTTGAAACGGCGGCACAGAAGGAACTCGCACGTTGAACCACCTGGAATTCATCTACGCCGATGAGCGGTTGACCTTGTTCGCCGAAAAAGCCGTTTTTTGGAATCGCACCGAGACGCTCATTATCGCCGATCCTCATTTCGGCAAGGCTGCGGCCTTTCGTCATGCTGGCATCCCGGTTCCGGAAAATGTCACCGCAAACGACCTCTGCCGGCTCGATAGCTTGTTGAACTTCACTCACAGCAAACGCCTCTTCATCCTGGGAGATTTCTTTCACGCTCGAACGGGTCGTAGCGAAGCCATGATGCACACCCTGGGACAGTGGTGTGAAACTCGCCGGACTCTGGAAATATGGCTCATGCCAGGCAACCATGATAAATCTTCCGGAGCACCACCGGAATGTTGGAACATGCAAAGCGTGGATGAATTAATCGAAGGCCCATTCGCCTTTCGCCATGAACCGGTTCCCCGCCACAAACTTCATGTGTTGGCGGGACATTTACACCCATGCATCTGTGTGGGAGACAAGGTCGGATCCGGATTGCGGGCACCTTGCTTCTGGTTCGGGGAGAATTCTGCCGTCCTCCCGAGCTTTGGCAGCTTCACAGGGAGTCATCCCATTGAAGCAAGAAATCCGGACAAGGTCTTTGCCATCGCAAAAGGTGAGGTGTTCGAAATTCCGGCGGTTCTTCTTCGGGATTAGACTTGGATAAATAGATTCCTTTCGCAGCTGCATCCAGCTCCTGTTTGCTCCTTGAAAATTACCCATCTACAGCCAATCTCTGACCTACGCTGACCAGATAAGAAGGATTTCAATCGTTGAAGGTGCATGACTAAAGAACAATTTATTGAGCGGGGGACACAAATCAGCCAGCAGGCCAATGTTCAGGATGGGCTGCATGCTTATTTTTCGATGCATGCGGTACGTCTCTACGAATGCCTGAACATATTCGATCTTTGGTCAGGCCCTCTCGGGGACGTGCTCGATATCGGCCCCTTCTACGGGTATATCCCATTCGTCCTGCGAGATCGGGCTACTTCATACCAGGTGCTTGAAGGCGATGATCCCGCAGCCTACCCATTAGTGCCACTATACAAGAAACGATCAATCGATTGTTCGTTTGTCGATCTGTTTGAGATGTTTGGACCTATCAAAACATCCACTCATAAGCTGCCGTTTCCTGATGCTTCTTTCGATACAATCCTCTGTTGGGAGACGATGGAGCACTTTAACTTTAATCCTGTGAAGTTTATCCGCGAACTCCACAGGATTCTGCGTCCGGGTGGAAAGGTCTGCATCACCGTTCCAAACCGGGCTTCTTTTCAAAGTCTGGTTAGTCTCCTATTTGGCCGCGCTGAAAATCACGTCATTGATAGCTATTATCAATTTGAAGATTACGAATCCAACGGCAAGAAGGCCTTCTACGGCTTTCACTGGCGAGAATATACCGCCCCGGAACAACGCCTGGCCTTTACACGAGCAGGATTCAAGGTGCTTACCTGCAGCACTTTCGCCGAGTTCCAGAATACTGGCCATCCAGGTGCGGCGCGCCGTCTCGCCCGCGGCATGTCGCGATGGGGAACCAAGTTATTCCCGCGCTTTGGCACCACTGTCTATCTCGTGGCTACCAAGTAGTCGGGGATGCGCCCTTTCGAGTCTAAAAATCCTTAAGCTTTGATCACTTCTGAGGGCATTTTTCCCGCGTGCAGGACAAGGAACTCGTTTGTGAAACAACAAAATGCCTTGAGTTTTTGTAAAAAAAGTCCATCCAGACCCCGTGCTTTTCTCGGAATTCGAGAAGGTGGCCCAAACGAACAACCGAAAACAAATGACGAAGTTTACTGCTCCCCTGCGCTCTAATTGGCTCGCTAGTATCATTCTGGGCGCGTCCATCATCGGTGCAATCGGCCAGGCCGGACCTAAAGTCACCTCTATTGAGATCCGCCATGTCGGCCCGCAAGCAGCCAGCGACTCATTGATCCGCTCGCACCTGCGCGTAAAAGAAGGTGATATTTATCAGCGCATCCGCGTTGATGATGACGTCCGCACCCTCTACGGGACCGATTTCTTCTATAATATCCGTGTCGCCGAAGATCTTTCCGCTGACGGGGTAAAACTGACTTATGTCGTCCAGGGCAATCCAACGCTGAGCGATATCAAATTTGAGGGGAACAAAAAATACAGCAATCGTCGCCTGAGCAAGAAGCTCACCTCCAAGGCCGGTCAACCGCTGGACGAGAAGAAGCTCTTCAAGGATGCCCAGGAAATGCAGAAGCTTTATCAGAAAGCTGGCTACCAGAAGGTTGTGGTAAAACCGGTTTTGAGCATCGACGAAAATGCCGGCCGTGGAACAGCGACTTTCGAAATCAACGAAGGCCCACGAATTCGGATCAAGGATATCGTTTTTGACGGAAACAGCGCTTTCAAAGAACGCAAACTTCGCAAGACGCTCAAAACCAAACGTCGCTGGTTCTTTTCATGGCTGACCGGCAGCGGTGTGGTGAAGGACGAACAATTTCAGGACGATAAAGAACGCCTGACTGAGTTCTACCAGAACGAAGGTTACATCGATTTCGAAATCAAAGAGGTTAAATTCGATTACGTCGAAGAAAGCAAACTGGTCATCCACTTCGTTATTTCTGAAGGGCAACGCTACCAGGTGGGCGCAGTGGACTTCAAAGGCAACAAGCTTTTCTCCAATGACGATATCCGTGGCGGTGTGAACGTCATGGGCAAGAAGATCCGGATGAAGATGAACGCCGGGGAAATCTTTACCCCCAAAGGATTAACGCAGGATGTCGAAGCATTGCGCGATTTCTACGGTGCCAAAGGCTATATCGACACCCGCGTGAACGCGATCAAGAACGCCAATGTGTCCACGGGCACCATGGACATCGTTTATGAGTTTGAAGAAGGACAAAAGTCTTACATCGAACAAATCGAGATCCGTGGTAACGAAAAAACGAAGGACAAAGTAGTTCGCCGTGAGTTGGCGGTTTCACCTGGTGAAGTCTTTGACATGACCCGCGTGAAGGTCAGCAAAGCGCGTCTCGAAGGATTGAACTACTTCGGCAAGGTGGATACCAAGCCCGAAGACACTGAGGTCCCCAACCGCAAAGATCTGGTGGTCACGGTGGAAGAAAAGAATACAGGTAACTTTACAGTCGGTGCTGGTTTCAGTTCGGTTGATGCACTGGTCGGGTTTGTGGAAGTTTCGCAGTCAAACTTTGATCTATTCAAACCACCCACGTTCACAGGCGGTGGCCAGAAGTTCCGTCTGCGCGCGCAAATCGGAACCAAGCGGCAGGATTACCAGGTTTCTTTCGTTGAACCATGGTTCCTCGATCGCAAGCTCGCTCTCGGTGTCGATTTATTCCATCGCGAACTGAACTACGTCAGCCGCGAAGATCTCTACGACGAAACTCATACCGGTGCCACCGTCAGTTTAACCCGTGCCCTGGGTAGCGACTTCCTGATCGGACGCGTCTTCCACACGTTGGAAAACGTGAATCTGGATTTCAATTCTGACGCGCGGGTAGCACCACTAACGGTGACCAGTGGAACCAACACAACGGTCCTGCCGGCGACCGTTTCACCAGAGCTCCTCAGCCAGGACGGAAGCCGACTGATTTCCAAGATTGGAACCTCTCTCGCTTTCGACACACGCAACAATGCACTCCTCCCCTCGCATGGGCAGCGGAGTGAATTGCTCACCGAAGTGGCCGGCGTTGGTGGCGATGCCGAGTTCTATAAACTGGAAGCCAAAACAGCATGGTACTTCCCAGGTTTCTTCGATGGTCATATCTGGGAAATCGTTGGCCGCGCTGGTGTGGTTGACGACTGGGGCAGTGGTGATCGTGGCCGCGCCCGAGTTCCGTTGTTTGACCGTTGGTTCCTGGGCGGCCTCTATTCCCTGCGTGGATACAGCTATCGAGATATCGGTCCTCGTGACATCCTTGATCGTGGCCTCGCGACGGAACGACGCTCGAAAGAACCGGTGGGTGGCGAAACCTACTACTTCGGATCCGTGGAATACAGCTTACCCATCATCGAACGCCTCCGCTTTGCGCTGTTCTATGACGTTGGTAACGTCTTCGAAGATTCCTACAGCTTTGGCACACAAGAAGGACAAGCCAGCTACAGTGACAACTGGGGCGTCGGCTTTCGCTTGAACCTGCCAATCGGTCCCCTCCGACTTGATTATGGTATCCCCATAAGCCATGATGAGGACGCCAGCGGTAGTGGTAAATTCCAGTTCGGTGTCGGTTATACCCGTGAGTTTTAATCTATTTTAAGAATGAAGAAATTTTTCCTAATCCTGTCTCTTTTAGCCGTTTTCAATGTAGCGGCCCAGGCGCAAACCCGTATCGCGGTGATCGATCTGCGCAAGGTGTTTGATAACTACTACAAAACCAAACTGGCCGATGCCAACTTGAAGGATGAAGCCGGTGATCTCGAGAAGCAGCGCAAGGAAATGCTCGAAGAGATGCGCAAAGGCGAAGACGAATGGAAGAAGCTGATGGATAGCGCCAACGATCAGGCCGTCGCCGCACCAGAACGCGATAAAAACAAACAAAGCGCGGAAAAGAGATTGTTGGAACTGCGTCAGCAGGAAGAAACGTTGAAACAGTTTGAGCGTAGCGCCCGGGCCAAGCTTGGTGAAAAGCATCGCAGAAAGCGTGATGTCATTCTCGAAGAGATCCGTGCCTTGATCAACAGTCGCGCCAAAGCCCAGGGTTTCACTCTTGTCGTGGATACAGCGGCCGAAAGCATCAACAGCACTCCAATCGTCCTCTTCAGCAGCGGCGAAAATGATCTGACGGATGGGATTCTGAAAGAGTTGAACTCGTCCGCTTCCCCGAGCGTGCTCAAGTCGCTCGAAGAACGGGCCACCGAAGAGCCGAAAAAGCCAGCAGAAGAGCCCAAGAAGCCTACAGAAGAACCCAAGAAGTAACAGGTTCTTCGTCGTTGATTCCCGAGCGCCGGTTTGATTTTCAAACCGGCGCTTTTTTTCCGGTATCTAGCCTGCCTGCCCCTGTCGACAGCAATTGTCAGAACCGCAATTTTCGTTATGTTTTCACCATAATTGGTAAAGAACATTTTCATCATCACGGTAACGTAAGTTCATATGCGACCAGAACGACTCACCTTCAAAGCGCAGGAGGCAATCCAATCAGCCCAGGAAGTCGCCCACCGCTATTCTCACCAGGAGATGGATGGGGAACACTTGCTTTTGGCTATGCTCGAACAGAGCGACAGCCTGATCCCCCCGCTCTTCGAAAAACTGGGCGCCTCACCCGATCGCGTCACCGCTGACCTGGAACGCGAACTGGGCCGGCGGGTAAAGGTGGAGGGAGTCGGGGCGGCCGAGCTCTTCGTGACGGCTGCACTGAAGAAATCCCTGGATGCCGCCGAGACCGAAGCCGAAAAGCTGAAAGACGACTACACCAGCACGGAACATCTTCTGCTGGGTCTCCTGGAACTGGGCGGCGACACGCTTAAGAAGACTTTCCAGGCGCATGGATTGCGTCGCGACTCTGTTCTCAAAGCGTTGATGGAGTTGCGGGGCAATCAACGTATCACTGACCAGAATCCTGAGGATAAGTTCAAGACACTCGAAAAATACGGGAAGGATCTTACTGCGCTCGCTCGTAGTGGGAAAATCGATCCGGTAATCGGACGTGATGAAGAAATCCGCCGAGTCATGCAAGTGCTCAGTCGCAGGACTAAAAACAACCCGGTGCTGATAGGAGAACCCGGTGTCGGCAAAACTGCGATCGTGGAAGGGCTGGCGCGGCGAATCGTCAGCGGGGATGTCCCGGAGTCACTCAAGAATAAAAAAGTCGTCTCCATGGATCTGGGCGCAATGATCGCCGGCGCAAAATACCGGGGTGAGTTCGAAGACCGTTTGAAAGCGTTTCTCAAGGAGATAATCTCTGCAGAGGGCCGCATTATTCTGTTTATCGATGAGTTGCACACGATCGTGGGAGCGGGCGCAGCTGAGGGTGCTGCGGATGCCGCCAACATGCTGAAACCACCCCTTGCGCGCGGCGAACTGCATTGCATTGGTGCGACTACCCTGGATGAGTACCGAAAGCACATCGAAAAGGATGCGGCGCTGGAACGGCGGTTTCAGCCGGTGAACGTCGCAGAACCGACTGTCGAAGCTACCGTTGCAATCCTGCGAGGATTGAAAGAGCGCTATGAAGTGCATCATGGGGTTCGCATCCAGGACTCCGCCATTGTCGCCGCGGCCACACTTTCACATCGTTATATCACAGACCGGTTCCTCCCGGATAAAGCGGTGGACCTGATCGATGAAGCAGCTTCCCGCCTTCGCATGGAGCTGGATTCCATGCCTACGGAGATCGACACGCTTGAGCGTCAGATCATGCAGTTGGAAATCGAGCAGGCAGCCTTAAAGAAAGAAAAGGATCAGGCCGCTCGAAGCCGTCTCCAGAAGCTTGAAAAGGAACTCGCTAACTTAAAGGAGAACGCTTCTCAGCTGAAAGCGCAATGGCAGAACGAAAAGGCCGCAATCAATGCCGTAAGCATTCTCAATCAACAGCTGGAAGAAGCGAAGAACGACCAGGAAAAAGCGCAACGTGCCGGGGATCTGAATTCAGCTGCGCAAATTCAATATGGCCAAATCCCGGATTTGCACACGAAAATTGCCGCTGCTCAAAAAGCTTTACAGGAAAAACCAGACGGAACCCGTTTGCTTACAGAAGAAGTGACCGAAGAAGATATAGCCAAGGTCGTTGCTTCATGGACCCGGATCCCGGTTCAAAAAATGTTGGAAGGGGAACGCGCGAAATTAATCAAAATGGAAGAACGCCTGCAACAACGTGTCGTCGGCCAATCAGAAGCGATCCATGCAGTCGCCAATGCCGTGCGCCGTGCGCGCAGTGGTTTGCAGGATCCTAATCGTCCTATCGGATCATTTATTTTCCTGGGCCCTACCGGCGTTGGAAAAACGGAATTGGCTCGCGCTCTTGCAGAATTTTTATTCGATGACGAATCCGCCATGGTTCGGGTGGATATGAGCGAATACATGGAGAAGCACACGGTCGCTCGACTGATTGGAGCGCCACCTGGATATGTGGGTTATGAAGAAGGCGGGCAGTTAAGCGAAGCGGTTCGGCGACGTCCCTATTGCGTGGTGCTATTCGACGAAATCGAGAAAGCACATCACGATGTCTTTAACGTTCTTCTGCAACTACTGGATGACGGACGTCTCACGGACGGACAAGGCCGAACTGTCGATTTCAAGAACGCCATTATCATCATGACCAGCAACATCGGCTCACCGATCATCCAGGAATTTTTTGCTGCGGGTAAAACGTCCATTTCCGAACATTCCCAGATGGAGCAACTGGTGAAGGTGGAATTGAAGAAGCATTTCCGCCCCGAATTCCTGAACCGCGTGGATGACATCATCCTCTTCCATAGCCTTGATGAGCAGCAACTCACCAAAATTGTTGAAATCCAACTGCAGCGATTACAAAAGCGCCTGGCTCAACAACAACTTATTTTGGACGTTGATGACAGTGCCAAGCTGCTGCTGGGACGGGAAGGTTACGATCCGCAATACGGTGCCCGGCCGTTAAAACGAACCATTCAGGAAAAACTCATGGATCCACTCGCCATGAAGTTATTGGAAGGTGAGTTCAAGGCCGGCGATCGAATCAAGGTTAATGCCAACGGCGACGGACTGGAGTTTCAAAAAGGGGGAGTTTGAAGGCTATCCCCGGTCTCATACCATTAGTGTGAGCTTCACCCGTGCGACAGGGTCAAGGCGCGAAGAAACTCTATCACATCTTTATACTCGATCGTTTTTATAAAATAGCTGGTGGCGCTCAGGCTGTAGGCGCGCGTTACATCGCTCGGTTCGTCAGAAGAGCTCAGCACGATAATGGGCAAGGAAGCAAACGTTGGTTGGGATCGGACCCACTTCAACAACTCAAACCCACTGGTCCTGGGCATTTTAAGATCCGTGATTAACACATGTGGGATCGGATACTGAGAACGATCCGCATATTGACCTGTGCCACGAAACCAGTCGATGGCCTGGCCTCCATCCTCAACAAAATGGAGCTGGTATGGCAAAGTAGCCTTCTTTATTGCGACCTTGAAAATGAACACATCATTCGAGTCGTCTTCAGCTACAAGTAAATGTCGGATTTCCATGACCGCCCTTAAGGTGCAGCGAACAAACGGCATCAGCAAATTCGGCGAGTACGGATGCCTGTCCGTACAAATACGGATAGACCGCTCCAGGTGATTAGACCAATTGTCTTTGGAAGGCGATCCGGGAGAGTTCCGCAGCAGTGCGCGCATTCAACTTCTTCATCAAGCGTGCGCGGTAAGTTTCGACCGTCCGTGTGCCAATTTTTAGTTCTGTGGCGACTTCTTTATTGGTATGCCCATTGGCAATAAGTTTGAGGACCTGTAACTCGCGCATGCTCAGCTTGTCCTTTGGAGCATCTCCAGATGTTTTGCGGTAATCCTGAAGGAGGAGGCGAGAGACGGACGGGCTGAAGAAAGCGTCTCCATCTGCCACTGACATGATTGCTGCGACCAATTGGTCGGGAGAAGTATTCTTGAGCAGGTACCCCAACGCTCCGCTGCGCAGTACTTCTGCCACATACTCGTGGTTTTCGTGAACCGTCAAGGCAATCACTTTTGTCTTCGGGCATTGTTCAGTGATCAGCCTGGTTGCTTCCAATCCGTTCATCACCGGCATGTTCAAATCCATCAACACGACATCTGGAGAGAGAGCCCGCGCTTGTTCCACGGTTGTCTTACCATCGCCGGCCTCTCCGACAATTGAGATAAAACTGTAGTCCGCCAGGCTCGATCGAATCCCCTCACGCACGATGTGATGGTCGTCGCAGAGTAGTATCCGAATGAACCGGTTAAAGACTGGGGCTGTCATGAAATTGGTATGCTCAATTCGATCTGGGTTCCTCCCGCGGACGCCGTCTTTACTAATACATTTCCGCCAAACAGCAACGCTCTTTGCCGCATATTGGCCAGGCCCCAACCAGATTTTGTGCGATTGCCAGGTTGGGTCTGATCAAATCCCTTCCCGTCATCTGCTATTTTCATTCGGACGCTCTTCACATCGCGCACGAGTGAAATCCGAACGTGTTTCGCGTCAGCATGCTTTTGAACATTGTTCAAAGCCTCCTGGGCAATTCGGTAGATCGTAAGTTCCACCCCGGGTGGCAACACTTTCCCAAACGTTTCGGCCTCCAGTTGCACTTCGATTCCAGTCCGCTCTTCAAATTCAGAGCAAAGGCTACGCAATGCCGCATTCAAACCCAGGTCGTCCAACTCACTCGGGCGGAGGTTCCGGGAAATTAAACGCACTTCAGCAATTGCTTTGTTCACCAAGTCCTTGGCCTGGCAGACCTTCTTAGCCAGTGCCTGGTCGGTCATTGAAATCTGCTGTTCCACGGAGCTAAGACGATAGGTGCTGGAGGATAACAATTGGTTCACTCCGTCATGTAGTTCACGCGCTACCCGCTGCCTTTCCTTCTCCTCTGCATCCAGGATTTGTTTTGAGATTTCCCGCTTCGCGGCTTCTGCCCTGTTTTGCTCAGTGACGTCCACGATCGATCCGATCAGGCGAAAGCTATTCGTCCTTTCATCGCGAATGGCAATCGCCTGATCAATAACTTCAGCATAAGTGCCGTCAGCTTTTCTCAGGCGATAGGTTTCCCGGAAATGCCCCTCTCCTGCTTTCAATATGCGTTCGATCTCACCAAATACCACGGAGCGATCGTCAGGGTGGACGCTTTGTTTCCACCAGTTTTGCGTCGGTTTGACGGCTTGCGGAGAATATCCCAGTAATGCGGCGAAACCATCGCTCCGCCATAGTTCGTCTTTGGCCACATCCAACTCCCAGACAGCGTCGGTCGTCAGCTCGGCAACGGTCTCCAAACGCTCCGCGGTACGTCTCAGCGCCTCTTCGGTGCTTTTCCGGGTAATGTCTGCAACGCTAAGTGAGACTCCGGTTTTGCCGTCCGTGGAGAAAGGATTACTTACAAGCAAAGCTACGAGCTCGTTCCCAGCCTTCGTGGAAAGAGCAATTTCCGCTGTCTGCGAACCGCCCAAACTCTTCTGAAGAAATTCGAAGAAACGTTCATTCCATCCGAAACGGACGAAACCAAAGAAGGATTTACCGATTACTTTCTCTACCGGCATCTCCATCATGCCAGAAAATTGAGAGTTGGAGTAAAGAATGATTCCGTTGGCGGTGAGAGTTACGACTCCCTCGTTGCCCTGACTTACCAGTGACGGATGCTGTAATGCGAAGCCTGCATTTGCGGCGTTTCCCACTTGAGACGCTGCCCGAGGCGAAGCTTGCAGTTGTGCCAAATGGGATTCCGCCTGCGAAAGACGAGCACGCAGTTCAGCGTTTTCGTCGCGCAGGGAGCGTCTCTTGCGTTGTTCTTTACTTATCACCTCTGGCAAGGCTCCACTTGTAGGTATTTATCAGTCGGCCGCTGGCACTTGCAGCCAGAACTTACTCCCCCTGCCGGTTTCAGATTCGACGCCCAACCTTCCTCCCATCCGTTGGATCGCTTTGGAAACAATTGCGAGACCGATGCCAGTTCCCTGGGAATTCGTGGCAAGGCGTTCGAAGATCCCGAAAATCCTGGTATGGAATTCTGGGGAAATACCAATCCCATTATCTTCGACCCATATTCTAATCCAATTGGAAGACGCTCCCCCGCTCGTCTCTTCCTTTCTCAGTTCAGTACGGAGAATGATATTAGGTGTGACGCCGGCGGGGACAAATTTGATTGCATTGTCCAGGAGGTGGCTCAGGCATTGATCCAACAAAACGCGTTCCGCAAGAACCCGATGCAACGGTCCTTTTATAGTGACCACTCCAGGCGCACCCAGGGACGGATTCCTCAAGAATATGTTCCTGAAGGCCGATTCAAGATCGATGGGAACCAGGTTAAGCGCCTCCCGAGAGACCTGGCTGTAAGTTAAAATGTCGTCTGTCAGGGCATCCAGCTTGCGAATGGCCCGTGCAATTAAATCAACGTAGTTCCGGGCCTGCACTGACAACTCCTCTCCGCAATCTTCAATCAGAGCCTGGGCAAAGCCCTGGATGTGACGCAAAGGAGCACGCACATCATGAGCAAGGCTGTAGGAGAAGCTCTCGAGTTCCCCAATACTTTCCCGCAATTTCGCGGTTCGCTCCTGGACCTTTTTCTCAAGCGATTCAGCGTGGCGACTCAATTCGTCCTGCGCTTTCCGTAATGCCTCCATGTTGCGCGAACGCTCAATGGCTATCGCGACATACTGCGCCACAATCCGGGTGAATTCGATTTCCTCCGCTTCGAAGTTGTTGCGACCCCTGCTCCCGAAAGAAAGCGTTCCGATGATCTTTCCATCCACATGCAGCGGGTGGCAGACGTAGGCACGCAATCCCATCTGCTTCAATGATTGTGCGCGAGTGTCCTCACTTTGATCCAATCTCGATAAGACGATAGTTTGTCGCTGAGCGGCACTTACCTCGCAAATGGACTCCTTGTTTCCCAGAACTCCCAACTGCTGCTGGAGCCCTGCAGAAATGCCACCCGCACTATGCAAACGTAGCTGGTCCGATTCGGAGTCAAACAGGTAATTGAAATAGACATCCACCCCAATGTGCGCAGAAATTCTCGGAAAGATTTCTTTCACCATCGTTTCGGGATGCTTCGATTGCAAAAGATGAGCGAGTGCCCAGGAGAACAACTCCTGCCGCTCATGCTGTCTTCGCAACAGGGAATTCTGATATTCCCGTTCCGTTACATCTTCAATCGTCGTGATCGTGCCGACAATCTCTCCCTCTTGCATGAGAGGAGCGATCCGCGAGGTTTGAAGCATGTTCGAAAAACCCGCCTCCCGGATCGGCGACGGCAGCGGAAACAGGTATCCGTGGAAAGCCGAGGAAAGCACGCTTACCTGGCCCTCCAATGCTTTCTTGAAATAGGCGTCAAGTCGACGTGTATGGAGTTCCGGAAATACTTCTTTCAGTTCCCGGCCTATCACCTGACTTTTATTCAAACCGCTGCTTGCTTCCAGCCAAGAATTCCATCCCTGCACTCGCAGTTCTGTGTCGGTCACGCAAATGCCATGAGGCGACAGTTCTTGCATCCACACGAGGATCGCGCGGTCCAGCCCCTCCGTGGAAATAGTGGCTTCCTTGTCCATAAGACGCTTTGGTTAAGCCTCCAATTGCCGTTGCTCCCAGTGTTCCAATTCTACAAGCAACCTGTCGAGTGAAGTGACTCCCAGGACGATGACCAGGTACCCACTTAATTTACTCTCGCGCAGACTGAACTTTGTTTGAATCGTCAGACCGTAATGAAGTTCTTCCTCTCCGACGGTAATCGAGTTGAGCACTCCATTGATCGACTCAACGTGGAGTCGTGGAACCGCAAAAGTAACTTGCACCTGCAGCAGGTTACCGAACACTCCCAGACAGGCATTGAGCACGATATTGCCCACCTCAGTCAGGACCTCCCGGGCAGACGCATCAAAGTTACGACTCGAGGCATCATTGGTAAGCAACCGTGTCAAAAGCATTGCTGCTTCGTGGTCCAGCAGAAGCAGCGCGTTTCCACCGACGGGCCCCGAAAATACCTGGTGGACACTGGCAACCTCGCCTGAAATGTATTTTTGCAAAAGGTCGCCGATTTCATTGATGGGATGGATCGAAACTTGTGGCACTTCCAGAAGAATTCGGTGCCCCGTCAATTCAGACAATGCGGCGGCAGCCCTGGCGTATCCGATATTGATCAGCTCGGTGAGAGCGTCTTTTTGTGCATCGGTTAATCGCATGATGAACCTCCTGCCAAAACGTTTTGCAAAGCGCTCAGTACCCGATCACGGGTGAATGGTTTATTTATCACTTCACTAGCTCCTTTCTCTGATGCCTCGGCCCGCGTGGCACTTTGGATATCGGCAGTGGCAACGATGACCTGCACCTCCGGGTTTATTTCACGTAGCTTCACTAAAACTTCCAGACCGGACATGTGCTCCATCACCATGTCGAGAAATATAAGGTCGTGTCGGTTCAGAAAATATTTTTCCAACGCCTCAGCGCCATTTACCGCCTCTTCCACGGTATGGCCCGCACTCTCCACAATCTGGCGCAGCGTCCGACGTGCTAAACTGGAATCATCTACCACAAGAATTCTCGCGTTCATAATCTTTCCATAATCGTTTCAGCCATTCTGTTGAGGGGCACAGCTCCATCGCTGAGCCCTGCTTCAACCACCGACCTGGGCATCCCGTAGATGACACAGCTTTCTTCCGCCTCAGTGAGGATACTCCCTCCCTGAGCTTTTATCCATGCAGCACCACGTTTACCGTCATCACCCATGCCCGTCATCACTATCCCCAGGACCCCCGCGCCGTAACATTCAGAAGCGGATTGAAATAGAATATCCGCTGCCGGACGGTGGAGCGTATCCAACGGTGTTACCGAAAGTTCAGCTCTGACCCGTTCTCCCGTCCGACGCAACACGAGGTGTCGCCCTGCCTGGGCCAATAGGATCTTGCCTGGCTGCAACTCGACTCCTTCTTTGGCTTCACACACCTCCAGCTTGGATAATTCATTCAGCTTTTGCGCGAACATCTCGGTGTACCCAACGGGCATGTGTAAAACCATGGCGATTGGAACAGGAAAGTCAGCTGGAAATTGCGGAATCAAGTAACGTAAAGCCTGCGGTCCTCCGGTGGAGATACCGATGACCACTATCCTGGTCTTTCCCGGTTTCAATATCCGGGACGGCATCAGTCCGGAAGGCTGAACAACCCGCTGTAAATTTCTCGTCGATACTCCTGACAGTGCCTTTATCTTTTGCACCAACTCCTCACCAATGCCAAGGAGCTGTTCGTTGGCCAAGGCAGTTGGCTTTTGTATAATATCCACCGCACCTGCTTCCAAAGCCAACAACGCTTTTTCTCCGTCCTCAGGCGTGGCAGTCAGAATCAGAATCGGCAGCGGCATCCGCGACATCTGCTCCCGAACAAAGGTGATGCCATCCATTTTTGGCATCAGAAGATCACAGGTGACAATGTCAGGTTTTAGTTGTTCGACCAACTCCAGGGCCTCATCCCCGTCCCGCGCCGTTCCAACCACCTCGATGTGGGGCGAACGCGAAAGCATCTCCCGCACGACCTTCCGCACGAAGGCCGAATCGTCCACAATCAAAGTTCGAATCAGCGTTTTACTGCTCATCTCAACGAAGTCGGTAAAGTAATCTGCGGATTGCGGACATAAACGAAAGAGTTGCCCAACTCCTTCAACTCAAAATCCTGTGTCACTTTCAACAATGACTCTGAAGCACCCACACAAAGATAGCCGCCGGGCGGCATACGTTCGGCGAAGCCACGAACCGTCCGGGCAATCACTTCCGGCGAAAAATAAATAAAGACATTGCGACAAAAGATCACTGGAGAGTGAGCAAGTTCGCCCGTTTCAGCCCGGATGACCAGGTTGACCCGTTCAAATCGAACCCGACTCAAGATCTCCGGACTGAGAAGCCATTGTTCGCGACTTGGCTTGAAATACTTCGCCTTGATATCCGGCGGAATGGCGCGAAACGAACGTTCCCGATAGAGGCCACTTTGAGCTTTCTGGATCGCTGCTTCACTGGCGTCAGACGCAACAATTTGGATCGGATGCTGGCCAAACCCGGCTTCCTGCAACGCGATCGCAATGGTAAAGGCCTCCTCCCCTGTCGCACAGGCGGCCACCCAAATGCGTAACAACTCATTCCCCTTTGAAAACCAATGCGGGACAATGATGTCGACGATGGCACGAATCTGATCCATCTCTCGCCAGAAATAGGTTTCCTGGACCGACAGTGCATCCATCACCCGACGCCAGTCGTCTGAGTAATGTGGGCGCCCCTTCAGGAAGAAATAGTAGTCAAACAGCGAAACATAGCTTTTCGCCTGAATCAGAGGCGTCAGCTTGTCGATCATCAGGTAAAAATTCGCCTCGTCGAAGAAAACGCCAGCTTTCTCATGGATCAGATCGCGCATTAACGCGGCTGAACCTTCCGGCACCGCAATCGGCGGCCGCTCACGTAATAGGGTCCGATCCATTTCAGAACAGTTTTACTTCCTTGAAGAAACGCGTTTGGCGACCTTGGTTACCTTGGGCTTTGGCTTCGACCTCGGCTGGGCACCGTTCCGATGTCCGCCCCCGTTTGTGAAACTACTCTGGAACAAACCAGCCAAATCATCTGTGTTTCCAATGAGGTTTCGTATACTGGCAGCAGTCTCTTTGGCGGCTGCCGCATTTCGATCCGCAATCCGCCGGCTATCGGTCAAACCGCCCAGTACGCTGGCAGACGCTCCGGAATGCTCCCGGTTGGCAGCGGAGATCAGGCGGATCTGTTTGGCAATATTTTCCGACGCATTGGTCATGTCCTTCAAGGCTCGGCCCTGTTCCGCGATAGCCTTTGCCGCCTGTTCCGATTGCTTCCGTATGCTATCACTGGATGCAGCCACCTGGGTCGTGGCGGTCGATTGATCTGCCATTGCACGACTGACCCCGTTAATCATTTCTGCCACGCGGCGAATCTCTTTTGCCACTTGCTCGGAGGCCCTGGCTTGCTCACTGACCGCTCGCGCCGTTGAATCCGAACCGCGCCGCATCGCATCCACTGCCTTGGCGATTTCCGTTGCACTCTTGGTCTGCTCCTCGGTCGCTTTCGCAACCTGTTTTGCCATGTTGGTGGTATTCTGCGCCGCTTTGATCACTTCCCGAGCGGCCCGACCGTGTTCGCTCATTGATTGCGACACTTCTTTGGCAATTCTCTTCATCTGCGTCGTCGCCTGGACGATGTTCTGGGCCCCCTTTGATTGCTCTGCCGTAGTCGCTCCAATTTGCCTCGCCTGTGTGGCAGTCGCGGTGATGACCTCAACCACGTTCCGACCGGCCACAGCCTGTTCGTCGGTCGCTCGATTAATTTGCGAAACGATTGCAGTCGTCTCGGAGACACCAGCTAAAATTTGTTTCAACCCCCCGAGTCCCTGCTGGGATTGGCGACTGCTTTCTTCCGCAGACCGGACACCGCTCTCCGCCGTCTGGCTCGCTTCTTTTGCAACCTCCTGGAGTGCCTTGATGATTTGCCCAATGTCGGAAGTTGCCTTGGCTGAGCGATCCGCCAGGTTTCGAATCTCCTCGGCAACCACCGCGAAGCCGCGGCCTGCGTCACCCGCCCGCGCTGCTTCGATCGAAGCATTCAGCGAAAGCAGGTTCGTGCGTTCTGCGATGAGATTGATTGTATCGACAATGGAAGAAATTTCGCCCGCGCGCTTGTTCATTTCTCGCATCACCTTTGCCGCTTCCGTCATCGAATTCGACACCCGATCAATCCCTTCGATTGATCGTTGCACCAACGTGCCACCTTCTTCGGCATCACGGGAAACACGGCGGCTGATTTCATCTGCCCGCTTGGACAAATCTGCGACCGAGCGTATGGAACGTTCCATTTGTTCCGCACTGCTTGCGGCAGTGGCTCCGAGTTCGGTGATTCGCGTGCCACTTTGTGCGGTCGCCTGAATGGAGCGCGCCATCTCTTCAATGGAAGCGGATGTTTCCTCAACCGTGGAATTGAGGCTTTCCGACATGGCCGCCACTTCTTCAATCGACGCTGCCATCTCGTTCATGGCAGAGAACGTGTGTTCCGCCGATTCAGTAAGACCTTGCGCATTGCCAGCAACACCACGAACCGATCGCCCCATTTCTTCAATGGCACTCGCGGTTTCGTTAACAGACGTTGCAAGATCTTCGGTATCTTTCGCCACTCCTTGAACCGACACCGTCATTTCTGTCATCGTTGTCGTGATCTCCTGGGCGGACACCGCAATGTCCTGAGCAGTAATTGTCACGCTATGAATCGAGGCATTGGTCTGACGGAGAGCCGTCGCACTTTCGCCCACGCTGGTGGCAATCTGCGCCGAATTTGTAGTCACCTGGTCGATGGAAGCGGCAATTTCGTGCAAAGAGGAAACCATTTCTTCCGAGGAAACCGTCAAGGATTCAGCCTGGCTCGACGTTTCCCGCAGTGAAGCCGAGAGCTCATTGGCACCGCTGACCGCGGACTCCAGGGAACGGATTTGTTCCTCCGCGCCGCCCGCCACAGAGTTGGCAATCCGTGCCACATCATTTGCCGAAGCGCTAATTGCTACAGCCACCTCACGCGCTCTTTCGAGGTTATTGGTTACATGACCATTTTCTGTTCTCATACGTTTCTCGTTTCCTTCAGATCTGACTGGGCGGCGGTCCATAAATTAAAAAGCAATCGCGGGTTCCGGCAGGTTCACTGACGTCTCCGCTTCCAATAAAGTAAGTGTGCTCTGCAAATCCAACAGCAGAACCAATCGATCCCCCAGGCTGACAATCCCGGACAAAAATCTTCCGGTCGTGCCAACAATCGCGAGATCCGGAGGCTGAATGGAGGCCGCCGAAATCATTCGAAAATCTCGCGCTGAATCCACGATCAATCCGACGGCCCGTTCACGGGCCTGCACCACCAGCAAGCGTGTCCGTAAAGTATGCGGTTCACGAGGGAACCCAAAGCGAACCCGAAGATTCAACGCAGGGATCACTTGCCCCCGTGAAAACACGACTCCTTCCACAAAGGCTCGGGCGTTCGGCACAGGGGTGATCTGGTCGATCATTTCCATGTGCAATACTTCGCGGCTCCTGACTCCGTAACTCGTCCCCGCCAGGTCGAACAAAATGTAAGGCTCTGTATTTTGCGCTGCTTCCGACATAGATTTAACTCCTGCCTTTCCGCACTTCCGGCGCGGCCTCGGCTTTCAAATTTCCGTTATGTCTGGCTATTGCAATTGGATCCAAAATCAACAAAGGACGTCCATCTCCCAACTCGGTAGCACCAATTACCCCGGGAACGTGAATCAAGGGATCACGAATCGACCGGACCACAATCTGCCGTTGCCCGATAATCCGGTCAACTACCAGCCCTACCCTTCCCCGGTCCGATTGGGACACCAGCACCGATGGCATCGCACGGTCTGATTTACCAAATCCGAACACACCGCGCAACCTGACGAGAGGCAAGGCAGAACCTCGCACGGAGACCAACTCCGCCCGCTCCATTCGCTTAACATTCTTCTCTTCGATTTGCAGGACCTCTTCGACACTGCTCTGCGGAATAGCATACTGCTGGTCGCCGGACGAAACGATCAGCGCCTCCGTAATCAACAAAGTGAGCGGCAGACGCAACGTAAAACGTGTGTTCTTCCCCGGTTCGGAGTGGAGCGACATATTACCACCGAGTTCCTGAAGAGTGCTCGTGACCACGTCCATCCCTACCCCCCGACCCGCGGAACGATCCGCTTCATCCCGGGTGGAGAATCCAGGGCGACAGATCAATTCCAGGATTCCGGAATCATCAAGCTGCTCCGGCAGCGGCACTCCCAACTCAGTGGCACGCGCGATCACTCTTGCGCGATCTATCCCCCGTCCATCATCAGAAATCTCGATAATGACCGTTTCTCCCACTGCCTTGGCCGACAATGTCAGCGTCGCCTCAGCCGGCTTACCCGCCGCAATCCGTTCTTCCGGCTCCTCAATGCCATGACTCAATGCATTGCGCACAAGATGGAGCAGAGGATCTTTCAATTGCTCCACCACGTATTTGTCCAGCTCAGTCTGTTGCCCACGGACTTCCAAGCGAACTTTCTTTTTGGTCCCGCGGGTCAGATCACGCACCACAAAGGGGAGGCGATCGAAAATTTCGGCGATCGGAACCATCCGCAACCGCATCACGGTTTCACGTAACTCTTTGAAGTGCCGTCCGAATCCAAGGTTCACCTCCTGCAGGCCCCGCGGATCCGCGCCGCTTTTGGCCAATCGTGCAATTTGCTCTTCGAGGCGGGCGCGTTGCACCACCAGTTCCCCTGTCACGCGCATCAGTTCATCCAGTCGACCGAGCTCGACGCGCACAAACTGGGAGGGAGCTACAAACAGGTTCGACGGAGTCTGCGGAGCAATCGGCGCCGCCTTTGGTGTACCGGGAGGCACCGCGCTCAACTGGGCAAAAGAGACACCTTCCTTTTGCCACTCCTCAAAATTCGAAGGGATCTCACTTGCGGCGAGTAAAAACTCAAAGGCAATAGTTCCGCCACCTATGTGCGGAGCCGAATGGATAATTTCGCCATATCGCACCAACCTCTCGCGAATACTGCTGACATTGACCCCCTTCTCATTGAGCGCAGTGGTCGGAACAAAAGTGCATTTCCAGACCGGAAACCCTTTCGCGACTATTTCCTCGATTTTCCGTTGAAGCCGTTCCCCCTCCAGGACTGCCTTCGGCGGGGAAGCTGCTTCCGACTTTGCCTCAGGAGACGTTGGAGCGGAGGGCAGGAAAGCATCAAATCTTGCGAGAATATCACCCAGCACCGGCATAGGTTGCTTTTCCCGGTAAGCAGCCACCGTTTGTTCCAATAAATGCGCGGAATTGGCCAACAGATCCAACCCCTCCGCATTGAGCTGCACGTTGCGACGGGAAAGTTCGCGAAGATAATCCTCTGTGCGGTGGGCCAATTGTTCGGCCGAGGCAATCCCCACCATTCCAATGATTCCCTTGAGAGAATGGAAACTGCGGAAAAGCTTTTCGATGAGCAGACCGGTCTCCTCGGGACTGGCCTTCTGTTCCAATGCCGTCAGGGCCTGCCGGACGATATTCAGGTGCTCATCGCACTCTGCGTAAAAGTCATTCAGCAGCTCCGCACTCAATTCAGATGAATCGTTGGTTGCCATTCATTGCATTTCCCCTGAGAGCCGGGAAAACAGCGAATATTACTGCTCTGCTTTTAAGCCCCTAAATGCAAGCGAGAATTGGCTAGGGAAACGCTGATCGCGCCCTAGTAGCGCTATCACAAATGGGTCCCAACGGTCATGAATCCCTCAGCCCACTGCCATTTAGTTAAGGACTGAAAGTCCGCCAGAGGATAGCCCGGGGTGGAGCCCCGTGATTACGTTCCGAACACGATTCCGCCCTGAAAGGGAGGAAGATCTTGCCCGCTGAACTTGCGTTTACAAACCGGCGCCCTGGAACTCCATAAATCATGGCTCAATCTTTGACCCATACCGCCGGCAACCGGAACACCACGTTGAAGAGGATTTTCAAGCGGAATACCCGTTAGACGAATGTCTGGGCGAATTGAAACACTTCAGAAACAACTCTTCCTCCCTTTCAGGGCGGAATCCTTTTGGAACATGAACCCCCGGGGCTCCACCCCGGGCTATCCTCTGGCGGACTTTCAGTCCTTAACTCCCCTTCCCCAAAAAAAAGAGCCGCCCGGTTGCCCGGACGGCTTTGTATTTTCCAGTATTCATGTTTCAGGTGAGTTGGCCCGTTTTGGCCCAATACCCCCTGCCGTGTTCCCAATTCGTTATCATTGGTGGCTATTCGTGGTTAACTCCTCACAGCGTTACCACGGTCACCACTTCACTCAACGCGCTTTCGCCACCGTTATTCACCGAGGAGACCGCGATCTGAATCGTGGAATTCGCCGGAAGATTTTCGATCGTGAAATCCAGATCCGCCGGGCTCCCCACCGCTCGCATGTCCTGGTCCACTCCGTTCACCTTGATCCAGACCCGATAATACCCGGCCCGTGCTGCTCCCTTCCATTTCAACGAAGCTGCCACGTTATTCCTCAGCGTGACTGATAACTTGGTCGGAACCGCAGGGGTTTCCTTCAATCCCGGCTTGTTCAAGCCGAATGCCGTCCAACGATCATCCAGCGGATCTATCACCCGACCGAGTTCGTCGATCACCCAGCGCAGACGGAGACGCAACGCCTTTTCCTTCTGCTTGCGACCGCTCAGCAGCGTCCCCACGGCAGACTCCTTGAGCTTCACCGCATTCTCGGCATTGGTCAGGTTGTCCAAGGCCGTTCCGATCATCGCAGCCGTCATCAGGTCGACGCGTTCCAGTGTCGGGTTCGCCGTCAAATAGGCTTTCAACGTCCCGGCCATACTCTGCTGCTTCGCCACTGAATATGGAACCTGGAGAGAAAAGGTGAAACCAGTTCCTGCCCAGGCCGGTGAGTATTTTTTGCCCAGGGTCCGTTTGAGCAAATCCCGCGATCCCACCAGCAGATCGTAGGTCTCGTCCTGCCGGGTGCGAAGCAGACCGCGGAGAGTTGCCAACTCCCCGGTGGCCACCGTATGCGCATCGCGCTGGGTGAGTAATGGATTCAGCGCCGCATCGATTGCCGGCTTGGTGCTGAGTTCCAGGGCGAGCGCGACAGCATGGGCGCCGGCGCCAGCGCTGGCGTGAGATCCACCGGAGACTAACGATGTGAGACTGTCATAACGTGGTTGACGCATAGTATTAACCTTTCACTAACATTGATGCCGGTTCTTTGGGATCATTTCCCATCGCAACCAAGGTGTTTTTCTTGTTGTTACACCTGCGACAATTCGCTCATCAACTGCAACCATTTTATCAAACGCTAAGTAGCAAAATCGGCTACTTAACTTTTTTTCTGAAAATATTTTTACGGAGTTTTTGTTTACCCGAAAACTAAGCTTTTACAGGGGTTTTTGACCATTTTTTGCCAGAGACGGGGAAAAATGGAGTGCCGAAATGAAAAAAAACGAAAATTTCTTACCTTGGGAGAAAAAACACCAATTTACCTCTCCAAAACTGCCCCGCCGAAACGGTGCGGCCAAATTAATTGGAGTGCCAAAATCTGATCTGATTTGGTCCCCAACAGGCACAGTTCCGATTCTTTCCATCGCTTCACAGGCATAGGTCAACTCTTTTGGTCCCACGTAGCGACGTGGACAATACGATGCGCCCCCAAACCAGCCAAGCCTGCAAGATACCGATATTCATTGCTGCATCATAAGTGGTTGCGTATAAACGCCTGTTCTTAAGTTCAAAACAAACAACCATGTCTTTGACAGATCTACCGACCTCATTTCGTTCAGAATGAAATGAACAAGAAAGCATTAACTGAGACTGACATCCGCACCAAGTTCATCACCCCTGCCCTCGTGGGACCAGATGGCCAAAAGTGGAATCTCCTGACCCAGTTGCTGGAAGAACGTTATTTCACAAAGGGCCGCGTGATAGTTCGGGGCAAAACGGCGTGTTCAATCCCTACACCGGCATTCGCACCAATCTTCTTTTCTTCACCAAGGGCGCGCCCACGAAAGAAGTTTGGTATTACGAACATCCCTATCCGACCGGTGCCAAGAGTTACAACAAAGGGAAACCGATCCGCATTGAAGAGTTCGAAGTGGAGCGCGAATGGTGGGGTTCGGAAAAAGATGGATTCAAAAGCCGCGTAGAAAACGAACGAGCGTGGCGCGTTTCCATCGAACAGATCAAGGCGGGCAATTTTAATTTGGATCTCAAGAATCCGCACAACTCCGACACCGGCCCCGGCGATGTGGATCACCTCCTGCCGGAATACGAAAAGCTGCTCTCCCAGATTGCCGAAACGCGCGCGCAGTTGATGGAGGCGTTGACCCGATGATGGATACCTGTGTCGGTAACCCCAGCCCCAACGGGGCGATCCAAGTAAGCCCAGGGCAACGCCCTGGGGCTTTGAGCCACCAAATATCACAAGCCCTGAAAGGGCGACCTAACCCATGCCACAATCTCTTGCGAGCCTTCACATTCACCTGGTCTTCAGCACTAAAAACCGTGAGCCAGTTATTACCGAGGGGGTCCGCGCGGCATTACACGCCTACATGGCGACGGTGCTGCAGAATAGCGGATGTGCGCCAATCCTTATCAATTCGGTCGAGGATCATATTCACCTACTGTTCGATCTCGCCCGAAACGTGGCAGTTAGCCAGGCGGTCGAAGATGTCAAAAAATCGTCGTCAAAATGGATCAAGACGCAAGAGGCCGAGTTCGCAGATTTTGCATGGCAGGCGGGGTATGGAGCCTTCGCAGTGTCAGAATCGAATGTTGAATCAGTGCGTGAATACATCACCCGACAACGGGAACATCACCGCAAGGAGACGTTTCAGGAGGAATATCGGCAATTTCTGGACCGACATCGCGTGCCCTACAATGAACGGTATGTTTGGGATTAGGTCGCCCTTTCAAATTTTTATAAGCACCAAAGGTGCGCCCTATGGTAGCACGGGGCAACGCCCTGGGTCGGACATGGCACAAATGTTCCGAGCCCTGAAGGGGCGTTTCAACCCGGTGTTGTG
The DNA here is from genome assembly GCA_046597605.1 of Limisphaerales bacterium. GTDB lineage: Bacteria > Verrucomicrobiota > Verrucomicrobiia > Limisphaerales > JACDHS01 > JACDHS01. The sequence goes on along the minus strand of JBKJKE010000243.1, from coordinate 6,813 downwards.
GTTTGGAATTAGGCCGCCCTTTCAGGGCTTTATCCAATGGATGCGATGGTTCCCAGGGCGTTGCCCTGGGCTAACGTGGTGCGCCCCTTTGGGGCTGGGTGTTGGGCTGGCGTGGTCCGCCCTGTTGGGGCTGGGCTCAGGAAGTTTTATAAGCACCAAAGGTGCGCCCTATGGTAGCCCGGGGCAACGCCCTGGGTCGGACATGGCACAAATGTTCCGAGCCGCCAAAGTGGATCAACTAATGGCGTGGGTGGACCAGTTGGAAACGCAACTCGCCACCTCCCGCGCCCAGGCCGAAAAACTCCTCGAAGCCCTCGTCGCCGAACTCACTCACTAAAGCAACCAGCGAAAAAAACGAACCATCCCGCACCGGGTGGTCCGCGGTTCAGAAATATGGAGCCCATTTGCGCGTGTTTCGTCTCCGCGCCAACCGCACGCATCGTAAACACAAGTTTGCCGTCCCAACCGCTTTTTCCCTGGGGACTTTTCTCGGGAATTCGTCACTTCTGTTTCCGCGGAGTCGGCTCGCGCGTGGGGGAGCTCGCAGCGGTTCTGGCGGGCTGGGTTTCCCTGCGCGGGACGTCATTGCAACTTCTGCCCCCTCCCCTCGCGCGTGCGGGACGTCGTTTTGGATCCAGCGGTGGGGTCCCGCGTGTGCGGGACCTCATTTCCGAAACCAAAACGTCGCCCCGCGCGCGCGGGACCCCGTCGCGGTTTCCGTTTCGACCCCTCGCGCATGTGCGGGACCCCGTCGCGGAGTCCGCGACGACCCTCCGCGCGTGCGGGACCTCATTTTCGGAACCGCGGCGGGGTCCCGCGCGCGCGGGACCCCATCACGGTTTCGGTTTCACCCCTCGCGCACGTGCGAGACCCCGTCGGGGATCCCGCGACGGCCCTCCGCACGCGCGGGACCCCGCCGCGGTTCCCGTTTCGGGGTCCCGCACGGGGTTTGGGCCGTTGTAAGTCGCGAAAATGCGTGGTTTTTGCGCGTTTTGACCCCGTTCGGAGCTATTTGTAGTGAAATAGAAGGCGGAAGCATTTAGCCCGCGGTGTGACCACCGCAGCTACGAGACCAGGCTAACCGTGGGTTAAAACCCACGGCTAATCTCATTTTAGCCGAAATACTACTTCCGGGTGTAGGTGATCTCCATGGACTTCTCACCCTCGCTTCCGTTGAACATTTCGAAAACGAATTTGTCCCGACTGAGGAGGCGATACACCAGCTTGACCGGAATGTTTTTCTGCCCGGAGGCGGGGCAATCGGTTTTTCCTTCCAACGTGATCACCTTGTTATCTCCTTTGCCTTCGCTGATAAAAGTGGAGGTCTGCATGTCACTGATCCAAACAGCGTTGTAAGTCTGTTTGATGTTGTCGTAGCCGAGGGTGGTCCGCCCGGTAAAAGGCTTGCCCATCATCTCGCCGTGAAACTCCTCCTCCAGAAATCGTCCATTCAAAATCCACTTTGTCTTGGCACTTCCGGCGCTCACCTTTGGCTCAGAACCCGGTTCCATCCAGCATTTCACTTCCGCTTTCCACTCTCCTGTAAGAGGGTCGAGAACTTTGTGCGCTGGTCCCGGGGTCCCTGCCGCCTCCATCTTTTTCTGCATTTCCTGTTGATCCGCGGGTGACATCTTTACCCCTGCGCGGCCCTTCATCTTGCCAGTACCGACATCTTCGACTTCATGTTTCATTGTGTGACCTTTCTCCTGATTGTTGAAATGATCCAGAAATACCCCGTGAGCATTCCGGCGTTAGCTTTCTAAGGTCGTGGGAGAGCAACTTCTTGCAATAGGTAGGAACCCCTATCTTTCAATGGGATTACGAAGATATTCGTGTCCAGTAGTGGTTGTGTTGGTGGCCGTTTTCAAGCACTACGTGACGCATTTCGAATTCCGCCTGATCCGTGGGTTTCAGCCCTTGTCGTTATCCACATTTCAAACCAAGTAATTCTGTACAGGATGACGTTAGCACCAAAGGTGCGGCCATTCCTCGGCTCAGCCAAACGGGCACTGCTGTTTGGTTAAGCGACAGTAATTCTAAAAGCTCGAGAAAACCGGCGACAAACCCCCTCTCCTTTTTGAGGAGAGGGTTGGGGAGAGGAGCTAGTCTGCTCGTTTTTGCAAACTGAATGAACTTGTTTTCGATTTTCTCTTTTCTAAAGTCCGAACATGAATCCTACGGGAAATGCCCGGCGTCTTCGTCGTGAGCAAACGGAAGGAGAGAAACAATTATGGCAGGCAGTAAAAGCTGGCCGCTTTGCAGGATTCAAGTTTCGTCGACAGCATCCTGTCGGGCCATACTTTCTGGATTTCTATTGTCCTGCTGCTCGACTTTCAGTTGAACTGGATGGGTTCCAACACGGTTCGGCACAAGGGCAAGGACATGACCAAGTTCGGCACCAATTCCTCTTCGAGGAAGATATCGAAGAACTCCGGTTTTGGAACCACCAATGGCACACCAATCGCGATGGCATTCTGCTGGAGATTTGGCACGCATTGCAGCGCCGGAGTGGTTGCGTTCTGGTAAAACGCAAAAAAGACAATCATCGCTACGTTCCACCACCACTGCACCAACTCCGCGAGCATCCGCTCGGGGAATAAGAACTTGAGTTTGTCACGAGCCTGATTCCAGTAAGCTGAAAGAGTCGAGTAAACGATCTCCTCTCCCCGGCCCTCTCCTCAAAAAGGAGAGGGGGTTTATCGCCGGTTTTCGTAAGGCCTTTTGATCTTTTTCGCCTTAACTAAACGGCCTGGCCAAACGGGCTGGGCTGAGGGGTTGCTGGGCCCGTTGGGCCTCCAAGAAGCAACGAGTGAATCCACCAGTCGATAATCCCGCACCCATAAACAAAAAAATGTCTCCCAATTTGAACCTTTTCTCGCCGGACGCATTCAACTGGGTATAGATGCTCCTGGTGGTTGATCCAATAACAGCGCGAGTGGCAGAGGCCCGGACCGGTGAATCGGCGGCCTGGGATCACCTCTTCCGACGCTACCAGTTGCCTCTTTACTCGTATGTGTTCGAACTGGTCAGAAACGAACAGGAAGCACTTGATATCGTGCAGGAGACATTCATCGGTGCCGTCCGGCATCTCGGCAGCCTGCGCGAAAACGAAAAGTTCGGCTCCTGGCTGTTTGGAATCGCTCACCAAAAGTGCGTGCAGCTCTGGCGGAAGCAGAATCGACGCAAATTGTTCGAGCAAGAACCTTCCAGCGACGAAAACGCGGAGCCGGAGAGGGGCTCAAGCGAAGAGAGCCCGTTCGAACTGCTTTTGCGCAAAGAACAGGAGGAACAATTCCTGGGGTTGTTGGAAAAACTCGAACCACCCCATCGATCCGTGCTCCTGCTCCATTTTATCGAAGAGTTCTCGCTGGAGGAGATCGCGGAAATTACGGACGCCAATCCCGGGACGGTGAAGAGCCGAATGCATTACGCCAAACGCGCACTGAGAAAAATTTTAGAGGAAAACCAATGAAAACACCTCGTGAAATCCTGTTGGAACGACACAAATCCGCTGAAGGCAAGCTGGACTCGATTCGCACTGAAGTGCTGCGAAATGAATTACCTCGCTCGCAAGAAGTCAGTCGACAATCGACCACGTTCTTCAGCCAGCTCTGGGCACAACTGATTCTTCCCTCGCGGGGCATCTGGGCCGGAATGGCGACATTATGGATCGTCGTGTTTGCGCTGCACCTTGTCACCACCGGCGAAAAGACGGTCAGCTATGCGAGTGCGCGAACCGCGAAGGTGACACCAGAGGTGCAGATGGCACTAAGGACTCAACAACAATTGTTCGCCGAACTGATCAACGGAAAACCGACACCTGTTCCTCCCAATCGGCGTTTTATCCCAAGCCCTCGCAGTGAAAATCGGCCGATTCTTCATTTTGCTTAACACTCTCCCACTCTTATTATGAAAAAGCTTTTTACCTGGAAGGTCCTTCGTCGACTGCTCATCTGCTTCGTTGGGTTTATCACTCTGGTTGCAGTGGTTTGGGCGGTAGAAAATTTCCGGGGAAAACGGGCCTGGAACAAATACCAGGCCGAGCTGAAAGCCAAAGGGGAAACGTTGGATATTGCTGCACTGATTCCTCCCGCGGTTCCGGATGCTCAGAACTTCGCTCTGATTCCTTTCTTTGATGATCTGGGCTATGCCCCAAACTCCACCGCGGCGGTGACGCCTAAACCCAAACCTGACCTGGTGAGAATCGTTATGGACTGGCCCGATACGGTGGGCAGCCAACAACGTTGGACGGAAAACGGCGTGAACCTGCAGCAGATGCAGGAATATTTCCGGAGCAATACCAATTTTCCGAAGGCCGTCAGCCCGCAGTCGCCGGCTGAGGATGTTCTGCTGGCGTTAAGTCGATTCGACGCCGATCTGAAAGGGCTGGATGAAGCCGCCGCGCAACGGCCCTTTTCCCGATTTCCGGTTCGCTACGAAAACGGTTTTTCCACGCTGCTCCCACACTTTCTTCCCCTGCGACACGCGAACTGGGTTTTGTTATTGCGGAGCACGGCGAATCTGGAATTAGGGCGCGGAAAGGAGGCGCTCAAGGACACGGAACTCGGTTTCCGCCTCTCTGACTCGATCAAGGGCGAGCCTCTTTTGATATCCCACCTCGTTCGCATTGCCCTATACCGAATGAATGTTCAAATCGTAAAGGAAGGGCTAAACCGCCACGCCTGGGATGACACCGACCTCGCCCGACTACAGGAACTGCTCGGCAGCGCGGATTTGTTGAAAGAATATCAGCAGGCAATCCGTGGAGAGAGGGCGTATTCCACTTCGGGTATTGAAACCATCATGGAGAATGATTCGGCTCTTCGGGAAGTGACGGGAACTCAAGATTTCCTGACGGGTAAATTTATGCCCCGCGGATGGATTCACCAGAATCAACTCTGGGCCGCCCGATGGCTTCAGGATTACATGATACCGATCGTAGATCCCGCAAACAGACGGGTCCGCCCTGAGACCGCCGCAAAGGCCACCGATGCGATGGATGAGATGCTGAAACAATTTACGCCTTACACCATGTTCGCAAAGCTCATGGTTCCGGCGGTGACGAAAGTCAGTATTCGAACCACCGAAATCCATACCCAAGTCGACCAGGCGATCATCGCCTGTGCGTTGGAGAGGTTTTACGTTGCCAACAAAAGTTACCCGGAAACGCTTCCGCAACTCGTTCCGAAACATTTGGCGACACTGCCCCATGATGCCATCACGGGCGAGCCGATGAAGTATCAACGAACCACGGATGGATCCTACAAGCTCTATTCAGTCGGTTGGGACGGTCAAGATAACGGCGGACTCCCTGCCCTGACCGACAAGCCATCGCGGAATGAGGAGGCCGGACGCGACTGGGTTTGGTGATGACAGCGGCGCGCAAGTTTTTCTGCCGTCAAAGAGTCTGCACCATGCAACAATGCAACTTACCCCTTCATATCGATGACAAATCGATACTTCACATCGTTCTTCAGCATGCGTTCGTAGGCTTCATTGATCTGTGGCATTGAGATCATTTCGATATCGCAGGTGATGTTGCGTTCGGCGCAGAAATCCAACATCTCCTGGGTCTCTTTGACACCACCAATCAATGATCCAGCCAATTGACGACGTCGCATGATCAGGCTGAACACTGAAAGCGGTAAAGGATTCGGAGATGCCCCAACCATTGTCATGGTGCCGTCGCGCTTCAGCAGTTCCAGGTAAGCGTTGATGTCGTGCTTCGCTGACACGGTATCGAGGATGAAATCGAAGCTCCCGAGATGTCTTTTCATCTCGTGTTCATTTTTGGAAATAATCACATCGTGCGCACCCAGGCGCTGTGCATCTGCAGTTTTTCCGGGCGAAGTCGTGAACAATACAACCCGTGCTCCGAAGGCATTCGCAAGTTTCACTGCCATGTGGCCGAGACCGCCTAATCCAACGACGCCAACTTTCTGGCCCTTGCCGACTTTCCATCTGCGCAAGGGGGAATAGGTAGTGATGCCAGCGCACAACAAGGGCGCGACTGCCGCGAGGTTCGCCTTGGTCGACACCCGCAACGCAAACGCCTCGTCGACCACGATGGCTTCCGAATAACCACCATACGTGATGCCACCGCTCGCGGTGTCTTCGCCATTGTAGGTAAAAGTTGCGCCGTTATCACAGAATTGCTCAAAGCCCTCGCGACAACTCGGGCAAGTCCGACATGAATCGACCATACAGCCGACACCGGCGATGTCCCCTTCCTTGAATTTCTTCACGGCCCGGCCCGTTTTGACGACGCGACCAATGATCTCGTGACCCGGCACACACGGAAATGTCGTATTGCTCCACTCATTACGCGCCTGGTGAATATCTGAATGGCAGACGCCGCAATAAAGAATCTCGACCTGGATATCCTGCGGGCGCGGCTCTCGCCGTTTGATCGTCATCTCCCGCAGTGGCTCGGTCGGAGCATTCGTTCCATACGCCCGCACTCGATTGAGCAGTGGGACTTTGGGTGACGCAGATGAACGTTCTTCAGCCTGCTCCTGCTTCTCAGTTTCAAGGATTCCTTCCATACAGCGCACCGTTGCACGCCATACGCCATAGGGCAACGGGGCGAGCCCACCAGATTGCACCGCTTTTGAAATCAGAGAAAACCCGCCAGGCACTCAAGAGAAGCTAACGCCCTCCTCCGGCTAAGAAGCAGCGAGGTTATAAAATAGTGGTTCTTCGCTATTTTCAGTGGAATACGATTTAGCCACTCCCGGAGGGAGTTTTGATAATAGCCCATTGGCTTGAGCCATGGGTACTCGACAAAGCTGCGTCAGAGTCCCGACGGGACGG
>JBKJKE010000221.1:0-3057 GCA_046597605.1 Limisphaerales bacterium | reverse complement strand
CCTGCCCCGGTCCGCCCGCATCCGCGTGCTGCCGCTCGACGTCACGGACCCTGGCAGCATTGCGGCGGCGCTCGCGGCCGCTGGGCCGATCGATGTGCTCGTCAACAATGCCGGCATCGGCGTGGTCGGCGCCTTCGAGGCGACGCCGATGTCGCATGTCCGCAAGGTGTCCGATACCAATACCTTCGGCGTGATGGCGATGACTCAGGCCGTGATTCCGCAGTTTCGCGCCCGCAGGTCCGGCGTCGTGGTCAACGTGACCTCAAGTGTCAACGGCGGAGTAAAAACCAGCCACGCGGCGGCGCAAAAGTCGACCACTTTGGGGTGCCCTTGACCGATGTTGTGTGAGGGTTTCGCGGCCCGGCAGCCGTGCTTGCAAAATAGCTGGCGGCTGCCCGGGCGCATTGGCCCGTGAGGGCCAATTCTGGGGTGGTGTTCAGTTGATGGTGGCGTCCTTGCGGGCGCGGCTCTGGCCGAGGCGATAGCTGTCGCCGTTCATCTCGAGAATGCTGACGTGGTGGGTCAGCCGGTCGAGAAGGGCGCCGGTCAGACGCTCGGAGCCGAAGGTTTCGGTCCATTCGTCGAAGGGCAGATTGCTGGTGATGAGCGTGGCGCCACGCTCATAGCGTTGTGAGATCATCTCGAACAACAGCTCAGCGCCGGTCTTGCTGAGCGGCACGAAGCCCAACTCGTCGATGATCAGCAGCTTGTATCCTGCCATCTGCTTTTGCAGCCGCAGGAGGCGGCGCTCGTCGCGCGCTTCCATCAATTCGTTCACGAGGGCTGCTGCGGTGGTGAAGCCGACGGACAGGCCCTTCTGGCAAGCGGCGAGCCCGAGCCCCAGGGCGACATGGGTTTTGCCGGTGCCGCTTGGACCGAGGGCGATGACATTCTCGCGTCGGTCAACCCATTCGCAGCGCGCCAGTTCCAGCACCTGCATCTTGTTGAGGCTGGGGATTGCCTTGAAGTCGAAGCTGTCGAGACTTTTGGTGGCGGGGAACTTCGCCGCCTTGATGCGCCGCTCGATCATCCGGCGCTCGCGGTCGATCAGCTCGAGTTCCACTAAGCGGGCCAGGAATTGGACATGGTCCAGCCCTTCGGCGGCACATTGGCGGGCCAGTTTGTCGTATTCCCTGAGGAAGGTTGGCAGCTTCAGCGTCTTGAGGTGATGGGCGAGCAGGATCTTCGGGGCGTCAGTCATGCGGCGCTCCCCGCCACCAGGCACATGTAGCTGGCCGCCGAAGTGGTCCCGACATTGGCCCGCGGCAGATAGGGATAGACATCGAGGTCGAGCTTGGGCGGCCGCTTCTCGATCTGACACAGGACCAGATGTTTGACCGCGTCAAAGCCGATGGCGCCCATCCGCAGCGCCGTCTTCACCGCGACATGCAGGTCGTCCAGATCGAAGGTCTCCAGCAGTCTGAGAACCTGCACATACTCCCGCCGTCCGGCCTTGATCATCCGCGCTTCCATCAGGCGGCGCAGGGTCTGGAACTCGGGCGGCAGATCCCATCCAACCAAGGGGGCGGCCTGATCCAGCGCGTTGATCTTCTTCTCGATCAGCGGCAGGTAATGCACCGGATCGAAGACCATGTCCTCGCGCTCGTAGCAGCGGGGATGACGTGCGATGATCTCGCCGCCGCAGCCGATCACCACCCGGTCGACATAGCCACGCAGCCAGACATCGCGGTGGCCATAGGCGACCGGCACGGAATAATCATTGGTCTTGTAGCGCACCAGCGCCTGTGAGGTGACCCGCCCGGTGGTCTGGTCACAGGCATCGAAGGGCGCTTGCGGCAGATCCGCCATCGCGTCCATGTCCCGAGCGAGCCGGTGCCCAATCGTCTCGCGGTGACCGCGCAGGACATCAGTCTGGCGCTTGCGGCATTGTGCTTCGAGCCAGAGATTGAAGTCCGCCCAGGTGGCGAACCTTGGCAGGGGCACCATGAAGTTGCGCCGGGCATAACCAACCAAGCCCTCGACACCCCCCTTGTCATTCCCCTTGCCCGGTCGCCCATAGCGGTCCCGGATCAGGTAGTGCGACAGGAACCCGCTGAACAGCTTGGCCCGTGTGCGGGTGCCATCTGGCTGAATGCGCGCCACCAGGCATTTGTCGTTATCCTAGAGCCCCGACTGCAGCACCCGCCCGAAGAAGGCGAAGGCGTGAACGTGGCCATCGACCCAGGCCTCAGAGATCGCCGCCGGATAGGCGCGGACGTAACAGGCATCGCTGTGTGGCAGATCGAAAGCAAAGAAGTGGGCTTTCCGCTCGACACCGCCGATGATGACCATGGCTTCGCCAAAATCGGCCTGCGCATGGCCTGGCGCATGAGCCAGCGGCACGAACATCTCGCGGCCCCGCCGTTCCCGCTCACGCAGGTAATCCTTCACGATGGTATAGCCGCCGGCGAACCCGTGCTCATCCCGCAGCCGTTCGAAAACCCGCTTGGCCGTGTGGCGCTGCTTGCGGTTCCGGCCCTGATCCTCAGCCAGCCACGCATCGATAATCTCGGTGAACCCGTCCAGCTTCGGTCGTCTGACCGCCGCGCGGCGCCGGTATCCCGGCGGCACCGAAAAACTCAGCATCTTCTTCACGCTGTCGCGCGAAACCCCAAAATGACGCGCCGCCGCACGCTCACTCATGCCGTCTCGGCAAGCGAGACGCACCTTCCGATACAATTCCACGGTGAAAATACCCCCGCCCTCCCTGTCGCCAGAAAGGGTCAAAGTGACCGACTTTTACGCCGCCCGCAGCAGGATCATCCCGCCGCTTCCGTGGCCGACTTTTGCACCGCCGCTTACAATCATGGATCTGTTCCGTGAATGGCAGGTACAACACGCTGTTGCCAGTGATTGTGGCGTTCCCGAGGCTGTAGGCGAGGCCGCGTCCGACCGCCTTCGCCAGATTGAAGCCTCAATGCGGGCACTGCCCAGCACCTGCATGGCCGACCTTGCCGCCAAGCTGATCACGGACAGCAGCGACGGAATTTTCGAGCTGGGCGACGCAATCATGGCCGAGGCGCGGGCGCTGGTGGGGTAGAGCGCCGGGGGCGGTAA
>JBKJKE010000212.1:0-26080 GCA_046597605.1 Limisphaerales bacterium | reverse complement strand
GTCTTACCTTTCGCCTCGACGATCAATTGCTGCTCTAAATTCACCTTTTGGGAGATGAGCGGATTTTTCATTTCTTTGTATTCCGCCATCTCAATGACGCCTTCGGCGAAGGCGTTGTTGATTCGATCCAGCTTTGGTTTTAGAGCAGTAATTTCGGCTTTGAGGCGTTCCACTTGCCGTTGGGAAGATTGCGTAGCCTCCGCGTCCCACGTCTCGTTTTTTGCCAAAAACTTTTCCTTCCATTCTTCCGGTAAGGCAACCAGCTCGGCGTTTCGCTTAACCTTTCAGAAATGCATCCCGGCGAACGAAGCTGATCTTGAATATATTTGGCGAACCTTCGATCGTTGATGTAGTGAAGCTCGCGAGCGTTACCAGTCCTGGATTTCGACTAGACGGTGTAAGAGTGTAGCAGTCCGCAGCGAGCGCCCCAAATATCCTCTTCATTCCATACAAGCGAGGCACCGGCGATCATGTATTTCTTGACCCAATCTTTGAACACTTGCCCAGAGGTATCTTGCTGTGAAAGGGGCGGCGTCAATGAAGCGAAAATATCGATTGAACTGTAAAGCATAATAAATGAGAAGGCAGCAGCGCTGGCTTTTTGAACGCCTCATCTACCGCAGTAATGAGATCGTTTTCGGCTTTGACGAACGCTTCTTTGCTTATGAGTTCTAGTCGGATTACCTGGCGTAGACAGCCATTTGAAGGCCTGCTAACTGTTTGTCGCAGGTTTGAAAACGGGAGGCAGGATGCAGCGCTTCATCCAGTATACATTGAGCAACCCGATGATGTCAGATAGCTCGTGACTCGCGGCGGGTTTCTGAATATAGGAATTGGCCCCTAGAGTGTAGGCCGCAGCCACATCTTTGTCCGCGACAGAGGATGTCAGAATAACAACGGGAATCATGCGCAGAGCAGGCTGCTGGCGGAGCCAAACCAGAAATTCAAGACCTGGAACGCGCGGCATCTTCAAGTCTAGCAGAATAAGACTCGGTAACTTTACGACGGATGGATCGTTGATCGCTTCCTGAAGAATTTCAATAGCTGCCTGACCGTCGCAGGCGGTGGCCACCGATTCCTCAATGCCCGCCTTTTTCGCGGCGTGTTTGAGGAGGAAAACGTCATCCTCATTATCTTCGATCAGCAGGATAAACTTTGTCATTCAGCTCTCCTTAATTCCAACCAGAACACAGATCCTTCGCCCGGAACCGATTCCACTCCCACCCTCCCGCCCATTCGTTCTACGGCCTTACGAACAATGGCCAGGCCAATGCCGGTGCCTCCGTATTGAAGGGTATGAATCTGCTCAAACATGACAAAGATGCGCTTGATATCCTTGCTCGCGATTCCGATTCCATTGTCCTTGAAGCGGAGAATCACTCGATCACCCACCTGTTCGCCAGAGATGACAATCATGGGCGCTACTCCCGGGGGAACGAACTTTACGGCGTTGCCCACAAGGTTGGTAATGCACTGGGTCAAAAACGCTTCGTTACCAAGAACGCAAGGCAACTTGCCATCGATTAAAACGTCTGCATTCGGTGCGTGCCACTCAGGATAATTATCTATGATGCTCCTGGCCAATTGATCGGCGTCTACGACCGAAAGTTCAAAATCAGCGCGGACCAGGCGGCTGTAGTTCAGGACATCCTGAATTAATTGATCGAGCCGAACGGCCGATGTGCTGATTTTCTTCAGCGCCTGCGTCGCACCTGCATCGAGTTTGTCAGCATATTCCTCGATGACGAAGGTCGCATAGCCCTGCATCGCTCGTAACGGCGCACGCAGGTCATGAGCAATACTGTAGGAAAATGCTTCGAGCTCACCCACCGTCTCAGAAAGTTTGGCCGTCCGTTCGGCGACCCGCTCTTCCAGGTCATCGGCGTAATGTTGCAACTCGTTGCGGGCTAATTCCAATTCACGGACTGTAGATTGCAATTCCTGCTTACTTGCCCGTAACAACTGCTCCGTCGCATGCCTGGCTTCCAATTCCTTCTGGAGGGTACGTCGAGCCTCGTCCAGGCGAGTGGTCAGAATAGCAGATTGCCGAGCAACCTCATTCGCGAAGAAAGTATCAGCCGACTGCCGTTGGGCGATGGCTTCCCCTCTCATGGCAGCGGTCAGAAACGGCAACAGCAGTAATAATTCGGCAGCCAACTCCTGCGGTTCCCCTCCGATCAGCACCACCACCCCATCCGCCGCTGCCACCCCACGGGATCTCTTCAGGCTATCCGCATTCGGCCATGGCAATGCTGCTTCAGCGTCCCCGTTGACCATGCAGGTGGAGACAAATTCCCGCCAGCGACGCGCATGGGGAAGCGTCTGGGGAAAACCCGGTGCAGCCAATAGAACGCCGGTGTCCGGGTCAGGAAGAAAAATGATCAATGCATCGACACCTAAAGCAGTAGACAGCCGATCGGCTGCGGAACGGCGGCCCTCGGGTTTAATCAAAGTGCTGGCAATACGAATGATGTCGGAACGAAGCACGATCTTTACTCCGGAAGGATCGCAACCACCGCAGTGCAATTGTGAAACCCGCTGAACTGTCCCTCCGCCCGTGCAATCTGGCCGTAGGTATTGCAGCCTGCAAACTTCGTCTCCCCCAGTTTCTGCCGTAGCAGGTCCAGCTCAAACCCAAAGTCACCCCCCAGGCGTAACCGCGTCGCAACGCAATCAAAGAAAAGGGCTACTCCAGGCGGGTTGCCTTTCATTCCTTCCAGAGCACTGGCGGTGGCGGCTGCGGTGGAACCACCTTTGGGGCTCATTATATGAATGCTAGCGCCTGCGAGGATGTCAGCAGCGCATTGGATAGATCCATCTGCATTCACTCCCAATGGCACGCGCAACTTGTGGCCGCCGGGCGTAATCATGCCGATCACATTGTGAAGAAAGAAAGGAATGGGATCCGCCCGGTTAAAGATTTGACCGGTATTCTCCGCATATTCTTCAAAAACTTCCGCGGCTACCATGTTATTGATGCTGATCAGCCGCATCCCCTCGGCTTCAGTCACCCGCATGGCAGGGGTTGCAGGTATCCAGCTATGACGCACTCCAACACCGATCGGCTTGTGCGACAGAATTTCAAGCGCCACCGCAGCATCGGGAATGACTTCGGTGCCAAAAAACACGTGGGTGCGGGTAAAATTAGCATCATCCCCGGCTCCTCCCCCAAAAAGCTGATAGGTGCCAGCGGTCGACACGGTAAGCTGTTCGACAAAATCATCCGCATGCCCGGCCAGTGCGTCCGTTAGGACCAGAGCAGCACGGTGCGGAAACTCATGGGAGGCCATTCCTTGGAAATGTCTGACCATGTCCTGAGCGGCGGCGACGCGATCGGCCCGCAAGCCTCGCCCCACGGAAGCACTGAAACGCATCACAGTGGAACTCAATGCGATTACAGAGATCGCCCCTTCGTTATAAGCATGCGATGTAAACTCACCTGCTGATGAGCTGCCGATCATCAATTTCGGTTTGCAGTTTTCCTGGATCTTTTGCAACAGTTTCCAGTGGTCATGCCGCGATGAAGCAAACACGATCAGGGCATGCGCAGGTTCTCCCTGGAATTCGGCATTGATATGCTGTGAAACCTCGTTCGCGGCTTCCTCCGTATTCCTATGACTTGAATGGGCTACAGCAGATTTGGTCATGCTTTCGCTGAAGCTATAGGTGGCCGATGTTTACGCAAACCTAGGTTCAACTGATGCAAACGCGGGGGAAAGGCTGACGTCATGTATATAGTTAAGGGAAAGAATGAAGCGGCGAAGGCAGTTCTGTTCCGGGATGCGTCTTTTTATCGCTGCAGTAAAGTTAGCAGTCTCGAAATTCGTCACCTTTTGGCGACAGGGGATTCCTCCGTGTCCAGGCTTCGCAAAAATTTGACTACCTTCCCGCGTTCTGAGGGATCAGCGATGTAAAACGGATGCGGGGCATTGTTGCCGCGCTTGGGATCCAGCAGCGCATCCATTCCCGTGACCGAGACATCGTGCAGAAATTTCTCTTTCCGATCCAAATCAAGAAGCAACGGTAAGGCGAACCCGCGTTTATCGTGACGGTCACTGGCATCCACGACGATCATCTTGTCGTCAAAGCCACCGGCGGAATTTTGAATGGGACTCAATGGGGGCCGTTGACCGAGTACTTCCGGCTGGTAATCGGGCATCATTTTTTTCATATCGACGAGCATCGTCGGAACTCGCTTGCTCTGATCGACGTTGTGGCAACTCGTGCAGTTGTTGCGAAAATGTTCCCGTCCGCGTGCGACTGCGGCTGCATCAACCTTCGCGCCTTTCGGCGCTGGGAGCGCGTCGATGTAAGCATTCATGTCGATTAGCTTTTTGTCGTCCACGCGGCGGCCCACGATGTTGTGCAACTCGCCAGGCTTTCCTGTCATCGTCGCTTTCACAAATGGATTTCCGGTGACCCCCGTCTCCTTAAGAATTTTTTCGTAATTATTAGCCAGCTCTTCGCCCAACGGACCGGCTTTCATTTTTAAAAATGCCCGGCCTTCCGGTGTCACCAATGTCGTCGGATCAAGATTCGAGGTGTAAGAGGAATTGCCGATGTCGTCCAGGATGTGAAACTCGCCCGCCGTCCCGTAAGGAGCGGCCAGGTCCTGCCGAAAAAGCGGCGTGTTCACGACGGGATTACCGACGCCATCCTGAGTTTCGTCAAAGGTGCCAATGGGATAAAACTTCGGATTCGTTAGATATGCGTCGACCTCAGCTTCGGTTGAATCCGCCGCGATACCCTTGGGCGCCCGGCCGATCGTTTTACCCCCGAGAACGAGCTGAAGATTCGGGTAATAGGCTCGCGAGTTCGCAGCAGTGGCCAGAAGTTTGCCCACGTTCAACGTCAATGAGGCCCGGCCATCAAGCCTCTTGCCAATGGAACCAGCGCCCGGCATGTCGAACACCGACTTGTCTGAAATCGTGTGGCAGAGAGCGCAGGAAATTCCAACTTTGTCGCCGCCCGCCAAATTCATTTTACCGTCGCCATTACTGTCGCGCGGAACGATCCCGACCACCGCGTTCATCTCGATGAGCTTTACCGTTGTCATCGGATCGTTGAGCAGCGGCGCATTCTGCAAGGACATGTCCGTCTTAAGCTCCTTCGCCAACATCTCGCGCAAGGTTGGTTCAATCGCTTCGACATCGACCGTCACTCCCGCTTTGAGCGCATCAATCGGCGTCACCTTTGCGTCCTTCATGCCTTGAGGCATGCGCATTGCGTCTGTCCAGAAACCTTCATTGCCAAAAGTCTCAAACCGAAATACTTCGCGGCCCGCTTCAACATTGCCACTCCGATGTGGCATCGCTGGCCCAGGCGTGGCAGGCCCGTCCGAACCAGAACGTTCCGTCTTAGGCGGAGCAGGAGCGGCAGAGGGCTCCAAGATCTCCGCCCGCTGGTCCATTGAACAACCACTCAGCCAGATGCAACCGATGGCCAAAGAGAAAATTCCGGAACAATATAAAACGTTTTCCAGAGACGTGGTTTTCATTATTTTTTCTTTTGTCCAACAGAACCCAGGAGGGACGCCGAACGACTCAATCTAGTCTGCTTCAGATCGAAAACTATCAGGGTGATGTCCTTTTATCTGATCAGGTCGGGTGGTCTGAGGCGTGGTTAATAAAGCAGCCGAACACACGAACATTCTATGGCTTTTTGGCCATTTGTTCATCGTTGGTCAAACAAGGTTCAGCTCCCTCGCCTCCACCATTTTCCTTCCTCATTCCAGGCATTCGCGGGCGGGCTGGGCTCATTGAGCTGTCTCGCGGTCTTATCAACGCATTACGACTCTATAAAACCGCTTGGAGAAATTCGTCCCCACACTGTCGCTGGCGTTCCAAATACCGTTGATGGAAAGGTTGGTTTGCAAGGGAAACCAACTGCTCAGATTTTCGGACGCTTCCAGGACATAATTCGATCCGATTATACCGGCGATCTGAAACCCGGAACCGCCCGGAACCTGCAGTTCGTAAGTGCTGATACGCAGTGGCGAATTCGCCATCAACAAGGCATTACTGCTCGTCACCATCCCAAATGCGTTGCTCAAAACGACACGGTATTCGCCTTCGTTCTGCGCGCTGAAATTAGGAATCGACAGCGATGAACCCGTCGCTCCAATAAGATCCTGATTTTGGAACTGCCATTGGTAAGCGGGATTCCCAAGAGCCCCCACACTCAAGCCCGCAACGGTGCCCGGCGGAACCGTCTTGCTGAGAGGCTGGGCGTAAATTGTGGGGAATGCATCCTGACGCGCGGAGTAGTTGATCAGCAGCCCATCGGCAATGACAACGCGGCCTGCTTCGCCCGTGTCATTGGAAAGCTCTACGTAACCATTCGTTCCTTGCGTAAATCGGGCCGAGCCCAGCGACTGCAATGTCCCACCATTTATCTCCTGGTTAATTAAAACCGTGTTCGTTCCATCCGCCGATGAAATCAGCCATGGCGACCGGGTCGAGCGATTCACTCCACCCGAGTAGATTAAAAACAGATCGTACTTACCGGTCGTGGGAATCAACGGCCTATATGTGGCGGTATGGGTCTTGGTATTGCTCGTGGGCGCGTAGTGGTAATTTGATCCGAATCGCTGGGTTGAAATATTACTGAGCACCCAGGTGTTGCTCAGCACCGCATCTGGATTATCCATAACGACGAGCAGCAAGGGATAATTTGCGGTAACCGTCTTATTCCGATCCATCTTCACGGTCACACTATGGTTGGTCGTCCAGGCATCACCCGACCAGTGGGTAAAACGATAGGCCTGGTTGTCATACGCCGTCAGGGTCACGAGGGTTCCCGGTTTGTAGCTCAATTGTTCCGGTGACTTGCGCACCCCGCCCGAGCCGGAATTTACAGTAAGCGTGTAAAGGGTGGTCGACGTCCGCGGTGTTCCTTCACCTGAAGGCACCGTCAACGAAATCGGCGTGGGTATAGGGGTGCCAAAATTAGGAGTATCATTCGCGTTCCACGAAAATCTTTGAACCCGCACATTGCGATTCCACCCTGCCCCGCTGAATTTTGCGGCGTGATAAAGGATGAGGTCTTCGGCTTCATCGACTGACTTTGTGAAACTGCAGTGCCCCGGGCCGAAGATCCCTCCGTTCGGATCTGAATACGACTGGAAGACCGGCGTGGAAGTTTTGGTCCACGCAGCCGCATTTGTGAAATTCCCGCTCGTGTTCACCAGCATTCCTAAACAGTAATCATCGGTCCAGGAACCGCTCGCTGAATAGACAATGAACGTTTTGCCGTTGCGTTTCAGAACTTGCGGTCCTTCCTGTAGCCATGAGCCCCAGGAGGGCGGACCATATTCCCATGAATAATAGTTCGTTCCAATCAGCACACGCGGTCCGCTGATCGTCCAGGGATTGCTCATCGGCGCGATGTAAATGTTCTGCCGCCCATCCGAGGTACTTGGCCAACCCGACCAGACGAAAAACATCGACCCATCCTCTTTTTGCAAAACGGTCCCATCGATCGCCCAGCGATCGTTCGCCGTGTCGTATATTTTTCCCTTGAGCGTGTATGCGCCCTGAGGATTGGAAGTATTGGCCTCCGCGACATACATCCGATGATTGGCGTTGTTGCCATCGTCGGCTGCGTAATAGATGTACCATTTCCCGTTCAGAAAATGCAATTCAGGTGCCCAGACCCCCTGGTTGTTTGGTGAAGGTGGAGTGAAGACATTGACCGCCGTCGCATTGCCCAATCCGTTTGGGCCGGTGATTTGCGAAGCCTTCCGGACCTTGACGTCGAAGCCGCTGGTTTGGGTGTAGTAATAAAATCCATCCTTTTGCACCACCCACGGATCCGCGCCATCGGAGATGATCGGATTTGTGTAACTCTCCGCCGCCCCAGCTTCAGACGCGAGAAAAGCGCAAACGATCCAGGCACACAGCCATCGAACAATAAGAGCCTCACGACACATAGAAAAACTCACAAACGGACCCAAGTTCTTCGGAAAAGTGGATCTGGGCACGTCAAAAATCACAAAAAGTCGGTTCTTTTGACGTCTGCTCAGTCCGTTTATTGCATGAATCTTTTCAATCCTGTTCTGCGATTCTTGAATTCCCCTGTGAAGACCAGCGTGTTTGGCCAAAAAAAGAGCCGCCCGGTCGCCCGGGCGGCTTTGCTATTGTTCTCATGTGGGTCAGCGATTTATGGCGTGATCACAACCACCACTTCGCTCCGCGCACTTTCCCCACCGTTATTGGCCGCCGAGATGGACACCTCGACCTGCGATGCCGCCGGCATGCTCTCAATCATGTAGTCGAGATCCGTCGGACTCCCCACCGGGATGGCCTCTTCGTCTACCCCGATGACTTTCAACCAGAGACGATAATACTCAGCCCGTGGCGTCTTCTGCCATTTCACGGCCGCAGCACCGCCTGCCTGCATTACAACGGTTACTTTACGCGGACGCTCCGGCACCTGCTGGAGTCCCGGTTGATTCAAGCCAAACGCATCCCAGCGACCATCCAATGGCCCGAGCGCCCGGTTCAGTTCCTCCACCACCCCGCGGATCCGGGCCCGCAACACCTTTTCCTTCTGTTTACGTGCGGTGCGCAGAGCGCGCACGGCACCGCGTTTCACGGTCAACGCCGTTTGAGCAACCGTCAACGCATCTGCCGCCTCCCCCGCCATGAGAGCCGTCGCCACGTCCGGCACCTCCAACGTGGGATCTTCCGTGTAGAAGTTGTTGAGCGTGCGCAGCAACTGTTCCAGCGCCGCCACACCACGCGGAATCTCGAGCGAACTATCGAAGCCGGTCCCGCTCCATTCGGTTGAATATTTACGACCGAGCTTCCGTTTCAGCGAATCGCGAATCCCAAACGCCACGTCATAAGCCGCATCCTGCTTCTCGTTGCGAAGTTTCTGGGAATCCTTCAACCCAATGCGACCGCTTTGAAGTGTGGCACTCGTCAGGATGACCGGGTTGACCGCCGCGTCGATGAGCGGCTTGGTTGCCACCACCAGCCCAAGAGCCGCGGAATAAGTGTTGGCACCGGCACTGCATTTGGTTCCTGCGCTGATTAAGTCAGCCAATTTGTTATTACGTTTCTGTTGCATATACTTAGTTTCCTTTTTCTAACCATTGACGACGGTCGCCCGCGATTTTCGGGTCCGACACACGGTGCTTTTTGGCACCCGCGATCATTCGCTCATCAACTGGGAAGTTTATGCCAGAGACGATGGGGGTCGCATAAGGCCAATCATTGGTATCAATTGCTGGCCTCCCCCCCTCGCACGTCCTAAGTCGTTGCAGGGGAATAATTTAAAAATGTGCAAAAAAAGTAAATTCCGGGTGTCTTTTTGGCAGTTGGGGGCTTCAAAAGCCCCGTTCTCGACAACTAAAACTCATTCCACGGAGGAAAAATTATTTTTGACACGAATTGCACGCATTTTCACGAACAGGGAAGGGAAGAACGGCTGTATTGAAACGCCTTACCATTCAACGATGCATCTATTCAACCTATGTAACGTACGCCCTCAATGAGCAGATATGGGCGGCCGTCCCTCAACAAGGAGATTTGAGAGCCGTTTGCCGCTATAGTTCAGTTGTGTCCGACGGGCTGACCAAGACGAAACGATCACAAGTGATGTCACGAATCGATTCGCGCGTGAATAAAACCACCGAACTTAAGCCAATAACGATATTCCGATCGTTTGGGATAAGTGGGTGGCGACGGAACTCTGCGCTTCCGGGAAGGCCTGATTTCGTATTTCCTTCTGCACGTTTAGCCATATTAGTAGATGGCTGTTTCTGGCATGGATGCGAAAAGCATTGCCGGATGCCAAAGACTCGCAGCGATTACTGGAGATCAAAAATTTACCGCACCGCAAAACGTGACCGCAAGGTAACACAACTACTTCGAGCTCGTAAGTGGGCGGTTGTTCGAATATGGGAGCACTCTCTGCAAAAACCAGAGCTGGTTGCGAAGCGTTTGAGGCGAAAACTATTTTTTGTTCAGTTGCGAGTTGAGCAGAAGAAAATGGACTGCGAGAATCGCACAAAAAAATGAACGGATTGAAAACTGTTGCAGAATTCTTTGCAGGAATTGGATTGATGCGCATGGGCTTGGAAAAGGCAGGTTGGCAGACAGAATTTGCCAACGACATTGATCCTGACAAATGGCAGATGTATAGAGATCATTTTGGAGTCTCCGGCGAATTCGTATTGGAAGACATTCACAAAGTAGACTCCTTAAAGATTCCAAGTGTGACGCTGGCGACGGCCTCTTTTCCATGTAATGATCTTTCCCTTGCCGGTTCTCGTAACGGCCTCGCTGGTGCTCAATCGTCAGCTTTTTGGGGGTTTGTAGATGCGTTAAAAGCCATGAAACGTGAAAAACGATTACCGCCTCTCGTCTTACTCGAGAACGTTACCGGTTTTTTGTCTTCAAGAGACGGTGGCGATTTTGAGGACGCATTATTGGCGTTGAACGATCTCGGTTACGCGGTCGACGCGTTCATAATCGATGCCGCTCGTTTTGTTCCACAGAGCCGCCAGCGTCTATTTGTAGTCGGCATAAAAACGGAAAAAGCCTATGTGATGAATGAAACAGCCGGTTTTTACGAGAGCGAACTGCGGCCTTCCTCGCTTGCTAGTTTCATTTTGATGCATCCGGACATTAACTGGCGCATTCGCAACCTTCCCTCACTACCCACTCGGGGTAAACAGCTACAAGACATATTGGAAGACTTACCACTAAATCATCAGATGTGGTGGAACAAAGAGCGGTGTGACTACTTGCTCAATCAAATGAGCCCCAAACACCGTGCTGAGGCAGATGCAATGATCCAAGGGGAAACGATGCGATACGGGACAGTATTCCGCCGCGTTCGAAAGGGCAAATCGATGGCAGAGCTTCGTACAGATGGTGTAGCTGGTTGCCTTCGCACACCAAGAGGAGGAAGTGGACGACAAATCCTTCTTGCGGCTGGTAAAGGTAAATTCTTTGTACGGCTATTGACCCCTCGTGAATGCGCGCGGTTGATGGGTGCAGACGATTTCGTACTCAACATCCCGTTGAACCAAGCTCTTTTTGGATTTGGTGACGCGGTTTGCGTGGACGTGGTTGAGTGGATTGGCATTAACTATTTCAATCCCATCTTGGCAGAACTATTTACTCTGGATGTTCCTAAAAGGGATTCGAATAAGCCAAGTGACTATAAAAAAGCTCCACCGCGAACCAAGGTATGAGTGCACAGATCGATTTTTCAGTCTTCTCGGCCTTCCTGCAGCAACATGCGATGAAGGATACGAGATTTGTACCGGCACGACTCCAAGCAGGATTAGCTCTTCTGGAGCGCCTCAGAGAATTTCCGACTTTAGAACTTACGGATCATCTTTCACAGGCCGGTAGCGCAAGTATCAAATCACATGAGACTTTCGGAAAGCAGGCTCTTGAAAGATTAAATCTACAGGCAATCAATAAGAATCATGGTCGTCGATCATCTAATCTCCCGGGGTGGGGACAACCACTTTTAGATGTTGTCGCAGCAACAGGTTTTGCAAGCGCTGACCGATCGAAAAAGTTCCAAATAATTGACGAGGCTCAAAAACTTTTTGCAGCTCCACTTCGTGCAATCATTGAGCAAGATCCATTAGAGGCTCGGCTGCGAAATCGAACAGCCGAAGCTGTAATTACAGAGTTGTTGCTGGCTGCCGAGTTGAAAGGAAAATCCGGCGATGTTGCGCAATACCTGGTAGGAGCCAAACTCGCCTTGCGATTTGATCGGGAGGTTCCTATTTACCCGGCGAATAAAAGTGACCGAACTTCACTTTTCGACAAAGCACCTCGCCTCGGTGATTTTGAAATTGAAAACTCGGTCATTGAAGTTGCGATCGGACTCCCGGACGAAAAGCATCTACTGCAAATCGGTGAAATTCTTGAAAAATCTGAAGCGGAGGTATGGCTTCTAACCCGTGCTGACCGTGTACCTACTTGGCAAAATGAGATTCAGAAGACTGAAGATATAGATACCAGGCGTGTCGTGATCACATCGGTCGAAGCATTCGTGGGGCAGAATATTACTGAGCTAGGAGGCTTCTCAAGCAAAGGCAAAGCCGATCGGCTTCGGGCGTTGTTTGATATCTACAACTCAAAATGGATTGCGAAAGTTGGAACACCTGGGATTCGCATTGTCCTGCCACCGTAAGCTGGACGGCTATCATTAGCTCCCGATGGGGAATCAGCAATGATCTTAACTGTCCAGAATTCCACAGGCAGCGTCAAAAAGGTTCAAAAAAAATGGAACAACGCTCCTGTTCCTGGGATTTATCAGAATAGACATTGGAAAACTCCTGAAGGTTGTTTCTCTATTCATGCCTCGACCGGATGGCCAGCCTGGGGTTTTCGACCGGCTGAATTGCCCAAGGTACAGATGGTTTGTTCCTTTATCTCCCATCAGACCTACCCTTGGGCTGGATGATGAAATCTCTTCAGGATTTGGGGGACGATAAACGGCAATTCCTCGAAAGGTCCCCTTCCTCGAGCGCACCGACCTTCATCCTTGATTCAAACTCGAAACCGTTCCCGCACTGAACCGGAAACGCGCGTAACTGCTCCTCACGGGAGCCGTGACGGGCGGAAACACGCGTAACTGCTCGTCGCGGGAGCCGTGGCGGTCGGAAACACGCGTTACTGGTCGTCGCGGGAGCCGTGACGGGCGGAAACACGCGTTACTGGTGCTTGTACAGGAAAAAGCCCAGCAAAATGAAGCTTTTCGTGGGAATTAACCAAGAATGGACAGGTATAAACCCAGATTCAGAGACGGGTCGGACTGGGGAGAATTGGGCCACCTCTCCTTGATCCTCTCCCAAGGGCGGCAAGGGCGGCGAGGAGATCGAACGGAAACAGACGAATTCCGGAGTGGACTTTAACCCACGGATTTTCACGGATTAGGGGGCTAAATCAGCCGCCCTGAAGGTGACTCCAGGGCGGCCAGGCGGTCTTCCGCAGGACCGTTTACCGGAACATCTGGTGTTTCCGGTCGCCGCCGGAGAGGACGTAAGCGGTGAGATCCAAAATCTCTTCCTGGGTGAGAGGCCCGAGCAATCCTTCGGGCATCGGGGAGAATTTCGATATCTCGATGCTTTTCACCAGCTTGCGGTCGATGGTTTCCTGCTGAAAAGGATTCGTTGGATCGGTGTTCACCATCACGTTGTCTCCGTTCAAATTGACGATCACGCCGCTGACGGTGTCGCCATCGTTGCGGGTGATGATCATTGGCACAAACTGTTCGTTGATCTCTTTGCTTGGATTCAGAATCTGATCGAGAAAATCGCGCGGGGAATAACGTCCGCCTGCTCCCGTGAGGTCCGGTCCGGTCATGCCGCCTTCGTTGCCGAAGCGATGGCAGGCGAAGCAGCCAACTGCGCCAAACATCTTGCGACCGTTGTCGAAGTTGCGCTTCTTCATGCCACGTTCGGCGGCGGGGGCAAGAGTTTCGAGGGTCCATTCGGTCACGTTGGTGCGACCGGCCAGCGCCTCGGCCATGGCTTCGAGCGGAGATTTCTTCACCGGCTGTTTCGCCAGCACTGTTTTCAGAGCGGATTTCTCAGCGTCGGTCAAAGTCGCTTCGGCATCGGTGCGGATGAACTCAAGAAATTTCTCGAAGCTCGCGCCGCCCCTGTAATTCGCTGCCTTGAGGAACCATTCGAACTGCTCCGTGCGCAAGGCGGTGGTCCAGCCAGTTTTGAGGAAACGCAGAGAACGCGCGTATTCCAACTGTTCTTCCTGGCCCGGCGCGTTCTTGATCAAAGCCATCCCCTTGGTGGCAGCGGTGGGGGACTGGAGATAAACGAGGGTTTCGCAGAGCAACCAATTCAGGTCAAAGCTCGACGCGGGAAACTGGGGATCGAGTTGAGCGAGAATGCGCTGGATGGTCGATTCGTCAGGGCGACCAAAACGGACGAAGCATATTTCATAAGTGCGGACGACCGTGAGGCGTTGCTCGTGGTTGAGCTTCTTCCAATTGAGTTTTGCCAAGGCATCGAGAATCTTCCCCTGCATGGCCTTGTCCACAGGAGCATCTGTATTCTTGCGATGCTGGGGGTCAATGCCGGTCGAGTGGGTGAGCGCGAGCAAGGCTTCAACCTGGCGGGCAGGGTTTTTCTCGGTCAACGCGCGATCGGCCCAGGTGGAAGCCGGTTGATGTTCAACGGCAACCCGTGCGG
This sequence comes from Limisphaerales bacterium, assembly GCA_046597605.1. Lineage (GTDB taxonomy): Bacteria > Verrucomicrobiota > Verrucomicrobiia > Limisphaerales > JACDHS01 > JACDHS01. The sequence continues at coordinate 11,895 of JBKJKE010000212.1, read as the reverse complement.
CCCAACGAGTGAAACGATCATCATTATCGAGTTCCGGCCAGGCGGTTTTGAGGGCGTTTGCATCCTGTTTGCCGTGGAACTTCTCGAGGTCGTGGCGCAGCTTCCGGTCTTTGGCGTTGCCGGTGGAACTGGATTTTGCCGGCGCGGTTGATTCACTTCCGGCGTAGGTCAGTCGATAGAGGCCCGACTGCACCTTGCGCCCACCGATGGAAAAATACATGGCGCCGTCGCCGGGATGAATGATCGCATCGGTCAATGGCAGTGGCGTGCCCGAAAGGAATTCTTCCCTCGTGGCGGTGTAACTCGAACCTTTGGGCTGGAGATGAATCGCATAGAGTTTCCCCCAGCTCCAATCGAGCACGAACATCGCGTTTTGATATTTGGCCGGGAATTTCGCGCCATAGCCAAAGGTCACGCCTGTGGGTGATCCGGGCCCGATGTTGTGGACGGCCGGAAGATTGTCGGGATAAAACTCAGGGAACTTGCCTGCGCCATTGCGCCATCCGTATTCGCTGCCGCTGGTGACGTGGTTGATGCGAGTAGGCCGGTACCACGACGTATTGAAGTCGTATTCCATGTCGGCATCGTAGGTAAAGAGTTCGCCCTCGCGGTTGAACCCGGCGTCGAAGATGTTGCGAAAGCCCGAGGAATAAACCTCGAAGTTTTTCCCGTCGGGCGAGAACTGGTAGATGATACCACCGGGCGCGAGGCGATCGCGATTGTGTCCGCGGCCGTCCGGCATGCGGGTGAGTAAATGATCTTCGCCCCAGTGGAACGGCACTCGTGAGGAAGTCGATTGAGTGAGATCCGCGTTATTACCGCAGATGAGGAAAAGCGATTTGCCGTCCGGGGAAGGCACAACGGCGTGCACACCGTGGTCACCGCCGGCGTTGATTTCGCGCAGCAATTCGACCTTGTCGAGCATATCGTCATTGTCTGAATCTGTGATGCGATAAAGGCCGCTTGGAATCTTCTTCTCGTAATCATTCACGCCGACGTAGAGAGCGCCGAAGGCCCAGACCATTCCATTCACAGCACGAATTTCGGCCGGCACTTTTTCCACTTTGGCTGGATCAAGCGTTTCTCCCAGAGCGGGCGGGGTGAAGCGATAGAGTCCTCCGTATTGGTCGCTGGCGAGAATACGGCCCTTGGGATCGACACAGAGATTCACCCAGGAGCCTTGCTCGCCACCTGGTACGGAATAGAGCAGCTCAACCTTAAAGTCTTTGGCAGCCTTGATGCGGCTGGTCGGGGTGGCTTTGTTTTCACCCATCTCAAGGCCAGAGCCTCGGTTTTTTGCGCCGAAGAGACACAAAGGAATCGAACAGAAAGCCAGGAGAACAAATCGAAATGACAATTTCATGCAGGGGAAGGATTAAACAGTTCAGTTGAAGTGTTTTCAATTGTAGTTTTTTCAGGGCTACCCCGTAGCGCAGATTTTCCAACAATGCGAGAAATCGGATGTGGATGCGTCCAGTCAACAGAAGAAGGTTGAATCGCGTCTGGTTTTCTGAGATAAGATAAAGGTGAATTCCCCTTTCATTCGCAGCATATTCCCCTCAGCAGTAGTTTTGTTGGGTTGTGCTTTGATCGTGCTCGGCGCGCTGCCGATTCAGGCGCAAAGTTTCATTCGTGCGGCGAACGTTCCCTATGTCACCGGGGGCGGCTACTGGCAGCAACTGGACGTTTACCATAATCCTTCCAGTCCAACTCCTACCCCGGCAGTAGTGTGGATCCATGGAGGCGGCTGGAACACGGGGAACAAAGAGAATTCTCGCGCACTTATTCTCACCAACTACAATGTCGCCGTTGTTCCGATCAGCTACCGATTAACCACGAATTCAACGCCCCATCCCTACGGCCCCTTCCCGGCCCAGATCCATGATTGCAAATCAGCCGTCCGCTGGCTGCGCGCCAATGCCGCGACCTATAACATCGATCCCAATCGAATCGGTGTCTGGGGACAATCCGCGGGAGCTCACCTGGCGGCGCTACTCGCGAACAGCGCGCACACCAACACTTTTGATGTGGGACAGAACCTTGGGTTCTCGAGTCGGGTTCAAGCTGTCGTTGATCTGTTTGGTCCGACCGATTTGAGCTTGTATGGATCTTCGCAACCGGGAGATGGACTGTCTTTGTATCTTGGCGGCACGGTGCAAAGCAGTCCTCCGAGCCTCTCACAGTGCAATCCAGTGAATTATGTAAACGCCACGACGCCACCCTTCCTGATTTACCACGGAACTGCCGATACCACCGTGCCGCTGCAACACAGTCAACTGTTGCACAATGCCCTGACAAACGCCGGGGTGCCATCAACGTTCACCCTCGTAAATGGAGGACAACATTTTCTCGCTTCATCTTACGATGCTCCGATTGCGCAATGGCTGGTGAATCGGTTATCGGAAGTTGATACCAATGTTGTGACTTATTCTAATCTCACGGTCCAAAACGGAACTTTCTCCGCGCAATTCAACGTGACCAGCAATCGAAGTTACAGGGTGCAGGGATCCACAAACCTGGTGAATTGGGTGAACGTGACAAACTTCGTTTCACACAGCACCACCCATACTTTTCAGGGAAACACTGCGAACAGTTCACCCCGTTTTTTCAAAGTCGTCTCACCTTAGCTAGCGCTTTTGTTCCCAAATCCAGCTCCGACTGGATTCGGAGTTTTGCCTATCCGCTTTTTGTTGCCGGCTCGTTCCTTCCACTGGCGAGGAACACCATGGGAAACTTCGACCAGGTCACTGATGCAAAATAAATGGGCGACGGAACGTCACTGGCCAAAGAGATCGTAAGAAAACGCTAAGAAAAATCCCGCTGCTTTTCGCAGCGGGATTGCGTTCGATCTAAACAATTAGATTTAGATTACGGGGACACATAGACAACCCTCACCGCATCCGCAATGACGATGGTGCCGGTGGCGAAGTTGTCGTTGATTCGAATATTGCCCGAAACGCCCGCCGCAAAACTGAACGTGCCGAGGAGATTCCAAGTCCCGCCGTTGATTTGCTGGTTGGCCGTGACCGTCTGCGAACCTCCGCTGTAAGAAACAACATGAGCCGCGGCTATTGCACGGTTACTTCCGATGGAGTGCCATTCATACACTTCATAGCGACCAGCTACCGGAAGGTTCGGAGTGAACTGCAGGTAGGCCGTTCCCGTTCCCTTGGATTTGAAGCGGTAATCAGCCCCAAACTTATCGGTCGATGTGCTTGCAGTGCTCCAAGTTCCCACCGCAGAAGCCGCGGGATTATCGATAATGATCTCCGCCGGGATAGTCGTGCTGGCCTGATTTGAATTAGCGGAAGACCCACCTGAATTGATTGCACGAACTACATAATAGTAGGCAGTGCCCCGAACTAACGCGGCATTCGTGTAACTTGTCACATTAGCGCCCAGGGTCGCAATGTCTGTGTAAGGTCCGCCAGATGCGGTAGCTCTTGCAACCACATAGCCGGTTTCGGTCGTGGCATTATCCGTCCACCCCAGCGCGATCTGCGTTCCGCTCACAGGTGAAGCAGTGAGCCCAGTTGGGGCGGCGGGTGGCAATGGCCCAGCGTAAACAAACCGGATCGCGTCGGCCATAGCGCTTTGTCCAGAGACAGTGAAGGCGTCGGTAATTTTGACGTTCCCACCGCTGCCAGCGACAAAGCCGAAGGTGCCAAGCAGATTCCATTTACCGCCATTCAATTGTTGGTTCACCTTTACGGTCTGAGACCCTCCGGTGTAGGTAATGACATGTGGGGTGTTGGTGGAACGATTGCTCCCCGCTGGATGCCATTCGTAAACTTGATAAATCCCTGCGGTAGTGATGTTCGGCGAAAACTGCAAATATGCCGTGCCCGTCCCGATGCCTTTGAAGCGGTAGTCAGCGCCAAACTTGTCCGCTGAAGTGGTCGTAGTCGTCCATGTGCCGACCACTGTCGCCGCGGGGTTATCAATCACGATTTCTCCGGGAACCGTCGATGCCGTGGCTTGCGCAGAATTCACGGAAGCTCCGCCAGCGCCCGTGGCACGAACAACGTAGTAATAGGTGGTCCCTGTTGCCAAACCGGTATTGTTGTAAGCAACCGTATTGGCCGGAAGCGTGGCAATGTCCGTGTAAGGACCACCACTGGTGGTGCTGCGCGATACAACAAAATTGCTTTCATTCGCAGAATTGTCGGTCCAATTCAGGTTAATCTGAGATCCGCTGATCGCGTTGGCAAACAGCGCGGTCGGCGCGGCAGGCGGAGCGATGTAAACGAGTTTGATTGCATCAGCCACTACAATATTCGTGCCGGTGAAATTGTCGGTGATTCTAACGTTGCCAGCCGCTCCTGCTGCAAAATTGAACGTGCCGAGCAGGTTCCACTTTCCACCATTCGCCTGCTGATTAACCAGAATCGTTTGTGATCCGCCGTTGTAGGAAATCACATGTGCCCCGGCGGCGACGCGGTTGGCACCTTGAGAATGCCACTCGTAGACTTCGTAAATGCCGGTCGTCGCAACATACGGGGTGAATTGCAGATGATTGGCTCCGGTGCCAGTGCCTTTGTAGCGGTAGTCCGCTCCATATTTGTCAGCCGAAGCTGTTCCAACCAACCAGCTTCCCACCACGACGGCGGACCGATTATCAATAATCAGATCGGTTTCGAACGTTGTAGTATTAGCTTCGGTTGAATTGGCCGATGTTCCTCCCGCATTAACAGCGCGAACAACATAGTAGTAAGTGGTGTTCGCGGTGAGACTGGTATTGCTGTAGGAGGTCGCATTTGCCCCCAACGTCGCGATCGTCGTGTAAGGACCACCAACAGCGGTGCTGCGCGCAACGATGAAGTTATTTTCGTTGGAAGAATTATCTACCCAACTCAAGTTTATTTGATTCGCGCTATAGGCGACGGCGGATAACGGTCCCGGCGCATTCGGTGCCAGTGGCACTGTCGTTGCACTGGCTTGTGCGGAGTAGGCAGAATTTCCACCAGCATTCGAGGCGCGAACCACATAATAATAAGTAGTCCCGGGAGAAAGACCCGAGTCGTTCCAAAACGTTGTGTTAGCCGGAATAAGTGCGATCTCGGTGTAAGGCCCACCGGAAACTGTGCTGCGCGCGATGGTGAAGCCACTTTCATTCGCGGAATTATCAGACCAGGTGAGATTGATTTGGACCTGGTTCAACGTAGAAGCGACAAGGCCGCTCGGTGCCACAGGCGGAAATGGGAGAGTCGTCGCCCCAACCTCTGCACTGTTTGCTGAAGGACCGCCCGCATTGATCGCCCGGACAACATAATAATAAGGGGTGCTGTCCACGAGGCCAGTATCGGCAAACGATGTTACGTTGGGCGCAGTGACAGCAACGTTCGCATATGGCCCGCCGATTGTGGTGCTGCGAGCAACGATGAATTGATCTTCGTTGGATGAATTATCAGCCCAGCTCAGGTTGATCTGGGTCTGGCTGACCACCGTGGCTGTGAGTGCATCCGGAGCGGCCGGCGGGAACGGCAGAGTCGTTGCGGTAGCTTCAGCAGAGTTGGCAGACGAACCGCCGGAATTGATAGCACGAACAACATAATAATACGTGGTGGCGGCAGAAAGCCCTATGTCGCTAAATGACGTTGTGTTGGCATTGAGGATTGCAATATCTGCATACGGACCACCCGAGGAATCGCCACGAGCCAGCACCAGGTTATCTTCATTTGAAGCATTGTCGGTCCAGCTCAGGTTGATCTGGTTTTGGCCCACTACGGTCGCAGTCAAATCGCCAGGCGCGGAAGGCACCGTCGGCAATGTCGTAGCACTGGCCTCCGCGGAGTCGGCTGAAATACCGCCATCATTGGCCGCACGAACAACATAATAGTAGGTAGTGTTCGCGGAGAGACCACCATCACTGAATGCGGTCGAGTCTCCTGGAAGAGTCGCGAGAACGCTGTAAGGCCCGCCGATGGTCATGCTGGAAGCCACCACAAAGTTGTCTTCATTGTTCGAATTGTCCGTCCAGCTCAGGTTGATCTGAGATTTACTAATCGTTGTTGCAGCCAGGCCAGAGGGCGCTGTCGGCGCGGGAATAGTGACATAGGAGAACTTGATCGCATCTGCCATCACCAATTGACCTGCATCGGCAAACCCGTCGGTGATCCTCACGTACGACACGGAACCGGAGGGAAGATTAAACGAACCCAGCAGGTTCCATTTACCACCATCGACCTGCTGATTCACAAAGAGTGTGGTGCTCCCCCCGCTGTGTGAAATGATGTAAGGCGCTCCGGCGGTGCGATTGCTGCCTTGAGGATGCCATTCGGAAATCTGGTAATCACCCGGCGTTAAAATGTTGGGGGCAAAGGTCATGAAAGCAGCCCCGGTCCCTTGACTCTTGTAGCGATAGTCGACGCCAAACTTATCGGCAGAACCGCTTCCGGTTAACCAATTACCCGTTGGCGTTCCTGCGCCATTGTCGAGAATGATGTCCGCCACGTCCCCGGTGGAGGTTGCGCTGGCTTCGTTGGAGTTGGCTGACGAACCGCCTGCGCTGGCAGAGCGAACGACATAGTAATAGGTGGTATCCGCTGCCAGGAGCGCATCAGTCCAAGTAGTCACACCTGATGCGACACTACCGACATCAGTGTAAGGCCCGCCGGAGGTCGTGCTGCGGGCAACAATGAAATTGCCTTCATCGCTGGAGTTATCCGCCCAATTCAAAGTGATGTTCGGACCAGCCGCTGCGGTGGCAGTAAGACCGCTGGGCGCGGCGGGTGGAGGAAGAACGTAAGCAAAACGAACGGCATCCGCCATGACGAGCTGACCTGCATCCGGAAAATTGTCCGAGAGCACGATTGTTCCAGCGGTGCCTGCATTAAACTCAAATGTCCCGAGAGGTCTCCAGGAACCACCCAACGTTTTCTGATTCAACAGGAATGTCTCTGTTCCATTTTTGTGGGTCAGGGTGTAGGGAGCATTCGTCGTCCGATTACTTCCGGCAGAGTACATCACATAGACCTGGTAAAAACCGGGCGTGACGATCGTCGGAGTCCATTGCAACCAGGCCGTTCCGGTCCCCTTCCCTTTAAACCGATAGTCAGCGCCGTACTTGTCCGCTGCGCTGCTGGCAGTGGTCCATGTTCCCACCACGATCGCCGCCGGATTATCAACAATCACATCAGGAATCGCAGGAGGGTTGCCGATCGTTGACGCGCCAATTGCCACCCAATGATTCGATCGGTGCAAATCCGCTCTCCACCAGCTGATGCTTTTATAACCGGACGGTGTGATCGGATTCGTAGAAGCCTTCAAAGCTTCCGTAAAGGCGAGGATGTCCGATGGGGGGATATTAGTGTCATCCGCCTGCCCGATCGGGGCAATCGGTTTGATGGCATTCGTCCATTGTCCGGACAGCGAATTTTGCCAGTTGTGCCATTGAGATTCCATGTCCAGGACCATTTGAGCAGGAGTCTTGTTCAGGCTGTACCAATAGTCCTGCGGCATCACGGCATCACAATAATAACCAAACTCCTTGTACGGGAACGAGCTGTGCAAAGAGATATAGGGAAGCGGAGAATGGCCGAGGAACTTGTTCGGAAAGACAGCTTTGATTCCTGCTCCCAATTGCATCGCTCTCGAAGGACCATTCGTCCCCAGCCGACCACTTTCCCACTCCACTTCAGCATCAATGATAAATCCGTCTGCTCCGAGATTATAGCAATTCGTCGCCAGCGCGATTTCACCCGGAACGTCGTCACCATAGGAACGGGTGTAGGCAAAGATTTTCAGCCCAACCACGTGAGCCTGGTATACGAGGTTGCTCGTGAACTGGGGCGAGGTGTATCCGAACGGAAGATAGTTCGTTGAACCAGTCCCCGCTTTCACAATGATGTGAGTCATCCCCTGGTTCTTCTGGTATGACATCAAGCTTGGAATATCGTTCACCCCCGGAACGTTCCCGCCCAGCCGGTTCGTGGCGGACGTCATGGAGAATATCCATTCGCCCTTACCTAGATTCTCGGAGTCAACGCCTCCATCGAATATTTTGGCGGAACTGGTTGAGACTAATCCGACGCCAGCCGACAGCGCAGCCACAGTGATTAGTAGTTTTTTAGCGAATCGAAGTGCCCCAGCAGGAATATAGTGCATTTGATTAGTTAGTTGTAGTAATACAAATGAGGACCCTAGGAGAGTTTTCCCGAAAAACAAGCACGTTCTCATAGGCTGAGTTTGCTTCCCCCCACCAGTCAGATTTCCATTGGGATTTTGTGCTAATCCGTTTTTTCGAGCTCAATCCAGAAGCGACAACCTTTACCTTCTTCGGATTCAATGCCAACACGTCCGCCCATGCGTTCCACCCCTTTCTGAACGATGGCCAGCCCCACGCCAGTGCCTGGATAATTGCCAGAGTTTTGCAGGCGGTTGAAAATTCCGAAGATCTGGTTGTGATAAGCAGGAGCGATCCCAATTCCCTGGTCCTCCACCCACAAACGAACCACGTTCCCACGTTCGTCAGCCCGTACGGTGATAGCAGGGGGCATACCCGGCTTCGTGAATTTAAGCGCGTTAGACAGCAGGTTTGTAACGGTCGCTTTGAATGTGAGTTCGTGGCCGCAGGCACGAATGCGAAATGGCTCGACGTGAACTGTTGCCTGTGCGTCCCGAATTTGAAAAGCCATCTCATCGCAAACGGTCAAAATAACTTTTTGAAGATCAATCTTTTCCAATTTCATCTCTTCGCGGCTGATACGGGAATAGGCGAGCAGGTCGTTGACTAAGTCGTTCAACCGACCTGCCGAGCGCTTAATCCGTTCGGCATATCCCCGGCCATTTTCTCCCAATGCATCTCCGAAATCTTCCAGCAGAACGGAGGCAAAGCCTTGTTGGGCGCGGAGGGGACTCCGCAGATCATGCGCGACGCTATAGGTAAATGCTTCCAGATGTTCATTGCTTTCACGCAATGCCGCAGTGCGTTCTGCCACGGTGCGTTCCAGCGTTTCCTGAGCTTTTTTTCGTTCGGTGATATCGACAATCACCACGACCACATAGGGTTCCACGACATCCTCAATCCGAGGTTCATAGACCACTTCGTAAAATTTCTCGTTGCCGGTTTTGGGATGAGTAGGCACGCGCAATTCGTAAGTCACGCGCTCGCCACCGAAAGCGCGGTCAAGATGAGGCCGGACCTGATCGTAAATGTGATTCAATACGTCAGGCACTTTCTTACCTATGATATCTGCATCCGGCAGGCCCAGGATCTCAACGTAAGTTTGATTCGCGAAAAGGTAGCGTCGCTCTCCATCCACTATAACAAGTCCGACCCGTGCTTCATTGGTGACGGTGCGCAATACAGCTTCGCGCTCGGCAAGCTTCCTCTGAGTCTCGCGCAGGTCGGTAATGTCGGTGTTTGTGCCAAACCAGCGGGTGATATTTCCATCGTGGTCGCGAATGGGAAATGCACGTGAAAGAAACCAGCGGAATTTCCCCTCTTTGTCCCGCAAGGGAAACGTGTCCTCCCAGGAATGCCCTTCTGTGAGTGCGCCCAACCAGCCCGCAACGACATGTTCAATGTGATCCGGGTGATGCACGGCTTTCCAGCCCCATCCCTTCATTTGCTCGTGCGTCGTGCCGGTATAGTCGAACCAGCGCTTGTTGTACCAAATAATACCCCCGTCGGGCGCGGTGATCCACGCGAGCTGGGGAATGTTGTCCGCAACTGCGCGGAACCGCTCTTCACTTTCCTGCAATGCTTCAGCGGCTATCTGCCGGTCGGTGATATCACTTGCTTGAATGATAAAAAATTGGACTTCACCTGCATTACTTTTGGCTGCGGTGATCGCGGCAGTAGCGGTACGCACGGAGCCATCAGCGGTTCTATATTGATCCTCGCTCATCACTGGGCCATTCGACTTCGTCGCGTCTGCCAGTCGCTGCGGCCAGCCAGCTTGCATCAGGGGCAACTCCCGCCACCAGGGAGTTTCCCAAAAGAGCTGGCCGACGATCTCCTGTCGTGACACGTTGCCCACTTTTAATGGCAGGTCATTTATCTCGACCACCCGTCCTTCAGGTGACAGCACAGCCATGAATTGGAACTGTTGATTGAATACGGCACGGAAGCGTATCTCGCTTTGGCGGAGGGCTGCTTCGGTCTGCTTGCGTTCAGTAACATCTCGAACAAAAGCTGTGAACAAAGGAGGCCCCGCGAATGGCACGCGAGTGACAGTCAATTCGCAAGGAAACTCCGAACCATCTGAACGTCGCGCCGAAATTTCAATTCTCCGGCCAAGGATACGAGCTTCGCTGGTCGCCATGTAACGCTCGAAACCGCGAATATGAGCCTCGCGGAGAGAAGGAGGAACAATTAGATCTTCTATAGGCTTGCCCAACGCGTGCTCCCTGCCGTAGCCAAATGTTTTTTCTGCCGCTTCGTTAAATTCGAGAATCCTCCTTTCGTGATCGATGGTGATGATGGCGTCTAATCCTGAGTTCAAAATCGCGGTCTTGAGCGCCTCATTTCGACGCAATGCTGACTGTGCTTGTTCCTGTCCTGTTATGTCCTGGAAAACGGACGCACGAAAAATCGCGCGACCCTCAGCGTCCTTAAACGTGGTGGCGTGGGTGCGCACCGGGAATACGTCACCACTTTTGCGAATGTGGAGCGATTCATAGATATAATCGCCACCCAGTTGCAGGTGTTTACCATGCTCCGGCCAATTGGGGAGCCACTCCGGCGCAAATACTTTGGCAAACTCGAGGCCACGCGTTTCCTCGACAGAGTAGCCGTGCATGCCGGCGAAGGCTGCATTGCAGAAGGTAATAAGGCCAGTGTTTGAGTCGATCGTGGCGACAGCCCAGCCTGAATGATTGAGAATGAACGAATACTTTCGAAGTTCGTCTTCCGACTTTCGTTGCTCCGTAATATCTCGTGAGACGGCCAACAAGCGGTAGGGAAGTCCCTGACTATCCAGGAGCGGGCTAACGATTATGTCCCACCATCTTGGATTCTTTTTGCAAGTCGGCGCAAATGCCTGAAACCGCCCTATGCCCCCCGCTTTTGCTGCTTCCACGGCGGCCTCGGCCTGGGCTCTCTCTTTCCCTTGCCAAAAGTCCAACCAGGATTTTTGAAGATGTGCCGCCGGATCTTCCATCTCCAGAAGCTTCTGGCCATTTGCATTGACCGAGAGCAGTCGCGCCTCGATATCGAGCACCTTTATGCAATCCGGGCTGTTTTCTATGAGACTTTTTAGAAAAGCCTGGCTCTCGCGCAAAGCATCAATTTCGGAAAGGGAATCGCTGGAATTGTCACTCATTCCGTCCTCCTGCCTGGGACTGGATGGGGGCAGCTTCTTTGACCGCGATCGTTTCAACGGTGACATTTTTTAGATCAATGAATCGTTTGAGAACATCTCAATCTCGCCTAAGTTTCCAGGTTTTAAAAGACAAGAACGGATTGGAGAATGGGAGGAGGGTTCTTTATGGGGTGTGCTTTTTTCCGGGTGAGATAGTAGGAGCGTGGCTACACAAAATAGAGTGGGGCGTAAGGCCGAGTAAGCGCGTAGAGCTGGCATTGCATCTAACAATGGTGGGGTTTTGCTGTGTCAAAACCCTAATTTCTGCCTTGCTCAATCCTCTTGAAGACCGGTGCGTGCGTGTTTTATTTCAAAACGGAAGAAAAACAGCTCCGATCCAGCCAGAGAGTGCTAACCACCAACGCGCACGCACCAATTCACGACTAGTCGACGAACCGCACAGCGGTTACGCAAAACCCCACCGACTGGCCTGTCTCACCCGGAAAAAATCACACCCCTTGCTCCCATTCTTCGGCCAAAAAGATGGGCAATCCGCCGAACGAAGGTAATCGGAGGAGTAAAACCTCCCCAAACCGGGGAACGAAGGCGATCGGAGAGGAAGAATCTGGGCGTTCCCTGGAACGAGCGC